>JAVKFY010000061.1:0-214179 GCA_040223615.1 Alphaproteobacteria bacterium
TAAGACCGGAACGGCAACAGCGCCCGAAAGCACCACCGCCGAACCGCGATCAAACCAGGTCCCGGAAAAACCAACCCAAAGACCAAGCCAAACCGCCGCCCACGATTCCCTTCTCAGATAACCAAATTGTCAAATAACGCCTCCCGGACCGCGCCGAATCATCGAGAGGTGCGAACACCTCTTCCAGATCAATTCGGTCTGGGATCGCGCCGACCGAGCATGCAGTTGCACGTGGCCGGCGCGGACGACCCTTATAGCCACAGCCCAGCGGCCGCGCAAGCGGGAAATCGACGCCGCAGTGGTTTTCCGTCCGGCGCCGGTTTCTGGCATGCTGTGGTGTTACCGGGGCTGGGGAGGAGCCGTCTCAGATGACCGCACCGCGCATAGGCTTGGCGCTTGGCAGCGGCGCTGGCCGCGGCTGGGCCCATATCGGCGTCCTGCGCGCCCTGGAGCGTGCCGGCGTGCAGGTCGACGTGGTCGCCGGCACCTCGGTCGGTGCGCTGGTTGGCGGCGTCTGGCTCGCCGGCCACCTCGACATGCTGGAGCAATGGGCCCTCGGCCTGAACCGGATGCGCATCCTGCGCTATCTCGACGTCGTGCTCGGCGGCGGCCTGATCGCCGGCGACCGGCTGCGCCGGGTGCTGTCCGAGAATCTCGGCGACGCGCAGATCGAGGGCTTGCCCAAGCGGTTCGTCGCCGTTGCCACCGAACTGCTCACCGGGCACGAGATCTGGCTGCGCAACGGCCCGCTGGTCGACGGCGTGCGCGCCTCCTATGCCCTGCCCGGCGTGTTCAAGCCGGTCGACATCGACAACCGCTGGCTGGTCGACGGCGCGCTGGTCAACCCGGTGCCGGTCTCGGTCTGCCGTGCCTACGGCGCCCGGCTGGTCATCGCCGTCAACCTCAACGCCGACATGATGGGCCGCGGCCAGCGCAGCGAGGAGATGAATGTCGGCTACGACCTGTTCGCGCATGCCGGCCGGCTGGCCAAGGCGGCCAAGCTGGAAGACGACACCGGCGTCCTGAAGCAACTCGGCAAGAAGGGCCCCGAACCCGGCCTGTTCAACGTCATGGTCAACTCGCTGAACATCCTGCAGGACCGCGTGGCGCGCGCCCGGTTGGCCGGCGACCCGCCCGATGTCACCATCGCGCCCCGGGTCGGCAACATCTCGCTGCTCGAATTCGATCGCGCCCAGGAAGCCATCGACGAGGGCGAGGCGGCGGTGGAACGAAGCCTGCCCTTCCTGCGCGAGGCGATGGCAGTTCTGGCCTCGTGATCTCGTGATCGAAGTCCATTCGCTGCGCAAGCGGTTCGGCGGCGTGCACGCACTGGCCGGCGTTGACTTCCGCGCCGCCGACGGCCAGGTCACCGGCCTGATCGGCCCGAACGGCGCCGGCAAGACCACCACGCTGCGGGTACTCTACACCGTGCTGCGCCCGGACAGCGGCAGCGCCCTGATCGACGGCCTGGACGCGGTCCACGATCGGCCGGCGGTGCAGCGCCGCATCGGCGTGCTGCCCGACCAGCGCGGCCTCTATCCGCGGCTCACCGCGCGCGAACATGTGCGCTACTATGGCCGGCTGCACGGCCTTGGCGGGCGCGACCTGGAACGGCGCATCGACGCCCTGTTCGAGCGGCTGGAAATGGCCGAGCTCGACAAGCGCCGCGTGCGCGGCTTCTCCAAGGGCGAGACGCTGAAGGTGGCGCTGGCCCGCGCCCTGGTGCACGACCCGCACAACGTGATGCTGGACGAGCCGACCAACGGGCTCGACATCTCCGCCAGCCGGGCGGTGCGCGCGCTGATCGACGACATGCGCAAGGCCGGCCGCTGCATCCTGTTCTCCAGCCATATCATGACCGAGGTGGCTGCCCTGTGCGACCGCATGGTGGTGATCGCGCACGGCCGCGTGGTCGCCAATGGCAGCGCCGACGAATTGCGCGCGCAGACCGGCTGTGCCGACCTGGAGGAGATCTTTCTCGCCGCCGTGGCGGCCGCGCCATGAGGCCGCTGCACGGCGCCTGGGCGGTCTTCGTCAAGGAGACCGTGGACAATTTCCGCGACCGGCGCAGCGTCTTCATGGCGCTGATCTACCCGTTCATCGGCGCGCTTCTGCTTGGACTTCTGCTGAACTTCGTCGGCGGCATGCTGCGCGGCCAGGGCGAAAGCAAGCTGGTGATCTCGGTGCAAGGCGCAGAGCACGCGCCGGACCTGATCGCCTTCCTGAACCGGGCCGGTATCGAGGTGCGGCCGGCGCCGCCGTCGCCGCGTGCTGCGGTGCGCGCCGGCCACGTCGACGCGGTTCTGCAGATCCCGCCGGACTTCACCGAGAAAGTCGAGGCACTGGACCAGGCGCAGGTGAAGATGATCATCAACGCCACCCGGCTGTCGACGGTGGTCAGCGTCAGCCGGGTCTCGCAGCAGGTGCGCGAATACGCGGTTCAGCTGGCGGTGCAGCGGCTGCGCGCCCTGGACCTGCCCGACACCCTGGCCAGCGCCGTGCGCATCGACAACGTGAATGTCGGGCGCAGCCGCAGCCTGGCCGGCTTCTTCCTGAACATGCTGCCGCCGTTCATCATCTTCACCATCTTCGTCGGCGGCGTTTACCTGGCGATCGATTCCACCGCCGGCGAGCGCGAGCGCGGCAGCCTGGAGCCATTGCTGGCCAACCCGGTGCCGCGCTGGCAGATCATGCTCGGCAAGGCCGGCGCCACCATGGCCTTCACCACCGTCGCGGTGCTGCTGCAGCTCGGCGCCTTCAAGCTCATGTTCGAGTATGTCAGCCGCGGCGACTACGGCATCCGCATCAACCCGGGCTATGACGCTTTCGTCGCCGCCTTCCTGGTCACCGTGCCGCTGATGGCCTTCGCGACCTCGATTCAGATGATCATCACCACGGTCTCGCGCAGCTACAAGGAGACCCAGACCTACCTCGGCCTGCTGCCGCTGATCCCGTCGCTGCCGGGGATGATCCTGGTGTTCGTGCCGGTCAGCACCAAGCTGTGGATGCTGCTGATCCCGACCTTCGGGCAGATTCTGGTGATCGGCAAGCTGATGCGCCAGGAGCCGGTGCTGTGGAGCGAGGCGCTGATCGCCTCGGCCAGTACCGGCTTGCTGGCGGTGCTGCTGCTGGCGATCGCCGCCAGGCTCTACGACCGCGACCAGGTGCTGTTCGGCGGTTGAGCCCCCGCGAACCCAGGTCCGTCCCCTGTGAGCGGATTGGTCCATTTTGCCAAAACACTGAAACCTTTAACGAAAACGGCTATACTTTGGCCAGGTCGGCAGATGAGGAGATTCGCCGTGGCCGAGACGGCGCAACGGCTTGACGAGGTCAAGCTGCTGAATTGTCTGACACCGGAAGAGCGCCGTGATCTGGAGCGGCGCTGCCGTTGGCGGCGCTATTCCGCCGACGAGCAGATACTCGACAAGGACAGTGACGACCGCGACGTCTATTTCGTCATCGACGGCTCCGTGCAGATCGTCAACTTCTCCATGTCGGGCCGCGAGATCGCCCTGGCCAAGGTCGCCGCCGGCGGCTTCTTCGGCGAGCTGTCGGCGATCGATGGCGCCCCGCGCTCGGCCAGCGTGGTCGCGGTCGGGCCAAGCCTGCTGGCCTCGCTGGCGCCGAAACTGTTCATGAACCTGGTCACCGACCACGCCGACATCGCCAGCCACGTGCTGCAGCGGCTCGCCGGCATCGTGCGCAGCTGCGACGAGCGGATCATGGACCTGTCGACCCTGGGCGCGGTGCAGCGGGTCTATGTCGAACTGCTTCGGCTGGCCGACGAGAACCCGGACAACACCTCGAACGCCGGCGTGATCAAGAAGATGCCGACCCACAAGACCATCGCCAGCCGGGCCAGCACCACGCGCGAGACGGTGGCCCGCTCGATGAGCCAACTGGTCAGCGGCGGCATCGTCGAGCGCCGCGGCACCGCCATCCACATCGTTGAACGCGAGAAGCTGGAGAAGATGGCCGGCGCGCTGGCAATCGAGTGGGACGGCACGCTGTCCCGCTGAGCTGACCGGTCGCGCCGGCGGCTCGACGCGCGGAACGATCAGGTCGCGGTCACCGACAAGCTGTCGTTCAGGGTATTCCAGTAGCTGGACAGGTCTTCGCCGAACAGGAAGATCGCGGCCAGCACGACCACGCCAATGCCGGCGACCAGCAGCACGTATTCCAAGGCGACCGCGCCGTCCCGATGCCGTCCGAACCTACCGAGCATGCTCAACAGCATTGCTTCCTTTTCCGCGGACCGCCCACGCGACGACGTACAACGTCGCGAATGGATCATTTTAGCAAATATTCCCATCATTCGATAGAGCGCCCACGGCGCGGTGCACGCGCTGCAGGTAACGATTGCGACCGCCACCCAGCTCGACGACCGCCGCCAGGGTGTTGGCGAGATAATCGCGCGAGGTCCCGTTGCGCCCCGCACCCTGGCCAATCAGGCGTACGGTCTCCTCGAACGGCAACCGACCGACCGCGCGCGGGTGGTCGGGGTCGAAAGCGAAGGTCGTGGCCAGGACCTGCCCACCCGGCACGCTCACCGGAACCTCGATCCACCGATACGCCTGCTCACGCACGCGCAGGTAGGCCTCGACCTTGGACCAGTCAGCGGCCCGGACTCGCAACGCCGCGCCCAGGCAGGCGCCGCCCGGATGCAGCGCGGCGCACAGGCCGGGCCGCTCCGGACTGCCCCAGGCGATGGTGCTCATCAGCGTGAAGTCGCGCCGCCAGCCGCGCACCATCCCGGGCAGCCGTTCGGCCGGCTCGAAGCCCGGCAGCCACATCAGCGATGCGTAGCCGAAGACCCAGCGATCCTTGGCCCAAGGGTGCTTCGCCACCCGGTCAGCCCTTCGCCTTGGCAGCGGCACGTTCGTCCTTGAATGCGGCGATCATTCGCACCGGCTCCCCGGTGCGGCAGACTTCGGCGAACTGCTGGATGCCGGCGGCGACGGCACGGTCGAGCGGCTCGCTCTCCCAGCGCCGCAACAGCGCCTTCTGCGCCCGCAGTGCCTGCGGCCCGGCGGCATCGAGATCGCCGAGCCAGGCTTCGGCGGCATCGTTCAACTCAGCCGCCGGCACCACCTTCTGCACCAGGCCGATACGCTCGGCCTCGGCGGCGTCGAGCTGGTTCGCGGTCAGCACGATCTCCGCCGCCTTGCCCCAGCCGACCAGGCGCGGCAGCAGTGCCGCCTCGATCACCGACGGCAGGCCGACCCGCACTTCCGGCATGCCGAAGCGGGCGCTGTCGGCGGCGACGCGCAGGTCGCAGGCCGCCGCCACCTCCAGGCCGCCGCCCAGGCAGTATCCGTTGATCGCCGCGATGGTCGGCGCCGGGCAACGTCGGATCGCGGTGATCAGCCGATGCAGGTCGCTGATGAACCGCCGGCCGCTGGTTTCGTCCAGTTCGCTCAGTTCGTCGATGTCGGCGCCGCCGATGAATCCACGCCCGGATCCGGTCAGCACCACCGCGCGCACCGCGCCGTCATCGGCCAGGCTTGCGAAGGCGTCGGTCAGGCGCCCGGTCTGCGCCGCGTCGAGCGCGTTCAGCCGCCGCTCGCGGCGCATCGTGATCCACACCGCCACGTCGCCCGACGGCAACCCCCGCCGCTCGATGGTGAGCAACTCCGACATCGTCCGCTCCTCCCTGTCTTAACGTCTCCCGCGCGGCACTTGGTGTAGGATGGCGGGCAAGATGCGTGCAAGCCGGGAGCATGACAGCCGTCACTGCGCGCCATGCGCCGACGTCGTCAAATGCCCGGCCCTCACGCGATGATCCGCGATGGAGACGACATATGAGCCGATGGATTACGGCGCTGGCGCTGGCGCTGGCGCTGAGCCTGGCCGCCGGCAGCGCGGCCGCCCAGCAGAACACGCAGCCGAATACCAGGCTGCCGGACCGCACTCTGCCGGGCCCGGGCGGCAGCAGCGGCCCGACCGACAAGAGCGATCAGCTCCGCGACCGGAAACTGCCGAGCCTGCAGGACGAGGGCGACTATTCCGACGTCCCGCCGGCCCAGCGCGACGCCTATGCGGACTACTGCAAGACCCGCGGCGGCTGCCCGGGCAGCTACGCCCAGCATCAGGGCGAGTTCGCCGCCAATCAGCAACGCGAACTGATCGAACAGCGGCGCAAGATGGAACGCGATGTGCTGCGCAACCAACGCATCGGCGTGCCGCGCACGAACTAGAGCGTTTCCCGCCTTCGCGGAATCGGCACCAGCCCACTCCCCCACCCGGCCACCCACAAGGATACTGGCGATGGGTGGCCGGGTGGGGGAGTGGGCTGGCGCCGGCTAAACATGGAACGATATAGGTCCGTTATCTGACCGGACGACGTTGCCCGTGGCGTCTATTCTCGCGCCGGCCGGTCGTCGGGCGGGGCCGGATTGGCCGCCTGCAACACCAGCAGGCGGCGGGCGCGGTCGATAACGTCCGGCAGTTCCAGCCCTTCGGTGTCGAGTTCGACGTCGGGGTGCACCCCGGCGCCGTCGAAGTTGGAACCGCTTGGGCGGTAGTAGAGCGCCGTGGTCAGCCGCAGGGCGCCGGAGTTGCGCAGCGGCATGATCGTCTGCACCGAGCCCTTGCCGTACGACGTCACCCCGGCGACCACCGCGCGGCGCTGGTCCTGGAGCGCGGAAGCGACGATTTCGGAAGCCGAGGCCGAGCCATTGTTGATCAGCACCAGCACCGGCCGGCCGCCGATCTCGTCGCCGCTGGTCGCCCGGTAGCGCCACGAGTCGGCCGGCGCCCGCCCCTTCAGCGAGACAATCTCGCCCTTGTCGAGAAATACGTCGCTGACCGAGACGGCTTGCTTCAGCAGGCCGCCGGGATTGTTGCGCAGGTCGAGGATCAGGCCGCGGAAACCGGCGCCCAGTTCGTCGCGGATCGCCGCGATGGCCTCGCGTACGTCGTCGTCGACATTCTCGTTGAAGGTGGTGATGCGGATATAGCCGATGTCGTCGCGCACTTGCCAGCGCACCGCCTGAATGCGCACCACGTCGCGCACGATGGTGACGTCGAACGGCGCCTGATCCTTGCGCTCCACCGTCAACGTGATCGCAGTGCCGACCAGGCCGCGCATGCGCGCCACCGCCTGCGGCAAGGTCATGCCGGCCACCGGCTCGCCATCCAGATGACTGACCAGGTCGCCGGCCCGCAGCCCGGCCCGCGCCGCCGGTGTGTGGTCAATCGGCGAGATCACCTTGACCTTGTCGTTCTCCATCGTGACCTCGATGCCGAGACCGGCGAACTCGCCGCGCACCTGCACCTGCATGTCGCGATACTGCTTCGGGTCGAGATAACCGGAATGCCGGTCCAGGCTGTCGATGATGCCGTCGATCGCCGCCCGGGTCAGGCGGGCGCCGTCGAACTGATCGGCGTCGGTGCGCGCCGCGCGGTACAGGCCAACGGCGATGGCGTCGACAAGCTGGCCTGGCGCCAAGGTGTGCACGAAGTCGCTGAGGACGCGGTCGTGGACCTCGACGATCAGCTTGTCGTCCAGTTCCGCCGCCGCGCGGACCGCCGTGGTCGAGCCGCCCTGGCCGAGACCGGCGCGAATCCGGTCCAGCGCCTGCTCCACCGGCAGGTCGCTGGCCGGCGCCGGCGTCAGCACTTCGACCGGCAGGAATCCGACCAGGCCGCTCGCCAGTTGCACCCTCAGGCGGGCGCCATTCATCACCGTGCCAGTGACCCGCAACCGGATACCGGCGCGCAGCTCCTCGATCACGGCGTCGTTGTCGCCCGGACCGGCCCGCAGCGCGAGGTCGTCAAGCAGCAGCATCTCACCCTGCTCGCTTTCCATCACCACCGGCGCCGGCGCGGACGCCGGTTTCGCGGTGGCGGTACGCGGCGCCTGGCCGGGCACCGGCGGACGCGCCTCCGGCTCGCCGCCGCGCGCCACCAGCGGCGCAAAGACATAGCCCTCCACGTCGCGCCAGCGCACCTTCAGCCAGTTGCGGTCGCGCCCTTGCGCCAGCAGTTGCAGGAACGCCCCCGGCGCCAGCACTTCCAGCCGGTCGGACCGCGTCGTCGGCCGATCGCGCAACGACGCGTTGGTCAGCACTCGCGCCTCGCCGTCCGCCACGGCCAGCGCCGGCGATTTGCCGCCAGCCAGCACCCAGTCGTCGGCGCCGCGCAGCACCGCGTGCTGCTGCCGTCTGGTGATCCGCATCGCTGTCGCCGGCAAGCTGTCGCTCAAGTAGGCCTCGACTTCACCCAGCGTGGTGCGGCCATCCTTGTCGCCCTCGGCATCGGCGTCGCCGGACAACGCCGCCAGCACCGCCGCGGTGAACAAGCCGCCGCCCGGCGTCTGAGCCCAGCCGGCGACCTGCCCGGCATCGGCCGCCGCCAGCAGCGTGATGTGGTCCGGCACCTGGTAGGGCAGCGCCGTCGGGCTTGCCGGCTCGCGCACCGGCCCGGCATGGCTGATACCGCTGAAGCCGGCTTCGAGCAGCACCGTGACCCGCCGCGCCGGCAGGTCGGCCAGTCGACGCATCAAGGTCGCAAGCGGATAACCGTCGCCATTGACACCGAGCAACGCCGCGCCGGCGTCGTCGCCCGGAATGCCATGGCCGGAGAAGTAGACCACCAGGTCGCTGTCGCCGGGTCGCACCAGGCGCTCGACCGGCCCACCCGGCAGGAACAGGGCGGCGATATCGCCGCGGCTGGCGTCGGCCAGCTCGATCAGATTGGCCGCATCAAATCCACGCACACGCAACAGATAGTCGCGCACCGCCGCCGCATCGTGCGCCGCCTGCGCCGCCTCGGGAATCTCGCCGCGATAATGCTGATTGCCGATCACCACGGCGACGCCGTCTGCGTTGCCGGCCGCGCCGGCCGGCAACGTCAGCAGCATCAGCGCCAGAACGGCGGCGCATCGCCATAGGTGGTCCAACATGTTCGGTCCCGTTATCCCAACCCGCAGTCCGGTGGGCGCGGCTTGCACCCGATTCTAAGCTGCACTGTCAGGATCAAGAAATCGTTGCCGTCACCGGCCGTACTTGCCAAGCATCAATTTTCGATCCGGACCGAACCCCGCAAAGCCAAGCGGAACAAGGACTTGGCGAGGGGTGTCGTTCGCAAGTCCAGGCCCCGCCTGGGCTTCCGGTCGATCCCCGGTTTTGTGCCCGCGCACCACACTGTTACAATATGTTGTGTCCACTATCAGTTGCAGGGGCTGAGCATGAGCAAAGCTGCTTTTATCGAAACCGTCGCCCAGAAGGGCAAGTTGAGTAAGGCCGAGGCCAAGCGGGTCGTCGAGCTCGTGTTCGGCGAGATCGAGTCCGGCCTGAAGAGTTCCAAGAAAGAAGGCAAGTACACGATCGGCAACTTTGGCACCTTTTCGGTGCAGAAGCGGGCCGCGCGTAAGGGACGCAATCCGCAAACCGGCGAGCAGATCAAGATCAAGGCCTCCAAGGTCCTGAAGTTCCGGCCGGCGGCACAATTGCGCAAAGCGGCGGGCTGCTGACCGGCGGTTCCCGTAGCGCCAGATGGCTAGGACGGCCCGCTCCCCCGGGGGCGGGCCGTTCTTCGTTTCAGCGACCGGCCGGTTTTCTCTATCATGGTACCGGAAAACCTGCTTCGGCCCATGCATAGGGCAGTCGGAGCGAACGATCGCCGGCCGACCCGAACGTCCCGGCGCAGAAAAAAGGGGTAGTGCGATGAAAAGCTTGGGCCGGACCCTGCTTGCCGCCGCCGTGCTGGTGTGCGCGGCGCCGTTGGCGTGGGCGCAGAGCAGCGGGCCGAACCTGCTGATCATGGGCGAGGACGCGGACGAGGACACGGTGCCGCGCAACAGCCGGGTGTTCAACCGGGTGATGAACGCGCTCGCCGAGCAAGTCAACGAGATGGGCTTCAACCTGTACGACGAGACCGCGATCACGCTGGACAACTTCGCCCAGGGCCGGGTGCGACGCACCGACGCCGAACTGATCGACATCGCCCGCTCGGTGCGTCAGCCGCCGATCGACGTGGTGATGCTGTTCGCGATCTACGCCAGCGCCGAGAAACTGTCCTACACGACCAAGATCCGCGCCCGCATCGAGGGCCGCCTGCTGCAGGTCACCAACGGCCAGCGGATCGGCAATTTCGAGGTGGTGTCGCCCAACAGTTGGCGCGCGCCGGTCGACTGCAGCCGCGAATGCATCCTGGAAACCGTTGGCCAGAACGCCAAGACCCTGGCCGATGACCTCGGCGTGGTGCTGACCGACAAGCTGGCTTACCTGGTCGACGGCGGCGCCGGCGGCGACGGCTCCAGCAAGGACAGTGGCGGCCTGGCCACCGCCTACACGCTGAACTTCAGCCGCTTCACCGAGGACGAGATTCTCGACATCGAGGAGTATCTCGTCGTCTTCTCCGGCTATATCAGCCACCGCACCACGCGCGCGACGATGCGCAACGTGGAGTACTGGTACGAGTCGAAGATCGAGTCGTCGCGGCTGAACCGCAACCTGCGCAAGATGCTCGCGCAGCTTGAGATCAGCGGCCGGGTGGCGATGGACGGCAACGACGTGAAGATCGAGAAGATCACCCAGCGCGGTGAACGCCGCAAGCCGAAGAAAAGCGACGACTGGTGATCGGGCGTGCGAGCCGATAGAATCTCAAGGGCGGTCCAGCGGGGCCGCCCTTGTTCGTTGGGAGGCGAGCCATGGCGTATCTGATCGCGCTACACCTGCTGGGCGCCGTGGTCTGGGTCGGCGGCATGTTCTTCGCGCACATGGCGCTGCGCCCGTCGGTGGAGGTATTGCCGCCACCGCAGCGCCTGGCGCTGCTGGTCGAGACCCTGCGGCGCTTCTTCGCCTGGGTCTGGGTCTCGGTGCTGGTTCTGCTGGTCACCGGCTACATAATGATATTCGCCGTGTTCGGCGGCTTCGCCGGGCTCGGCCTGCACATCCACCTGATGCAAGTCATCGGGCTGGTGATGATGGCGTTGTTCGCGCACATCTGGTTCGTGCCGTTCAAGCGCCTGCGTGCCGCCGTCGCCGGCGAGGACTGGCCCACCGGCGGCGCCCAGATGCGCCAGATCCGGATGATCGTCGCGACCAACCTGGTGCTCGGCCTGATCCTGATCGTGATCGCCGGCGGCGGTCGCTATTTCTACTAGCGGTGCGACCAGTCGTCGGGGTTGTCAGAGTCGTTCGGCGACAGCCCGATGATGTCGCCCTCGGTGGTGACGCCGAGACCCAGCACGGTGCGGTTGGCGTAGCTGAAATACGCTGTGACCTGGTTCAGTTCCAGGATGCGGCCGTCGTCGACGCCGGCCTCGCGCATCCCCGCCAGCATGGCCGCATCCACCGAGCCCGGCGCCACGGTCAGCGCCCGCGCGTAGCGCAGCATCGCCAGTTCCGCGCCGTCGAAAGCCTCGTCCGGCCGGTCGGACCGCAGCGCGGCGAACACCGCGTCGGAGCGCGCGTCGTCGGACAGCAGCCGGCGCAGGCCCGCGGCGTGGTGCTCGACGCAGTAGGCGCAGTCGTTCAGCAGACTGACATAGACCCCGACCGTCTCCAGGAAGGATTTCGACAGTTCGTTGGCGCTGTGGTGCAGGACGTACTTGTAGACCGTCATGTGCGCCTCCATCGTGTGCGGGCGCAGGCTGTGGACGGCCATGATGTTGTCGACATTGTCGCCCGGCCCCTTGATCCGGTCGTACAGGCGGCGCAGCTTGCCGTCGCTGTCGGCATAGGAAATCGTGCGGATCCAGGCCATGGGATGTCCTTCCAGATGACGCGCACGAGGATAACGTGAGCGACGGCACGGTGCGCATAGCGATGTGGTCCGGCCCGCGCAACATCTCCACCGCGCTGATGCGGGCCTGGGAGAACCGGCCCGACACCGCGGTGTGGGACGAGCCGCTCTACGCCCACTACCTCGCGACGACCGACCTCGACCACCCGATGCGAGAGGCGATCGTCGCCGCCTACCCAGCGGACTGGAAAACCATCACCGCTCGCTGTGCCGGGCCGGCGCCGGACGGCGCGGCGGTGTTTTACCAGAAGCACATGACGCACCACCTGCTGGACCAGGTCGGCCGCGACTGGCTGGATGGCCTGCGGCACGGCTTCCTGATCCGTGCGCCCGAGGAGGTACTGGCCTCCTACGCCGCCAAGCGAGAGTCGGTAACCGCCGCCGATCTCGGCTTCCAGCAGCAGGTCGACCTGTTCGACGCCATCGCCGACCGCCAGGGCAACGCGCCGCCGGTGTTCGATGCCCGCGACATCCTGGCCGACCCGGCAAGCGCGCTGGCCGCCATGTGTCGCGCCTTCGATGTCGCCTTCATGCCCGAGATGCTGTCCTGGCCCGCCGGACGGCGTGACAGCGACGGCCTGTGGGCGGCGCACTGGTATGGCGCGGTGGAACGCTCCACCGGCTGGCAACCGTACCGGGCGCCGATTGCCTCGCTTCCCGCCGACCTGGCCCGTATCGCGGACGCCTGCCGGCCGGCCTACGAAAGGCTCCAAGCCCACGCCGGGTGAACCGGTCGGGAACATGCGCTTCGACATTTGCCGTCGAATCGCCCTTTCGCTAACGTTATCCACAGGTGATTCGCCGGGTGTGGGGGCACAAATGGCCAGAGTGGTGGCTATCGCGACGGCGACGTTGGCTGCGTTATCGCTGGCCGCCTGCGCCCTTCCCCTTCCGGTGGCCATTGCCACCTATGTCGCCGACGGCGTGCTGCTGGCGGCGACCGGCAAGACCATGGGCGACACCGCCATTTCCACCGCCGCGGAACAGGACTGCGCCATCTGGCGCGTGCTGAAGGACGAGCCGGTGTGCCGCGACTACGCGCCCGGCGAAGCGCCGACCGTCGTGGCCCGCATACCCGACGCCGCCGAGGGCGGCGAAGGCGGCGTCTCGATTCCGGTCGCCGTGGTGCTGGGGCCCGTGCCGGTGCCGGATGACAAGCCGATCCTGATCGCCGACCTGCCGCCGTTGCCGCGGAACCGGCCAGTAGCCCTGGACGACGACGCATTCGACACCGTGCGCCTGGTGCAGAGCTATCTCACGGTCCTCGGCTACGCCGCCGGACCGGTCGACGGCATCGTCGGTCCGAGAACCCGCGGCGCCGTCGCCGCCTATGCCGAAAGCAGCCGCTTGCCGCGCGACTCGCAGCCCGACCGGGCCCTGTTGCGCCGCATCACCGCGCCGCACGGGCTGCCCGACCACGTGCTCGCCGGCCACCTCGCCGACGCTGGCTAGCCAGCAGCATGGTTGTGGCATTTGCTAACCACATGGCGGTATTGCTTGCATTGGTTATGAAAACGCGGTCTTATGGTTTTGCCCATAACCGAGAGCGACCTTGTTTCGACATGGTCAATCTTGCTTACCCCCTCTCACAGCGCTGCCTCTCGGCAGCGCTTTTTTCTTGCGGCGACGTCTACAGCCGCAGGCCGCCATCGACGGCGAGGCGCTGGCCGGTGATGTAGCCGGCCGCGGGCGACACCAGGAAATCGATCGCGGCGGCGATCTCGTCGGGCTGGCCAAGCCGGCCCATCGGCACCCGGCCCTTGGCCGCTTCCCAGCCGGCCGCGTTCAGCGCCGCGCTGGTGCCCTGATCCTTCTGCACATAGCCCGGCACGACGCAGTTCACGGTGATCCCTGCGCCCGCCTCCTGGGCCGCCAGCGACAGCGCCGCCGCCTCCAGCCCGGCCTTCGCCGCCGCCGAGGCCGGCATGGTCACGCCGCCGAGCAGGAACTTGTGCGCCACGAAGGAGCTGACGACGACGATACGTGGCGCCTGTCCGCGACGCAGCGACGGCAGCGCGGCCGCCGCCAGCCGGAAGAATGACGCGGTGATCGCATCCAGCGAGCGCGCCAGCGCCGCCGCGTCGAGTTCCTCGAAGCCGCGCCGGTCGGCGAAACCGGCATTGGCGACCAGCACGTCGAGCCGCCCGAAGTCGGCCGTCGCCCGCTCGACCAGTCCGGCCGGCACCGCCTCGTCGGCCAGGTCGCCCAGCATTTGCTTGACTCGCGCGCCGGCCGCCTCGCACGACGCCGCGACCGCCGCCAGGCCGTCACGGTTCTGACCGGTGTGCAAGGCGAGGTCGCAGCCCGCCGCGGCAAGCCGGCCCGCGGCGGCGGCGCCGATTCCGGAAGCGGCACCGGTCAGCAGCACGACGCGGCGGTCGGGGTCGGTCATCTTGTGGGGTCTCCTCGTCGGCCCGGATCGGCTATCTTGGCGCGGTCCGGGCAAAGGAGAAACCGATGATCGCGCGGCCGGCGCGCCTGATGCTGTCGCTGGTGCTGATGCTGGCGAGCGCCGCGTGGCTGGCGTCGCCGGCCACCGCCGAGGCGCGCCACCGCGTCACCTTGCCGGAAAAACCCACAACGGCGCGCACAGTGCACGTCTGCCGCAAGGCCGAGCAGGACAATTGCTTCGAATCGATCGGCGCCGCGTTGGCCGTGAGCGGCAAGGACAATATCCGCGTGGTGGTCCATTGCGGCCACTATCGGGGCGACAGCGCCGACCTGACGCAGGCTTCGAACCTGGTGATCGAAGGCGCGCCGTGCGGCAACGGGCGCCTGCCGATCCTCGATGCCGCGGGCCGGTCGCAACGCCACCTGGGCGCCTATCCCTGGCTCGGCCAGGACGCGGCGGTGAACCTTTGGGTCGAGGGCATCGAGTTTCGCGGCAACCATGTCTCCGGCAACGGCGCGCCGTTTCACATCGGCGGCTCCGGCGAGGTCATGCTCAAGAACATTGTGATGACCAACAACGACAACGGCGTCGTGGTCAGCAGTCTGTTCGCCGGCACCGTCTACATTGTCGACAGCGTGTTCCGCGACAACGGCTATGGTTCGCCTGGGCGCACCCACCATGTCTCCATCGCCTGCCGGTCGGCGTGCCTGACGGTGGTCCTGGACAGCTACTTCGGAAAGATCCTGCAGGGCGGCAACCATATCCAGGTGCATGGCGACATCTTTGCCATCGGCAACATGTTCATCGACGAGCCGACCGCGGTCGCCGCGCGCATGATCGATACCGCGCCGGAGGCCTGCCGCGTCAAGAATCCGGACGCACAGTCGCCGTGCCTGGTGGCGGAGAACTACATGCTGAAGAATCACGATGCGATCAGCAGCCAGTTCATCAACGTCGGCGCCTCGGCCGATGTCGACAGCGCGGCGACAGGTATCGTGATCCGCGACAACGTTGCGCTATCCTTGCGCGACAACACGGTACTGGTCGGCAACCTGCAGCCCAACACGACTGTCCTGGTGCGCAGCAACCTGTTGGTGGTGAAGGACACGGCGCGTTGCACCAGCACCGGCCTACGCTGCCTGATCTCGGTCGAGGATCCGCTGACCACGGTGGAGAGCAACATCGTCTCGGGCGATCCGAGCGACCTGCCGACGCTGTTCCTGCGCCGCGACACAAGCAAATAGCGACACCCGGCCACTGGGAGGCCCACCATGCTCGACGAACACCCAACCCTGACGATCCGCCGCGCGTGGAGCCGGCCGTCGGCCGACGACATCGCTGCCTTCGCCGGCATCCTGACCGGAAACGTGGTCGATGCGCTGGGCGGTCGCGGCGCCATGCACCACACGATCAAGCCGCTGGCCGACGCCACCGGCGCCACGCCGGCGATCTGCGGCCCGGCGCTGCCCTGCTGGACCGGGCCGGACGACAACCTGGCCCTGGCCGCGTCGCTGGCCTTCATCCAGCCCGGCGACGTTCTGGTCTGTGCCACCGACAGCTTCACCGGCTCGGCGGTCAGCGGCGACCTGGTCCTCGGCATGGCCAGGAATAACGGCGCCACCGGCCTGGTTACCGACGGCGCGGTGCGCGATCTGCCGGGCATCCACGCCGTCGGTTTGCCGGTCTTCTGCACCGCCGTGACGCCGAATTCACCGGCACGCAGCGGCCCTGGCACGGTCGGCCTGGAGGTCGTGGTCGGCGGCGTGCAGGTGGCACCCGGCGACCTGATCGTCGGCGACGGCGACGGTATCGTGGTGGTGCCGCAGGCGATCCTGGCCGAGACCCGCGCCCGCCTCGCCGAGGTCCGCAAGGCCGAGGCCGCGACCGAGAAGCGGGTGATGCAGGAGGGTCTGAAGCAGCCCGACTATCTCGGTCCGCTGCTCGACTCGCCCAAGGTGCGCTACGTCGACTGATGGCCGACGTCGTCGTCATCGGCGGCGCGGTGATGGGCAGCGCCGTGGCCTACTTCCTGACCGCCGATCCGGCGTTCCAGGGCGAGGTCGTGGTGGTGGAGCCGGACCCGAGCTATGCCAACACCGCCACCGCGCGCTCCTGGGGCGGGCTGCGCCAGCAATTCTCCACGCCGGAGAACATCCTGATCGGGCGTTTTGGCGTCGATTTCGTGCGCGCGGCCCCGGACCTGCTCGAGGTCGACGGCGACAAGCCCGCCTTCAGCTTCCGCGAGCAAGGCTACCTGGTCCTCGCCACCGACGGCGGCTGGGAGCAGCTTGGCGCCAACGTCGAGCTGCAGAACAGCCTTGGCGCCGATATCGAGCTGCTGCCGCGGGCACAACTGCGCGACCGTTTCTCCTGGTTGAGCGTGGATGACCTGGCCGGCGGGGCCTTCGGGCGGCGGCACGAGGGCTGGATCGACCCCTATTCGCTGCTGCAGGCATTTCGCCGCAAGGCGCGGGCGCAGGGCGCGCATTACGTCCACGACCGCGTGGTCGGCATAGACGTGGTCGATGGCAAGGCCACCGGCGTCAGGCTCGGTTCCGGCGAACCGATCGCCGCGGCCCACGTCGTCAACGCCGCCGGGCCGGCGGCCGGACGGATCGCGGCGCTTGCCGGCATCAAGCTGCCGGTCAGCCCCCGTAAACGCATGAGCTACGCGTTCGATTGCCGCGAGGGGCCACGGCACATGCCGCTCGTCTTCGATATCTCCGGTACCGGCATGCGGCCGGAGGGCAACCAGTATATGGCCATTCTGGGACCCGACGAGGCCGACGACGTCGATGCCGATCCCGACGACTTCGAGCCCGAGGACGCCCGCTTCGCCGAGGTGATCTGGCCGATCATCGCCGCCCGTGTCCCGGCCTTCGAGGCGATCAAGCTGGCGCGCTCCTGGGCCGGCCACTACGACTACAACCACTTCGACCACAACGCCGTCATCGGACCGCACCCGGAGCTCGGCAACTTCCATTTCTGCAACGGCTTCTCCGGCCATGGCATCCAGCAGTCGCCGGCCGCCGGCCGCGCCGTCGCCGAACTGATCGTGAACGGGTCATTCCAGACGCTCGACCTCACGCGCTTCGGCTACGCCCGCATCGCAAACAACGCGCCCCTGCGCGAACAGAACGTCGTCTGACGAGGAAACCGATGGATTTCGATATAACCGAAGACCAGCGCGCGATGCGCGAGACCGCCGAGCGTTTCGCCGCCGAACGGCTGGCGCCCGGCTACCAGGAACGCGAGCGCACCGGCACCACCGACCGCGCGCTGATGGCGGAGATGGGCGCGCTTGGCCTGGTCTGCCCGGAAATCCCCGAGGAGTTCGGCGGCGCCGGCCTGGACAGCGTCAGCGCCGGGCTGATCACCGAGGCGCTGTGCGCCGCCGACCTCAACGTCGGCTACATCCAGGTATTGGGCGCATTGGCCGGAATCGTCCTGGCCAAATATGGCGCCGCGGCGCTGGCCGCAGAAGTGCTGCCTGCGGTCTGCGCCGGCCAGCGGCTGGTCGCGCTGGGGCTGACCGAGCCGGGCGGCGGGTCGGACGCCGCCAACCTGCAGCTCAGGGCCACCAAGGCCGAGGGCGGCTGGACCCTGAACGGCGAGAAGACCTCGATCTCGATGGCCGGCCATGCCGACGACGTCGTGCTGTTCGCGCGCACCGGCGAGGCGGACAGCCGCGCCAAGGGCGTCTCGACCTTCCTGGTCGACCTGAACCAGCCCGGCGTCACGCGGACCACCTTCGACGACCTCGGCTCCAACTCGATCGGCCGTGGCTCCCTGTTCTTTGACGACGTCTTCGTGCCCGACAGCCACCTGATCGGCGAGCTGAACCAGGGCTTTCGCCAGGTCATGGAAGGGTTCGACTACAGCCGCGCGCTGATCGGTCTGCAATGCCTGGCGCCGGCGGCCGCGTCGCTGGCCGAGGCCTGGCAATACGTCACCGAGCGCCAGGCCTTTGGCGGCCCGATCGCCCGGTTCCAGGGCGTCACCGAGCCGCTGGCCGAATCCGAGACCTGGATGGAGGGCGTACGCCTGCTGGCCTACAAGACGCTGTGGCTGCGCGACCACGGCCGCCCGCACACCAAGGAGGCCGCGATGGTGAAGTGGTGGGCACCGAAGGTCGCCTTCGACGTGATCCACCGCTGCATCCTCACCTTCGGCCACTTCGGCTATTCCAAGGACATGCCGCACCAGCAACGCCTGCGCGAGGTCCTCGGCCTGCAGATCGGCGACGGCACCGCGCAGGTGCAGAAGATGATCGTCGCCCGCGAGATGATCGGCCGGGTGGCGCTGCCGTACTGAGCGGTCCCTACCCCTTGCTCGTATCGGCGCCCTCGCTGCCGAGGCCGAGCCAGCTGCGATAGGTGCGGTTGAACACCGGGCTGATCAGGATTTCGTTGAGGCAGACGCGGGCCGGCATGGTCGCGGCGAAGCGGATGGTCTCGCCCAGATCCTCGGGCTGCAGCACCCGGTCGCGGACTTCCTGCGGCGGCGGCACCGGCCGCTTGTCCAGGATCGGCGTCGCCACCTCGGCCGGACAGATGGCGCAGGCGCGGATGCCGTTCGGCCCCTCCTCGATATTGATCTGCTCGTTCATGTTGATCATCGCGGTCTTCGACGCGCCGTAGGCGGCGCCGGCGATATAGCTGACGAAATGCCCGGCCCAGGACGACACGTTGATGATCAGGCCATCCTTTTGCGCCCGCATCGCCGGCAGCACGGCCAGCGCGCAGTTCACCGCGCCGTTCAGATTGACGTCGATGACGATCTTCCAGTCGTCCGGCTCGATCTCGTGCCAGCGCCGCTTTGTGGTGTTGATGCCGGCATTGTTCACCAGGATGTCGATGCGCCCGAACTTGTCGATCAGGCGCTTGCCGACCGCCATCACCGCCTCGGTATCGGCGACGTCGAGCGGCTCCTCGACCACCTCGACGCCGAGCTTGCGCAGCTTCGGCGCCAGCTCGGCCAGCGGTTCCGGCCGCCGCCCGGAGATCACCACGTGCGCGCCTTCCTCGGCCAGCGCCAGCGCCCCGGCCTCGCCGATACCCGTGCCCGCGCCGGTGATCCAGGCGACCTTGCCCTCAAGTCGTTTCATCTTGCTCAGCTCCCTTTGAAGTCCGGTTTGCGGCGCTGCTTCAACGCCTCGACGCCTTCGGTGAAGTCGTCGCTGTTGATCAGCATGCTCTGGACGTAGACGTTGTGCTCCCATTCCGCCGCGACGGTGCCTTCCAGGCCGCGCCGGATGCCTTCCTTCATCGCCTTCAGGCCGAGCGGCGCGCCAGCGGCCAGGCGCTCGGCCCAGCGCAGCGCGGCGGCCGGCAACCCGTCGGTGGCGACCACCTCGTTCACCAACCCCAGGCGCAGCGCGTCCGCCGCGGCGACCCGCTCGCCCAGCAGCAACATCTCGTTCGCCTTGGCCAGTCCGATGAGCTGCGGCAGCAGCGCCATGCCGCCCAGCGGCGAGATCAGGCCGAGTTGAATCCAGCTCTCGTGGAACTGCGCCGCCTCGCCGGCGACCCGGAAGTCGCAGGCCAGAGTCAGCTCGCAGCCCGCACCCGACGCGATGCCCTGCACCGCTGCGACGGTCGGCTTGCCGCACAGCCGCACCGCCTTCACTGCGCCGGCGAAGTAGCGGTAGACCGTGCCCTTGATCTCGAACGGCGGCTGTTCGGTCATGTCGGTCAGGAACTGCATGTCGCCGCCGGAAGAAAACGCCCGGCCTTGCGAATCGATCAGGATCGCGCGCACCGCATCATCGGCCTCCAGCATCGCCACGGCCTCGGCGATCTCGCCCATCATCGGCGGGGTCAGCGCGTTCAAGGTCTCCGGGCGCGCCAGCGTGATGCGCCCGACCGGCTGCCCGCCCACGACCTTGATGTCCTGCCACTCCGTCATGCGTCCCTCCACTCCTGCGACTTGGTCTATTGTGAGGCGCCACCACGCCGGAGCGAAGCCCGAGATGCCCGAGCCCGACAATCAGCGCGCCGACCGCCAGCCGATCCGCCTGGCCGACTACCGGCCGCCAGACTACCTGATCGACGCCATCGAATTGTCCTTCGACCTGAACGACGAGACCGTGGTGCGGGCGCAGAGCCGCGTTCGGCGCAAAGACGGCGTCGCCGAAGGCACGCCGCTGCGGCTGGACGGCGAGGACATGGCGCTGCGCGCGATCGCGATCGACGGCGAGCCGCTGACCGGCGACGCCTTCGCGGTCGACGATTCCGGCCTGACCATTCACAACCCGCCGGAAACGTTCACGCTGGAGATCGAGACCGCCATCCGGCCGGCGGAGAATACCCGCCTGGAAGGGCTCTACCGCTCCAACGCGCTCTACTGCACGCAATGCGAGGCCGAAGGGTTCCGGCGCATCACCTACTGGCCGGACCGGCCCGATGTGCTGGCCCGCTTCCGCACTGCGATCACCGCCGACAAGGCCGCCTGCCCGGTGCTGTTGTCGAACGGCAACCTGGTAAGCCAGACCGACCTGCCCGACGGCCGCCACCTGACGATCTGGGACGATCCGTTCCCGAAGCCGAGCTACCTGTTCGCGCTGGTCGCCGGCGACCTGGAACGGCGCCAGGACAGCTTCACCACGGCCTCGGGGCGCCAGGTCGAGCTCAACATCTGGGTCGAGCCCGGCCGCGTGCCGCGCACCGCCTACGCCATGGACGCACTGCAACGCTCGATGGCCTGGGACGAGACCGCCTACGGGTTGGAATACGACCTGGACGTGTTCCACATCGTCGCCGTCGACGATTTCAACATGGGCGCGATGGAGAACAAGTCGCTCAACCTGTTCAACGCCAAGTACGTCCTGGCCGATCCGAAGACAGCGACCGATACCGACTACGCGCAGATCGAGGCCATCGTCGCGCACGAGTACTTCCACAACTGGACCGGCAACCGCGTCACCTGCCGCGACTGGTTCCAGCTCTCGTTGAAGGAGGGCCTGACGGTCTACCGCGACCAGCAATTCTCCGCCGACATGCGCTCCGCCGCGGTGACGCGTATCCAGGACGTGAAGAGCCTGCGCGCGCGTCAGTTCCCGGAGGACGCCGGCCCACTGGCTCATCCGGTGCGCCCGGCCAGCTACATCGAGATCAACAACTTCTACACCGCCACGGTCTACGAGAAGGGCGCGGAGGTGATCGGCATGCTGGCCACGCTGCTGGGCCAGGACAGGTTTCGCGAAGGCGTCCGCCTGTATCTGCAACGTCACGACGGCGGCGCCGCGACCTGCGACGAGTTCGTCGCCGCGCTGGCCGACGCCACCGGCGCCGACCTGGACCAGTTCAATCGCTGGTACAGCCAGGCCGGCACCCCGGAACTCAGCTTCGAGACCGACTACGACGCCGGCGCGAAGTCGCTGCGATTGACCGTGCGCCAGCACACCCCGCCGACGCCGGGCCAGCCCGACAAGCTGCCGCTGCACATCCCGCTCGACATCGGTCTGCTGGCGCCCGACGGCACCGAGATCGCGCTGCGGCCGGACCGGCCATTGGAACTGCGTGAGGCCGAGGCGACCTTCACCTTTGCCGACGTACCCGCCGACGCCGTCGTCTCGTTCAACCGCGGCTTTGCGGCGCCGGCGCGGGTGAGCGCGGCGCAGGCGCCGGAATCGCTGGCCTTGCTGTTCGCCAACGATCCCGACCCGTTCAACCGCTGGGAAGCCGGCCAGCGTTACGCGACGCAACGCCTGCTGGACTGGGCCCGGGCGTTTCGCGCCGGCCAGGGCATGACCGAGGACGCCGCCCTGCTCGACGCCTATGCCCGCAACCTGGCGGCGACCGACCTTGAGCCGGCCTATCAGGCACTCCTGCTTACCCCGCCGACCCTGACCAACCTCGGCGAGCAGATGGCGGAGATCGACCCCCAAGCGGCATTCGCCGCCCACCGGCACCTGCGCCAACAGGTCGGCATCCGAAACCGCGAGGCGCTGTGGGACAAGGTCCGGCGCCTGGCCGGCAACGAGCCCTACGCGCCCGATGCCGATGCGGCCGGCCGGCGTGCGTTGCGCAATACCGCACTGGCCTATCTGGCCGCCGCCGGCGACGGCGAGGTCGATGACCTGCTGGCGCGGCAGGCGACGGCCGCCGACAACATGACCGACCGGATGGCCGCTCTCGCCGTCCTGGCCGATGGCGACACCCCGGCCCGCGCGGAGGCGCTGGCCCGGTTCCACAACGACTTCGCCGGCGACGCGGTGACCATCGACAAGTGGTTCCAGGTCCAGGCCAGCGCGCTGCGCGATGACGTCCTGCGCGACGTGGAACGGCTGATGGGCGACGCCGCGTTCTCCCTTCACCGGCCGAACAAGGTGCGCGCGCTGATCGGTGCCTTCGCCGCCAACCCGGTCGGCTTCCACCGCGAGGATGGCACCGGCTACCGCTTCTTCGCCGATCAGGTGCTGGCCGTCGACAAGCTGAACCCGCAGCTCGCCGCCCGCCAGGCGACCGCCCTGCAACGCTGGCGCCGGCTGCGCGAGCCGCAGCGCGGCCACATGCGCGCGGCACTGGAATCGGTCGCGAATAGCCCGCAACTCTCCCGGGACCTTTATGAGATCGTCAGCAAGTCGCTGGCGGAATGATTGACAAAGTCGCGCCTGAGCGTATCTAAGTCAGTCATGTCCGTGTCACGGAATCGCGATTCCGACTGCTCGCACACCACCTGCGTGTGTTTCAGCCTGCGCAAGACTGCGCGCGCTGTGTCCCAGCTCTATGACGACTATCTGCGGCCCAGCGGGCTGCGCGGCACGCAGTTCTCGTTGCTCGCCGCGCTGGCCCGCGGCAAGCCGATGACGGTCGGCGACCTGGCCGCCGAACTGGTGATGGACCGCACCACGCTGACCCGCAACCTGCGGCTGGTCGAGCGCGAGGGCTGGATCAGCACCTGTGCCGGCAAGGACCGGCGCCAGCGCCTGGTCGAGATCACCGACGCCGGCCGCGAGGTCTGGCGCGCCGCGATCCCGCGCTGGCAGGCCGCGCAGCGCCATATGCTGAACGGACTCGGCGAGCCGGCGTGGCCACGCCTGCGCGACGACCTGAACGCCGCCACCGAGGCCGCCCGCCAGCAAGTCGAGATTTAAGCCCCGCGAAAGCCTCCTGGGCTTAAACTGACGGCCGAATCCGCATCTCGCGGGCGAGGACGATGTCGGAATATCTCGACACCATCGCCAGCTTCGTACCCGACCTGATCATCGGTCGGGCCAATGACGATCCGCGCACCATCGCCGAGCCGATCTCGGAAGAGATCCGGGCCGCGGTGCTGTTCGCCGACGTCTCCGGTTTCACCAAGCTGACCGAGCGGCTCGCCGCCGCCGGCCCGTCCGGGGCCGAGGACCTGACCGCGATCCTGAACAGCTATTTCGGTGAGATCATCGACACCATCGCCGACCGCGGCGGCGACGCGGTGAAGTTCGCCGGCGACGCCCTGCTGGCGCTGTTCCCGGTCGGCGACCAGCATCAGGACCTCGCCGTCGCCGTGCACCGCGCCGCCGCCGCCGGGCTGTCGTTGCAGGCGCGGCTGCACGAACTGGAGGTGGCGCCCGGCTTCAAACTGTCGATGAAGCTGGCGCTCGGCGTCGGCACGGTTGTCTCGGAACGCCTCGGCGGCGTGTTCGGGCGCTGGGAGTTCCTGCTCGCCGGCCGGCCGCTGGCGCAACTGTCGATCGGCAATGACCATGCCGATCCCGGCGACGCCATCGTCTCGCCGCACGCCTGGGCGCACATCAACGACGTTGCCGAAGGGGCGGCGATCCGCGACACCGGCTACTGGCGGCTCACCGGCCTGGAGGGCAGTGATCCCGGCGGTGTCCGCGCCCGGCAACGTCCGCAACCGGCCACCGCCTCGGCCCTGCTCGGCTATATCCCCGGCGCCATCCGCAGCCGCATCGAGGCCGGCCAGGGCGACTGGCTGGGCGAACTGCGCCCGGTTTCGATCCTGTTCGTCAACCTGCCGGCCTTCGCCGTCGATCTCGGCCTGGGCCGGGCGCACGCGGCGATGCAGGCCTTGCAGGCGGCGCTCTACCGCTTCGAGGGCTCGATCAACAAGGTCAGTGTCGACGACAAGGGCGCCTCGCTGATCGCCGTGCTCGGCCTGCCGCCGCTGGCGCACGAGGACGACCCGGAACGCGCGGTCCGCGCCGCCCTGGCGATGCGCGAGGGGCTGGAACCGCTGAACATGCCGAGTTCGATCGGCATCACCACCGGCACCGTGTTCTGCGGCGCGGTCGGCAACGGCACCCGGCGCGAGTACACCATCATGGGCGACGCGGTGAACCTGTCGGCGCGCCTGATGCAGGCGGCCAAGGGCGGCATCCTGACCGACGCCGCCACCGCCGCGGCGACACACGGCATCACCATGACCGCGCTTCCGCCGATCATGGTCAAGGGCAAGGCCGACCCGATCGCGATCCACCGCCCGGAACCGGCCAAGCTGGTGCCGCGCCAGTCGGCCGCCGCCTGGATGCGCCCGACCACGCCTATCGTCGGCCGCGACGCGGAGTTGCGGCAGATCGCCGACCGGCTCGACCGGCTGGTCGGCGAGCGTTGCGGCGATCCGCTGCTGATCGAGGCCGAGGCCGGCATGGGCAAGTCGCGCTTGCTGATGGAATTGCTGACGATGGCTGAGGACCGTGGGCTCGATCCCCTGTTCGCCGCCGGTGTCGCGCTGGAACAGGCCTCGCCCTACCACGCCTTCCGCGAGGTCTTCGCGCAACTTTTCCCCGGCGCCGTCGAGGACGATGACCGGGAACGGCAGCTGGAGATCCTGGCGCTGCTGCCGAACCAGCCGGAGATCCTGCAAGCGGCACCGCTGTTGCAGCCGGTGCTGCCGGCGGGCTGGAGCGACAACAGCTTCACCCGCCCGCTGGCCGGACCGGCCCGGGCGCAGCGCACGCGCGAACTGCTCTGCCGCCTGCTGGCGCACTTCGCCGAGCGAGCGCCACGGCTGCTGATCGTCAAGGACGCGCACTGGCTCGATACCGCGTCGTGGATGCTGCTCGCCGACCTGGCCGAGCAGGTTCCCGCCGTGCTGCCGGTGCTGACGCTGCGGCTGCTCGAGGGCGAGGCACCGGAAGGCTTCGGCCGCCTGCTGGCCAACGAGCGGATCGAACATCTGGTGCTGCGACCGCTCGGCAAGACCGCGCTGAGCGCCATCGTGGCGCGACAGCTCGGCGTCGACGAGGCGCCGGCCGCGGTCGCCGAGTTCGTGCTCAGCCGTGCCGACGGCAACCCGCTCTACTGCGAGGAACTGGCCCTGGCGCTGCGCGATGCTGGCGCGGTCCGCGTCGAGGGCGGCGTCTGTCAGGTCGGCGAACTCGCCGAGCTCGGCCTCCCGGACAACCTGAAGGGCCTGGTCACCGGCCGCATCGACCGGCTGCCGGCGGCCGAGCAGATGACGCTGAAGGTCGCCAGCGTGGTCGGCCGCGACTTCGAGACCGACGTGGTGCGCTCGATCCATCCGATCGACGGCGACCGCACCGCCGTGCCGGCACACTGCGCCGCGCTCGACGACTGGAACCTGGCAACCCCCGTGGCCGAAACGAAAGGCCGCTTCCGCTTCCGTACCACCATCGTGCGCGAGGCCGCCTACGACCTGATGCTCTACTCGCAGCGTCGCGCGCTGCACCAGAACCTGGCCACCTGGTACGAGGCCGAGCGCCCGACCGTGGCGCGCGACGACCCGGCGCTGCTGGCGTTTCACTGGCGCCAGGCCGCCGCCGACCGCGAACCCGACACCGCCGTCCTGACCAAGGCGATCGACTATTACGAACGCGCCGGTCAGCAGGCACAGGCCAGCCACGCGCTGAACGAGGCGATCGGGCTCTACGACCAGGCACTGGCGCTGCTCGACCGGCTGCCGGACGACGACGGCCGTGCCCGCCGCGAACTGCGCCTGCAACTCGACCTCGGCACCGCCTGGGTCGCCGCCGCCTCCTATGCCGCACCGCAGGCCGACGCCGCCTTCGCCCGCGCCCGCGACCTCGGCGAAAGGGTAGGCGATCACGCGCAACTGTTTCGCGCGCTGCGCGGCAAGTGGCAGTACCACATCGGCCTGGCGGAGTATGACGATGCCGAGGTGCTGGGGCTGGAGCTGGCGGCGCTGGCGGAGAAGGCCGGCGACCGGCTACTGCGGCTGGAGGCGGCGCGCGCGCTCGGCAACTCGGCGTTCTGGCCCGGCCGCCTGCCCGAGGCGTCGCGCTGGATGACCCGGGCGTCAGACTATGCCCAAGCGGGCGACGACGACCGCCTGGCGCGCCTGTACGGCCAGGACCCCGACGTCGCCAACCGCGCCATCCACGCCTGGGCGCTGGCCGTGCTGGGCGAAGCCGACCGCGCCGTCGCGGAGGCCGAGACGGCGTTGGCGCGGGCCCGCGCGCTGCGCCATCCGTTCAGCCTGCTGTTCGCCTTCGGCGGCGCGATGTGGACGCACCAGTTGCTGCGCGACGCGCCCGAGGCGCTGCGCTGGGCCGACCGGGCCATCGAGCTGTCGGCTGAGCGCGCCTTCCCCTATCTCGGCGTCGCCGGGCGCGTGGTGCGCGGCTGGGCCCGAGTGATGCAAGGCGACGCCGAGGCCGGCCTGGCGGAACTCGCGGCCACCATCGACGGCTGGCGCGCCACCGGCCTGCAGATCGGCCTGCCGCTGTTCCTGGTGGTCCAGGCCGACGCGCAACTCCACGCCGGGCAGGCCGAAGCCGCCTGGGAGACGCTGAACGATGCGCTGCTGCTGCAGCGGCTGAAGGTCGAGCGCTGGTTCGCCGCCGAGGCGGCGCGGGTACGCCTGGCCTGCGCCATCGCGCTTCGCCGCCCGGCCGACGAGTGCCAGACCCTGTTGCGCGACGGCATGGCGCTCGCCGACGAGCTGGGCGCCCGCCTGACCGCGGAGCGGATCGAGAGCTTGAGAAATGCGACCGCGGTGTGACGGTCGTCTTTGCGCCGGCCGCCGCGATCCGCGACAATGATGTCAGAGGAGCCGTGTTGTGACCGTGATTGGCCATGTTTTCGAGTAAGTCGATCCTGATCGACCATGTGCTGAACGACCTGGAACAGCGTCATTTGCGCCTGTTCGGGACCGACGACCGCGATCTGTCGGGCCACGTCCGCACCGCCGGCCTGATGGCGATGGAAGTGCTGACCAACTCCAACGCGCTCTACCACAACCTGGAACATTCGCTCATGGTGACGCTGGTCGGGCAGGAGATCCTGCACGGCAAGTACCTGATGGAAGGCAGCGTCGATGCCGACGAGTGGGTACATTTCGTCATCTCGTTGCTGTGCCACGACATCGGCTATGTCCGCGGCATCTGCCCCGGCGACGGCCCCAACACGGCGGTGATTGACGCGGCCGGCCGCACGGTGGAGATCCCCGCCGGCGCCACCGACGCCTACCTCACGCCGCACCATATCGAGCGCGGCAAGCTGTTCGTCCGCTGGCGCTTTCGCGACCATCCGGTGTTCGACCCGGAAGTGATCGCGCACAATATCGAGAAGACCCGCTTCCCGGTGCCCGCCGGCAACGACGCGGCGGAGGACACCGCCGCCCCCGGCCTGGTGCGCGCCGCCGACCTGATCGGCCAGATGGCCGACCCGGACTACCTGCGCAAGCTGGCGGCGCTGTTCTACGAGTTCGAAGAGACCGGCGCCAATGCCGAAGTCGGCGCCGCCTCGCCGGAGGACCTGCGGCGCAACTATCCGGATTTCTTCTGGCGTATGGTCAACCGTCACATCCAGCCGGCGATCCGCTACCTGGAGGCGACGCGCGAGGGCCGGCAATGGGTGGCCAGCCTGTACAGCCACATCTTCTCCGAACAGCACCGCGCGGCGTTGTAGGGGGCCTGACGATGTTCCGCCCCGCCGCCATCGTCATCGACGCCTTCGTGGACCGCGTGCTGGAGACCTATGACCGGCTTTACCCGCATCCCGACCTGGCGCACCGGCAGGCGCTGCTGCAGGTCGCGCGCATGGCGCTGTCGCGGATCGCCCGCTCCAACGCGCCCTACCACGATCTCGACCACACCATGGTGGTCACCCAGGTCGGGCAGGACATCCTGCGCGGCAAGATGGTGCGCGACGGCATCGTCGACAGCGCGGACTGGGTTCACTTCGTCGCCTCGCTGCTGTGTTTCGCCGTCGGCTTCTCGCGCAACCTGTGCCCCGGTGACGACGGCGAGGTCTGCGTCTGCGACGAAGCGGGCAATACCATCGCGATACCGCGCACCAAGTCGAATGGCGCGCTGTGGCCTTACTTCACCGACCGCGGCAAATTCTTCGTGCGGCATTATTTCGCCGGCCATCCGCTGATCGACCCGGAGCGGCTGGCCGCCAATATCGAGTATTCCCGGTTCCCGCCGCCACCAGGCCACAGTCACGACACCACCAGCGACCCTGGCCTGCTGCGCGCCGCGCACATCATCGGCGCCGTCGCCGACCCGGATTTCATGCTGAAGATGAAGGCGCTGTTCATCGAGCTGCAGGAGTCCGGCATAGCCGGCCAGCTCGGCTTCAACAATGTCGCCGAGATGTCGAGCGGCTATGGCCGGCTGTTCTGGAACGTGCTGCACCCGCTGATCGGCGAAGGCATGAACCTGCTGACCTTCACCGCCGAGGGCCGGGTTTGGCTGGCCAATCTGCACGCCCATGTGCTGCGCGCCGAGCACCCGGCAGGCGCCACGCCCTAGCTACCAGAATTAACGCTGGCTTAAGCCCTGGCGGGCCATGCTGGTAGTTGGAGCGAAAGCAGGCGCAGCGGCCTGAGCCGAGTGCCGCGCAGGCGTCGCTCCAGCGTATCCGCGGTGCCGTGAATAATAGTCGCAAAGCAACGAGTTAGGGCATTGGCACGAACCGACGACGGTCAGCTTCTCCGCTACGTGGATGGCGAATTGCAGAAGCTCTGGAAGCTTGGCCGCAACGTCATTATCGGCTGGTGCGCGGAGCGTACGCACTTGTCGGTGCTGGTGGTGCCGCAATTCCTGCTCGCCGAATTCTTCGCCGACCACGACGAAATTCTTAACGGCGCCAGCCAGATGACCTCGCCGCGCATGGCCGCGGTCGCCGACCTGTGCGAGATCGAGCCCTATCAGATCGCGATTCCGGCCAGCATGCGCAGCGGTGCCATCCGCGCCGCCGCGATCGAGCGCCTGGTGCGCCGCTACAGCGTGCGCAAGCTGGAGGCGCGCGCCGCCGTCCTGTTCGATATCGTCAACTTCTCGCTCTACTCGCCGCTGGAGCAGGTCACGGCGCTCAACAGCCTGGCTTACTCGATCAACGTCGCACACCAGCGCGCCGGCGAGCAGGGCGTGAAAGTGGCACTGGCGCGATCCACCACCGGCGACGGTTTCTACGTCTGGAACCGCAACGACGGGATCAGCGCCGACATCGACCTGTTCTGCCTGATGATGCTGGTGCTGGCCGACAACGCGGTGGCGCAGCAGAAGTCGCGCAACGCGACGGTCCCGTCGCTGCGCACCTGCTTTCACGTCGGCACCACCTTCGAGTATTTCCAGGCCGAGGGCGTGAATCCGGCGCTGCACAGCTACATCGTCGGCGACCTGACCATCGACCTGGCGCGCATGATCGGCAAGGCGATGCCGAGCCAGGCGCTGATCGGCGACTTCGCCATCCGGCCCTCGCGCGACGGCCTGGACGTGAACCTGCCGCTGGTGGTCGACACGCCGCTTTTCGTCGCCGCCGCCTGGGAACGGCTGGAGGCATTCCGCGACGTGGTGCTGTCGCGCGAGACGATCTCGTCGTTGAAGTGCTATCTCACCGGCCAGCGGCTGCCGAACGGCAAGTTCAACATCATCCGCTATCAGATCCACGACAAGCACGGTCTGAAGCACCACGTGTTCAACGCCAAGTTCAACATCTACCGCGAGGACGGCGAGCCGATCTATCTCGGCCTGCAGTCGCGCGACCTGCACGAATTCGAGGCGGAAGAACAAGCTTACGAGTCGTTCCAGACCGAAAGCTCGCTGATCTCCGAAGCCTTCCCCGACCTCGACGATCCGGAGACCGAAGACCTGGACCACGCCGCGCTGGCGGGGTGAATTGGATGAGTTGCCGGGTGGCGCCACACGTGGGCCGCGCGAGCGAAGGATGGTGGGCGCGACTGGGATTGAACCAGTGACCTCCGCGATGTCAACGCGGCGCTCTCCCGCTGAGCTACGCGCCCGATCAGCCGCGACGGTATATTGAAAAGCCCGCGCCGGTGCAAGCCGGCGCAATTCGATTTGCCAGGACCGTTCCGCTTTGCGAGCATGCCCGGCGCCCGTTCATTACGAAGGAGCCTCGTTCATGGTCTCGTCGACCGCCACCCGCCTGTTGCGGACCGCGTTCACCGCGCTCGCCCTGGGCGCCATCGCTACGACGGCGTCCGCCGCCACGGTATCCGGCCTGAAGCCGGTCGCCACCGCGCCGACCGACGACAATTCCGCGCCGGGGCTGGCGGTAGAGTACCTGCGTATCAAGGTACGGCATGTCGACGAGGTGGTGCAGGCTGGCATGGGGTCGCCAGGCGAACCGTTGCCGGCGCTGGACTACAACAGCGGCGACGGCAAGGTGCTGACCAGCGGACGGTCCGACGAAGTCGGCGCCCACATCCGCGGCCTGATGCACTTCCCGACCACCGGCACCTACATCCTCACCATCCAGTCCAATGACGGCGTCCGGCTCAAGCTGAACGACCGGCTGGTGGTCGAGGACCCTGACGTCCATAGCGACCAGTATTCGGAGTACGTGAACGTGGTGATCGACGAGGCCGGCTGGTACGACCTCTATGTGATCTACTTCGAGCGCAAGGGCACCTCGACCCTGGAGCTCTACTGGCAGACGCCCGGCTCCGGAAACTTCGAACTGGTCCCGGCGGAAGCCTTCCGCCACATGAAGAACTAGCCGAACCGGCGCCACGATGACCGATGCCCCGCTGCCGACCGGCTATGGCCGCATCCACCCGCCACGGCTCGACTGGCTTGCCGGCGCGGCATCGGAGCCGATCCTGGAGCCCGAACTGGAGATCATCGACACCCACCACCACCTGTGGGACGAGCGCGGCCGATACCTGCTCGACGACGTGCTGGCCGACACCGGCAGCGGCCACAACGTCACCGCGACCGTGTTCATCGAGTGCCACACGCACTACCGCACCGACGGCCCGGCCGAGATGCGCCCGCTCGGCGAGATCGAGTTCGTCACCGGCATCGCCGAGGCGGCCGAGGCCATCGGCGGCACCCGGATCGCCGCCGGCATCGTCGGCGCCGCCGACCTCACGCTGGGCGCACGGGTCGAGCCGGTGCTGGCAGCGTTGGCCGAGGCCGCGAACGGGCGGCTGTGCGGCATCCGCCATTCCGCCGGCTGGCACCAGGACCCGGTGATCGGCAACCTGTGGGAGGGCGGCCCCGGCCTCTACCTGCGCGACGATTTCCGCGCCGGCCTCGCCTGCCTGAGCGGCATGGGGCTGGTGCTGGACGGACTGGTCTACTTCAACCAGCACGCCGACCTGATCGACCTGGCCCGCGCCTGCCCCGACGCCAGCATCGTGATGAACCACACCGGCATGCCGCTGGGCTACGGCCCCTATGCCGGCAAGACCGACGAGGTCTACGCCGCCTGGCACGCCACCATGCGGCAGATCGCGGCTTGTCCGAACGTGACGCTGAAGCTGGGCGGGATGATGATGCGGCTGGCCGCCTTCGACTACATGGCGATGCCGGCACCGCCGACCTCGACCCAGCTCGCCGACGCCTGGCGGCCCTATATCGAGCCCTGCATCGAGATGTTCGGGCCTGAGCGCTGCACCTTCGAAAGCAACTTCCCGGTCGACAAGATGGGCATCGGCTACGCCGCGTTGTGGAATGGCTTCAAGCGCATTGCCGCTGGCTGTTCCGACGACGACAAGGCGGCGCTGTTCGCGGGTACCGCCCGGCGCGTCTACAAGCTGGATTAGGCGGCGGCGAGCAGCCGGTCGATCTCGCTGACCAGATCGCGCAGGTGGAACGGCTTCGACAGCACCTTGGCCTGCGCCGTCGGGCCGGTGCGCTGGCGCATCGCCACGGCGGCGAATCCGGTGATGAACATGACCTTGACGCGTGGGTCGACCGACACCGTGCGCCGCGCCAGCTCGATGCCGTCCATCTCCGGCATCACGATATCGGCCAGCAGCAGGTCGAAATGGCCTTCCGCGATCACCGGCAGCGCCTCGTCGCCACGGCCGACCGCGAACACCACGTGGCCGGCGCGCTCCAGTGCGCGGGCCAGGAAGTGCCGCATCGACTCGTCGTCCTCGGCTAGCAGGATTTTCGCCATCGTCCACTCGTCAACCGTCGTTCGGCGCAATCTATGACACCAGCCCCTAGTAAAGCGTAAAGGCCCCGCTGGCGACCATACGCCGGCCCTTCCCGCGCCCCGCAGCCATGGTAAGCTTGTGGACTGGAAATCCGGGAGTTGCCTGGCGCGATGAGCACCGAGTTGGCGTCTGACGCACCCATCGAGGCCTACGATATCGCCTGGCCGGCACGCGTGACGGCGCCGGTGGTGTATGCGTCGCCGCATTCCGGCACCTACTATCCCACCGACTTCATCGCCGCCTCGGCGCTGGACTTTCCGGTGCTGCGGCGTTCGGAGGATAGTTTCGTCGATGAGCTGTTCGCCGCCGCGCCGGGCTTCGGCTCGCCGTTGCTGCGCTGCCGCTACGCGCGGGTCTATCTCGACGTCAACCGCGAACCCTACGAACTCGACCCGAACATGTTCGAGGACGAGTTGCCGCCGCATACCAACACCACCTCGCTGCGCGTCGCCGGCGGGCTCGGCACCATTGCGCGCATGGTCGCCGACGGCGCCGAGGTGTACCGCTCCAAGCTGCAGTTCAAGGATGCCGAGCATCGCGTGCAGCAGGTCTACCAGCCCTATCACCAAGCGCTAGGCGAGCTGCTGACCCGGGCGCGCGACGCCTTCGGCGTGGCGGTGCTGATCGACTGCCACTCGATGCCGTCGACCGGCGTCGGGCGCGACGCTGCGCGCGGCCGTTCGCGCCCCGACGTGGTGCTCGGCGACCGCTTCGGCACCGCCTGCTCGCCGGCGCTGATCGACCGGGTGCAGCGGCTGTTCGCGGCGGCCGGCTATGCCGTGACCCGCAACACGCCCTATGCCGGCGGCTTCACCACACACCACTACGGCCGCCCCGGCCAGAACGTCCACGCGCTGCAGATCGAGATCAACCGCGGCATCTACATGGACGAGGAACGGCTGCGGCCGCTGTCCGGATTCGGCGCCGTTCAGGCGCAGATCACGCAGATCATGGCCGCGCTATCCGGCCTGACGCCGGACGAACTGGGCGACGGCTAGGCGCTTGATCGACTTGGCATGTGCCTTGCGATAACGTCCACCAAGATGGTTCGCATCGCCCACTTCCCGGCGCTTTTCGCGCTGTTGTGTCTGGCTGTCATGCCGGCGCGGGCGGAGTCCGCCAAGGCACTGCCAGCCGCGGAAATCTGCGGTTATCTGACCACCGAGGCGGAGCGCCTGACCGGCATTCCAGCGCAACTGCTGACTGCGATCGGGCTGGCTGAATCGGGCCGCTACGACGAGCACGGGCAGGCAAGAGTTGCCTGGCCGTGGACGATTTATGCCGAGGGCAAGGGCCGCTACCTGCCGAGCCGCGAGATCGCCGTCGCCGAGGTCAAGCGGCTGCGCGACAAGGGTGTGACGAACATCGACGTCGGCTGCATGCAGGTGAACCTCGGCTATCACGGCGAGAACTTCACCTCGATCGAGCATGCGCTCGACCCGATCGCCAACGTCGCCTACGCCGCCGTGTTCCTGAAGGAGTTGCACCAGGAGAACCGCTCCTGGACCCGGGCCATCGCCTATTACCACTCGCGCACGCCGGAGCGGTATCGCAAGTATGCCGCGCGGGTGATGGCGCTGTGGGCCGAGGCCCGGCGCGACGCCAACGAGGCGCGCCGCCTGCGCACCCAGGAAGAGTACAAGACCCGGATGGCCGAGCGCCGCGCCAAGCTGCGCCGCGTCGACCAGCCCAACGCCACCGACAAGCGCCACCTGAAACGGATCCCGGCGCAGTAGGCGGGATCGCGTCATCCCGGCCGCAGCGCGAAGCGCGAAGAGCCGGGATCAACGGCCAGAAACGAATGAGCCGCTACCCGTTGATCCCGGCTGTCGCTTCGCGCCTCCGGGATGACGGAAAAAGCCGAGTCTCAATCGCTCATGTCGCGATGGGCACCGGGAAAGCGGTCGGCCAGTGCGACGACCGCGTCCGACACCGCCGATTGCAGCGCCGGCAGCAAGGTGATCGCGGCTTCCAGCCGGCCATCCTGGCTCGCCGCCTCCAGCCGCTCGGCAAGCTCGCGGACCCGCACCAGGCCGAGATTGCCCGAGGTGCTCTTCAGGTCGTGCGCCTCAAGCTGCAGTGACTGCGTGCCGCCGGTCTTGGCGGCGATGTCCATGCGGGCCAGGCGCTGGCGCACCTCGACCACGTAGGCCCCGACCAGCCGCGCCACCAGCGGTTCGCCCAGCCGCGCCTGCAGCTTGTCCAGGACCGCACCGTCCAGCGACGCGTCCGTCGCCGGCGCCGCCGCCTCGGCCTGCGGCGTGTCGCGTTCGCGGAACCGCGCCACTTTCTCGGTCAGCGTCACGATATCGATCGGCTTGGAGACATAGTCGTCCATGCCGGCGGCCAGGAACCGCTCGCGGTCGCCTTCCATGGCGTTGGCGGTGACCGCGACGATCGGCACCCGCGCGCGCGTCCCCTCAAAGGAGCGGATCGCGGCGGTCGCCTCCAGTCCGTCCAGCTCCGGCATGTGTACGTCCATCAACACCAGGTCGTAGGGAATGGTGCGCGCGGCCTCGACCGCTTCCAGGCCGTTGCCGACCGTGTCAACGCGGTGCCCTTCGCGCTCCAGTACCGTGACGGTCAGCACCTGGTTGATGTGGTTGTCCTCGGCCAGCAGGATACGCAGGCCCTTCGGCGTCGGCTCGCCGCGCAGGCCGGCCGTGGCGCCTCGCATCCGCGGCGGCGGCCGCTCCGCCTGCTTGCCGGCGGCGATCGCCAGACGCTCGAACAGCGTCGCCTGGCGCACCGGCTTCAGCAGGTAGGCATCGAAGCCGATCGCCTTCATCCGGCCGATATCGCCCAGGGTCTCCGCCGAGCTCGCCATGATCATCTTCACGCCGGCCAGTTTCGGGTCGCGCCGGATCGCCTCGCCCAGTTCGTCGCCGCCCCTGCCCGGCATCATCTTGTCGATCACCGCCACGTCGATGCCCAGCGCCGGCCGGTCGTTGCTGCCGCGCAACAGGGCCAGCGCCTCGTCGGCGCCGTCCGCCGTCGCCACCGTCGCGCCCTGGGCGGAGAGCTGGTGATAGAAGATGCGCCGGTTCACCTCGTTGTCGTCGACCGCCAGGATGCGCAGGCCGTTGATGTCGTAGCTCGGCGGCTCGGACCGCTGCACCGCCTGCATCGCCAGCGGCAACGTGAACCAGAAGGTCGAGCCGGCGCCGACCTGGCTGGTCACGCCGATCTCGCCGCCCATCAGGCGTACCAGGTTGGCGCTGATCGCCAGGCCCAGCCCGGTGCCGCCATAGCGCCGCGAGATCGAGGCGTCGGCCTGGGTGAACTTGTCGAACAGATGCTCGCGCAGGTCCTCCGAGATGCCGATGCCGGTGTCGATCACGGCGAAGCGGACATGCGCGGTCTGGCCCACGGCGCGGTCGAGCGAGGCCTCCACCGACACGGTGCCCGACTCGGTGAACTTCACGGCGTTGCCGGCCAGGTTCAGCAGCACCTGGCGCAGCCGGCCCGGGTCGCCGCGCAACGACAGCGGCACCGCGGAATCGATGTACGAGACGATCTCCAGGTCGGCGGCGTGCGCGCGCGGCGACAGCAGCTCGACCACGCTCTCCACCACCGGCGCCAGGTCGAACTCGATGACCTCCAGCTCCATCCGGCCGGCGTTCAGCTTGGAGTAGTCGAGGATGTCGTTGATGATCGACAGCAGCGCCTCGGCGCTGTCGCGCACCGCCTTGGCGAAGCTCGCCTGCTTGTCGTCCAGCGGCGTGTCGAGCAGCAGGCCCGCCATGCCGATCACGCCGTTCATCGGCGTGCGGATCTCATGGCTCATGGTGGCCAGGAACTCGGTCTTCAGCCGGTCGGAATCCTCCGCCGTCTGGCGCGCCTCCTCCAGCTCGCGCGTGCGCGCCTCGATGCGGCTTTCCAGCGACGTGTTCAACGCCTTGAGCTGGGCGTTGCTCTCGGCCAGCGCCTCGCGCATCAGCGCGTGCTCGATGGCGCCGCCCATCACCTGATTGACCGGCAGGATCAGGTCCTCGTCGCTTTCGCTGAACGGACCCGCATTGCCGTCCGGCTGGCGCCGATTGAGCAGCTGCACCACGCCGATCAGGTCGCGGCGGAAGTTGGTCACCGGGAAGCACAGCATCGAGCGCGGCTTGAAGTTGTAGGCGCGCTCCACGTCACGGCGAATCTCGAATGGCCGCGACACATCGGGCTCGTCGACGTCGTCGACGCGGACCGACATGCCGGTGCTGGCGACGTAGCCGGCCAGCGACGAGTTATCCAGCGGCACGCGGATGTCTTCCGGCCGGATCGCCACCGACTCGTTCTGCAGCACCACCGGCTCCAGCCAGCCTTGGTCGCCATGCCGTCGCACCAGGTAGAGCGTGCCGGCCTCGGCCTCGACCAGCGTGCGGCTCTTGTGCAGCACCTTGTCGAGCAATCGGGTCAGCGGCTGGTTCGGCTGGTCCTCGACGAATTGCAGGAACTCGACGATCGGGTTCGGATGCGGGTTCATCGCGCCGTCATCCGACGCGCACGGCAAGTCGCGGGCCGCATCGCCCACCGCCGTCGCCAAGCCATCGCCGGTATCGCGCCATGCTCGATCGCGCCGCTCCCCCGATTTGCAAACACTCTAGCAAATCGAACGGCGCGCGGGGCGCGACATCGAAGGAACCCGGATCGTTGGCCGGACGCGGCGGTGTGGGCGGATACCGCTACAGGTCGAACCGGAGCCCCGCCGCGACGGTCATCGTCGCGTTCTCGTTGTCGCCGGCGGTACCGAAATAGCGGTAGTCGACCGTCGCCACGAAGTCCTCCGCGAAGCGCCAGGAGAGACCGACGATGCCCTGATAGGCGAACTCGGTGGCCTTGTCCGACCGGGTGGTGACGGCGCCGACGGTGACGCTGTCGACCTCGATCTGCGCCGCGCCGATGCCGACACCGACATAGGGCACGATCGGGAAGTCGAACTGCAGGTCGTAGAAGCCGTTCACCATCGCCGACATCACCGTGTAGTCACCGGAGATGTTGGTCGCCGTGGCCCCGCCCGCGGTGGCGTCGGTGAACTCGGTCTGCCGATAGGCCAGCTCCAGCTCGGCGCGGAAGTTACGGCCGAGATAGCGCCCGACCGCGACCTCGCCCATGAAACCGTCGTCGACGTCGATGTTGACCGACGTGCCGCCGCCATTGTCGTCGATGTCGTCCGGCAGGTCGTAGCCGCCGCCGGCCCGCAGGTACCAGCCGTCGAGCAAGCTCGGTTCCGGTTCCACCGGAGCCGGGGCTGGCGCCGCGGCGACCGTCACGCCATAAGGATTGTAGGGCACGCCGGTATAGGGCTGCGCCGGCGGGTAAGGCTGCGGCGCGCCGCTGCCGACGCCGACCTGCTGGCCGGACAGCGGATGCGGCTGACCCAGGAAATAGCTGAAGTCGTAGATGCCGCCCTTGGTCCCGGCCGAGGCCGACCCGATACCGCATCCCAACGCCACGATGGCGACATACAAGCCACGCATGCGAGCCCGCCTCCCGAAACCTGTTACGCGGAAAGACGATAGCGGCAATCCGAGGCCGGCGCCAACGCAGCCGGTCTCGTCTACATCAACTGCGCGCCGGCCGGCTCTCGGTTTCCAGCAGCGCCTGCTTGCGTTGCAGGCCCCAGCGGTAGCCGCCCAGCTCGCCGTCGGAGCGGATCACCCGGTGACACGGGATCAGCAGCGGCACCGGGTTGGTGGCGCAGGCCCGCGCCACCGCGCGCCTGGCCTTGGGCTCGCCCAGCGCCTCGGCGATCTCGGAATAGGAGCGGGTGACGCCGCGCGGGATGCGGATCAGCTCGGCCCAGACCCGGCGCTGGAACGCCGTCGCGCGCACGTCCAGCGGCAGCTCGAGATGCGGCAACTCGCCGGAGAGATAGCCGACCACCGCGTCGACCCATTCCGGCAGCACGCTCTCGTCGGCCTCGATCGCCGCCTCCGGGAACTCCCGGTCCAGCGCCGCGCGCAACTCGGTCTTGGTGTCGCCCAGCGAGATGAAGCAGATGCCGCGTTCGGTCGCCGCCACCAGCAGCTTGCCGAGCGGCGAACCGACGATGGTGTAGCCGATCCGCGCGCCCTTGCCGCCCTTGGCATAGGTCGCCGGCGTCATCCCGAGCTGGCCTGGCGCGCGTTCGTAGAGCCGGCTGGCGGCGCCGTAGCCGGCCTCGTACATCGCCCCGGTCACCGAGTCGCCGTCCTTCAGAAGCGATTTCAGGCGCTTCAGGCGCTCCGCGTCGGCGTATTCGGCCGGGCTCACGCCCATCAGCTTGCGGAAGGTGCGCTGCAGGTGATGCGGGCTGCCGCCGACATGGTCGGCGATCTCGCGCAGGCTCGGCGGGCCGTCCAGGCCGTCGTCGAGCCGCGCCTCGATGAAGGCGCAAATCTTGCGCACCGTGGCGACGTGGTTGCCGCCGGTCTTGCCTGTCTTCTGGTCGGTCGTAGCCATCATCTGTTGCATGGGTCGAGTCCCTTGGCGTCTGTCGTTGCCTGGGTTCTACCCCGCGCTCAGTTTAGCCACTATCCGATGCTTGCGCGCGTTTCAGGCGGCTTTTTCCAGGCCCCAGGCAGCCGGCACCTCGACCTCCATCGACAGCAGCACCTGGGCGAAGGCCTTGGCCAGGTTGTCGGTACGGAGCGAGGCCATGCCGCCGCCGCCAAGTGCTTGAGTCAACAGGAAGTTCATGCCGCCCAGGCCCGGCAGGTCGTAGCGCGTCACCTCGCCCTTCAGGTTGTGCGCGAAATGCGCGGCGACGCGCCGCTCGGTCAGGATCGCGCGCAGCACGGGGAGATATTCCGGCTTGCGGGCGATGATGCCGATATTGGCGGTGTCGCCCTTGTCGCCGCTGCGCCCATAACAGAGTTGCACAAGCGCGACCTTGACCAGTTCGCCGGTCGGTTCCACCGCCTTGACCGCCTCGACGTGGGCCGAAGCGGACTGCCCGAATCCGCCCGCCGTACGCACGTCCACCGGGGTACGCTCGCCATCGATGTCGAGGCTGACCGGCACGGCGTCCTTCTCGATCAGGAAGGAAAACAGGCGCACCACCGGGCTCGGCGTCGGCCGCCCGCCGGAGAAGCCCGTGGTGCCCGGCGACATCGAGGTGCCGGCCGGCGCGAACTCGCGCGCGAAGATCTCCAGCGCCTTGCGATCGTCGTGCCGCACCGCGAGCTTCAGCACCACTTCGCGCGGTTCGGCCGCGGCCGAGGCGCCGTACATGTCCTCGTTGCCGACGATCTCGATCCGGGTGTCGCGGTAGTCGCCCAGGTTGCGGGCCGCGAACATCTTGCGCGTGCGCGCCAGGATGGTCTCGCCGGTCCGCCTGGCCTTGGCGCCGGCCTCCAGCCCGCCGACCACCAGCAAAGCCTGGTTGCGATAGCCGTCGACGAAGGTGACGCTGGTCTTGTAGGTCGAGGTCGGCGCCTGACCCCGCGCGCCGGACACCCGCACCCGGTTCTCGCCGGACTCTTCCATCGTCACCTGGGTGAAGTCGCAGGCCACGTCGGGCACGTGATAGGCGCCGGGATCGCCCATCTCGTAGACCAGCTGTTCGGCGACCGAGCCGAAGCAGATCAGCCCGTCAGTGCCCTCCGACTTGGCGATGGTGAAGCTGCCGTCGGCCTCGCACTCGGCGATCGGGTAGCCGATATTTTCCCAACTGTTCACGCGGCGCCAGTCGGTGAACAGGCCGCCGGTGCACTGCGCCCCGCACTCGATGATGTGGCCGGCCAGCGTGCCGCCGGCGAGCTGGTCGAAATCCTCGTCGCTCCAGCCGAACTCGTGCATCAGCGGGCCCAGCGTGACCGCGCTGTCGACGCAACGCCCGGTGATCACCACGTCGCAACCGCGCGCCAGCGCTTGCGCGATCGGCCGGCCGCCGAGATAAGCGTTGATCGACAGCGGCGCCTCGGGGAACGCTTCGCCGGAGAACATCTCGGTCCGGCCGGCGAAGTCGCCCGCGCGCTCGACCAGGTCGTCGCCCAGCACCACGCCAATCTTCAACGCCACCCCGGCTTCGGCCGCCACCTCGGCCAGCGCGTCGCGGCAGGCCAGCGGGTTGATGCCGCCGGCGTTGGACACCACCTTGATGCCCTTGGCCTTGATGTCGCGCAGCGACTGCCGCATCGCCACGGCGACGAAGTCGGTGGCGTAGCCCAGCTTGTCCGACTTCTGCTTCGCCTTGGCCAGGATCGACATGGTCACTTCGGCCAGGTAGTCGTAGACGATGTAGTCGACCGGCCCGCCGTTCACCAGTTGCGGCGTCGCGATCGCGCTGTCGCCCCAGAACGCCGACGCCCCGCCGATGCGGACGATCTTGCTGGTCATGAATTGCTCCGTCTAACCGCCCTCTTCTCGCTCCACCGCCGCTATCATCGCCAGTACAGCCGCGCGCAGCATTGGCAAGTGATCCTGTACGACAGCCCAAACAGCATCATCGGCCACTTCCATGTACTCATGACGCAGCACATTGCCGATGCCGGCGACGTTGCGCCACGGCACCTCCGGATGCCTTGCTTTGAGGTCGTCGGGTATGTGCCGGCTGGCTTCCGAGATGATCTCGATGCCTCGCTCGACGCTCCAACGCAGCCTGCGGTCCGCCTGATAGTCGGCGAACGCAAGGCCCCGAACATCGGCTTCGATGGCGGCAATGGCATCGCGAATGTCGTCGAGACGCGGAAGCGGAGACTTCGCCGCCATTAGAAGATACGGGTCGCCTCGCTGACGACCCGATCCTTGATCCGTCGATGTAGACTCTTGCGCGGCACCACGTCGGCCTTGGTTTGCAGTACATCCTCGACGTAGGCGCGAATATCCATGATGTCGAACAGCGAGAAGTGACCGTCCTGGCGGTAGTCGTAGAAGATGTCGACGTCGCTGCCAGCATGCGCTTCGTCACGCGCGGTCGAGCCGAACAGGTACATCCCCGTCACGCCGCGGGTCCTTAGTTCGGCGGCATGTTCGCGCAGGCGATCGATGGCTTCGGCGCTTTGCATGACGCCATGTCATAACGCCGTTCGGCCGGCTAGAACAGCCCCACGACCTCGCCGCTCTCGTCCAGGCCGATGGCTTCGGCCGCCGGAACGCGGGGCAGGCCGGGCATGGTCATGATGTCGCCGCAGACCGCGACGACGAACTCCGCGCCAGCGGCCAGGCGCAACTCGCGCACCGGGATGACGTGGCCGGACGGCGCGCCCTTCAGGTTCGGGTCGGTGGAGAAGCTGTACTGAGTCTTGGCCACGCAGACCGGGAAGTGGCCGTAGCCGGCGTCCTGCAGTTGCTTGAACCGGCCCTGCACCGACGCGTCGGCGGTGATGTCCTCGGCGCCGTAAATCTCCCGCGCGATCGTCCGGGTCTTGTCCCACAGGCCGACGTCGTCAGCGTAGAGCGGCTTGAAGCTCGCCGCGCCGCCGTCGGCGATCTCGGCGACGCGGGTCGCCAGCGCCTCGGCACCCGCCCCGCCGTCGGCCCAGTGCGTGCACTCGAAGGCCTCCACGCCGAAGCGTTCCTGGCAGTAGTCGCGCATTGCCTTCAACTCGGCGTCGGTGTCGGCGGTGAACCGATTGACCGCGACGACGGCCGGCACCCCGTATTTGGCGATGTTGCCGAGGTGGCGGCCAAGATTGTCCAGCCCGGCGATCACCGCCTCGACATTCTCGGTGCCGAGCGCGTCGCGAGCGACGCCGCCGTGCATCTTCAGCGCCCGCACCGTGGCCACGACCACGGCGCAGGCCGGGTTCAGCCCGGCCTTGCGGCACTTGATGTCGAAGAACTTTTCCGCGCCGAGGTCGGCGCCGAAGCCGGCCTCGGTCACCACGTAGTCGGCCATCTTCAGGCCGGTGCGGGTGGCGATCACCGAGTTGCAGCCATGCGCGATGTTGGCGAACGGCCCGCCGTGGATGAAGGCCGGGTTGTTCTCCAGCGTCTGCACCAGGTTCGGCGCGATCGCGTCTTTCAGCAGCACCGCCATGGCACCGTCGGCCTTGATCTCGGCGGCGGTGACGGCTTTGCGCTCGCGGGTCTCGGCGACCACGATCTGGCCCAGCCGGCGGCGCAGGTCGGCGGCATCGCGCGACAGGCAGAAGATCGCCATCACTTCCGACGCCACGGTGATGTCGAAGCCGGTCTGGCGCGGAAACCCGTTGGCGACGCCGCCCAGGCTGACCACCGTGTCGCGCAGCGCCCGGTCGTTCATGTCGACCACCCGGCGCCAGCCGACCCGGCGCGCGTCGATGCCCAGCCCGTTGCCCCAGTAGATGTGGTTGTCGGTCATTGCCGAGAGCAGGTTGTGCGCTGCGCCGATGGCGTGGAAGTCGCCGGTGAAGTGCAGGTTGATGTCTTCCATCGGCACCACCTGGGCGTAGCCGCCGCCGGCCGCCCCGCCCTTCATGCCGAAGCACGGGCCGAGCGACGGCTCACGCAGGCAGATCAGCGCCTTCTTGCCGATCCGGTTCAGCCCGTCGCCGAGCCCGACCGTGGTGGTGGTCTTGCCCTCGCCGGCCGGCGTCGGCGTCATTGCGGTGACCAGGATCAGCTTGCCGTCGGGCCGGTCGGCCAGACCGTCGATATAACCGAGGTCGACTTTGGCCTTGGTCCGGCCGTAGGGCGACAGCGCGTCGTCAGGCACGCCGAGCTTGTCGGCGATCTCGCCGATCGGCTGCATTGTCGCCGCGCGGGCGATGTCGATGTCGCTGGCTACCATGGTCTTCCCTCCCTCACCGAAACCGTCATGCCAGCGAAAGCTGGCATCCAGAGATCGCAGGGTGAATTGGTCGCGGATCGCCACCGCCGCCTGGATTCCCGCCTTCGCGGGAATGACGGTAGGGTGGCCCCGAGAGCGCCGCTTTCACACGAACGACGGCGACTTGCCCCTGCCCGCCAACCCTATATCCGCCGGCCGGCGTCCTGCCAGTAGGGCTCGCGCAGCTTGCGCTTGAAGATCTTGCCGGAATCCTCGCGCGGCAGGTCGCGGGCGATCTCGATCAGCTTCGGCACCTTGTAGCCGGCGACCCGCTCGCGCAAATACGAGCGCACCGCCTCCAGGCCGAGGTCGGCGCCGGGTTCCGGCTCGACGTGGCAGGCCAACGACTCGCCGAACTCCTCGTCCGGGATGCCGAAGATGGCGCAATCCTTCACGCCAGGCATGCCGATCAGCACCGCTTCGATCTCGGCGGGATAGATGTTCACGCCGCCGGAGATCACCATGTCGCGACGCCGGTCGCACAGGTAGAGATAGCCGTCGTCGTCGACGTAGCCGACATCGCCGGCGGTCACCAGGTGGTCGCGGCCGCATTCGGCGCGCGCGTCGGGCCGGTTCTGGTAAGTGAAGTCGGGATAGGCGTGCAGCCGCAGGTAGACTTCGCCGATCTCGCCGGTCGGCAGGCGTTGGCCGTCCTCGTCCAGGATCGCCACCTCGCCGCGCGGCACCGGCTTACCGACGGTACCGGGCTTGCGCAGCGCCTCCGGCGCGGTGTGATAGACCACGGCGCCGGTTTCGGTCGCGCCGTAATACTCGTTGATCACCGGCCCCCACCATTCGATCATCGCCTGCTTCACGTGCGGCGGACACGGCGCGGCCGCGTGCACCACATTGCGCAGCGACGACACGTCGTACTTCGCGCGCACTTCCTTCGGGAGCTTCAGCAGGCGCACGAACATGGTCGGCACCATGTGGACGTGGGTGATCCGGTGCCTTTCGATCAGACGCAGCAGTTCCTCCGCGTCGAAACGCGGCATCGAGACCACCAGTCCGCCCGTGCGCGCCGCCGCCTGCGCGTAGGCACACGGCGCGGAGTGGTAGATCGGCCCGGTCAGGACGGCGCGCGTCGGCTCGCCCTCGCGCATCCCCATCACCAGCGCGGTGACGTCGGCGATCATCGCCTGATGCTCTGCATCGGCCGGATCGCGGCGCACGCCCTTGGGTCGCCCGGTGGTGCCCGAGGTGTAGATCATGGTGGAGCGCAACTGCCGGGCCGGCCCGTTCCACTCGGGCTGACCGGCGATGAAGTCCTCCCAGGCCATGGCGCCATCGGGCACCGGTTGCGCTTCGAAACCATAGGCCTCGGCGATTTCCGGCGGCGTCGGCACCACCAGCGGCGTGCAACCCGTCGGGATCGCCTCGGCGATGTTCGGCAGCAGGTCGGCGTGCACCACGACGGCCTTGGCGCCGCAGTCGCGCAGCACGTAACCGGCCTCGTCGGCCTTGTAGTGCCAGTTCACCGGCACCGCGTAGGCGCCCAGCGTCACCGCGCCGAACGCCGCCTCCCAGAACGGGAAGTCGTTGCGCAGGTAGATCGCCACCGCGTCGCCCTCGCCCACCCCCAGCGCTTCAAGGGCGCTGGCGGCCTGCCGCGCGTGCTGGCCGATCTCGCTCAGCGCCCGGCGGCGCGCGCCGCTGATGATCTCAGCCGTCATGCCCGTTGGCTCTCCCAATAGATTTCTTGGCTGCGATACTAGCCTACAATGCCGGCCAGCCGTGCAAGAGGAGGACACCATGCCCGCCGGATACATCATCGCCGAAGTCGACGTGAAGAACCCCAAGGAGTACGAGGCCTACCGCGCCCAGGTACCCGCCACCGTGAAGCAGTATGGCGGCGAGTTCATCGTCCGCGGCGGCACCGTGGAAGGGCTGGAGGGCGCACCGCCCAAGGGCCGCATCGTCATCATCAAGTTCCCGAGCTTCGCGCAGGCCAAGGCCTGGCACGACTCGGCCGAGTATGCCGGCCCGAAGGCACTGCGCCAGCAGCACTCCGAGGGCCGGCTCGTGGTCGTGGAAGGCGCGTAGATGTCTGACGCCATGTCGATCTACTTCGACGAAGACCTGCGGATGCTGCGCGAGACCATCCGCCGCTTCGTCGAGACCGAGGTCGTCCCCGCTGGCGAACAGTGGGAGAAGGACGGCATGGTGCCGCGCGCCACGCTGCGCGCGATGGGCGAGCTCGGCCTGCTCGGCATGCGCTATCCCGAGCAGTATGGCGGCGCGGAGCTCAACGCGCTGGCCTCGGTGGTGCTGGCCGAGGAGATCGGCCGCTCCAGCTTCGGCGGCTTCTCCGCCACCGTGCTGGTGCACACCGACATGGCCTCGCCGCATCTGGCTCGCTACGGCACCGACGAGCAGAAGCGGAAGTACCTGCCCGGCGTCTGTTCCGGCGAGATCATCACCGCCGTCGCGGTGACCGAGCCGGACGCCGGCTCCGACGTCGCCGGGTTGCGGACGAAGGCGGTGAAGGACGGCGACGACTGGGTTCTGAACGGTGCCAAGATGTTCATCACCAACGGCGTGCACGCCGACCTCTACATGGTCGCCGCGCGCACCGACCCGGACGTCAAGGGCAGCCGCGGCATCTCCATGTTCCTGGTCGACAAGGGCACGCCGGGCCTGTCGGTGGTGAGCCAGCTCGACAAGCACGGCTGGCGCTGCTCCGACACCGCGCAGCTCGCCTTCGACGATTGCCGGGTGCCGGCGGCCAGCGTGCTCGGCTCGGAGAATCGCGGCTTCTACCAGATTATGGACAACTTCCAGAACGAGCGGCTGGTGCTCGGCGCCATGGCCATCGGCGAGGCCGACAAGGCGATCGAGATCACGCTGGACTACGTGCGCCAGCGCAAGGCCTTCGGTCAGACGTTGTGGCAGAAGGAGGCGATCCGCCAGCGTCTGGCCAGCCTGGCGACGCGGGTCGAGGCGGCGCGCCAGCTCACCTATCACACCGCCTGGCTCGACGCGCAGGGCCGCGAGTGCGTGAAGGAAGTCTCGATGGTCAAGGCGCTGTGCGCCGACATGGTGCAGACCGCAGTCTACGATTGCCTGCAATTCCACGGCGGCAGCGGCTACATGCGCGACACCATGATCGAGCGCATGGCCCGCGACGCCCGCATCCACCCGATCGGCGGCGGCGCCACCGAGGTCATGCTGGAGGAAGTGGCGAAGCGGCTGTAGGATATTAATAGACTATTGCGTTGATGGAGCCGATAGATTAGATAGGCTACTTAGATGCAAAAATAGGAGCGCATCCAATGAGTGGCGAAGAAATGGCCGAAACAGCCTTCCGCACCGTCCGGCAGAAGTACGGCGGTGGACAACTCTACAGTAAGAACAACCAAAAGCAGATCGTGCTTCCCAACGGCGAGGTCGCGTTGGTCAAGGTCGGAGCAAATGGGCAGTGCATGCAAATTGCAAACGGAACTGCCGCGAAGGCGCCGCTGAAGGGTGGGCTACAGAAGTTTGAGAGAGTGATAATTGCGGTTCGAGGCAAGTCAGACACTATTTGCCGCGTATATGACGTGCCCGTCGCCGAGTACATAGACCAGATGCACCGAAGCTATGAAAAGACCCTCACTAAGCATCGTAACAAGCCAAGCGAACTTCGCGTACTCAGGTTTGACGACAAGGGCTACCCGGATCAGAGGGTCGCTGATATCTGGGTCCGGTATTTGATTAGCCCGTACGACAGCCCGCCGCCCACCACCATTGGTGCTATGGAGCCCAAGAACGATCCCAAGCAGGCAATTGAAGAGGCCAAGTCGCTGGTTGCTGACGCTCTTGGTGTCTCACCAGAGCAAGTATCGATTACAGTGACCGCCTAGCTAGGCGAAGTGCGCCCCCACCAATTCCGGCGCCACCGAGGTCATGCTGGAGGAAGTGGCGAAGCGGCTGTAGGCGATCAAGCCGCGGCGTCGGCGCTATCGCCAAACGGATCTTCGAGCGACGCGCCCGCCAGGGTGAGTTCGTGGCTGTCGTCCGTCGCCACCGGCACACGGACCGTGACGCACGTACCCTTACCGAGTTCGCTCTCCATGCTCAATGTGCCTCGATGCAGCTCAACGATGCGCTTGCACAGCGGCAGGCCGAGGCCGATCCCGCCGTGGCGGCGCTGATACGCCGACTCGACCTGCTCGAAAGGCTGCAGCACGCGCTCGATGTCGGCCGGTGCGATGCCGCAGCCCTGATCGCGGACAGTGAGCACGAGTTCGGCCATGTCCGGCCGTTGCTGCTGCCAGCCATTGATCGCCACCGTCGCGCCAGGCGGTGAGAACTTGATCGCATTGGTCAGCAGATTGATCAGGACCTGGCGCAGCAGGCGTTCGTCGCCCACCACGATCGGCAAATCCTCGGCCAGGTCCGCATCGAGTTCGACACCGGACTCCTTCGCCAAGGGCTTGGCAATGCGGTTCGCCCGATCGACGATGCGCTGTGGCTGGCAGAAGCCAATCGAAAGATCGAAGCGCCCGGATTCGATTTTCGCGATGTCGAGGATGTCGGCGATGATCTCAAGCAGGTGCGAACCGCTCCGCTCGATGTCCCGGCTGTATTCCAGGTACCGCGGATTCCCGATCGGCCCCAGCGCCTCGTTGCTCATCATCTGCGAGAAGCCGATCACCGCGTTGAGCGGCGTCCGCAACTCGTGGCTCATCGTCGCCAGGAACTCCGATTTCGCCCGGTTCGCCGACTCGGCCGCATCCTTGGCCCAGCGCAGTCGCTCGATGCTGTACTCGTAGAGGTTGATGTAGGCCAACGCCATGACCGTGATGTACCCGGCGGCCGCCAGCAGCAGCACGAGATCGACCGTGTTGGAGCCGCCTTCGAACTTGTTCGGCAGTTCGATGCCCAAGGCATAGGGAACGATCAGCACGGCAAAGCCGACGGCAACGGCGACGAAACCGGTCAATCGATACCAACCGCCGACGAAGAACACGCAGATGATCGGCACGGTCAGGGCCCAGGATAAGGCCCCCGACACCGCGCCGCCGCTGTAGAACGCGACGAAGAAGATCAATGCGATGAAGTGCAGCAGGGACGCCAGTGCCACTTCTTCGTACCGGCCCGTCCACCGCAGCAGGAATGGGAAGACCAGGAACGTAAGGACACCCGCGGTCAGCCCCCAGGCGGCGAAGTTCGGATAGAGGTAGACCAGGTAGCCGGCGACGACGCCGCCGAATGGCGGGCCGGCGACATGGCTGACCAGAAACGTCCTGATCCGCCGGCGCGATTCCTCGTTTTCCTTCAGATGCGACGGAATGAACCAGTCGAGAAAGGCCGTCACGCGTTCGACTATACGCGCATAGATCGTCAAACCCTGCATTCGTGGCGGCCCATGAGTTTCATACCCCGGACTAAGCCAATCAAGGTGCGGTTAATAATCCAATAACAATAGATTCTATTTTAGATTACAGCATTTACAGCGTATTTACCGGATCCGTTCACACTATTCCGACGACCTGCAGTAGCAGGCAACTGCAGCAAGAAACGCAGTGGATGGAGTAGAATGAACGCTCCGGTCGCCAAGCGCGATTCGCGGATGCCCGCGGAACTCGCCGCGCTGAACGCACGCATCGACCGACACTTCGCGCGCTACGGCGGCGGACACATCACCTGCGGTCGACGCCCAGGCGCGAGCGACGTCCGCCTGACGACGAACGACTACCTGGCGCTCAGCCGCGATCGACGCATTCTCGAGAGCCAACTCGGCGCGCTGACGACCGCGGACGCCGAAGTCTACATGTCAGGCGTCTACGTTCAGTATCTCGACGCGCAGCGCGAGGTCGAAAGCCGCTTCGCCAAGTTTCTTGGCAGCGAGGACGCGATCATCTGCCAGTCCGGCTTCGCGGCCAACGAAGGCCTGATCCAGTGTCTTGCCGATGCCGACACACCGGTCTTTCTCGACCTCTACGCCCACGCATCACTGTGGCAAGGCGCCCTGGTCGCCGGCGCGCCGACGCATCGATTTCGCCACAACGACCCCGCCCACCTCCAAAAGCAGGTGCAACGCTACGGACCCGGGGTCGTCGTTGTCGATGCGATCTACAGTACCAGCGGCGATACGTGCGCCTTGCATGAAATGGTCGATGTCTGCGAGGAGCACGGCTGCACGCTTGTCGTCGACGAATCGCACTCGATGGCGGTGATCGGCGAGACCGGTCAGGGCCTGGTCAATCTGCTGGGCCTGACCGATCGTGTTCCCTATCGCACGTTCAGCCTGTCCAAGGGCTTCGTCGGACGCGGCGGCGTGATCGCCGCCTCGTCGCGCTTCATCGAGTACTTCCGCTACGAGTCACGCCCCGCCGTATTCAGCTCGGTCGTGCTGCCGTGGGAGATTGCGCGCTTCGATCGGACGCTCGAGGTCGTCCAGGCCGAGGGTAGGCGACGGCAACGTCTGAGCACTCTGTCGGCGCACCTGCGCGACGGCTTGCGGAACGCCGGCTATAAAATCGGCGCCGCCGACAGCCAGATCATCCCCCTTGTGGCCGGCCCCGAGGAGCGCACCGTGCAGTTGCGCGACGCGCTGGAGAGCCGCGGCATCTTCGGTTCGGTCTTCTCCGCACCGGCGACACCGCGCCATCGATCGCTCGTCCGCCTGTGCGTCAACGCCGGTCTGGCCGACGCCGACATCGAGCGCGTGATCGCTGTCTGCCGCGAGATCCGCAACGTGCTGCGACCCGACAAGTGGCCGACGCTCACCAAGGCGAGGACCTAGTTCACCCGCCGCGGCGCCGGCCGATCGCGATCAGGTAGTCGCGCTTGATGTGCAGGCCGGCCGCGCAGGCGTAGTGGCGGTGGTAGTCGTCCACCGCGGCCTTGAAGGCGGCCCGGTCCGGCTCGTCGAGCGCCGCGGTGACCGCGCGCACCGGCCCGAAGCCGCGCTGGTACCAGTCCCAGATGTCGTCGACACCGTCGTAATAGGCATGGTTCACGCCGGTCTCGAAGGTCAGCTCGAACCCATCGCCCAGCAACGCCCGGGCGGCATCCGGTTCGCCCCAGTTCATCGGCGAGGCGGCCGGCGGCGGCGCGTCGCTGAACCGGCCGATGACTCCGAAGAACTCGGCCACCGCGCCACCCGGCACCCAGGCCGCGAGCACCAGCCGGCCGCCGGGCTTGCACACCCGCGCCAGCTCGGCGGCGGCGCAGGTCTGGTCGGCGGCGAACATCACCCCGAAGGTCGAGATCACCCGGTCGAAGCTGGCGTCCTCGAACGGCAGCGCCTCGGCATCGCCGCGCCGGAACGCGATCGGTGGCGCGACATGCGACGACAATGTCTTGGCGGCGCCGAGCAGTTCGGTCGAGATGTCGACGCCGGTCACCGCCGCGCCATAGCGGGCGACGTTGCGCGCCGACCAGCCGGTGCCGGTGGCGACGTCGAGGACCTTCTCGCCCGGCTTGGCGTTGAGCCGCTGGGCGGCGTGGCCAAGCGCGTCGGCGATGGCGAAGCTGACATCGTCGTAGTCAACGCCGACCAGGCCCCACATCGTGGCAGCAGCCTCGTGGTGCGGCTGGATGGTATCGCCGTGTGCGTTCATCTCGCTCTCCCGTGATGGCAATCGATGTCACGACGGCACCACGCGCCCGGCCCGCGAAACAGTCCACGATGTGTAGTATTCGCGCCTGTCCGACGCGGCTACCGTCGGCTCGTCAACCAGGGAGGTCGCCGATGAAAAGCTATGGCCAGTTCTGCCCGGTCGCCAAGGCCGCGGAAGTGTTCTGCGAGCGCTGGACGCCGCTGATCTTGCGCGACCTTGCCGGCGGCAGCACCCGGTTTTCCGAGTTGCAGCGCGGCGTGCCGCTATGCTCGCCGACCCTGCTGTCGCGCCGCCTGAAGCAGCTTGAGGCGGAGAACATCGTCGAGCGGCGGCGCTCGACGAGCGGCAACGCCTGGACCTATCACCTGACACCGGCCGGCGAGGAGTTCGCGCCATTGATCCTCGCGCTCGGCGTCTGGGGCCAGCGCTGGACCCGGCGCGACCTGGAGCCGCACGAGATGGACTTGGGCCTGCTGGTCTGGGCCTTCGAGAAGGACGCGCACCCCGACGCCTTCGGCGGCCGCCGCTGCATCGTCCAGGTCACCTTCACCGACCAGCCGACGCACAAGCGCAATTGGTGGTACCTGAACAAGGACGGCGCCTGCGAGCTGTGCATCGAGCCGCCGGACGACGACATCGAGCTGCACGTGCAAGCCGACCTCGCCACGCTGATCCACATCTGGCGCGGCGACCTCACCGTCGGCCAGGCGCTGAAAGCGGAGCGCCTGGAGCTCGACGGCGCCGGCTGGGCCCGGCGCGCCTTCCCCAGGTGGCTCGGCATCGCCGCCATCGCCGACGTGAAGCCGGCGCGGGCGGCGTGAAACACGTCATGTCTACGCAGAACCGATCGTCATCCCGGCCGTAGCGCAGCGGAGAGCCGGGATCAACGGCGCGCAACTCGAAGGCTGCTGACCATTGATCCCGGGTCAAGCCCGGGATGACGACGTTTGCTGGTCTGTTCCCAATCGAACGGCCTCAGTTCACCTGCCGCTCTTTGCCTTGCCAGAACGGCTCGCGCAGTTCGCGCTTGAGGATTTTTCCCGACGGGTTGCGTGGCAGTTCGGTGGCGAAGTCGACCGACTTGGGCACCTTGTAGCCGGCGATCTGCGTGCGCGCGTAGGCGATCAGGTCGTCGGCGCTGAAGCTGGCGTCGGGCTTCTTGACCACCACCGCCTTCACCGCCTCGCCCCACTTCTCGTCCGGCACGCCGAACACCGCCACATCGGCGACACCGGCGAATCCGGCCAGCGCGCTCTCCACCTCGGCCGGGTAGATGTTCTCGCCGCCGGAGACCACCATGTCCTTCACCCGGTCGTAGATGTAGAGGTAGCCGTCCTCGTCGAGATAGCCGGCATCGCCGGTGTGAAACCAGTCGCCGCGGATCGCCCGCGCGCTCGCCTCCGGCTGGTTCCAGTAGCCGGCCATGTTCTGCCGGGTACGGCAGCAGACCTCGCCGATCTCGCGCGGCTTCATCGGATTGCCGTCGGCATCGGCGATCTTGATCTCGACGTCGCCATAGGGCTTGCCACACGACGCCATGCGCGGGTTGCCTTCGGCCGAGTGGTCCTCCGGCGGCAGGCAGGTGATCGCCCCGGTCACCTCGGTCAGCCCGTAGACCTGGGCGAAGTCGCACTTGAACACCCCGACGGCGGCCTGCAGCAGCGGCACCGGGATCGGCGAGGCGCCGTAGCAGATCAGCTTCAGCGAGCTGAAGTCGGTGTCCTTGCAGGCCGGATGCTGCAGGCAGAACATGATCACCGCCGGCACCATGAACACGCTGCTGATCTTCTCCGTCTGGATCACGTTCAGTATCGCGCCCGGATCGACATCGCGCAGCACCACGTTCCTGCCGCCGACGTAGAGGCCGAACACGCCCCAGCCGGCGCCGGCGATGTGGAACTGCGGCATCACCACCAGGCTGATGTTGTCCGGCGACCAGCCAGGAATGCCGTCAACGCCGGCTTGCAGTGCGACGATGAAGTTGGCATGGGTCAGCATCGCGCCCTTGGGATGGCCGGTCGTGCCCGAGGTGTACATCTGCAGCGCCACGTCGTCCGGTGCGACTGCCACGTCAGGCGCGTCCTCGCTCTGCGCGTCGCGCCAGGCCTCGTAGGACTCCCAGCTCGGATGACCGCCATCGACCGCGATCACCTGACGGATCGTCGGCAGCTCCGGCAGCAGCGCCGCGATGGTCTCGTAATACTCGCGGCCGACGAAGATCACCTCGGCCTGGGCGTCGTTGATGATGTAGGCGATCTCCGGCGGCGCCAGACGCCAGTTCACCGCCACCAGCACCGAGCCGACCAGCCCGGCACCGAACAGCATCTCGTAGAACACGTCGGAGTTGCGGCCGATCTGGGCGACACGCGTGCCCTTTCCGCAGCCGGCGGCGGCCAGCGCCCGGCCGACCTGGTTGCAGCGGCCGGCGAAGGCCGCGTAGCTGGTCTCGCGCCCTTCGAACGCCAGCGCCACGTCGTCCGGCCGCGCCGCCGCGTGCGCCGCCAGGATGTCCCCCAGCACCTTGTAGTCCGCCATCCCGTCGCACCTCCCAGGGTCGTTGTTGGCGGACGTTATAGGGAAAGCCGGCGCGGTCGGCTAGCCGACCTGACGGTCGCGACCTTCCCAATAGGGAATGCGCAGCTCGCGCTTCAGAATCTTGCCCGAGGGGTTGCGTGGCAGCTCCGATGCGAAGTCGATCGACCTCGGCACCTTGTAGCCGGCGATGCGCTCACGGGCGTAGGCGATCAGTTCGTCCGCGCCGGCGCTCTCGCCCGGCTTGAGCACCACGATGGCCTTCACCGCCTCGCCCCATGTCTCGTCCGGCACCCCGATCACCGCCACGTCGGCGACCGCCGGATGGCCGAACAGCGCGCTCTCCACTTCCGCCGGATAGACGTTCTCGCCGCCCGACACGATCATGTCCTTCACCCGGTCATGGATGTAGACGAAGCCGTCCGCGTCCAAGTAGCCGGCATCGCCGGAATGGAACCAGCCGCCGGTGCGGAACGCCTGCGCGTTGGCCTCCGGCAGGTTCCAGTAGCCGGCCATGTTCTGCACCGAGCGGCAGATGATCTCGCCGACCGTGCCAGGGGGCACGTCGTCGCCATTGGCGTCGACCACGCGGATCGCCGCCGTCGGCAGCGCCTTGCCGCAGGACTTCATGCGCGGCGCGCCCTGCGGGCTGTGGTCCTCGCGCGGCAGCCAGGTGATCGCGCCCGACGTCTCGGTCAGGCCGTAGAGCTGCATGAAGCCGCAGCCGATGCGCGCCACCGCCTGCTGCAGCAGCGGCAGCGGAATCGGCGAGGCGCCGTAGTAGATCTCGTCCAGGCTGGAGAAGTCGGTGCCGGCGCAGTCGGGATGCTGCAGCAGGAACAGGATCACCGCCGGCACGAACAGCGCCTTGGTCACCTTGTGGGTCTCGATGCCCTTCAGGATCGCGGCCGGGTCGACCTCCGGCTCGATGACGATCTCGGCGCCGTAGAACAGGCCGAGCTTGCCCCACTCCGAGCCGGCGACGTGGAACAGCGGCATCACCACGTTCAGCACCTGCTGGTCGTCGAAGCGGGTGATCTCGCTCCAGATCCTGAACAGCGCGATGAAGCCGACGTGGGTGAGCTGCGCGCCCTTGGGATGACCGGTGGTGCCCGACGTATACATCTGGATCGCCACGTCGGTCTCGGCCACCGGGGTCAGCGGATCGGCCGGCGCGGCGCCGTCGCGCCAGGCCGCGTAGTCCGGCCATTTGCCGTGGCCACCGTCGAACGCGACGAAGCTCGCCACGGTCGACAGGTCGCTACGGATGCCCTCGGCGAGGTCGTAGAAGTCGCGCCCGACCACGAACAGTTTCGCCCGGCTGTCGTTGACCACGTAGGCGACCTCCGGCGGCGCCAGCCGGAAGTTCACCGGCACCAGAACCGCGCCCAGCTTGGCGGTGGCAAAGAACAGCTCGAACCAGCGGTCGTTGTTCTTGGTCAGCAGCGCCACCCGGTCGCCGGTCCCGATCCCCAGCGCCGCCAGCGCCGCGCATAGCCGGTCGGCCCGCTGGTTCAGCTCGGCATAGGTGGTGGCGCGACCGAGGAACCGCATCGCCACCTTGTCCGGCCGCACGGCCGCATGGTGACGCACGATATCGCCCAGCGCGCGGATGTCGGTGAGGGATTCCATGCGACCGCCCCTTCTATTCGAACGGGTTCAGGATGCCGACGCCGATGTCGCCCACGTCTTTTACGTTCCGGGTCACCATCGTAAGGCCATGACGCATGGCCGTCGCCGCGATCAGCGCGTCTATCGCCGGATATGGCCGGCGCGCGGTGATCTGTCCCCACAAGTCTATCGTTCCGTCATCGATCGCAAGGATACGACCTGCGAAACTGCGCCGGAGCCGATGCAGCCATTGCTCCAGTGCCGACGCCTGAGCAGCATCCCGGGCGCGTACGAGTTCGATGCCGCGCCGTATCTCGCCAAACGTGAGAGCGCTCAAGTGAAGCTCGCTTGCCTCGACGTCGCGGTACCAGCGCCTTACCGCGGCGTGCCCATTTCGACCGCGCCGCAACGCTGAAATGACATTCGTGTCGAGCAAGTAGCTCAAAGGTCAATATCCCGCATTGGCCACTGCCGCGCCCAATCGAGATCCACATCCACGTCGGGCATCTCTTCCAGCACCTTCTTGGGATCCTCGCCAACGCCGGAAAGGCGCAAGTATTCCTCGGCGGACAGCACCACCGCCTTTTCTTCGCCCCACTTGGTGACGAACTGCGGCTCGTCCTGCGCGGCCTCGACGACCTGACTGAAATGCGCGCGAGCGTCCTGCAGCGTCCAGCGCTTGGTCATGGCGACCTCCGTTCTAGCTAGCTAGGCTAGCTAGAATAACACGACCGCCACCGACGTTGCACGTCACCCCGCCATCGACAGCCCGCCGGAGACCGAGATGGTCTGGCCGGTGATGAAGCCGGCGTCTTCGCTCAGCAGGAAGGTGACGATGCCGGGATAGTCGGCCGGCTGGCCCAGGCGGCGCATCGGGATCGCCTTGGCCAGCGCCTCCTTCAGCCGTCCCGATGGGTCGAAGCCGGCCAGCAGCGGCGTGTCGGTCGGGCCGGGACAGACCGTGTTCACGGTGATCCCGGTCCGCGACAGTTCGCGCGCCAGGGTTTTCGACAGCGCGATGGTGCCACCCTTGCAGGCCGAATAGACCGACTCGCCCGACGAGCCGACGCGGCCGGCGTCCGACGCGATCGAGACCACCCGGCCCTTGCCCTGCGCCGCCATCTTCGACAGCACCGCGTGGGTGACGTTGAGCAGGCCGTAGAGATTGATGTCGATGACCTTGCGCCACAGTTCGGGATCGCTGTCGAGAAAGCTGACCGCCTTGTCCCACCCGGCATTGTTCACCAGCCCACCGATGGGCCCGGCGGCGGCTTCCCACAGGTCGACCGCCTTCAGCACCGCGGACCGGTCGACGATGTCGACCTCATAGGCCTCGCCGCGCCCGCCGGCGGCGTCGATCAGCTCGACGGTCTCCCGCGCGCCCTCCAGGTTCAGGTCCAGCACCGCCACCGAAGCGCCCTCCTCGCCCAGCCGCTGGCAGATCGCCCGCCCGATGCCGCTGCCGCCGCCCGTCACCACCACCGACATGTCTTTCAGGCCGCGCATGGCTGTCCTCCCGGTTTTCGTTGCACTTCACTCTAGCCGGCCCGCCGACGCCGGCCTAAAAAGAGCCTAGCCAATCGACTTACGGACGCAAAGCTGGACAGGAACGGGAGGGTGCAATGGCTGACGCGCAGCTATTGAAGGATAAAGTCATTCTGGTGACCGGCGCCGGCCGCGGCATCGGCCGCGACATCTCGCTGATGGCCGCCGCGCACGGCGCCAAGGTCGTGGTCAACGACCTCGGCGGCACCGAAAAGGGCGAAGGCGGCGACCAGACCCCGGCGATGGAAGTCGTCGGCGACATCAAGGCCGCCGGCGGCGAAGCAGTCGCCAACTACGACAGCGTCGCCGACTTCGACGCCGCGCAGAACATGGTCAAGCAGGCCGTCGACACCTTCGGCAAGCTGGACGGCGTGGTGAACAACGCCGGCATCCTGCGCGACGTGATCTTCCACAAGATGACGGAAGAGGACTGGGATTCGGTCGTCGCGGTGCACCTGAAGGGCTCGTTCAACGTCTCGCGCGCCGCCGCCACCCTGTTCCGCGAGCAGCAGTCCGGCGCCTTCGTGCACATGACCTCGACCTCCGGCCTGGTAGGCAATTTCGGGCAGGCGAACTACGCCGCCGCCAAGCTCGGCATCGTCGGGCTGTCGAAGTCGATCGCGCTCGACATGTCGCGCTTCAACGTGCGCTCCAACTGCATCTCGCCGTTCGCCTGGAGCCGGCTGATCGGTACCATCCCGATCGCCGACGAGACCCAGGCCGCGCGGGTGGAGAAGATCAAGGCGATGACGCCGGCGAAAATCGCGCCGGTGGCGGTGTACCTGCTGAGCGACGCCGCCAACGAGTGCACCGGCCAGATCTTCGGCGTGCGCAACAACGAGATCTACCTGATGAGCCAGTCGCGCCCGGTGCGCTCGGTCCAGCGCACCGAGGGCTGGACCCCGAACACGGTGGCCGACCACGCGATGCCGGCGATGAAGGCACACTTCTACCCGCTCGACCGCTCGCAGGACGTGTTCAGCTGGGACCCGGTGTAGCCATGACCCTCGATCCGCAAAAGCTCATCGACTGGCCGTTCGGCGAGGTCGAGCAGACCTACACCAACCGCGACACGATCCTCTACGCGCTGGGTCTCGGCGTCGGCCACGACCCGATGGACGAGGCGATGCTGCGCTTCGTCTACGAGGAGAACCTGGCCGCGCTGCCGACCATGCCGGTGGTGCTGGCCGGCCCCGGCTTCTGGGTCAAGGACCCGAAGAGCGGCGTCGACTGGGTCAAGGTGCTGCACGGCGAGCAGGGCATCGAGCTGCACAAGCCGATCCCGGCCGCCGCCACGCTGGTCGGCAAGACCAAGGTCAAGGCGGTGATCGACAAGGGGCCGGACCGCGGCGCCCTGCTGATCCAGGAGCGGCTGATCACCGACAAGGCCACCGGCGACCTGCTGGCGACCGCGACCTCGACCACATTTGCCCGCGGCGACGGCGGCTGCGGCAATGCCGGCGACTACCAGAACGCGCCGCCGGTCCACCAGCTGCCCGACCGCGAGCCGGATTCGAGCTGCGACCTGCCGACGCTGCCGCAGGCGGCGCTGATCTACCGCCTGTCGGGCGACTACAACCCGCTGCACGCCGATCCGAAGGTAGCCAAGTCGGCCGGCTTCAAGGCGCCGATCCTGCACGGCCTGTGCACGCTTGGCGTCGCCGGCCACGCGATCCTGAAGACCCAGTGCGGCTACGACCCGGCGAAGTTCAAGAGCCTGCGCCTGCGCTTCTCCGCGCCGGTCTATCCGGGCGAGACCATCCGCACCGAGATGTGGCGCGACGGCAACGTCGTCTCGTTCCGCGCCCGGGTGGTCGAGCGCGACATCGTGGTGCTGAACAACGGCAAGGTGGAGGTGGCGTGAGCGCGCAACAGCACACTCACTTTGTTCAGTGGGCAGCGTCCTGCTGGGCGCTGACGTGAGCGAGATACCGCGCTACGCCGCCAACGACCTGAGGCAATTCGGCGCCGGCCTGTTCGCCGGCGCCGGCATGCCGGCCGACCGCGCCGCTGTGGTCGGCATCCTGCTGGTCGAGGCCGACCTGATGGGCCACGACACCCACGGCCTGAACCTGGCGCCGGGCTACCTGGGCGCGCTCGAGTCCGGCGGCATGCCGGCAACCGGCGAGCCTGAGGTGATCTCCGATCGTGGCGCGGCGGTGTGTTGGGATGGCGGCTACCTCAGCGGCGTCTGGCTGGTCCACCAGGCGATCGAACTGGCCTGCGAACGGGTTGCCAAGTACGGCACGGTGTCGGTCGCGATCCGGCGCAGCCATCACATCGCCTGCCTCGCCGCCTACCTGCCGCTCGCCACTGAGCGCGGCCTGATGGTGCAGGTGATGAGTTCCGACCCGGCCCGGCGCGGCGTCGCGCCCTTCGGCAGCTTTCAGCCGGTCTACACGCCCGATCCGATCGCCATCGGCTATCCGACCGACGGCGATCCGGTGCTGATCGATATTTCCGCCTCGGCCACCACCCTGGGCATGGCCGACCGGCTGCGCGACGCCGGCGGCCGGTTCGACGGCCCCTGGCTGATCGACAACCAGGGCCACGCCACCGACGATCCCAATGCGCTGACCAGCGACCCGCCCGGCGCCCTGCAACCGCTGGGCGGCCTCGACCGCGGCCACAAGGGCTATGGCATGGGCCTGTTCGTGGAAGCGATGACCTCGGGCCTGGCCGGCTTCGGCCGCGCCGACGAGCCGACCAACTGGGGCGCCTCGGTCTTCGTGCAGGTCGTCGACCCGGACGCTTTCGGCGGCCGCGACGCCTTCACCCGCGAGACCGGCTGGCTCGCCGAAGCGTGCCGGACCGCGGCAGTGCCCGACGGCAAGCCGCCGGTGCGCATGCCCGGCGACGGGGCGCTGGCGCGCAAGCGCGAGGCGCTGAGCCGCGGCGTGCCGCTCCATCCCACCATCCTGCCGGCCTTGCGTGACTGGGCGACCAAGCTCGGCGTGGCTTTACCCGAACCGATCGCTCAAGGGGAGAACTGAGGACATGCGTGCGAACAACGTGAAGAAGATATTCCGCGCCGGCGGCAACGTGGTGAACGCCTGGTGCGCGATCCCGAACGGCTTCGCCGCCGAGGCGCTGGCGCAGGAAAATTTCGACAGCGTCACCGTCGACATGCAGCACGGCATGGTCGATTTCCAACGCGGTATCGAACTGCTGCAGGGCATCTCGACCACCAACAAGACGCCGCTAGCGCGGGTGTCGTGGAACGAGCCGGGCCAGATCATGAAGATCCTCGACGCCGGCGCCTACGGCATCGTCTGCCCGATGATCAACAACAAGGAAGAGTGCGAGAAGTTCGTCGGCGCCTGCCGCTACTATCCGACCGGCTACCGCAGCTTCGGCCCGGCCCGCGCGGCGATCTACGGCGGCGCCGACTACTACGCCAAGGCCGACAGCACGATCCTGACCTTCGCCATGATCGAGACCCGCGAGGCGCTCGACAAGCTGGACGAGATCATGTCGGTGAAGGCCCTGGACGCGATCTATGTCGGCCCGTCCGACCTGGCGATCAGCCTCGGCGTGAACCCAGCCGGCGTGCCGACCGACAAGAAGGTGCTGAAGGCGATCGACGACATCCTGAAGGTCGCCAAGAAGCACAAGAAGGTCGGCGGCATCCACTGCGGCTCCGGCGACATGGCCGCGGCGATGTTCAAGAAGGGTTTCCAGTTCTGCACCCTGATGAACGACGTGCGGCTGATGGGCATCGGCGCCAAGGCCGAAATCGCCGCCGCCCGCGGCGGCAAGTAGAGGGCACCGCCACGCCCGTCGTCGCCATCGCCCGACAGCGGCTGGTCCTGGTTCTGGCCGGACTGGCCGCGGTCGGGCCGCTGTCGATCGACATGTACCTGCCAAGCCTGCCGACCATCGGCGCCGACCTGGGCGCCAGCGTCGGCCAGGTGCAGGCGACGCTCACCGCTTTCTTCGCCGGTTTTTGCGCCGGCATGGTGTTCTACGGGCCGCTGTCCGACCGCTTCGGGCGCCGCCCGGTGCTGCTGACCGGCATCTCCATCTACATCGCCACCTCGGCCGGCTGCGCGCTGGCGCCCGACATCGAGGACCTGATGGCGCTGCGCTTCCTGCACGCGCTCGGCGGTGCGGCCGCCTCGGTGCTGAGCCGGACCGTGATCCGTGACCTGTTCGACGGTCGCGAGGCGGCGCGCGCGCAGTCGCTGATGATGGCGGTGATGGCGCTGGCGCCGCTGGTGGCGCCGATCGTCGGCGCCCAGGTGCTGAACCTGGCGGGTTGGCGCGCGGTATTCTGGGTACTGGTCGGCTTCGGCGGCTGTAGCCTGGCGGCGGTGCTGTTCCTGCTGCCCGAGACCCTGCCGCCCGAGCGGCGGCTGCGCGGCGGCATCAGCAAGGCCTTCATGGGCTACGCCCGGGTGCTGAGCGAGCCGGTCTCGCTCGGCTACGTGGTCTGCGGCACCTCGGCCTTTGGTGGCATGTTCGCCTACATCACCGCCTCGCCGATCGTCTACCAGAGCCATTTCGGCCTGTCGCCGGACGGCTTCGCGCTGCTGTTCGCGCTCAACATCCTGGCGATCCTGTTCGCCAACCTGCTGAACCGCAAGCTGCTCACCTTGACCGGCACCGGCCCGATCATGGCCGCCTCGGCCGCGGTGGTCTGCGCCGCCGGCTGGATGCTGGTGGTCGCGGCGCTGACCGGCTGGGGCGGTGTCGCCGGCGTCGCCGCCTGCCTGTTCTGCTTCATCGGCATGCTGCCGATGCTGGGCGCCAACTGCCTGGCCGAGTTGCTGGCGCGGTTCCCGTCCAACGCCGGCGCCGCCGCCTCGACCTACTCGGTCACCCAGTTCGGGCTGGCCGCCGTCGCCAGCCTGGCGGTGCAGGCGCTGAGCCACGACGACGGGCCGATGGCGATGGCCATCGTCATGGCCGCGGCCGGCAGCGTCGCCCTGGCGGCGCGCTGCCTGCTGCCACGGCTTGAGCGGCTTACTGGCCCTGGAAGTTCGGCTTCCGCTTCTCCATGAAGGCGGTGCGGCCCTCGACATAGTCGCTGCTCTTGAAGCAGCGGTCGACGGCGGCGTCGGCCAGGCCCAGGTCGGCCTCGCTCTCCGGCTTCAGCAACTCGGTCACCGCGATCTTCACCGCGCCGATGGTCAGCGGCGCGTTGCCGGCGATGGTGGTGGCGTAGTCGCGCACGTAGCTCTCCAGTTCCGCCGCCGGCACCACCCGGTTGGCCAGCCCCATGGCGTGCGCTTCCTCGGCGGTGAAGCGACGCGCGGTGTAGAAGATCTCCTTGGCGTAGGACGGCCCGACCAGGTCCATCAGCCGCTTGATGCCATCGGCCGCGTAGCCCAGGCCCAGCTTGGCCGCCGGCACCGAGAAGATCGCATCGTCCGACGCGATGCGCATGTCGCAGGTCACCGCGATGCCGGTGCCGCCGCCGAAGCAGTAGCCGCGGATCATCGCGATCACCGGTTTCGGGCATTGCATCAGCCGCACGTGTGCTTCGCCGGAAATCTGGTTGTACTCGGCCACCGCCTCCGGCGAGTTGCGCCGCTCGCCGAACTCGGAAATGTCGGCGCCCGAGACGAAGGCCTTCTCGCCAGCGCCCTTCAGCACCACCACGCGGACGTCGGGGTCGTTCTCGTAGTCGTCCAGGATCTGCGGGATCGCCTCCCACATGGCCACCGACACGGCATTGTGCCGGGCCGGACTGTTGAACGTGATCCAGCCGATGCCGCCGTCTTTCTCGGCAATCATGCGGTCGGTGTTGAGCTGCAGCGCGGCGCCCATGCGGGTACTCCCTCGTCGGTCCTGATGTTTCGTACGTTCTTTCAAACAAACCCGTCACCCCGGCCTTGAGCCGGGGTCCATGTCAAAGACGTGCGTGGGGTCGACATGGACCCCCGGTCAAGCCGGGAATGTTCACCTTGACAAAGCAAATATGCAATACCATATCTCCGTCAAGGGGATACGAGAATAGCCATGTCAGACCTACAAAATCCAATCTTCCACGATGACAACCTAGCCCGCGAATGGCTTGAGAACCACTTGTGGCCGGACGGCGCCGTGTGTCCGCACTGCGGCGTTCTCGATGTCACCAAGGTCAAGTCGAAGAAGGGCAGCAAGACCCGTCCCGGCCTTTACCAGTGCAACGCCAAGGAATGCCGCCAGCAATTCACCGTCACAGTCGGCACGGTTTACGAACGCTCCAAGCTGCCGTTGAGCAAGTGGTTGTTCGCGACCTACCTGCTGTCCGCCAGCAAGAAGGGCATGAGCACGCGCCAGCTCTCCCGCATGCTCGGCGTGTCGGTCAAATCGGCCTGGTTCATGACGCACCGCATCCGCGAGGGCATGAAGCCGGCGCCACGTACCCCTGCGCTTGGTGGCGAGGGCAAGACAATCGAGGCCGACGAGACCTTTGTCGGTGGCCGTGAGAAAAACCGCCACAAGCACAAGCGCGGCAAGCACATTGGCGGACCTTACGGCCGACAGGTTGTGTTCACCCTGATCGAACGTGGTGGCCGCGCCCATTCCACGCACGTTCCGTCGATCAGCGCGAAGAACCTGCGCCCCGTCATGGTCAAGATGGCCAGCCGCAAGTCCAAGTTGATGACCGACGAAGGCGGCCAGTACCTCCACGTCGGCAAAGAGTACGCCAGTCATGACGTTGTCAAGCACAGCGCCGACGAGTACGTCCGTGGCGACGCCCACGTGAACACCACTGAGGGCTTTTTCAGCATCCTCAAGCGCGGGATTACGGGCGTCTATCACAACGTCAGCGAAGCCCATTTGCAGCGCTACTTGGTCGAGTTTGATTTCAGGTACTCGCACCGCAAGGCGCTGGGCTTCAACGACATGGACGCGACCAAGGCTGCCGTCAAAGGCATCCAAGGTCGCCGCCTTACCTATCGGCGGCCTGACAATACCGCGAACGCCTAGACAGCAGTTCAGGGCATTCCTGCGCTGGCAGAAGAAGCGCGGGACTCAGAACAGCGAATCAGAATAGAAGATGGGCGGCACTGTTGCAGCGGTGCCGCCCTTGCACCGCTCGCAGAAGGAGTGCGAAGCGATGACTAATGTGATTAGCCCATCAGACGATCCAGTCGCCGCGGCGCACAACACACCGCCGTCAACGCGTTTCGTCTTTGTCGGCTTCCATGCAACGGTAGACCGAAACTCGGTCAACAAGCTTCTGGCATTCGCTAGCGCGGTCGCTGCAAAGAGGCCCGCTCCCAAAGCACTGATCCTCTGCATAACGTCGGAGGGCGGCTCGATGGAGGCTGCGTTCTACGCTTACGAAGTCCTCCGGGCTCTGCCCATAGGGCTGGGAACCCATAATCTCGGGGTTGTGGCTTCGTCCGCCAATATTCTCTTCATGGCGGGCAATAAGCGGTTCGCTGCCCCCAACACAGGCTTCTTGCTTCACAGGACCAAGTTCCCGTTCCCGGGACCGGGGACCATCAGCCAGGGGGAGCTCGACGTCGTTTCGAAAAACATCAAGAGCAGCGACGACCGCCTTGTCGCGCTCATGGCCGAACGGATCGACAAGCCGAAAGCCAAAGTTGGCCGCTGGTTCCAGGAAAAGATGCGAACCGCAGAATTTGCTTTGGAGCAAGGCATCATTCACGAGATATGCCCGCTGGCCGTAGGCCACGAGGACGAGTTTGTTCAGATAGTGTTTTGAGGCGTATTCAAGATAGGAGAGTGCGCTGCCGCCCCACAACATTTATCCGTCCGAATCACCTCCGTCGTCTTTCGGCTTCGGCTTCGGCGGCACAACCTTGTCCATCGTGCGCTGAAACCGCTCCCAGGCGTCGGGCTCGACCTCGACTTCTTCGGGCTTCGACTCGGGCTTCTTAGGAGACTTCATCATGCCGGCCACACTACCGCATATCGACATCAACCACATCCCAGCCGACGACTTCCAAGGTGTGGGGCGAGTTGCTGTCGCTTGGTCCTACCTCGAAGGTGCCGTTGAGCGAATTGCATGGGTCTGTAGCGGTATTACCGAAGACCAGGGTATCTGCTTCACCACGCACGCTGGCGTCAAGAACCGATACAACTCTTCGCTTGCGCTACTGAACCACGAATTACCGGGCGCGGCCCCAACACTTGCACTCAAGGCACTGGACAACGAGATCAACCAACTTTACGGCCGGCGAAACGAGATCGTGCATTCTCGTGTCCACTACCTGCCAGGCACATCGCCGTCACTGCGGCGTGTTTACAAAGCGCGGGGCTCTATCAAGAGCGAAACACTGCCTATCGACCCAGCCGAGTACGAAGCCGTCACCAACGAAATCATCGCTGCGACGAACAAAGTCATGGACATCATGAACGATGCCATCAGCCTATTCACGCAGAAGCGCGGCGCGCCGCCTCCATGGCCCGATAGACCCTGAAAACAAGCGTCGCGACCTTGTTGGGCTCTGCCTGAGTAAGCGGATCCATTGCCCACGCCTCGTACACGCGCTCGCCGTCGCGCATCATCGCGTCCGTAATCGTCGCGCGGGCCTGTCCAGCCTCAGTTATAGTCGATTCATGCTTTGTCAACGTGAACAGTCCCGGTCAAGCCCGGGGTGACGAGAACCACTAGACGATGTCGCGCCGACGCAGGTCGGCGATGCTGTCCTTGTCGTAGCCGAGCTCGGCCAGGATCTCGTCGGTCTGCTCGCCCCGATCCGGGCCGGCGCTGACCAGCGTCGACGGCGTGCGCGACAGCTTCACCGGCTGCGCCACCAGTTCGATCTCGCCGCGGACGGGATGCTGCACCGGCAGCGCCGCCTCCAGGTGCTGCACCTGCGGGTCGGCGAACACCTCGTCGATGGCATAGATCGGCCCGGTCGGCACGCCGGCCTGGTTCATGATCTCGATCCACTCGGCGCTGGTCTTGTGCTTGGTGACCTCGGTTATCTCCGCGTTCAGCGCCGCCCGGTTCTTCGAACGCGCGGGCCCGGTCTCGTAGTCCGGGTTCTGCAGCCACTCCTCGTGCTCCACCGCGGTGCAGAAGCGTCGCCAGATCGCGTCGCCCGCCGCGGCGATGTTGATGTGGCCGTCGGCGGTCGCGAACACGCCGGTCGGAATGCTGGTCGGGTGGTCGTTGCCGGCCTGCTGCGGCACGTGCTTGTCGACCAGCCAGCGCGCCGCCTGGAAATCCAGCATCATGATCTGCGCCTGCAGCAGCGAGCTCTGCACCCACTGGCCCTCGCCGGACTGCTCGCGCTCCAGCAGCGCCACCAGGATGCCCAGCGCGCAGTACAGGCCGCCGGTCAGGTCGGCGACCGGAATGCCGGCGCGTACAGGCCCCTGGCCCGGCAGGCCGGTGATCGACATCAGCCCGCCCATGCCTTGCGCGATCTGGTCGAAGCCAGGCCGCGTGGCGTACGGGCCGTCCTGGCCGAAGCCGGAGATCGAGCCGTAGACCAGGCGCGGATTGACCTTCTTCAGGCTCTCGTAGTCGATGCCCAGGCGGTGCTTCACGTCGGGTCGGTAATTCTCGACGATGACGTCGGCGCCCTCGACCAGCTTGTGCAGGATAGCGATACCGGCCGGGTCCTTCAGGTTCAACGTCATCGCCCGCTTGTTGCGGTGCAGGTTTTGGAAATCCGGCCCGTGGCGCGGGCCGCCCATGCCCTCGCCGACCTCCAGCGCCTCTGGCAGCTCGATCTTGATCACGTCGGCGCCCCAGTCGGCGAGCTGGCGCACGCAGGTCGGGCCGGCGCGAACCCGGGTCAAGTCGAGCACCCGGAAGCGGGTCAAGGCGGTCGATGCGGGCGTGCGGGTCACGGGCGGGGCTCCTTCGCGCGGAGATAACTGGACAGGCAAGCCTCTATCATGCCCCGCATTACCTCGTCAGGGCCACTGCCCGTTAACCCCGGCAGTCTTACAATCAACACATTCGTCGCTATGTTGCGGGGTGAGCGTGATCACTGCGCCCGCCGCGGCGATGGTTTACGCTGAAATCCCGGGAATTAGCGGACTGCAACCAGCGCCATGGCAACAATCGTCGTCAACAACAACTTCCAGCTCGTCCTGGACGCGACCGGCTATCCATTGATCGATGGCACCGACATCGCCACCGTCGATGAGTCATCGGCCAACAAGTATACGATCACGCTGACCAACGGGCTGATCCTGGACTTTGCCGGCACCGCCTTGACCTATGACGGCAGCAACGTCATCAACGGCGGCACCGTCACCAGCCTGATCGTGCGCGACAGCGGCGCCACGGCGCAGTTCCAGATCTCCGATCTGAGCCTGGGCGCGGCCAACCTGAACGGCAGCACGCTCACCGCAGACGCGCTCGCCGGCGACGACGACATCACCACGGGCACCGCGGCGGACACCATCTTCGCGCTGACCGGCAATGACACGGTCGACGGTGGCGCCGGCGACGACCTGATCGCCGGCGGCGGCGGCACCGACAGCCTGAACGGCAATGACGGCGTCGACCGGGTCTACGGCCAGGACGGCGACGATACGCTGCTCGGCGGCCTCGGCGACGACAGCCTGTTCGGCAATATCGGCAACGACATGCTGTTCGGCGGCGCCGGCGGCGACACCATCCGGGGTCAATTCAACGACGACACCTTGATGGGCGAGGACGGCGACGACTCGCTGCTCGGCGGCGGCAGCAACGACAGCGTGGTCGGTGGCGACGGCAGCGACACCGTGGCCGGCAACTCCGGCGCCGACGTGATCTCCGGCGGCAACGACGCCGACACGCTGCGCGGCCAGGGCGGCAACGACACCTTGATGGGCGATGCCGGCGACGACCAGATCGTCGCCCACGCCGGCTTCGACTCGCTGAGCGGCGGCACCGGCAACGACACCCTGATCGGCGGGCCGGGCAACGACACCTTGACCGGCGACGCCGGCTCCGACGTGTTCGTCTTCGCGCAGGGCCAGGGCGCCGACGTGGTCACCGACTTCACGCCCGGCACCGACACCATCACCATCGATACTGGCGACACCGACATCAGCAGCTTCGATGGCCTGACCATCGTCAACAATGGCGGCAACGCGGTGATCACTTTCGAGGCTACGCCGACGACTCAGATCACACTGACCGGCGTTACCCCAGGCCAGCTCGACGCCGGCGATTTCAACGTCTTCTGAACCCGGCAACGGCACACGAGAAAGCGGGCGGTCCCTGGTGGGCCGCCCGCTTTCTTTGTTGTTTCGTGCGTTGCCTGAAACCGCGGCGACGACACAACGCGAAACGGCGACCCCGCCAGGGGCCGCCGTCGCGTAGCTTGCGATGCTAGGTCGTGGTCCGCGCGGGCGTTAGCCGCGGCGGCTGCGCCGGCGCATGGCGCCAAGGCCGAGCAGGCCGACACCGAAGAGCGCCATGGTGGTCGGCTCCGGAATGTCATTCTCGCTCGTGCTGTCGTCCTCGACCGGCTCCTCGATCACGCCGTCGGCGCGCACCTGGAACACATACCGGCCCATCACGTCGGAATTCAGGCTGTTCGAGGTCAGCGCCGTGGCCGAATTGTCACCCAGGACGCAGGAGCTGCCCTCGTCGACCAGCGCGCCGGGCGTGCCGGAACCGGCCAGCTGCGCGAACGTGCCGGCGTCGCCGCTGCCCGCCGAATAGCCGACATAGGCCGAGTCGCCTTCGCCATCGGCGCAACCGTCTGCACCGCTGAAATCGCCGGCTTCCCACAGGATCGAGTCGTAGTTGAACTCGATATCCACGAAGCCGGCGCCGAGGTCGGAACGATCGATGATGACGAGCTGGAAGCTATTCAGCAGGTCGGACTGCATCGTCCAGTAGCCAACGTCGAGCCAGTTGACGCCGAACGCGTCACGACCGTCGACCGTCCCGGTCCCGTAGGTGACCGTGCTGCTACCCGGGTCGCGCGTATCAACGTCGGCGAAGAACGGCGCGATGATTGGATTGCTGGTCGGGCCGGTCAGATCGTTCGGCGTGAAATCCGTATTGGTCCCGGCGAAGGTGACGTTGCCGTTGTTGTTGACGGACAGGCTCGAATAGTTCGTGCCGAAGAAATTCATCGTGAAGCCGAGACTGGCGGCGACGGTATCACCGCCACCATTTTCGGCGGACGGGCACGTGTCGTCACAGCGGCCGATGTCGAACGTGTCGAAGCCGGCACGCACGGCAGCCGCATTGGCAGTCGACACCGCGGTTGCGCCAAGCAGCGCCGACGCCGCGAGGCTGCAAAACAGGTGCGCCTTAAGGGTATTGGGAAGCATCGCAATCTCCAAATTCGAAACCTCGCCCGCCGTCTCGGCGGACTTGTGTCGGGACTTCCGACACACTGGTTCTCGACGTTGCGAGATGCTTTCCCGTTAGTTGGGCTGTATTAAGCGAATTCCGTGCCAGGATCAACGAGGCAGGAATATCAACAGCTTAGCAAGAAATCGCCGCTTGCCGGAGTCAGAACTGTAAGAATCACCGACACTCATCCAGGCCTCATATGGGCGGTGCAGGCGGATTCTTGGCGTTCCGGCGGCAGGGCGCCGTCAATTCCACCGACAGTCGGATTTCAATCTTCGCGGAAGCTGCGGCGAACCGAGTCGAGCAGCGGTTCTATCAAGTAATTCAACAGCGTACGCTCGCCGGTCTTGATCAGCACTTCGGCCGGCATGCCGGCGCTGAGCGGCACGCCCTCGGGCAACGTGGCCAGCCCGTCGGGGTCGACCTCGATCCGGGCCAGGAAGTAGCGCTGGCCGGTGGCCTGGTCGAGGATGCTGTCGGCGGAGACCTGGCGCACGATGCCGCCGATCTGCGGCAGGCTGCGCTGGCGGTAGGCCAAAAGATGAACGCGCGCCTCCAGGCCGGGCCGCACCACGTCGATATCGAGCGGCGAGACCCGGGCGTCGACCAGCAACTCGTCGCGGATCGGCACGATATCGAGGATCGGCTCGCCCGGCCCGACCACGCCGCCAGAGGTCTTGAAACGCAATTCGACAACCCGTCCGTCGACCGGCGCGACGACCTCGGTGCGGCGCAGCACGTCGCGACTGGCCAGCAGGCGTTCCTGCATGGCCAGCAGTTCGGTTCGCACCCTGGTGATCTCGGCGGCGATTTCGTCCTGCCGCGCGGTCTCCAGGTTGACGATCTCCAGCTTGGCCTGATCGATGGTCTGCCGCGCGCGGGCGATGTCGCCCATATGCTCCGCCCGCTCGCCCTCGATCTGGGCTTCGCGCCGCTGTAGCGCGAGCAGCCGCGGCTTGCGCTCGTAGCCGCGCTTCAGCAGGTCGGCGACCTGTACGATTTCGTCCTTGATCAACGCCACTTCACGGTCGCGCGCCTTGATCTGGTCGCGCAGGCCGGTGATCTGCGCGCCGAGCTGGCGGATTTGCTGGCCGAGGATCGCCTTTCGCTCCTCAAGCGACTGTTTCCGCACGGTAAAGAACTGTCGCTGGCCCTGCACGAGATCGGCGATCTGGGGTCGCGCCTGCGCCCGCGCCAGCAGGTCTTCGGGGAACACCAGCGAATCGGCGCCGATCTGCTCGGCCGAGAGCCGCGCATAGTGCGCCGCCAGCGCGTCATGCTGGGTCTGCAACAGGTCGTAGCCGGCCCGCGCCTGGGTATCCTCCAGCACCACCAGCACATCGCCGGTCTTCACCATCTCGTCGTTCTTCACCCGGATGTCGCGGATGATGCCGCCCTCCAGGTGCTGCACGGTCTTGCGGCTGCCGTCCGGGCTGACGATGCCCGGTGCGATCGCGGCGCTGGCCAGCGGCGCCAGGGCGGCCCAGCCGCCGAAGCCGACGAAGAACACGCCGACGACCACCGTGCCGGCGATGATCACCGGGCGCAGGTCGCGCCACAGCGCGGCACGGTCGACGCCAACGGTCCCGTCGGGCTCGGAAAGCTGGGCCATCGGGCGACGAGCCATGGCGCTACCTCACCTGCTGCAAGTGCGGCGCGCGGGCGCCGAACCGCTTGATGACGTCATCGTAGGTGCCGGTCATCTCCACCGCGCCGTCGCGCAGCACCAGGATCTTGTCGGCGTCCTGCAACAGGCTCGGCCGGTGCGCCACCAGCACCACCGTGGTGCCCTGCTGCTTGACCTTGGCGATGGCGCGCAGCAGCGCCGCCTCGCCGTCCTGGTCCAGGTTGGCGTTGGGTTCGTCCAGCACAAGCAGCTTCGGACCGGCGAACAGCGCCCGGGCGAGGCCGATGCGCTGGCGCTGGCCACCCGACAGATTGGCGCCATTCTCGCCGATCTGGGTGTCGTAGTTGTCCGGCAGGCGCAAGATCATGTCATGCACGTCCGCGAGCATCGCCGCCGCGACCACCTGCTCGTCCAGCGACTTGGGATCGTCGCCCGGCGGCGCCATGCGGGCGATATTCTCGCGCACGCTGCCGGTGAACAGTTCGACGTCCTGAGGCAGGTAGCCGACATGGCGGCCGAAATCGACCCGGTCCCAGCCATACACGTCGGCGCCGTCCAGCCGCACGTGCCCGGCCGACGGCGGCCAGATGCCGACGATCAGCTTGCACAGGGTGCTCTTGCCGGCCGCCGACGGGCCGATCACGCCCAGCACGGTGCCCGGCTCGGCGTCGACGGAAACCTGTTTCAGCACCGGCTCGCGCCCGCCCGGCGGCACGAAGCTCAGCCGTTCCACGGCCAGCCGGCCGGTCGGAGTCGGCAACTGGATCGTCGGCGGGTTCGGCGGCAGCGCGTCGAACAGCTTCTGCAGCCGCTGGTGGCTGGAACGCGCGGCGGCCAGCTCGCGCCAGGCACCGATGGCCTGCTCGATCGGCGCCAGGGCACGGCCGAGCAGGATCGAGCCGGCGATCATGCCGCCGGCGGTAAGCTCGCCCCGCAGCACCAGCAAGGCACCCAGGCCCAGGATGCCGACCTGCACGAACAGCCGCACGAAGCGCGAGATGCCGACGATGGCGCCGACCCGGTCGGCGGCCTGCTGCTGGTGCCGCAGCACGTCGTCATTGGCGCGTCCCCAGCGGCCCAGCATCGCCGGCAGCATGCCCATGGCGCGGATCACGTCGGCGTTGCGCATCGCCGTCTCGGCCGAGCGGTAGACGTTGACCAGGCCGGCATTGGCGGCGCGGTGCGGCTTGCGGATCGCCATCTCGTTGGCGACGGCGAGAATGAACAGGATCACGGCACTGGCCAGCGCCAGCACGCCGAGCCACCAGTGCATGTACCAGATGACCGCGATAAAGGCCGGGGTCCAGGGGACATCGAAGATCGGCCGCACCCCGTCGCGCAGGAACGAGCGCACCTGGCCCAGGTCGCGCAGCATCTGCGCGCCCGGATTCTGTCCGGCCAGCGACAGATCGACACTGCCGGCCAGCACGGTGCCGGAGAGCTGGCGCTCAAGCCAGCTCGAGATCCGGCTCAGCGAGGCGGCGCGCACGATCTCCAGCGCGCCCAGCACCGCCAGCGCCAGGCAGGCGATCACGGTCAGGTAGATCAGCGTCTCGCGCACGCCGCTCGACAGCACTCGGTCATAGACCTGCAGCATGTAGATCGGCGTCACCAGGTAGAGCGCGTTCAGAAAGAAGCTGAACACCGCGACCACGGCGATGGCGCCCCTCACCTTGGTGAGGGCGTCGGTCAGCGGGCTCTTGCCTGCCGGTGTTCCTGTGTTCTGTTGTGCCGCCATGATCCGTTGCCAAGTTCCAGCGGTATGGTTAAGCAACCCTTAGGCCAGTTGCATTCGCGCTATGATTTCCAGTTCGTATCGCTTTCGTATCCGCCGGCGATGAGCAGGTCGCCGTAGAGTGCCTTGCAGGCCGCCGTAAGCTTCGGCGTGAAGTGGCGGCGCCAGTCGCCCGCCTCGCCACGCCGCTCGTGCGCGCTGGTGTCTTCGTCGCCCCGCGCCCGGCCGCCGGTCAGCGCCTCGAAGCGGCAACTCTCGACCACCCCGGCCACAGTCTTCGCGCTCAGCGGCAAGCCCGCATAGTCGGTGAACAACGGCACCAGCCGATCGACATCCGCCTCCAGCAGGTCCTTGTAACGCAACAAGGGTACGCCGGCCCCCAGCCACGACCACTGAATATCGGCACACGCCGGCAGAAACCGCTCCAGCAGATACATCAGTCCCTGCTCGCGGTCCATCGCGGCGAGCCGCGCCCGGTTGATGCGGATATCCTCCGACCAGTGCGTCGGGTGACTGTAGGCCTGCGAGAAATAGGCCGACACCAGCGCGTCGCGCAGGTCGCGGATCACCACGAAGGGCCGCGCCCGGCCGGTGGGCAGCCGCAGGGTGTCGTACTGCCGCCGGGTCAGGTAGAGCGTCGGGTAGAGCCGGCCGGCGGCGATCTCGGCGCCGATCATCTGCTGCGGCGCGAACGGCGGCGCGACGCGCGCCTCGGCGACGTCATGCTCGGCTTCCAGCGCCGCCGCCAGGCCCATGATGATCTTGTGCAGCCACTGCGAACCGGCTTTCCAGTGCGTCAGGTGCAGCAACGCCGGCCAGTCGCCGATCGGCGCCAGCGGCGCGGGTGGCGCGGGCGTCTCCGGCGCCACTTCCGGCATCGCCTCGGCGCGAAGCGTCCCGTTTGCGCACAACGCACCGCCCGCGCCCGGCAGCCGCACCAGCGCCAGCGCGTTGACCGCCCGCAGGCACGCCCGGCCGCCGTCGCGCAGCACGAAGCTCACGTAGTAGTCGCCCGGCACCTCCCCGAGGTCGACCTCGCCGGTCGCGGACATGGCCTGTCCGGGTTCGATGCGACCAACGCCCTGGATCGCGTCGGCCAGCACCAGCCGGCCGGTGTGCGCGCGCAGCTCCAGGTCGACGCTCGGCCGCGCCAGCGCTCTATCGGCCGCGAACCGCGCCTCAAACCGTACTTTCTCGCCCGCCACGACCCCGCGCGCGTCGGCCGAGGCGCCGAGCAGGCGGCAATGCCCGTCGGCCAGCACCGTCATCGCCGCGCCAGCTCGCCGGCCGCGCGGTAGAGCTCGCCGGTCTCGGCCTCGATCCTCGCCAGCATGTCCGGACTGAAGGTGCGCGCGCCCTCGCCGATCTCGCCGCGCCGGGCCAGTTCCGGCAACGTGGCGCCCGGCGGCAGTTGCGTACGCCGGTACTCGTCCTCGACCGCACGCCGGTTGTCGAAGGCATGGTTCGCCACCGCCCGCTGCAGCACCGCGTCGGGCGGCGCCAGGCCGGCGAATTCAGCGATCCGGGCCAGCGATTGCACCGGCCGGGCATGGAAATCCTCGTAGCCGAGCACCACCATGCGGTCCGGCGCCGCCGCCGCCCGGTCCACGAAATGGCGCATGTAGCCGGTCCACGCCGGCAGGATCTGTTCGGCGAAGTGGTCCGGGCCGTCCTTGGTCCAGCGGTGCCCGAAGGTGGACCGGAAGTGGTAGTAGCTGACGAATACATCGGCAGGCCTGCGGTACAGCAGGATCACCTTGTTGTCCGGCGCGCGGACCAGATGATGCGTCTTCACGATCAGGTAGGCGGGTCCGACACCTGCCAGCAGGTGCGGCCGGTATTTGTACGATTCCGCGATGTCGTCGGAATAGATGCCCGGCGTGACCACCGAGATGTCGACCGGCAGGCGCGGCCCTGTCTTCATGCCGGCGAGCTGCTCCAGCACGTCGGCCAGCATGGTGCGGACCCAGTCGTTGCCGGAGCGCGGAAACGAGGCCAGGAAGATGTCGTTCGCGTCGAGCAGCCGCAGGTTGGGAAAGAACAGGCTGCGTTCTTTCTCCAGGAAATCCGCGACCGTGCGCGCGCCGCTCTCATACTGGTCCAGCGGCATCGCCGTTCCCTTGTGTCGTCGGCGCAGGCGTAGCCCAGCCGATCCCGGTTGTCGAGCCGGTAGCGTCACCTGTGCCAACGCTGGAAACGGTTGCCGCAATGCACTAGGGTCCGCGCCGGAAACCCTTGATTTGGCATGCAAAGGCCCTTGGTGCTGCTGACCCGTCCGAAGTGGCCGGCCAACCCCGCCGCCAGCACGCAGGCAGCGCCCGCCTGCGTCGTCTGCGGCGGCACCGATTGGCGCGTGCTGCATCGCGGCCTCAATGACCCGCGCAGCCCCGACGCCGGCCCGCACGACGTGATGGCCTGCCAATCCTGCGGCGCCGGACGCACCTGGCCGCCGCCGAGTGCCGCCGAACTCGCCAGCCTGTACGAAACCACCTACGCGCCCGGCCTGGTCCCGGACCTGGAGGCCATCGCCGAGGCCACGGCAGCCCTGAAGGCCGATCACGACGGCCCCGCCCCGTGGTGGCGCCGGCTGAACGCCACCGACGTGCCGGCGTTGCTGCACCTGTCGCCGACCGCCGGCGAGCTGCCGCAAGACGGCACCGCCCTGGATGTCGGCGCGCACAATGGCGAGACCCTGGCCTGGCTCGCCGCCGCCGGCTTCGACGTGGCAGGCCTGGAGCCGAACCCGGCATCGGCCCGCGCCGCCGCCGACCTGGGCTTCGAGATCCGCCAGGAAGCGCTCGAAACCGCCAATCTGCCGGCTGCTCGCTACGACCTGGTGACGTTGTCCTGCGTCATCGAGCATTTGCCCGACCCGGCGGAAGCGCTGCGCAAGCTCTATGCCGCGCTGAAGCCCGGCGGCCGGCTGCTGTTGACCACGCACAACCTGGCCAGCCCCTGGCGGCGCGTGTTCGGGCGGCGCTGGATCAACTGGCACCCGCCGTTCCACCTGCACCATTTCGATGCCAAGGCGCTGTGCCGGCTGGCCGCGACCAACGGCTATCGCGTCCGCCACGTCGAGAGCCGCACGCCGGTCTACTGGCTGGTCTATTCGTGGCGCGGCGAGGACGCGGCACCGCCGCCGCCGCGCAAGCTGATCCGCCTGGGCTGGCTCGCGCGCCTGATCGACCGCCTGTTCGGCGGCGACTGCCTGATCCTGATCCTGGAGCGTCCGGCGTGAACGCGGCCAACCAGGCCAATGCGGCCGCGGCGGCGACCCAGGAAACCGAGCTGGAGCTGCTCGCCGCCTTCGCCGCCGCCCTGCCGGCCAGACACGTGATCGACGTCGGCGCCGGCCACGGCCTGGTGCTGGACCGGCTGCGCCAGGCCGCGCCCGAGGCCCGCTTCGACGCCTTCGAGCCGCTCCCGGCGCACGCCGAAGCCCTGGAAGCGCGGTATTCAGCCGTTGACAACGTCCAGGTGCACCGTATTGCCATCGACCGCGCCGACGGCGAGGCGCAGCTCCACCTCGCGCGCGGCAACGACGGCGAGCGACAGGCTTACTTCCACAGCCTGCATCGCTTCGACGACACCGAATCCACCGCCTGGGACGAGACGATCGCCGTGCCGGCACGCACGCTCGGCGGCCTGGTGGAGACGGAAATCCTGCCGGCGCGCGTGGATATCCTGAAGGTCGATACCGAGGGCCACGACGGCGCGGTGATCGAGGGGCTGGGCGCGCTTGACTGTGCCGTGATCATGGTCGAGTACTGGACCGACCTGCCGACGGTGATCGGCCGCTGCCCGTGGCGGCTGGAAGACATGGCCGCCAGCCTGCGCGAACGCGGCTTCGCCGACTATGTCTTCATCAAGCGGCACGACGAGTACGAGACGGTGCAGATCAACATCCCCGATTGCGAGCCCGGCGCGTGGGGCAATGTGCTGTTCGTCGCCGGACGCGCGGCCGGCTGGCTGATGCCGCTGGCCTACCGCGCCGCCGTCGACGCGCAGGCCCGCCTGATCGCGCAGGCCGACGGCTATCATGCGATCTGCCGCGAGCGCCAGGTGGTGATCGACGAGCTCGCCGCCGCCCTGGAAGCCCGGCGGTGATGCGCGCGCAGACCACCGCCGCGACGCCGCCGGCCGGCCGCTTCGCGCTGTTCGACCAGCCGCCGCCGGAGCCCAGCGAAGCCGCCGCCGCGCTCTACCAGACCTTCGACGCCGTGCGCCAGGCCGCCAACCTCAGCACGGCCGCCTGGGCCAGGCACCCGACGGTGCGCGAGTACGCCGGCGTGATGTTCTGGTCGATCCGGCGACTGGAATACGGTTTCGCCGCCGACGCACTGGCCGCCATCGAGGCCGCCAGCGATGCGGCAGGCGGGGGACCGCTCGACATCCTGGACCTCGGCTGCGGCGTGGTGCCGCTGGCCGAATGGGCCGCCGCGCGCGGCCATCGCGTGGTCGCGCTCGACCCGCTGGTCGACGAGGTGGCGCTGGTCGCCAATGCCGGCACGCCCTACGACAACGGCGTCGGCTATCTGGCGGCGCGCGGCGAGGCCCTGCCGTTCGCCGATGCCAGCTTCGACGCGGTGCTGTGCGTGTCGGTGCTGGAGCACATGGTGCACGGCCACGACCACATGACGCTGCGCGAGATCGGCCGGGTGCTGCGCGCGGACGGCTTCCTGGCGCTGACCTTCGACGTCGGCCCGACACGACCGGGCAACGACGCCCGCCGCAACCTCGACCACCCGTTCGATCCGGCCCAGGCCAAGGCGCTGCTCGCCACCGCCGCCGGCGCCTTTCAGCTCGACGCCGATGCGCTGCCCGCCAACGTCGACAGCCTGGAGTGGAACCAGGTCCACGATTTCTGGCGCCGTCAGGCCGAAGCCGACGGCCGCGCCGGGCAGGAACCGCGCGACTACCTGGCCGTCGGCGCCCTGCTGCAACGCCGCGACGACGCCGTGGCGCCGACCGACGCGGACGCCGTGCGCTGGCAGGTCGAGGCCGCCACGGCGCTCTACCGCCAGGTCGCGCACGCCCGCACCGAGGCCGCCGAACGCCTCGACGTGATCGAGGAACTGGAACAGGCGGCGAAGGAACGCGAAGCCCGGCTCGACGAACTGCACGCCGCCGAGACCGAGCGACAAGCCCGCGAGGCGGCACTGGCCGAATCCATCGCGGCCGAACGCGCCACCCTGGCCGAGCGCCAGGCGCTCTACGAAGACCTGAACCGGCAGCTCGAGCTGGCCACGCAACGGCTGATCGACCTGGAAATCCGGCAGTCGACGCGGATCAGCCGCACCCTGCCCCGCCGCCTCGCCCGGCTGGTCCTGGGGCCGGTGCGCAGCGCCTTGCGCACCCGGCTGGGCGTGCTGTTCCAGTTCCCGGCGCAGAGCCTGCTGCTGCCGCCGGAATACGCCGCGACGCCGGTGCCGACGACGCAGCCGAAGGTCTCCATCGTCACCCCGTCCTTCCGTCAGGGCCAGTTCATCGAGCGCACCATGCTGTCGGTGCTCGACCAGAGCTATCCGAACATCCAGTACGTGGTGCAGGACGGCGGCTCCGACGACGACACCGTGGCGGTCTTGGAGCGCCACGCCGACCGCCTGGCGCACTGGGAATCGGCGCCCGACGACGGCCAGACCGACGCCATCAACAAGGGCTTCGCCGCCACCGACGGCGAGATCATGGCCTGGCTGAATTCCGACGACACGCTGCTGCCCGGCACCGTCGCCTACGTGGTCGACTATTTCAACCGCCACCGCGACGTCGACCTGGTCTACGGCCACCGCGTGATCATCGACGACGCCGACCGCGAGGTCGGCCGCTGGGTGCTGCCGCCGCACAGCGCCAAGGCGCTGAAGCTGGCCGACTTCGTGCCGCAGGAGACGATGTTCTGGCGTCGGCGCATGTGGGACAAGGTCGGCGGCGTGGACCAGAGCTTCCAGTTCGCGATGGACTGGGATTTCCTGTTGCGGGCGCAGGCGGCGGGCTGCCGGATCGTGCGCCTGCCCCGCTTCCTGGCCTGTTTCCGGGCGCACGAGGCGCAGAAGACCGCGGTCGAGATCGGCGAACGCGGGGCGGAGGAGATGCGCCTGCTGCGCGTGCGCAGTTTTGGTCACGAGCCCAGCCGCGCCGCCGTCGCCGCCCGCCTGCGACCCTATTTCCTGCACCACGCCGTGCTGCATCTCGGCTACCGGCTCGGGCTGATCCGGTACTAGGCTAGGGCCATGGAGCAACCCGTGCCGCCCCCGCCGCTGGTCACCGTGGTCACGCCGAACCTGAATGGCGGCCGTTTCCTTGGCCAAGCCATCGCCTCGGTGGCCGCGCAGGAGGGCGTGCGGGTCGAGCACATCGTGGTCGACGGCGGCTCGACCGACGACAGCCGCGACATCCTCGAGGCACGCGAGGACAAGCTCGCCTGGTTCGTCGAGCCGGGCAGCGGCCAGGCCGCCGCCATCGCCGCCGGCTTCGCGCGCGCCTCTGGCGACTACCTGACCTGGCTCAACGCCGACGACCTGTACCGGCCCGGCGCCCTGGCGGCGATGGTCGCCGCGCTCACCGAGGCGCCCGACGCGGCGCTGGTCTACGGCGATGCCGATTTCGTCGACGCCGATGGCGGTTTCATCCGTGCTGCCGCGCATGTCGAGGACTTCAGCTATCGCCGCCTGCTGCACGATCTCGATTTCATCGTGCAGCCTGCCAGCCTGTTCCGCCGCGACGCCTACGAAGCCGTTGGTGGCCTGGATCAGCGGCTGCACTACGCCATGGACTACGACCTGTGGCTCAAGCTCGGCGCCAGGTACCGCGTTGTCCGCCTGCCCCGCACCCTGGCGGCCTATCGGCTGCACGGCGCCGGCAAGACCGAGACCGCCGGCTTCGCGCGCATCGCCGAGGTCGAGCGCGTGGCGCGCCGGCATGGCGGCCCCGGCCTGCCGTCCAACTTCGTCATCGAGAAGGCGGCGCTGCACTGGCACGAGCGCAGCCTGCGCGGTGCGGCGATGACGGCGGCGACCCTGCTGGCCGCGCCCGGCGCCTTGCGCGAACTGGCCAGCCGGCGCTTCTGGCGGGTGTGGCGCGCCGGCCGCCAGGCGGGAGCGGCGTAAATGGCCGACACGCCCGCCGTCACCGTCGTCATTCCGACCCTGAACCGGGCCGAGCTGGTGCCGCAGGCGGTCGCCAGCGTGCTGGCCCAGGACGTCGGCGACTTCGAGCTGCTGGTGGTCGACGACGGCTCGACCGAGGACCTCGCCGCCGCGCTGGCCGAACCGCTGCGAGACCCGCGCGTCCGGCTGCTGCGGCACGAGACCAATCGCGGTCCCGCGGCGGCGCGCAATACCGGCATCGAGGCCGCGCGCGGCGAGGTCGTCGCTTTCCTTGACGCCGACGATACCTGGGCGCCGGAAAAGCTCGGCCGCCAGCTCGACGCCCTCAAGGCCGCGCCCGCCGGCACCGATGTGGCCTGCACCGGCTACCTGCTGCGCCGTCCGTTCAGCGGCGAGGAGGAGGTCCGGATCCCGGCCGACGCGGTCGACAACTGGTTCTCGCGCCTGCTCTGGGTCTGCGACCTCAGCCCCGGCAGCACCATGATGGTCCGCCGCGAGGTGTTCGGGCGCATCGGCCGCTTCGACGAACAGCTTCGCCGGCTGGAAGACCGCGACTGGCTGCTGACCTACGCGCGCCAGGGCCGCATCCTGGTGGTGCCGCAGGTCCTGGCCACGATCAACCTGTCGCACGGCGCCGACCTCGACGAGGTACGCCACGCGCATCGCGTGATGTTCGAGCGCTACGCCGACGACGCGCGCCGGCTCGGCCCCGCCGCGTGGCGCACCTTCCGCGCCGCGATGGCGGTGGAGATGGTCTCGACCGCCTACTGGAGCGGACACTACGCCGTCGCCATACGGCACCTGGCGAGCGCGCTGCTGATCATGCCGCCGCGGCATTTTTCCTTCTATCGCCTGGTGCTGCGCCGCGCCGCCCAGGCCTGGCGCCGGCGGCTTGCCGGCAGTCTGGTGTGGTGATGAGCGACGTGATGACGCGCGACGACGAGCTTTTCGAGCAGATGCGGACCCAGGGCTGGGCGGTGCTGCGCCAGGTCGTGCCGTCCGAGATCGTCGACGCCTGCATCGCCGAGTACGAGGCCACTGTGAAGCCCTACGAAGGCGAGGCGCTGCGCCAGTCGACCAATCCGGAAAAGCACATCCTGTCCGAGGCCGGCCACATCGTGAACGGCCTGCTCAACAGCCACATCCCCGGCCAGTGCCCGCCGCTGGACAGTTTTTCGAGAACCGTGCTGGCGGTGGTGACGCACGACAACCTGCAGGCCGCGATCCGCCGGCTGTCTGGACGTCAGACCGCGTCGTGCATGCAGACCATGGTGTTCGACTTCTCGCCGGCGACGATGGCGCACCAGGACTGCGTCTATCTCGACAGCGTGCCGTCCGGCGCGATGATCGCCGCCTGGGTCGCGCTGGAGGACATCGCCGAGGACGCCGGGCGGTTCTACGTGCTGCCGCTGGACCAGACCCCGCCGCTGCCGCCGTTCAGCCGCGAGGAGGTGTTCGAGCAGCACAGCTACATGCCGGCGGTGGAGCGGATCATGACCGAGCACGCCGGCAAGCTGATCGCGCCGGCGCTGAACAAGGGCGACGCGATCTTCTGGTCCTCGCGCACCATCCACGGCGCCTTCGCCGCCGCCGACCCGGCCCGCTCGCGCCGCTCGATCGCCGCGCATTACGTGCCCGAAGGGTACGATTTCGGTAACGTCTGGGGTCGAATCTATCGGCCGAAGACGCAAACTGTGAATGGCATGACCGTGCGCATGCCGCGTCTCACACCAGCGCCGACGGACTAAGACGCTGCGGCGGAAATGCCGCGTCATGACGTATAATAGGCCATGAGCAAGTCGATCCTGCGCCAGCTCGTCTTGGTGCTGGTGGTGCTGGGACTGGGCGCCGCCGGCTACCGCTATGGCCTGCCGTTGATCAGCGCCGGCGAGGCGGCCAAGCCGCAGCAGAGCCGGCCGGCGCCGCGCGTGGTCGCGCTGGAGGTCGACTTCAAGCCGGAAGTGATCCGCTTCGAGGCGGTCGGCACCGCGCAGGCCTTGCGCTCCGTCATGCTGCACCCGGCCAGCGCCGGCGAGGTCACCGAGGTCAACATCGCCGCCGGCAGCAAGGTCGCGAAGGGCGACCTGCTGGTCCGACTCGACCAGCGCAACCAGGTCCTGGCCCGCCGGCTTGCCGCGGTGAAGGTGAAGAACGCCGAACAGCTCCTGCGCCGCTACGAGAAGACCGCCGGTTCCGGCGCGGTGCCGGAGAACACCGTCGAAGCCGCCCGCAACGCGCTGGCCGAGGCGCGCATCGCGCTGGACCAGGCGACCGTGGCCTTGGCCGACCGCCAGGTCACCGCGCCGTTCGCCGGCATCGTCGGCATCACCGACGTCGAGGTCGGCCAGCGCATCGATCCCGACGATCCGATCGCCAGCTTGGACGACCGCGCCGCGCTGCTGATCTGGTTCGACATTCCCGAGGCGCTGATCGCGCGCATCAACGTCGGCCAGCCGATCCAGGTGGCCACCTGGGCCGAACGCGATGTCGCCCTGCAAGGCGAGATCGTCGACATCGGCAGCCGTATCGACCCCGCCACCCGCGCCTTCCGCGCCCGCGCCCGGCTCGACAATGCCGATGACCGGCTGCGCCCGGGCATGAGCTTCGCGGTGCGCCAGACCATCGCGGGCCAGCGCTACCCGGCGGTGCCGGAGGTGGCGGTGCAGTGGGGCGGCGACGGTGCCTTCCTGTGGGTGATCCGCGACGGCAAGGCGCGCCGCGTGCCGGTCACCATCGTGCAACGCCAGGGCGGCGAGGTGCTGGTCGCCGCCGAGCTCGCCGAGGCCGAGCTGGTGGTCATCGAGGGCGTGCAGAAGATGCGCGAGGGCCGCGAGGCCGAACACACCCTGGCCGAGAATACCGGATGAGCGATTCCCAGGACCGCGGCCTGCCCGGCCTGTCGATCCGCCGCCCGATGCTGGTGGCGGTGATGAACCTGCTGATACTGCTGGCCGGCCTGGGCGCGATCCTCGGCGTCGAGGTGCGCGAGCTGCCCGATGTCGACCGGCCGGTGGTCTCGGTGCGCGCCAATTTTCCCGGCGGCTCGCCGGAGACCCTGGACGCCGAGGTCACCAGCAAGGTCGAGGGCGCGGTCGCCCGGGTCTCCGGCGTGCTGTCGATCCGCTCCTCGTCCGAAGAGGACAATTTCCGCATCTTCGCCGAGTTCGCGCCCGGCGCCGATCTCGACGTCGCCGCCGCCGACGTGCGCGAGGCGGTCAGTCGGGTGCAGCGCGAACTGCCCGACGGCGTCGAACAGCTCACCGTGGTGAAATCGGACAGCGACGCGGAGCCGGTGGTGCGCCTGGCCGCCTGGTCCGACAGTCTGAGCCAGGAAGCGCTGACCGACGTCGTCGAGAACGACATCCTGCCGAACCTGGTCTCGCTGCCCGGCGTTGCCGACGTGACCCTGAATGGCGACCGCGAGCAGCTCTTGCGGGTGATCGTCGACCCGCTGCGCCTGGCCAGCTTCGGCCTGTCGATCACCGACGTGTCCGCCACCCTGCGCGACGCGCCGTTCGACAAGCCGGTCGGCAGCTTCCGCTCGGTCGACATGGAACTGCTGGTCCGCGCCGACGCCAACGCGATCACCGCCGACGCCGTGGAAGACCTGTTGATCGACGCGACGACGCGGATCGGTGACGTTGCCCAGGTCACTTTCGGCCCGAAGGACGCGACCTCCTACGTGCGGTTGAACGGCCGGCCGGTGATCGGGCTCGGCATCATCCGCCAGGCCGGCGCCAACACCATCACCATCTCCAATGGCGTCGCCGAGGCGGTGGTGGCGCTGAACCAGCGCTTCGACAACGTCACCGTCGAAGTCACCTCCGACGACGCGGTGTTCATCAAGGGCTCGATCCGCGAAGTGGCGATCACGCTGGCCATCGCCGTGGTCATCGTGATCCTGACCCTGTGGCTGTTCCTCGGCTCGTTCCGCGCGACGCTGGTGCCGTCGGTGGCGATCCCGATCGCGCTGATCGGCACCGTCGCGGCGATCTGGCTGGTCGGCTTCTCGATCAACCTGCTGACCTTGCTGGCGCTGGTGCTGGCCACCGGCATGATCGTCGACGACGCCATCGTGGTGCTGGAGAACGTGCAACGCCGCAAGGCCCAGGGCCTGGGCGCCCGCGCCGCGGCGGTGCTCGGCACCCGCCAGGTGTTCTTCGCCATCCTGGCCACCACCGCCACGCTGATCGCGGTATTCGTGCCGATCGCCTTCCTGCCGGGCACGGCGGGCCGGCTGTTCCGCGAGTTCGGCTTCGTGCTGGCCATCGCGGTGGCGATCTCCAGCTTCGTCGCGCTGTCGCTGGTGCCGATGCTGTCGGCCCGGATCGGCGACCGGCCGCCGCGCCGGCCGCGCCTGTTCGTGCCGGTGGCGCGCTTCGGCGGCTGGCTGGCGCACGGCTATGACCGGGCCTTGAAGGCCGCGCTGGCGGCGCCGCTGGTGGTACTCGCCGCCGCGCTGGGTTTCGCCGGCCTGGCCTGGGTGGTCTACCTCGACCTGCCGAAGGAGTTGCTGCCGTCGGAGGATCGCGGCCAGTTCTTCATCGTCGCCACCGGACCAGACGGCGTCGGCCTGCCCTATACCGAGCGCCAGGCCGAGCAGGTCGAGGCGGTGTTGCGGCCCTATGTCGACAGTGGCGAGATCACCTCGCTGTTCACCATCGTCGGCCGCTGGGACCTGAACCGTACCTTCGTGCTGGCGCCGCTGGCGCCGTGGGACGAACGCGAGCGCGGCCAGCAGGAGATCGTCGCCGAGCTGCGCGGCAAGATGGCGGCGCTGCCCGGCGTCGTGGTCTGGTTCCGCACGCCGAACAGCCTCGGACTGCGCGGCAATCGCGGCAATCTCGAAGTGGCGTTGATCGGCACCGACTACAGCCACCTGTTCGAGGCCTCCAAGGTGATGGCGCGCGCCATCGAGGACGAAACGCCGAACCTGTCGAACCCGGAAATCTCCTACCAGCCGACGCAACCGCAGCTGTCGATCAAGATCGATCGCCGCCGCGCCGCCGACCTCGGCGTGCCGCTGGCCGACCTGACCGCCACGCTGCGCGCCATGGTCGACGGCGACGAGATCGCCGACCTCAACGTCGCCGGCCGCGCCGTGCCGATCCTGCTGCAATCGGCCAGCGGCCAGATCAACGACCCGACCGACCTCACCAACCTGTTCGTGCGCGCCGCCGACGGCCGCCTGGTGCCGCTGACCAGCCTGGTCACCCTGGAGGAGGCGGGCGTCGCCGCCGAGCTCGACCGCCACGCCCAGCGCCGCGCGGTGGAGATCGACGCCAGCCTCGCCGACGGCTATCCGCTGGCCAATGCCGTCGCCGACGCCCAGGCGCTGGCCGACCGGCTGCTGCCCGCCGGCGCCGAGATGATCCTGCTCGGCGAGGCCAAGACCCTGCAGGAGACCTCCAGCACCGTCGGCATCACCTACGCGGTGGCGCTGCTGGTGGTGTTCCTGGTGCTGGCGGCGCAGTTCGAGAGCCTGACCAGCGCCGCCGTCATCGTCGTCACCGTGCCGTTCGGGCTGGCCGCGGCGGTGTTCGCGCTGCTGCTGACCGGCACCTCGATCAACATCTATTCGCAGATCGGCCTGATCATGCTGATCGGCCTGATGGCCAAGAACGGGATACTGCTGGTCGAGTTCGCCGACCAGCTCCGTGACCAGGGCCACTCGGTGCGCCAGGCCGTCACCACCTCGGCACGCGTCCGCCTGCGCCCGATCGTGATGACCCTGCTGTCGACGATTCTGGGCGGCTTGCCGCTGATCCTCGGGTCGGGACCGGGCGCCGAGGCGCGCGCCGCCATCGGCTGGGTCGCCTTCGGCGGGCTCGGGCTGGCGGCGATCTTCACGCTGTTCCTGACGCCGGTGGTGTACCTGTTCCTCGCCGGCCTGTCGAAGCCGCGCGTCGACGCCACCGACCGGCTGAAACGCGAGTTGCGCGATGCCGACCAGGTGCACGACGACGCGCTGGAGCAGGCCGCCGAATGAGGCTGCCGAGACTCGCGTCGCTGGCGCCGGCAACGCTGCTGGCGTTGGCGCTAACCGGCTGCATCGCCAAGGTCGGCCCGGACCACGCCGACCCCCATCTTTCCACGCCCGAGACATATTCGAGTTCGGCGCCGGCGCCGGCCGAGATCGGCCCCTGGTGGCGAGGCTTCGGCGACCCCACGCTGAGCGGGCTGGTCGAAGCCGCGCTGGCCGACAATCTCGACATCGCCGCCGCCGGTGCCCGGCTGGCCGAGGCCCGCGCGCTGGCCGCCGTGGCCGACGCCGCCACCAGCCCGACGCTCGACGGCAGCGTCACGGCGCAGAAGTCGACGACGATCTCCGGCGACCGCGACAACGAGCCGACGCCGCTGCAAGGTGCCGCGCTGGCGTCGTGGGTGCCCGACCTGTTCGGCGGCAAGGCGCGGGCCAGCGAGTCCGCCGCCGCCGAGTTGCGCCGGCGCGAGGCGCTGACCGCCGAGGCGCGCCGCCAGGTCGCCGCCGACGTGGTCCGCCGCTACGTCGAGACCGGGCGCGACTGGGCCCGTCTGCAACTGGTCGAGGAGTCGCTGGCGCTACGGCAGAAGACCCTGGACCTGGTCGAGCAGCGTTTCGCCGCCGGCCTTGCCGCGCAGCTCGACGTCAGCCGCGCCCGCGCTGACCTCGCCGCCACCAGGGCCCAGCGCGGCCCGCTCTATCTGTCGATCAACAGCTCGCGCAACGCGCTGACCGTCCTGCTGGGCGGCGTGGAACATCGCGGCACCGCCGCCCCGCCGCGCTTCGCCGGCGGCCCGGACGTCGGCCTGCCCGCCGACCTGCTGCGCGCCCGGCCCGACGTGGTCGCGGCGGAAGCCAACCTGGCCCGCGCCACCGCCGACATCGGCGTTGCCGAGGCCCGGCTCTACCCCATGCTGACCCTGCCGGCGAGCCTGACGCTGGGCCTGGAGAATCTGACCAGCGGCGTCGCCATCGACGCCTTCGTCGCCGCCATCGCCGGCACGCTCGACATCCCGATCTTCGATGGCGGCGCCCGCCGCGCCCAGGTCGACGCGGCGGAGGCCCGCGCCGCCGAAGCGCTGCTGCTCTACCGTCAGGCCCTGCTGCAGGCGATCGCGGATGTGCAGACCGCGCTGGTCGCCCTGGCCTCGGCCGAGACCCGCCGCGACGACCTCACCGCCGCCGTCGCCGCCGCCGAAGCCGCCGCGCGCCAGGCCGAGACGCTCTACACCCAGGGCCTGACCGGTTTCCTCGACGTGCTCGACGCGCAACGCACGCTGCTCGACACAAGACAATCGCTGGTCATCGCCGAGGCGGATATCGGGCTGGCGGCGGCTGATCTCCACAGCGCCGTTGGCGGTTCTTGAGCGATGGTTCCTCAATGCGTTGCGCCCGGCCTTGAGCCGGGATGACGGATAGGGCCGTTACAACTGGTCCGCGAAGCCGCCGCGCAGGCGTTCGAAGACGCGGTAGGCGACCCAGGCCAGCACCGCCAGCACCGCGCACACGATGACGTAGCCGGTCCAGTTCGGCATCGGGCCGCCGACCAGAGACCAGCGGAAACAGCCGATGACGTGGGTCAACGGATTGAACTGCAACGGCGTCTGCAACCAGTCCGGCGCCGCTTCGAGCGGATACAACACCGGACTGCCGAACAGCAGCATCTGCGAAATCACCGCCATGGCGTGGCTCAGATCGCGCAAGTAGACGCCAAGCGCCGCCAGCAACCAGGCCAGCGCCAGGCCCAACAGAGCCAGCGGCAGGTAGGCCACCGGCAGGGTCCAAAGGAACATCGGCCCGACCTTCAGGCCCCACAGCGCCGCCACCGCCAGGATCGCCACGGCGATCAGCGAGGGCAGCAGCGCCGCCCCGACCAGCGCCGGCGCCAGCAGGTGCACCGGGAAAATCGCCTTGCGCACGTAGTTCGGGACCATCAACACGGCATTCGGCGCCCGGTTCAGCACTTCGGTGACCACCCAGAACGGGATCAGCCCGCCGAACAGGTGCAGCGCGAACAGCTCCGGCGCGCCGCCGGACCAGAAGCGCGGCTTGAACACCGAGGTGAACACCACCGTGTAGACGGCAAGCACCAGGATCGCAGTCACTGCCGGCCAGGCAAATCCCAACACCGTGCCGCGATAGCGCAGCGTCAGGTCGCGCCAGACCAGGTTGCCGAGCAGCTCCAGCCGCGCCCGGCGCGCCGATGAGACGTCAGCCGCGCTCATAGCCATAGCGGTCGAGCACGTCGGCGAAACGCTCGTCCAGCGCGGCGATGGTTTCCGGGCGCAGCTTCCGTTTGTGGTCGCCGGGATGGACCTGGCGCACGTGCTGGTCCGGCCGATCGCTCTCCGGCACGTCGTCCAGCTTCGCCGCCATCGGCGCCAGCTGCGCGTCGGTCAGCGGCAGGCCGATATGGTCGGCGACCCGACGCGCGAAGGCCGCCTTGTCGTAGATCACGTCCTCGTAACGCAGCGCCAGCAGGCGGTCCTTGGCCAGATGCCGCTCGTAGGCGACGAAGTCGTCCAGGTACTTGCCCGCCGTTTCCAGCGCCAGGGCGTCGATGTCGAGCCGCTTGGCGACGGCGCGGCTGGCCTGCAGGTCCGCCGGCCCGCCCTCGACCCGCTGCACCCCGAAATACAGCGACGTCAGCATGTCGCGCGGGTCGCGCACCAGCAGCACCTGCGGCACACGGTCGAGGATCGGGATCGCGAACTCGGCCGGAATCTGGCGAAAACCGCCATAGCAGTAGCCGGTCGGCAGGAAGATGTCGGCGGTCTCGGGCGGAATCTCGGCCATCGGCACGCCGCCGTCGTGAAACGACTGCATCACCGGCACGTAGGGCTGCTCGGCCAGCCGGCACATCCAGCGCACCATCCGGTTCAACAGGCTGCTGCCGCCCTTGTGCATGCCGAAAACCAGGCTGCTGGGGCGGTCGTTGGTGGCCGGCGGCAGCGTCAGCACGGGCCGCCCGCCGACGGAGACCAGGGGTGCGTCGGACATCGCCGCCTTATGACACCCAGCCTGCGCCATTGGCAACCGATCCGCCGGACCCGTATCGTCGCGCCATGACCGACTCGCCCGCGATCCAGCTTTCCGGCGTCGCCAAGCACTACGCGCTGCACCGTTCGCCGCGCCAGGCGCTGGCCGAGCACCTGTCGGGACGCACGGGCGGCCGCGGCCGCGTGCACAAGGCGCTGCAAGGCATCGATCTGACCGTGCCGCGCGGCGAGATGATCGGCGTGCTCGGCCGCAACGGCTCCGGCAAGACCACGCTGCTGCAGCTCATCGCCGGCATCCTGCGCCCGACCGAGGGCGAGGTGGCGATCAACGGCAGCCTGGGCGCGATCCTGGAGCTCGGCACCGGCTTCAATCCGCAGCTCACCGGGCGCGAGAACATCTTCATCGCCGGCGCCGCGCGCGGCCTGACGAAGGCACAGATCGCCGCCAAGCTGGACGAGATCATCGCCTTCGCCGACATCGGGCCGTTCATCGACGAGCCGGTCCGGGTCTATTCGTCGGGCATGTTCGTGCGCCTGGCCTTCGCGGTCAGCACCGCGCAGGCGCCGGAGGTCTTGCTGATCGACGAGGCGCTGGCGGTCGGCGACGTGTTCTTCCGCCAGAAGTGCTACCGCCGCCTGCACGAGCTGCGCGCCGCCGGCACCACCATCGTGCTGGTCAGCCACGCCATCAAGGACGTGGAGGAACTGTGCGACCGGGCCATCGTGCTGGAACGCGGCCGTATCGTCTTCGACGGCAACCCGGTGCACGCGATCCGCGAATACGTCCTGCTGTCGCAGCCGGGCGAGCGCGCCGGTGTCATCGCCGACGCGCCGGACATCTCGCTCGCCCAGGGCACCGGCGAGGCACGCTGCCTGACGCACGCCGTCACCGACATGGCCGGCCAGCCGTGCCTGAGCTTCCAGCAGGGCGAGCGCGCGCGTTTCACGGTGGCGTTCGAGACGCTGGCCGACATCGAGGTGCCGGTGGTGTCGCTGATGCTGCGCAATGCGCGCGCGATCTTGGTCCACGGCAAGGACACCACGCAGCTCGGCCTGCCGGCACCGCCCGACGGCGTCGCGGCCGGCGCGCGGATCGCCTCGACCTTCGAGCTGCCGCTCGATCTGGCGCAGGGCGAGTACACGGTGGAGTACGCGCTGGCGACGCTGTCGCCGGACCTGTGGGCGCGGCGCGACGAGCCGACCGCCGGCGAGCTCGGCCGCCACATGACCCGAGTGCTCTACGTGCATGATTCCCGTGTCCTGCGGGTCGGGCATGTGCTGGACGGCAGTGCCCGGCGCGCCCGCCACCATGGCCTGGCGGAACTCGGAACCAGCGGCGACCTCACCATCGAGGCCGGCGCGGCACGCGCCGCCGAGGGCTGAGGTGGCCTGCCGCCTCACCATCATCACCCCCTGTTTGAACGCCGCCACCTATATCGCCGAGGCCGTCGACAGCGTCGCCGCGCAACTGCCCGACGACGGTGAGCATCTGGTGATCGACGGCGCCTCGACCGACGACACGCTCGCTATCCTGGGTCGATATCCGCACCTCGCGGTGATCAGCCATCCCGACGACGGCCTCTACCACGCGCTGAACGAGGGCATCGAGCAGGCGCAAGGCGAGATCATCGGCTTCCTCAACGCCGACGACACCTATCCGCCGGGCACGCTGGCGGCCGTGCTGGAAGCCTTCGATGAAACGCCGGATCTCGACGCCGTCTGCGGCCACGCCGAGACGGTCGAGGATGGCCGCCGCATCCAGTATCGTCGCCTGAAAACCGAACGCGGCTGGTGGCCGCCGGAACTGATGTTCGGCGCGCCCTGCCTCAACGCCAGGTTCTTTCGCACCAGCTTCGTGCGCGAGGTCGGGCCGTTCTCGCCGCGTTATCGGCTGGCGGCGGACCGCGAGTGGTTGCTGTCGGCGGCGCGCTCGGTGCGGCGCGCCGGCCATCTCGAACGCCCGACCATCACCTACCGCGTGCACCCCGGTTCCAAGACACTGGCGCCCGGCGCGGCGGCGCGGCCGGCGATCGTCGCGCAACATCTCGCCATCGCGGAGGACCTGGCGCGCGGCGACGGCAACAGGGCCGACGCGCGAGCCTGGGCGACGTGGGAGCGCTGGCGGCTCGCCGGCTCGGCCTGGGACAGGCTCGGCGTCGCCTTGCGCAATCCCGGCGACCTGCGCCGCGCGGTGCAGCTCAAGCGCGAGGTACGCTCACTCGTCGAACTCGACTGAAGTCGTGGCCGAGCCGGCCAGGCCGACCAGCCCGTAGTGGTCGAGCTTGCCGCGCCGGTGCGACAGCACCGTCAGTGCCAGCGGCGCCTCCAGCCGGCAATGCTCGGTGACGTGGGCGAAGAACTCGTCATGGCCGACCGACGCGTCGCGATAGGCCACGTCGAGCGCCACCGTGGCCATGGCAACGATGATGGCATAGTCGCCCGGCAGCACATCCAGCGTCAGCCGGTGCCGGAAGGTGACGCGCCCGCCGGCGCGCAGGGCCGGCGCGAGTTGCGTTTCGTGCAAGTATGTCGAGGTGCCGTGCAGCATGCTGCCGGTCGCGTCGCGCAGCTCCAGGCCGGAGCCGGGATGACCGAGGTCGGCCAGCGCCTCGAACGTCGCCACGACCTCGATCGCCTGGCCTTGGCTGGCGACCAGCAGGTCGGCGCCGTCGACATCGCGTAGCCCGGCGTCCAGCAGCCGCGCCTTGCCGTCGGAGAGTTGCGCCGGTGCGCTCATGCGCGTGCCGCCGCGCGTTCGTAGACCGCGCCCGCCACGGCCTCGATCTCGGCCAGCGTTTCCGGCGCTAGCGCCGCCGCGCCGGCGCCAACCTTTCCCTCGTTGACCAATGTCGGCAGCGCCGCCAGCCTGGGATCGACCGCGCGATGACGCCGCTCCCAGTCCCGGCGCCGGTCGATGCGCTGCCGCTCGATCGCCGCCGCGGTCTCCGCCGCCGTCGCCGCGATGCCGAGGAAGTCGAGCACGCGCGCCAGTGCCTTGCCCGTATCGGCCACCATCGCCTCGAAGGTTACGAACAGCGCCCGTCCTGGCGGCAGGGCCAGGTAGCCGTCCACGAAGCTCGCCCAAGCAGCCGCCTGACCCTGACAGAACGCCTCGACGCCATCGCGGGTCGCGCCATCGCCATGCTCGGCCTGGAACCGGAAGTGCGAGGCCAGCGCGTCGGCCGGCCGCCGCACCAGACAGATCGTCCGCTCGGTCAGGTCGGCGAACGGCTCGTGCGTCTTCACCACCAGGAACGGCAGGTCGATGGCCGGCACGGTCGCCGCGTGCCGGTAGGTTCGCGCCAGGTCGTTGCGATAGATGCCCGGGACCACGGCCGAGATATGCAGTGCCGGCTCGCCGCCGGGGAAATCCGCGCCTGCGCGCTGCAGCATTACGTCGGCCAGCATCAGCCGCAGCCAGTCGTTGCCTGAGCGCGGATACGAGGCCAACAGCACGTCCTCGCGCCGCAGCAGCGCCTGGTTTCGGCGCAGCCGGTCGTTCGCCGCGGCCTGAGTACAACTACTCATCTGTCCCAAATTCGCACGACTTGCCTCGACTCCGCCTGCCCCAACCGCCATCCTGCCGCAAAAGCGAGGGCGCCAAAACATGGAAGGCCACTCGGTCATGGGTAGCAGCACCGTCGTCTCCGCGTTTACCGACACCGGCCGTTCGTGGCCGTCGGGCACGATCACCTGGGCAGTCGGCACCACCGCGAACTTCAGCTCGCGCACGACCTTCGACAACGTGCTGCCGGCGAACTTCGTGCCGATCGCGCAGATGGCCTTCGACGCCTGGCAGGCGGTCGCCGACGTCACCTTTCAGCGCGTCAACGACGCCAGCAGCGTCGACATCCGGCTCGGCTTCGTCGACAGCATCGACGGCCCCGGCGGCACCGGCGCCACCACCGCCAGCGCCGGCTTCCCGACCATCACCCGGGCCGACATCCGCTTCGACGACAGCGAGACGTTCGTCACCGGCGAGAACGGCGATGCCGGCTCCAACTACAGCTTCTTCCACTTCGCGCTGCACGAGATCGGCCACGCGCTGGGCCTCGGCCACGAGGACGACACCTCGGCGATCATGAACACTACGATCGACCAGACGCTGGCCGGCCTGACCGCCGACGACATCGCCGGCATCCGGTCGATCTACGGCGCCGCCAACGGCAGCGGCGGTGGCGGCGCCGACACCGACGATCAGCGCGTCGGCGACGACAGCCTGGACGACACGATCGACACCGGCGGCGGCGACGACACGCTCTACGGCCTGGGCGGCGACGACACCCTGGCCGGCGGCGACGGCAACGATTCGATATTCGGCAACCGCGGCCTGGATTCGCTGACCGGCGGCGCCGGCGACGACACGCTGCGCGGCCAGTTCGACATCGATTTGCTGTTCGGCGGCGCCGGCAACGACCAGCTCTTCGGCGGCGCCGGCAACGACACCGTGTCCGGCGGCGATGGCGCCGATATTCCCGGCGGCAACTCCGGCAACGACAACGTGTCCGGCGGCGCCGGCAACGACACCGTGCGCGGCCAGGGCGGCAACGACACGCTGAACGGCGACGACGGCAACGACACCCTCGTCGGCCACGCCGGTCAGGATTTCCTGAACGGCGGTGCCGGCGCCGACATCCTGATCGGCGGCCCCGGCAACGACACCCTGACCGGCGGCAGCGGCGTCGACGTCTTCGTCTTCGCCGCCACCCAGGGCGCCGACACCGTGACCGACTTCGACGACGGCACCGATGTCATCAACCTGATCGGCGCCAGCTTCGCCGACGTCGACATCGTCGACACCGGCGGCGGCGCGCTGGTGACCTTCGAGGACACGCCAACCACCGCGATCACCCTGACCGGACTCAACGCCAATATGCTAAGCTCCGCCGACTTCGCCTTTACCTGAGCTGAGCGGCCGCCGGGCCGCCGGGATGCGTTGCGCCCATGTCCGCCAATGCCGACGCCGGTGTCGTGGTTTCCGCCTTCGTCACCAACAGCCGTGCCTGGCCGGCCAACACGGTGATCACCTGGTCGCTGGCGGCGTTCAACTTCGACGACCGCGTACAGTTCGACACCCAGCTGCCCTCGGAGTGGCAGCCGGCGATCGCGCAGGCCTTCGATGCCTGGACCGCGGTCGCCAACCTGCAATTCCTGCAGGTCGACGACGGCGCCGACGTCGGCATCCGCCTGGGCGGTATCGACAACCTGGACGGACCGAGCGGCACGCTGGCGGAGACGCTGACCACCTTCATCGCCACGGAAATCCAGAAAGCGGACATCTCGTTCGACCTGATCGAGGATTTCACGCCGTTCGGCGCCGGCGGCACCACGTCCGTCTTCACCACTGCGCTGCACGAGATCGGCCACGCGCTGGGCCTGGCGCACGAGGACGACGTGCCGGCGATCATGAACACGTTCGCCGACCCCGCCATCCAGGCGCTGACCGCCGACGACATCGCCGGCATCCAGTCGATCTATGGCGCCGCCATCGGCGGCACCGACGACCAGCTGGTCGGCGACGATGCCGTCGATGACGTTATCGGCGGCGGCGGCGGCGACGACTCGATTTACGGCCTGGGTGGCGGCGACTCGCTGACCGGCGGCAGCGGCGACGATTCCCTGTTCGGCAATCGCGGCCTCGACAATCTCAGCGGCGGTGCCGGCGCCGACACCATGCGCGGCCAGTTCGACAACGACCAGCTCAGCGGCGGTGACGACAACGACCTGCTGTTCGGCGGCGCCGGGGAGGATACCGTCAACGGCGACGGCGGCAACGACGTCGCCAACGGTAATTCCGGCGACGACATGGTGTTCGGCGGCGACGGCGCCGATACCGTACGCGGCCAGGGCGGTTTCGATTCCGTGTTCGGCGGCGCCGGCGACGACCTGCTGGTCGGCCATGCCGGCTTCGACACGCTGGACGGCGGCGCCGGCAATGACGTCTTCATCGGCGGCCCCGGCAACGACTCGATGATCGGCGGCACCGGCCTCGATTTCTTCGCCTTCAGCGCCGATCAGGGCAGCGACACCATCGCCGACTTCACTCCGGGGACGGACACCATCAACATCATCGGCGCCGGTCTCGACGACGTCCGCCTGAGCGATGGCTTCAATCAGGTCACCGTCACCTTCCAGGACACGCCGACCACCGCGATCACGCTGATCGGCGTCTCCGCAGCCGTGCTATCGTCCACCGACTTCGTCTTCTCGTAGTGTGGATCGCAGCGCCCTGCAGAACATCGCGCCCAGCACGGTCAGCGAGGCCTTCCAGGCCAGCGGGTTTCGCTGGCGGCCGGGCGAGGCCATCACCTGGACCGTTTCCGGCGGTGGCGTCGACGGCCGCCAGACGTTCGACACCGTGCTGGACGGCGACTGGCTGCCGGTGATCCAGCAGGCCTTCGATACCTGGGCGGCGACCGCGAACCTCTCGTTCCAGTTCGTCGCCACCGACGCGGCCGGCGTCGACATCCGGCTGGGCGGCATCGCCGAACTGGACGGTCCCGGCAACGTGCTGGCGCTGAGCATGGTGAGCTTCCTGGGCGACGATATCCAGTTCGCCGACATCCAGTTCGACCTGGCCGAGGACTTCACGCTGTTCGGCGTCTCCGACTCGATCTCGGTCTTCGCCACCACGCTGCATGAGCTCGGCCACGCGCTCGGCCTCAACCACGAGGACCGGGTCGACGCTCTGTTGAACGCGAACTATGACCAGGACATCCAGACCCTGCTGCCCGACGACCGCGCCGCGATCCGGGCGATCTACGGCGCGCCGGGCGAACCGACCCCGCCGGTGCCGGCCAACAACGACGACGGCACGCTGGTCGCCACATCGGCCGCCGACAGCGTGTCCACCGGCGACAGCGGTGTCCGGGTTTTCGGCCTCGGCGGCGCCGACACCATCGACGGCGGCGCCGGCGACGATACCCTGGCCGGCAGCCGTGGCTTCGATCTGCTGCGCGGCGGTCCTGGCGACGACCTTGTCCGCGGCCAGTTCGGCGACGACAACGTCCGCGGCGAGGAAGGCGACGATACGGTCATCGGCGGCGCCGGCAACGACACCCTTGTCGGCTCCAATGGCGCCGACCTGCTGTCCGGACAGAGCGGCAACGACACCCTTCTCGGCGAAGTCGGCTCCGACACGTTACGCGGCGGCGGCGGCGGCGACAGCCTGTTCGGCGGCCCCGAAGACGACCTGCTCGTCGGCCATGCCGGCGACGACACCATCATCGGCGGGGCCGGGGTGGACACGCTGATCGGCGGCCCCGGCAACGACTCGCTGATCGGCGGTGACCCCGCCAACTTCTTCGTGACGACGCCGGGACATGGCGACGATACAGTCTTGGGGTTCGAAGACGGCATCGACCGGATCAGCCTGGTCGGCATTGCCGGTTTCGACGATGTCGTCGTGTCACAAGATGGCGATCACGCCACGGTAACGGCCGATGGCCTCAGCCTGACATTGATACGGTTCCCGGCCGCCGACCTGAGCGCCGACGACTTCATCTTTTCCTAGGGCGCGAAAGGGAGCGCAAGCCATGTCCGCCGAAGCCAACCTGAAGCAACACGGTATCGAACTGCCGCCGGCGCCGGACCCGGCCGGCAACTACGTGCGCGCGGTGCGCAGCGGCAACCTGGTGTTCATGGCCGGCGCCGGGCCGACCCGGGCCGACGGCAGCCGCATCTCCGGCAAGGTGCCGAGCCAGATCGACATTCCCAAGGCGCAGGAGGCGGCGCGCCTGACCGGCCTGAACCTGCTGGCCAGCCTGCGCGGCGAGCTCGGCAGCCTGGACAAGGTCAAGCGCATCGTGAAGGTGTTCGGCATGGTCAACGCCGACCCCGACTTCGAAAATCACCCGACGGTGATCAACGGCTTCTCCGACCTGATGGTCGAAGTGTTCGGCGACAAGGGCCGCCACGCGCGCTCCGCCGTCGGCCTCGGCTCGCTGCCGTTCCAGATCGCCGTCGAGATCGAGATGGTGGTCGAGGTCGAGTAGCGCACGCCGCAACGGAGATGGCCGGGTCGAGCCCACAGGTGTCCGGTTGAGCTTGCGGTGATTGTCCGTTTCCTTGTTGCCGCTCAGGCGGTTGCATCGCTTCGGGCGGCACCGGACGGAAGGACCGCAACCGATTGGTCCAGCTTCCGGACGTGGATGCCCCGGACAAGCCGGGGCATGACGGTGCTGTTGAAAAACATGGAGAACGCGTCATGGCCCGGCTTGTCCGGGCCATCCGCGTCGCTGAGCTTGCAAAGACGTCGAGGTGTCAGCGCAGGCCCGGAAGGGCTTAACCGAACACCCATGGATCAAGTCAGGGCATCTCGCGTTTGAAAAGGTTCAGTCCCGGAAGCTCGGATCCTCGCGGTCGAGCTTGCGGACGATCGCCGGCCAGGCCAGCTCGGTGATCGCGCCGCTCTCGATCCCGGACTTCATGACCTCGCCGGCCTTGCGCACCGACTCGTCCGACGTCGTGATGACCTCCACGCCGCCGGCCAGTGCCATGACCTGCGCCTTGCAGGCCCGCTCCAGCGTGTACATGCGCAGGAACGCATCGCCGACCGTGTTGCCGACGGTCAGCGTGCCGTGGTTTCGCAGGATCATGAAATGCTTGGCTCCGATGTCGGCGACCAGCCGCTCGCGCTCGCCCAGGTCGACGGCGATGCCCTCGTAGTCGTGATAGGCCAAATCGTCGATCAGCGTCGCCGCCTGCTGCGAAATCTGCAGCAGGCCGCCCTTCTGCGCCGACACCGCGATACCCTGATCGGTATGCAGGTGCAGCACGCACTGCGCGTCGTCACGCGACATGTGAATCGCGGAGTGGATCACGAAACCGGCCTCGTTCACCGTGTAGCCGTTCTCCAGCACGATCTTGCCGTCCAGGTCGATCTTCACCAGGCTCGACGCGGTGATCTCGTCGAACATCAGCCCATAGGGGTTGATCAGGAAGTGATGCTCCGGGCCCGGCACCCGCGCCGAGATGTGGGTGAACACCAGGTCGTCCCAGCCATACATCGCGACTGCGCGGTAGCAGGCCGCCAGATCGCAGCGCAGTTGCCACTCCTCGTCGCTGACCTGCTCGCGCACGCCGCGCACGCCTTCCTTGAACGCTACCGACATGTGTCCGTGCTCCTCGACCTGACTATTGGGTTCTGTTGCCTAGCTTACCATGCCGGCCCCGCGATGTCGCGCGCAACGCTGGGCAAGCCGCCACCAGGCCTGTAGATTCTTCGACCATGAGCCGCCCGACCGCCCGGCCTTGCGATGACTGAGCCGCCCGCCGCGCCGAGCGCCGGCAACGCCCACGCGATCTCGCCGCTGAGCGCGGAGTTCGTCGACCCTGCGACGGAGGACGATTACCGCCGCCACAGCTATGCCGAAATCGCCGGCCCGGCACGCTACGCACTGCTGATCTCCGGCGCGGTGTTCTTCCTGTTCGGCCTGGTCGAGTACGGCACCTACGGCGCCGACGGCATTTTCTTCATCGACCTCGCCTTGCGTACCGGCAGCCTGGTGCTGGCCTTCGCCGGCGCCGAGCTGGTGCTGCGCCGGACCGGCAACTACCGCCTGGTCGACCGCGTGGTCAGCGCTTTCGAGATCTACTGCGCGGCCGCCTTCCTGATCATCTTCATGCTGCGGCCGGACTGGCCGATCCGCGACTTCACCACCGTGGTGACGGTGTGCGCGATCTATTTCTTCCTGCCCAACCGGTTCATCTACCTGACGGCGATCGCGGCCGCCTTCACCGTCGCCTCCGGCCTGGTCAGCGCCGTGGCCCTGCCCGACGACGCGCGCGCGCTGCCCGCCGAGATGGACGAGCAGATCGCGCAGGGCCTGCTGCTGCTGGGCACCAACGTCATCGGCATCTTCGCCGCGCGCCGGGTCGGCATCCTGCGACGCCAGGAATACGCCACGCTGGCCAACTTGCGCCGGGTGCTGGCGACGACACCGCTGCCGACCCTGGTGACTCGGCTGGACGACGACCTGGTGCTGTTCGCCAACGACCGCGCCAGCGACCTGTTCGGCGACGTCGGCGACCTGTCGGGACGCGCCTGGGGCAACTTCTTCGACGACCACACCGACCGCCAGCGGCTGCAGCACCTGATCCGCCGCGAGCGCCAGGTCAGCGACTTCGAGCTGCCGCTGCGCACGCGCGAGGGCAACCGCATCTGGGCCATGCTGTCGGCGGTCGAGGTTAGCTATTCCGGCCGTCCGGCCGCGATCGTCAGCCTGCAGGACATCACCAACCGCAAGGCCCACGAGCTGGAGCTGCGCCGCGCCAAGCTGGAGGCGGAGCGCGCCAACGAGGCCAAGTCGGCTTTCCTGGCGACCATGAGCCACGAGATCAGGACGCCGCTGACCGGCGTGCTGTCGATGATCCGGCTGCTGCTGGACACCTCGCTGTCGGACCTGCAGCGCGACTACGCCGAGACCATCCACTATTCCGGCGAAGCGCTGCTGGAGATCCTGAACGACATCCTCGACCTGTCGAAGGTCGAGGCCGGCCGGCTGGAGCTCGACACGGTGGAGTTCGACCCGGCCCGGCTGATCGACTCCATGGTGCTGCTGATGTCGGGCCGGGCGCAGGAGAAGGGCATCCGGCTGCGTGCCGAATTGCCGGAGCTTCCGATCCCGCCGCTGACCGGCGATCCGGCACGGCTGCGCCAGGTCCTGCTGAACCTGATCTCCAACTCGATCAAGTTCACCGATACCGGCACCGTCACGGTCAAGGTCGAGGTTGCCGAGCGCCCGGCCGACGCCGCGGACGGCGACGACGAGGCGGTCGAGCTGCGCTTCGCCGTCGCCGACACCGGCATCGGCATTGCGGACGACGCCCGCGATGGCCTGTTCACCGCCTTCACCCAGGCCGACCCGTCGATCGCCCGGCGCTTTGGCGGCACCGGGCTGGGATTGGCGATCTGCCGTCACCTGGTACAGGCGATGGGCGGCCGCATCTGGGTCGACAGCAAGCTCGGCGAGGGCAGCACCTTCTGGTTCACCGCCAGTTTCCGCCGCGCCGAACCCGGTCTCGGCCCGGTGGTGGCGGCGCCCGGCCTGGGCCCGCAGCGGCCGCTGCGCATTCTGGCGGCCGACGACAACAAGCTGAACCAGATCGTGGTCTCCGCCTTGCTGGAACGCCACGGCCACGACGTGATGGTCGCGTCCGACGGCGCCGCCGCCGTCGACCTGGCGCGCCAGAACGCCTTCGACCTGGTGCTGATGGACGTTCAGATGCCGATCAAGGACGGCCTGCAGGCGACCGCCGAAATTCGCGCCCTGGACGACCGCGAGCGCGCCGCCGTGCCGATCGTGGCGATGACCGCGAATGCCGGCAACGACGACATGCGGCGCTGTCTGGACGCCGGGATGAACGATTTCATCGCCAAGCCGATCGACCCCGACACGTTCTACGCGGTGATCGCCCGGGCCGCCGCGAACAGCCCGAAACCGGCCGCCGAGTAGGCCGGAACCCGCTCGCTAGCCGCCAACCACGCGCAGCGGCGCCGGTTCTTCGGGTTCCACCGGATGGCTGGGCAGCTTGGCCAGATAACGCAGCAGTTCGTCGTCTGCCAGCGTCTCCGCCGCCTCGCCGTAGCGGGCGGCGATGGCGAGCCGGAAACGGCGTTTCGTCCCGGGGCCTGCATCGGGGTGCAGGTAGCCGACCCTGACCGCGAAGCGGCCGACGTCGTACACCATCTCCGGCAATCCGCCGACCACGCAGAGCGAGCGGAAGCCATGTTTGCCGGTATCCCGCACCAGCACCTGGGCGCTGTACAGGTCGATGGCGGCGATCACCGCCATCGCCGCCTCGAAGCAGCGCATCTTGCCCAGGCACAGCGCCCGCAGCAGCAGCCCGGGGGTCAGACGCTCCCGGCGGCCGAGCTGGTCGCACAGGTCGAGCAGTTCCTCGTCGCTGGTCTTCTCGTTGATCATGTCGATCAGGCTGCGCTCGCGGCTCCAGTCGACCATGTCGTCGACCTTGTCCGCGCTTACCGCGCCGTCGCGCCGCAGCCGGCGCCGCAGGTTCTCCGCGACGATGCCGGTCAGCCGCTCAGCTAGGCGCAGCGGCACGTGGCGACGCTGTGCCATCGAGTCGATCACCAGCTCGCTGCCCGAGTAGATGTCCAGCACCTTGGCGCCCAACGGCTCGTCGATCACCGCGCCCTCGTTGCGCATCAGCGTGGCGGCGACGGTCTCGTCGCCGGTATCGACCAGCGCGCTGGCGACGTCCACCGGAACGCTGGCGCGGGCGGCGATCGCCACCTGGCAGGCGGGACCGCGGGTGCGGACCACTTCGATCAGGTCGGCCTCGGAGAATACCAGCGAGGTGCTCAGCATCGGCACCGCGACTTCGTCCAGGTCGCCGACCAGCGTCATCGCCACGTCGTGTGGCAGGTTCGGGTCGGTCTTCAATGTCTGCGACAGGGCCAGCCGGACGCTGACGTCGATGTCCTGCAACAGCTGGCGAATGATCTCGTCGGCCAGGCGCCGCTCGTTGGGGCCGAGGTCGCGGTCCCGCCACAGCGCCGCGATACGGCCCGCGAGGTCGGCTCGGGTGTCCGCGGACGGATTGCTCAACAGCCGGTCGACGTCCGCCTTGCTCAGTCGGTTCATCGTCATTCGCGCCTTCGCTACGGATACGCTGGCGCACCAACTGTGGACCCTGCTCTCCTAAAGAACCGCTAAAGTTCGAAATATGTCCCGGGCCGGGACGGTGTCAGTCGTAGGACACCGCCACGGCGTCGAATGCGGCGCCGAGCTCGTCGCGGATCGCGGCGACGTCGGCACAGAAGGCGTAGCGCAGGTAGGCAGCGAAGTGCACACCCACGACCCCGGTCCGCTCGATCATGGTGAAGTTGAAGGCGGCGGCACTCGCGACAGGCTGCCCGAAGGCCGCGTGTCGGGGTCTCCCACAAGGTATAGACGCCGGCCTTCGGCGCGATCGGCGGCTTCATGCCGGCCTCGCGCATCAGCCCGACCAGCAGGTCGAGCCGCTCGGCATGCATCGCGCGGTAGCCGGCGATGCCATCCTGGTCGCTCTCCAGCGCGGCGAGCGCGTCGTGATAGTCGACGATGTCCTCCAGGCTGCGGCGATTGCGGTTGAACTGCTTGTGGAAGGCGCCGAGCTCGAAGTGCATTGCCGGGTTCGGCAGCAGCTTGCACAACATGCGCTCGCTGGAGTCGACGCTCGCTGGCATCTGCCCCGGCGCGCGCTATCATGCCGGCCGGGCAGGGAGGACATCACCATGGCGGTCCTGGACGACGTCACGACGGGCTTGCGCTTTCCGGAGGGGCCGATCGCCATGCCGGACGGCTCGATCATCGTGGTCGAGATCGAGCGCAAGACGCTGACCCGGGTACAACCCAATGGCCGCAAGGAAGTCATCGCCGAAACCGGCGGCGGCCCGAACGGTGCCGCCATCGGCCCCGACGGCGCCTGCTACATCTGCAACAATGGCGGCCTGGCCTTCGTCTCCGAGGGCGGCCTGCTGCGCCCGGTGGGCCAGCCCGACGACTATTCCGGCGGCCGCATCGAGCGGGTCGACCTGAACACCGGCAAGGTCGACGTGCTGTACACGGCCGCCGGCGACCTGCCGCTGAAAGGGCCGAACGACATCGTCTTCGACCGCGCCGGCGGCATGTGGTTCACCGATCTCGGCAAGGGCCGCGAGCGCGACCTGGACCGCGGCGGCGTGTTCTACGCCAAGCCGGACGGCAGCCACATCGAGGTCGCCGCCTACCCGCTGCTGACGCCCAACGGCATCGGCCTGTCGGCCGACGAGAAGACACTCTACGTCGCCGAGACCCAGCCCGGCCGGGTCTGGGCCTTCGACATCGCCAGCCCCGGCAAGCTCGCCAAGAAGTCCTTCCCGTCGCCGAATGGCGGCACCCTGCTGGCCGGCGTGCCGGGCTTCCAGCTGTTCGACTCGCTGGCCGTCGACGGCGCCGGCAATGTCTGCGTGGCGACCCTGTTCAACGGCGGCATCACGGTGATGTCGCCCGACGGCCGCTCGGTCGAGCACATCGCCATGCCGGACCTCTACACCACCAACATCTGCTTTGGCGGCGACGACCTGAAAACCGCCTACATCACCCTGTCGACCACCGGCCGGCTGGTGAAGATGCAATGGCCGCGCGCCGGCCTGCCGCTGAATTACCTGAACACCTGAGAAGAACGGGAGACGCAACCATGAAAGCCGCCATGCTACGCGAGGTCGGCAAGCCGCTGACGATCGAGGATGTCAGCATCGACAAGCCCGGCCCGCGCGAGGTGCTGATCCGCACGAAGGCCTGCGGCGTGTGCCACTCCGACCTGCACATGATCGAGGGCACCTACCGCTACCCGCTGCCGACCGTGTTGGGCCACGAGGCCGCCGGCGTGGTCGAGGCGATCGGCGACGAGGTGCACAATTGCGAGGTCGGCGATCACGTCATCACCTGCCTGAACGCATTTTGCGGCCATTGCGAGTACTGCATCTCCGGCCACATGTCGCTGTGCACCGATCCGGACACCAAGCGCGCGAAGGGGGCGCCGCCGCGCCTGTCGCAGAACGGTGAGCCGATCAACCAATTCATCAACCTCTCGGCCTTCGCCGAGCAGATGCTGGTGCACCAGAACGCGCTGGTGAAGGTGCGCAAGGACATGCCGCTGGACCGCGCCGCCCTGGTCGGCTGCGGCGTCACCACCGGCGTCGGCGCGGTGCAGAACACGGCACGCATTCAGGCCGGCAGCACGGTCTGCGTGATCGGCTGCGGCGGCGTCGGCCTGTCGGCGATCAACGGCGCCGCGATCGCCGGCGCCGGCCGCGTCATCGCGGTCGACATGGTCGGCTCGAAGCTGAACCTGGCCAAGGAGTTCGGCGCCACCGACACGATCAACGCCGGCGAGGTCGAGAACCTGCCGAAATACATCAAGGAGATCACCAACGGCGGTGTCGACTATTCGTTCGAGGCCATCGGCCTGAAGGTCGCCGCCGAGCAGTGCTTCAAGATGCTGCGGCCGGGCGGCACCGCGACCATCATCGGCATGATCCCGCTGGGCACCAATATCGAGCTGCACGGCGCGGAATTCCTGCAGGAGCGCAAGATCCAGGGCTCGATGATGGGCTCCAACCGATTCCCCATCGACATGCCGCGCTACGTCGACTTCTACATGAACGGCAAGCTCAAGCTCGACGAGATGATCTCCGCGCGGATCAAGCTGGAGGACGTCAACGAGGCCTTTGCCGAGATGAAGACCGGCGCCGTCGCCCGTTCGGTCATCATGTTCGACTAGGAACCGCGGTCGCACCGGGGTGGACGCAAGCCGCACCTGCCGGCACCTCGGCCGGTGCCGTACCTTGGGGAACGAGTGAGATGTCCGTGGGCCTGCGGCGATGACGGGGTCGGGCCAGGCCCTGCTGGACTGGCTCGAGAAGGAGGCCGACCGACGGCCAAATTTGGCCATAGTATGGGATGCACGCCCATTCGGTGATGGCGCCGGGCGGCGACGTTTACGCCCCGGTTACCGTCGTCGCCTAGACTGCGCGCGACGAGTTTGGGTCATGGCGGGAGCCGGATGTGGGTGTTGCGCTACACATCGCCGACGACGACGGGCGTGCGCGCGACGCGTTGCGTGCGATTCTGGGCGACAGCAACGTCAATGCGGAAACGCTGCTGGCGACCGACTACCTGAACCACTTCAACGAAGTGGTAATGCTGCTCGATCTGGTCGCCGACATGCCGGAATGCCTGGAAGACCTGCGCGACTGGGCGCCGAAGAGCTACGAGCAGCATTTCCTCGACAGCGGCCTGTCGGACCGCCAACTGGCGGTCGAGGCCTATCGGCTCAGCCCGCGACAGTTCCGCGAGCCGTTCGACTATGCCGTGGAGCGCATGGATCGCCTGGTCAGCCGCTCGATCACCGAGATGGGCACCGCCGACCCCGAGGCCGCGGCGGCCATCGCGCTGGCCACCTGCACCGCGCTGCAGCGCCTGATCGACGTCGCCAGCGGCCTGATCCACGGTCGCGACGTTGCGCTGGACCAGGATGCCATCGACCGGGTGATCGGCGACGACGCTTGATTCGTCGGCCGCGCGGCTGCATTGATCGGGCGTCCGACGCGGAGCGCTCGATGTGACGATGACCACCGGCGGCCGGTTCTGGCCGCTGACGCTGCTGGCGATCTGCGAACTGGCGGCGATGTCGCTGTGGTTCTCCGCCTCCGCGGTGGTGCCCTCGCTGGTCGCCGAGCACGGGCTCGGCGCCACCCAGGCCTCGCTGCTGACCAGCATGGTGCAGGTCGGCTTCGTCGCCGGCACGCTGACCAGCGCCGCGCTCGGGCTGGCCGACAGGCTCGACCCACGCCGCTTTTTCACCGCCTGCGCCCTGACCGCCGCGATCGCCAACGCCGGCCTGCTCTGGCTGCCGCCGGACTCTGGCGCCGTGCTGGCCTGCCGCTTCATCACCGGCGCCTGCATGGCCGGCATCTACCCCGTCGGCATGAAGATGGCCTCGGCCTGGGCCCGGGCCGACCTGGGGCTCCTGATCGGCCTGCTGGTCGGCGCCCTGGCGCTGGGCTCGGCGGCACCGCACCTGTTCAATGCCTTCGGCGGCATCGACTGGCGCTTCACCATTGCCTCCGCCTCGGTGGCGGCGGGCCTCGCCGGGCTGCTGATCAACCTGGCGCCGGTCGGACCGAACTTCGCCCGCTTGGCGCGTTTCGACCCGCGCCTGGCCCTGAACGGCTGGCGCGAGCGGCCGCTGCGCCTCGCCAATCTCGGCTATCTCGGCCACATGTGGGAACTGTACGCGGTCTGGGCCTGGCTCGGGGTGTTCCTGGACGCCAGCTTCCGGGCCAGCCTCGGCGACGCCGACGGACCGTTCTGGGCGCGCGCCGCGACCTTCGCCGCCATCGGACTCGGCGGACTGGTCGGAGCCGGGGCGGGCGGCCTGCTGGCCGACCGGTTCGGGCGCACCGCGCTGACCATCGGCGCGCTGGCGGTCAGCGGCGCCTGTTCGCTCACCGTCGGCCTGCTGTTCGGTGCCGCGCCCTGGTTGCTGTTCGCGCTGTGCCTGGTCTGGGGTATGGCGGTGATCGCCGATTCCGCGCAGTTCTCGGCCGCAATCACCGAGCTGTCGCCGCCGGAACTGGCCGGCACCATGCTGACCATGCAGACCTCGATGGGCTTCCTGCTGACACTGATCACGATTCACGCGCTGCCGCCGCTGGTCGACGGCTTCGGCTGGGCCGGCGCTTTCGCCTGCCTGGCACTGGGCCCGGTGGTCGGGATCTGGGCGATGGCGCGGCTGCGCGGCCTGCCCGAGGCGGCAAGGCTGGCCGGCGGCCGGCGCTAGCCGGCCTGATCCATCAGTTCCGACGCGGGCCAGACCAGTCGCGTGGCCGGCAGGCTCACGGTCACCGTGGTGCCGCGGTCGCGCGCGCTGGCGAGGGTCAGGCCGCCGCCATGCGCCTCGATCAATGCCTTCGATAGCGGCAAGCCCAGGCCGGTGCCCTGTATGGTCCGGTTCAACTCGCCGTCGATGCGCTTGAACGGTGTCAGCGCCAGTGGAATGTCGTCCGGCGCCATGCCGATCCCGGTATCGGTAACGGAAATGTCGAGACGTTCGCCGACCGACACGGCGACCCGCACCTCGCCCCCTTTCGGCGTGAACTTCACCGCATTGGACAGCAGATTGACCAGCACCTGCTTGAGCTTGCGCGAATCGGCGTTGAGCGACGGGAACACGCTGGGCAGGTCGACCGCCAGGCGGATCGCGCCACGGTCGGCGAACTGGCGCACCAGCATCACCGAGCTGTCGATCAGGTCGGCGACGTCGATCAGTTCGTCGTGGAGTTCGATCGCGCCGGCCTCGACCTTGGACAGGTCGAGAATGTCGTTCACCAGGTCGAGCAGGTGACCGCCCGAGCTGTGAATGTCGTGCGCGTAGTCGCGATATTGCGGGCTGCCGACCGGCCCGAAGGTCTGGTCGCGGATGATCTCGGAGAACCCGATGATGGCGTTCAGCGGCGTGCGCAGTTCATGGCTCATATTGGCCAGGAACTGCGACTTGGCGCGGCTGGTCTGTTCCGCCCGCCGGCGGGCCTGATCGAGTTCCTGGGCGTGGTCGGTCATCGCCGCGACGGTCAGCCGCATCAGGTCCAGCGCCGCGCCGACCCCGAGATAGGCGCCGTCCTCGACCACGACGAAGCCATCGACCAGGGCACTGGCATGGTTCTCGACGAGCCGGCCGTGCACCGCCAACAGGCTCTCGTCGGTCTCGACGATCAGCGGATTGGCGTTCATCACCAGCGCGATCGGCCGGTCCATGGCCGCGGCGTCCGCACTCTCGAATCGCTGCATGAAACCGGCCCGGGCCACCAGGCCGACCGGCCGACCGGCGTCCACCACCGCCAGCGAGTGCAGCCCGGCATCGTCGGCGAAGCGCCCGACGACCTGGCGGCACGTCGCATCGCGCGCCACCGGCGCGACGCAGGCAGCCAACTTTCTTAGATGTTGCGGCGTCACACCCAGATCACCCGCCATTCGCATTCCGCGCCGGGAATTCTTGGCCCGGTCGGGCAATTCTGGGCGCCGCTTGCTTGCGAAAAGGTTAACGCGCCCGCAACAGCGTTAACCATTCGTTTGCATTTATGACCGACGATGACTGCAAGCGCGAAAAAATGCGCCAGTGGAAACACGAGCGGCGGGGGTTTTGATGACGAATCGAGGTCGCGATCGATGACGCTACGCGACATCCAGGCCGCTGATTCTACAAACCGATTCAGTCATTTCGGCACCGTCGCCACCATTCTGGCGTTTTTCGGCCTGACCGCGATCGCCGTTGCCACGGTGCGCGGCGGCGCGCCGATGACGGCCGCCGGACTGGCCGCGCTGCTGACCGGCCTGGCGATGTGGTATCGCGAACTGCGCCGCGACCATCGCCTGCAGCTCGCCGCCGCGGCGGCCGCCGGCCGCCACGCCGCCGAGGCGAATCTGGGCGCCGTGCTCGACGACCTGCCGTGTGCCGTCGCGGTGTACGGCGCCGACGGCAACCGCCGCCAGGCCAATGCCGGATTCCGCGCCCTGCAGGCAATCGACGGCGGCCTGGAGATAGACCCTTTGACCGCCGATGACGGCGAGCACGCACTCGCCACCGGCCAGTTGCTGCGCCTGCTGCGGCGGCCCCTGGAGGATGGCGGCACGCTGGTCCTGATCGTCGACCTCAGCGAGCAGCGCCAGCGCGAACGCGCCGCGCAGGAGACCCGCGAGCGTTTCACACTGGCCATGCACGCCGCCAACGAGGCGCTGTGGGAATGGAACCTGCTGACCGACGAGCGCACGCTGTCGCCGCGCATCGCCGAGCTGTTCCACCTGCCGATGGAAGACGGCGTGGTTTCGGCCGCCTTGTGGCTGAGCCGCATCCACCGCGACGACCGCGAAGCCTACGAACAGCACCTGCGCGACCACCTGCAGGGCGGTTGCAGCCTGTTCCGTGGCGAGTACCGGGTGCTCGGCGACGACGACGTCTATCGCTGGGCCGTCGACCGTGGCTTGGCGTTGCGCGACGGCACCGGTCAGGCCTACCGCATGGCCGGCTCGATCGGCGAGATCTCCGAACGCAAGCAGGCCGAGCAGGCATTGCAGGAGGCCAAGGAAGCGGCCGAACTGGCGAGCCGGGCGAAGACCGAGTTCCTGGCCAACATGAGCCACGAACTGCGCACCCCGCTGAACGCGGTGATCGGCTTCTCCGAGATCATCCGCAAGGAGATGTTCGGGCCGGTCGGCGTGCGCGAGTACAAGGACTACGCTGCCGACATCAACGCCTCCGGCCTGCACCTGCTGGAACTGATCAACGACATCCTCGACATGTCGAAGGCCGAGGCCGGCAAGCTCGACCTGGCCGAGTCGCCGGTGCTGCTGCCCAAGTCGGTGGTGTCCTGCCTGCGCCTGATCGAGGAACGCGCGGCCGCCGGGTCGGTGCGGGTGGTGAACCGCATCCCCGACGACCTGCCGCCGCTATGGGCCGACGAGCGCCGGGTCAAGCAGCTGCTGATCAACCTGCTGTCCAACGCGGTGAAGTTCACGCCGCATGGCGGTCAGGTCACGGTGGAGAGCGCGATCACCACCGATGGCGAGCTGGTGATCACCGTCGCCGACACCGGCATCGGCATGACGCCCGAGGACGTGGAGCGCGCGATGCGCCCGTTCGAGCAGATCGACGCCTCGCTGGACCGCCGTTTCGAGGGCACCGGGCTCGGCCTGCCGATCGTCAAGTCGCTGATCGAGCTGCATGACGGCCGCCTGGAGATCGACAGCGAGGTCGGCGTCGGCACCCGCGTCAGCCTGCACTTCCCGGCCGAGCGCCTCACCGCCGGCGACGACTTCCGCCCGCGCCTGAGCGTGGTGAACTAGGGCCTCAGCGCGGCCACCAGTCCGGACACTTGAGGGCGAGCCAGCGGACCAGCGCGGCGTTGACCTCGACCGGGCGCTCCTGCGCCATCCAGTGGCCGCTCTCCACCACCTGTTCGCTCAAATCGTCGCACAGCGCCCGCATCGGCTCGGCCAGACGTGAATCGATGGTCTCGCACACGTAGTCGTAGGCCGCGGCCAGGAACAGCACCGGCATGGCCAGCCGCTTGTCGTTGCCGCCCTTCGACGTGTAGGCGGCGTTGGCCCGATGGTTCATGTACCAGCTATCCGGTCCGAAGAAGCCGTTGCGGATCAGCCCCTCGGCATAGCTGCGCAACTCCGCGTCGGTGACCACGTCGGCATCGCGCGGCACGTCCGGGGCCTCGCCGGCGCCGCCGAACCAGCCGCCGCTCTGGCGCACGAAGGCGGTCATCGACGGCTTGCCCTTGCCGGCCGGGTCGCCCTTGCGGAACAGCGCCTTGACCAGGTTGTAGGGATTGGCGTCGAAGGTGCTGCAAGCCTTGTCGAAATTCTCCTCGTAGAACCGCATGTACTCCCACTGTGCGTAGGGGAACTTGTCCTCGGGATAGAGCGTGCGGTCGGCCAGGGTCAGGACATGGTCCAGCCCGCGCTCCAGGCCGTAGGGGATGCACAGGTTGGCGACGCCGACGCAGCGCTCGGGATGGTGGCGCGCCAGCGACCAGACCACCGGGCTGCCCCAGTCGTGCCCGACCCAGACCGCCTTGTCGCGGCCCAGCCCGTCGAGCAGCTCCAGCATGTCGGCGACGCTGTGCTCCAGCGCGTAGGCCTCGTGCGTGTCATAGACCGAGGAACGGCCGTAGCCGCGCATGTCCGGCGCCACCGCGCGAAAGCCCAGCGCCGCCAGCGCCGGCAGCTGATGCCGCCAGCTCAAGCTGAGTTCCGGCCAGCCGTGCACGAAGATCACCAGCGGTCCGTCGACCGGCCCGGCGGCGAGATGGAAGGTCGTGTGCCGCGCGGTGCGGACGACATGTTCGGTGATGGTCGTCATGTGCGATGCTCCCGGTTCGATCGCGCGCAGCATACACCGCCCCGGCCGGCTTGAAGCGGTCGCCGGCGGCCACGTAAACTGGGGCCAATTCCCGGGAAGGAGCGACCCATGAGCGTTGCCGAGAGCATCGACCGTCTGGCCGAGCGCCAGCAGGCCATCGACACCGCCGTCGCCAAGGTGCGGCGGCTGGAATCCGAACAAGGCGTCTGCCCGCAAATGCTGGAACAGGTCCGCGAGGAGCTGATCGCGCTGGCCGGCGATGGCTCGATGTGGGACCCGGCCGACTATCCACTGGGGGCTGGCGATGCCAACCAAGTCTACCGCCTGTCGGAAGACCCCGACCACCGCTTCGCGCTCTACATGTCGGTCGGCAAGACCGGCAAGGAAACCCCGCCGCACGACCACACCACCTGGGCGGTGATCGTCGGCATCAAGGGCAAGGAGCACAACCGCTTCTACCGCCGCACCGACGACGGCCGGACCGAGGGCAAGGGCACCGTCGAAGTCACTCACCAGCACACCGTGGAGCGCGGCACCGGCGTCTGCCTGATGCCCGACGACATCCACTCCATCCACCTGGAGGGCGCGCCGCCGACCTTGATGTTCCACATGTACGGCCTGGCCATCGACCACCTGCCCGATCGCATCGCCTTCAACGTCGCGGAAGGCACCTACTGGAAGTTCGGCGCCTCGGCTGACATCCAAGAGCCGGTGTACAAGCAGTGACCGGGGCCGCCCCGACCCCGGCCGACGTCAAGGCCATGCTGGCCGACGGCGGCGAGATCGCCCTGCTCGACGTTCGCGAGGAGGGCGTGCATACGCAGGGCCACCCGTTCTACGCCGCACCGATGCCGCTCAGCCGCATGGAGCTGTCGCTGACGCGCCGGGTACCGCGCCGCGACACCCGCGTGGTGCTGATCGACGACGACGGCGGCGAGCTGGCGAACCGCGCCGCCGCCCGCATGGCCGAGCTCGGCTACACCAACGTGGCGATCATGGCCGGCGGCCTCGAAGCCTGGCGCGAGGCCGGCCATGTCGTGTTCTCCGGGGTGCACGTGCCGTCGAAGGCGTTCGGCGAGTATGTCGAGCACCACTACGGCACGCCGCACCTCAACGCCCCGGCGCTGCGGAACCTGATGGCGTCGGGCCGCGACCTGATCGTGCTCGACAGCCGGCCGCTGGACGAATTCCGGGTGATGAACATCCCCACCGGCATCGACTGCCCCGGCGCCGAGCTGGCCTATCGCGTACACGACCTGGCGCCCGACCCGAACACGCTGGTGGTGGTGAACTGCGCCGGACGTACCCGCTCGATCATCGGTGCGCAGTCGCTGATCAACGCCGGCATCCCGAACCAGGTGCTGGCGCTGGAGAACGGTACCATGGGCTGGCACCTGGCCGGCCTGGAGCTCGAACACGGCAACGAGAACCACGCGCCCGAACCATCGCCCGCCGGCCTGGAGAAGGCCAAGGCCTGTGCCGCCAGCGCCGCCGAACGCTTCGAGGTGCCGACCTGCGCCAAGGCCGACCTGGCCACGTGGCAGGCCGACACGAGCCGCACGCTGTACCTGCTCGACGTGCGCACGGCCGACGAATACGCCGCCGGCCACCTGCCCGGTTCGCTGCATGCGCCCGGCGGCCAGCTCGTGCAGTCGACCGAGATGTGGTGCGCCACGCTGGGCGCCCGCGTGGTGCTGGTCGACGACACCGGCGTGCGCGCCCGGATGACCGCCTCGTGGCTGGTGCAGATGGGCTGGGACGCCCACGTGCTGGACGGCGCCCTGGACGGCGAGAAGCTGGAGACCGGCATGCCGCCGGCGCTGCCGCCCGGCATCGGAGCGGCGGCCGGCAACACCGTCACCCCGGCCGAGCTGAAGAAGCTGGTCGACGCCGGCGACGCGGTGGTGGTCGATTTCGCGCTCTCCAGCCAGTACAAGCGCCGGCACATTCCCGGCGCCTTCTGGGCGGTGCGTGCACGCCTGCCGAACAGCCTGCCGAAGCTGCCCGGCGACGGCACCATCGTGTTCACCTCGCCCGACGGCATCGTCGCCACCCTGGCGGCACCGGAAGCCTCCGAGCTCACCGACCGCACCATCGCGGTGCTGGAAGGTGGTACCGACGCCTGGCGCGCTGCCGGCCACGACCTGGCGGAAGGGCTGGAGAACACCATCGACGAGACCGACGACGTCTGGCTCAAGCCCTACGACCACGACGATGGGCCGGTGGAGAAACACATGCGGGCCTACCTGGCCTGGGAACTGGATCTGGTGAATGAGATCGAGCGCGATGGCGACCACCGTTTCCGTCTGTTCGTCGATCCGGCGGATGAGCCGCATGACGACGACGACGATGAGGACGATGACGACGACTAGCGCCCGCGTCGCCTTGCCGCTGACGCTGCTGCTGGCTTCGCCGGCGCTGGCGCAGAGCCAGGGCGACACCGGCATCGGCGCCTCCATCGCCCAGGCCCAGGCCGGCATCGCCGAGGTCCGCAAGGCGTTCGACGATCAATGGGACGGCGAGGCCGGCCGCTGGGTGAAAGGCGGTATCGGGGTCGCCGGGCTGGCCGCGGCCCTGCTGGCCGCCGGCGACTCGATCGCCAGCGAGACCGGCAAGGGCACCATCCGGATCGAGGACGGCAGCGTCAGCCTCGACTTCGGCGCCGCCGCGCCCGACCCGGCCGGCGGCGGCGCCCCGACCCTGTCGACCAGCACCACGTCGACGCGGTAACCGCATGGCACCTGCTCGTCAGGTTACCGTCATCGGCGCCGGCATCGTCGGCCTGGGCTGCGCGCTCTACCTGCAACGCGACGGCCACACCGTCACGCTGATCGACCGCGACGGCCCCGGCGAGGGCACCTCCTACGGCAACGCCGGCATCCTGGCGACCTCGTCGGTGATCCCGAACGGCACGCCGGGGCTGTGGAAGAAGGTGCCGGGCATGCTAGCCGATCCGCTGGCCCCGCTGGCGGTGCGCTGGTCCTACCTGCCCAAGATCGCGCCGTGGCTGGTCCGCTTCCTGGCCGCCAGCCGGCGGGCGGCGTACGAGCGCATCAGTCGCGAATTGGCGCCGCTGTCGTTGCAGGCCATCGAGCACTACGAACCGTTGCTGGCCGACGCCGGCGCCCTCGACCTGATCCGGCGCCAGGGCACGCTCTACCTGTACGAGAGCCAGGCGAGCCTCGACGCTGCCGCCGAAGAGACCAACCTGCGCCGCGCGCTGGGCGTGCGGCTGGACCGGCTCGGCCCGGAGGAGGTGCGGCAGTTCGTGCCCGGCCTCGGCGCCCCGGTGGCTGGCGCCATGTACGCGCCCGACACCGCCCACACCATCAATCCGCTGGGCCTCAGCCAGGCCTTCGCCGACCACTTCCAGGCCGCCGGCGGCACCATCAGGCGCGCCGAAGTGCGCGGCTTCACCCGTGGACCACAGGGCCCGACCGCGATCCACACATCGGACGGCGAACTGCCGGCCGACCAGGTGGTGATCGCCGCCGGCGCCTATGCGCGCCAGCTCACCCGGCAACTCGGCTGGAACCCGCCGCTGGACACCGAGCGCGGCTACCATGTGATGCTGCCGCACGCCGACATCGGCCTGCGCGCGGCGATGCTGGTGCAGGGCCGCGGCTTCGGCGTCACGCCGATGGCGGAAGGCTTGCGGCTGGCCGGCACGGTCGAACTCGGCGGTCTCGACGCACCGCCCAACTGGGACCGCGCGGAGATCCTGCTGACCCACGCCAAGCAGCTGTTCCCCGACCTCGACACGTCGGACCCGGCCCGCTGGATGGGATACCGCCCGTCGCTGCCGGACTCGTTGCCGGTGATCGGCCGCGCGCCGGATCAGCCGAACCTGTACTTCGCCTTCGGCCACGCCCATCTTGGCCTGACCCAGGGCGCGGTCACCGGCCGCATCGTCGCCGACCTGGTCGCCGGCCGCACCCCGGTGATCGACCCCCGCCCCTACCGCATCGACCGGTTCTGAGGACGCCATGAGTGCCGTTGCCGAACAGACGACCGACACCGCCCTCGACCACGACGCCATCGTCATCGGCGCCGGCATGTCGGGGCTGTACCTGATCTACCGCCTGCGCGAGATCGGGCTGAACGTGCGCGTGTTCGAGGCCGGCACCGGGGTCGGCGGCACCTGGTACTGGAACCGCTATCCCGGCGCGCGGTTCGACTCCGAAAGCTACTCCTACGGCTTTTCCTTCTCGCAGGAGCTGCTGGAGGAGTGGGACTGGTCGGAGCATTTCTCCGGCCAGCCGGAGATCGAGCGCTACTGCAACCATGTCGCCGACAAGTTCGACCTGCGCCGCGACATCCAGTTTTCGGCGCGGGTGAAAGCCGCCGATTTCGACGAGGCCGCGCACGCCTGGACGGTGACGTTGGACGACGGCAGCCGCCACACCGCCCGCTTCCTGGTCACCGCCGTCGGCCTGCTGTCGGCCCCGACCCTGCCGAAGTTCGACGGCATGGACGATTTCAAGGGCCAGTCCTTCCACACCGGCCTGTGGCCGAAGCAGCCGGTCGACTTCGTTGGCAAGCGTGTCGCGGTGATCGGCACCGGCGCCAGCGGCGTGCAGGCGATCCAGGAGATCGCCAAGACCGCCGGCCAGCTCACCGTGTTCCAGCGCCGCCCGAACTGGTGCACGCCGCTCAACAACGGCCCGATCGCCAAGCCGGAGATGGACGAGATCCGCGCCGGCTATCCCGAACTGTTCCAGCTCTGCCGCGAGACCGCCGCCTGCTTCGTGCACACCATTGACCCGCGCGGCACCTTCGAGGTGACCGAGGAAGAGCGCCATGCCTTCTGGGAGGAGCGCTACGCCGGCCGCGGCTTCGGCATCTGGCAGGGCAACTTTCGCGACATCCTGGTCGACCGCGAGGCCAACAAGCTGATCTCCGACTTCGTCGCCGACAAGATCCGCCAACGCGTGCACGACCCGAAGACCGCCGAACTGCTGATTCCCACCGACCACGGCTTCGGAACCCGCCGGGTGCCGCAGGAGACCAAGTATTACGAGGTCTACAACCAGCCGAATGTCGAACTGGTGTCGATGCTGGAGACCCCGATCCGGCGCATCACGGCGAGCGGGATCGAGACCAGCGATGCGTCGCGCGAATTCGACATCATCGTCTACGCCACCGGCTTCGACGCCGTCACCGGCTGCTTCGACCGCATGGCGATCACCGGCCTGGGTGGCCAGACGCTGCGCGAGAAATGGTCGGCCGGGCCGTCGACCTTCGTCGGCGTGATGGTCGACGGCTTCCCCAACATGTGCATGGTGATGGGCCCGCACGCCGCGCTCGGCAACAACCCGCGCAGCATCGAGTACAACGTGGAATGGGTCCGCGACCTGCTCGACCACATGACCCAGCGGGGCCTGACCTTCGCCGACGCCACGCCGCACGCGGTCAACGAATGGCACGACTACGTGGCCAAGAAGGCCGAGGGCCTGCTGTCGAACGAGATCGACTCGTGGATGACCGGCATCAACCTGAACGTGGAGGGCCGGCAGACCCGCCGCCTGGTACGCTACTCCGGCACCGCGCCGGAATACCGCGCCTGGTGCGACCGCGTCGCCGCCGGCGGCTACGGCGAGATCAGATTTGAGTGAGCCGGCGACCGGCTTCGAGCCGCCGCCCTTCCGCGCCCGCGCCCCGTGGTGGGGCGCCGACCTGCAGACCTTGCGCAATACGCTCGTCGACCAGGGCACGCCGCTGCCCGGCGAGCGGTTGCTGATCGACACCGCCGACGGCTGCGGCGACCGCCTGCAGGCAGTGGTGAACCGGCCCGACGCGCCCGAAGACAAACCGCTGGTGTTCATGGTGCACGGCCTGTCGGGCTGCGAGGACAGCGCCTACATGCTGCACGCCGCGCGCCACTGGCTGGATCGCGGCCACGCAGTGATGCGGCTCAACCTGCGCGGCGCCGGGCCGTCGCGGCGCACCTGCAAGACCCATTTCCACGCCGGGCGATCGGAGGACATCGCCGCCGGGCTCGACGCGGTGCCGGCCGACCTGGCGGCGCGCGGCATCTTCGCCATCGGCTTCTCGATCGGCGGCAACTGCCTGCTGAAACACGCCGGCGAGGCCGGCGATCGCACCCCGGTGCGGGCCTTCGCGGCGGTCTCGGCGCCAATCGACATGGTCGCCACGTCGGCGCATATCGGCCGGCCGCGCGCCTGGCCCTACCAGCGCTTCCTGCTGACCCGGTTCGTTGCGGAATGCCTGGGCGAAGGCGCGCTGTTTTCCGCCGAGGAGCGGGAGATCCTTCGTCGCGCCCGCGATTTTCGCGAGCTCGACGACCGGTTCGTCGCGCCGCGTCACGGATTTGACGGCGTCGATGACTATTATCGCCGGGCGCGTGCGATCAACGTGATGGCCGGCATCCGCCGACCGACCCTGGTGTTGCACGCCAAGGACGACCCCGTGGTGCCGGCGGCGAGCCTCGCCGCCTACGATTGGGCGCAAAACCGTATGCTCACCCCGCTGGTCACCCCGGCCGGCGGCCATGTCGGTTTTCATGCTCGCGACGGGGCCTGGCACCTGACCGCGCTGGACCGATTTTTCCGTGCCGCGACGGTCGGATAGGACGGTTATTCAAACTGTCATCCACAACCTTGTGGGTGATTCTGTCCACAGGATATTGTGGGGCGTTAACCTTTGAACCACATTATCTATTGGTTTGTTGCATCACCGCCGCTATCATGCGGCCCCGGCCACGAACACGGGGTCAGGCCGGAAATGATGCCCGGGGGCACCTATCATGGAATGGACAGACGAGCGCGTCGAGCTGCTCAAGGAAATGTGGACGGCCGGGTATTCGGCCCGGCAGATCGCCGAGAAGCTGGGCGGCACCACGCGTAACGCGGTGATCGGCAAGGCCAATCGGCTCGGTCTGTCGAAACCGACCAAGTCCGCCATCACGCGCAAGCAAAAGCGCGAGGCGCAGCGGCCGCCGGTCGTTGAAATTCCCGGTCCCGGCGCGACGTTGCTGAATCTGACCAGCACCACCTGCCGCTGGCCCCAGGGCCACCCCGGCGAGCCGGGCTTCGCCTTCTGCGGTGCCCGCGCGGCGGCTGGTCAGCCCTATTGCGCCTATCACGCAAGCATCGCCTACCAGTCGCCCAACAAGGATCGCCGGCAGCGCGCCTGAGCGTGCTAGCATGCCGAACCTTGCACTGAGGCGGCGGTATGATCGGACGGTTCGTGTTGATATTGCTGGCTTTTCTCGTGGCCAGCGGCCCCTGCGCAGCAGACGAGCCGAAGGCACCGCCGATGGTGCCGTCGAGCTACGAGTTGCGCCGCGTGGAAGCCCAGATCCGTCAGGTGCTGGCCACGCAAGCCGCCGAGGCCAAGCGCAAGTCGCGCCAGATCGAGGTCACCGGCACGGGCGCGGCGGCCGGCGCCGACCCGGACAGCGACTTCTCGTTCGACATCACCGCCAAGGAGGCCGGCGGCCTCGCCCTGACCACGGTGATCGGCATCGCGGCCTTCACCGCGCTGAGCGAGGACACCAGCCCGACGGTGTCCGGCGGGCCCAGTCCGGGTGCCGGTGCCACGGCAACCACCACTGGCACGCAATAGGCTTTCGAGATTCTGAGGGCTCAGATTAGCTGCCATCGCTAATTAGGTTGATTCATCATGATATTTTGTAGAGTCTGGTGACGTAACAGGGGGACGCAACGAAGACGAAGCCGCCACTAGAGGGCAGAGGTCGGCACGGATGTCATCGTTGACGACAGGAAGTGAGCGAATGCGCCTGCGCACGGCATTCGTGGTCTGGGGACTGTTGGCCATCGCCAGCTGGATGGTGGTTCTTGTCCCGGCCTATCTGGTGTTCGACCAGGGCCCGGCGTTGATGCACGCCTGGTTCGGCGACGACGAGGTCGGCAGCGACGAATCCACCGCGGTCGCCCGACCCGACGACGAAGCCATCCTGACCCCGGCGCAGATCGAGGCGCTAGGTCGGATCGCCCCCGCCGCCGGCGGCAACGCCGACGACGACACGATGATTCAACCCGTCAGGAATTCCGACTAAGCGCTTGCTGGAACTGGGGTTTGGCCGCCCCCCCTAGGCCGCCTGCTTGTTGGGCTGGTGGACGACGAACGGCCCCAGCGCCAGCGCGTCCAGCCGCCCGTCCAGGAACGCCCGCACCGCATCGCGCGGAGTGCAGACGATCGGCTCCTCGTGCATGTTGAAGCTGGTGTTGATCAGCGTCGGGATGCCGGAAAGCTTCTCGTACTCGGCCAGGATGTCGTAGTAGCCGGCGTTCACGTCGCGCTTGATCAGCTGCGGCCGCGCCGTGTTGTCGACGTGCACCGCCGCCGGACAGCTCTCGGCCATGAACTTGGTGCAGTCGAAGGTGATCGTCATGAACTGCGCGGTGTGCTCCGCGCCGGCCAGGTTCAGGTAGCATTTCTCGCGCTGCTCATACATCGTCACCGGCGCGAACGGCATGAACTCGGTGCGCCCGAGCCGGTTGTTGAGCCACTGATTCACGTCCGGATCGCGGCCGTGATACAGGATCGAGCGGTTGCCGAGCGCCCGCGGCCCGTATTCCATGCGGCCGTGGAAGCGGGCGACCACGGTGCCGTTGTGGATCAGTTCGGCGATCCGGCCGGCCAGGTGCTGCGGCCGCTCGTACTCGAGACCGACTTCCTGCAACGCCGCTTCCAGCTCCTGCTCGGAGTATTCCGGGCCGTAGTAGACGTCGTGCACCGCCTCCGACACGCCATCGGCGCGGCTCGCGTGCAGCGCCAGCCCGGTGCCGCAACCGCCGTCGCCCATGTTCGGGTAGACGAAGATGCGGTTCACCCCGTCGACCTCGAAAATGCGCTGGTTCATCTTCACGTTGGCGGTGACGCCGCCCGACAGCACCACCGCGTCGCAGCCGGTCTTTTCGATCCAGTGCTCAACCAGCCGCGCGGCGGCGATCTCCAGCGCATGCTGGTAGGCCGCGGCGACGTCGATCATCGGGAAGTTCGTCGCCAGGTAGCGGTCGAAGAACGGGTTGAAGCTCTGGAAGATCTTCATCCCGCCGTCGTCGGCGCTGAACCGGTCCAGCAGCATGTCGGTGAGCAGCTTCGGGTCGCCATAGGCGGCCAGGCCGACGATCTTGCCGGCGTGGCGGTCCGGCTTGTAGCCCAGCGCGGCGGTGACGTGCTCGTAGAACATGCCAAGCGAGTACGGAAAATGCAGGTTCTGCTGGCGCTTGATCTTGCCGCCCTCGCCGACGCTGACCGAGCCGGCGAGACCGCTGCCATAGCCATCCAGCGTGACGATCAGGGCCCGCTCGAAACCGGACGCGTGATAGGCATTGGCGGCGTGCGACAGGTGATGCTCGTAGCGCTTCAGCTTGCCGCCGAGACCGCGCTTGGCCAGCTCGCCCTCCAGCTCATCCTGCCACTTGCGGTGCTCGCTCGACGCGGTCTCGAACCACTGCTCGCCCTTGCGCCGGTTGGCCATCTCGGAAAACGTGCCGTTGACGCCCAGCAGGTTGTAGGCAAAGCCCTTCAGGGCTCCCTTGTCCATGCGCTGGTTCGGATCGCTCAGGCCCGGCACCCGGCCACGTGGCGGCGGGCTTGTGCGGCGTGCCGCGTCCAGCTTGTCGCGCCAGCCGTGTCCCGGGTCGAACTGGCGCGCGGTCTCGATATTCTCGCGCATCAGCTTGGCTTCCTGATCCGCGCTCAGGAAGGAATAGGCGACCTGGTCGATGTCCTCCGGCCGCGTGTTGGTGCGCTCCAGCGCGTCTTCCAGCGCCTGGCCGGGAAACCCGGCATGCTGCTTCTGGCGGCTGTAGCGCTCTTCGGCGGCGGCGAACAAGACCTTGCCGTCCTCGACCAGCGAGACGGTCGCATCCTTGTCGAGCGGCGATATGCCCAGGACTTTCATCAGCTCTCCGAGATGCCGTGGGTTTGCAGATACTGCTTCAGGTCCAGCGAAGACATCGTGACGCCCCCGAGGGTCTCGAAGAAGTAGTCGAAGTAGGCCCTACATTCGTCAATAAATCGTACCCGGTCGGCCTCCGAGCGGACGTAGGGCGTGCAGCCGACTTTCAGGGACGGGCTGTGCAGGCTGTAACTCAACACGCGCACGCCACGTTCCACCAGCGCCATGGTCAGCGCCTTGTTGTCCGCCGCGGTGAATCCTTCCGCCGACAGCCGCTGCCGGCTCAGCGCGCCGAGCCGCGACAGGATACCCGGCAGCTTCGCCGAACGACGCCAGCCGCTGGTGGCCCAGCCGTGCAGCCAGCTGCCCTGGCCGCCCAGGAACCCGACATAGCCACCCGTGGTCGGCAGCCCGAGCATCGCGTGCCCGGGACCGAACCAGTAGGCATCTGTGCCAAATCGGGAATAGTCGGGGCCACCATCGGCGCTCAGGTCGAAGCCTGGCGTCGGGCTCAGGTCGACCTCATAGCCGAGGTCGGCCAGGATCGTGCCGGTATTGGGGCCGAACCCGTAGCGTCCGGCCTTGTGCACGGTTGGCGAGCGGCCGAATCGCTCGGTTATCGTCTCGGTCAGCACGGTCATCTTGCGCCGCTCCAGGTCCGCCGGCAGGCGGCCCTGGTAGGAGTTGGTGGCGTTCACCGGTTCGTCGAACGGCGGGCTGACCCAGGTGTGCAGGTGCGAACCGATCACCGCCCGGCCGTCGTCGGCGAACTGCCTCAGCACCGCGACGCTGTCGTCCTGCGAGGCGATCGGATAGTCGCAGATGTAGGTCGGCACGATGCCGTAGGAATCGAACACCTCCTGGATACGCCAGATGTCGTGAATCGCGCTGACGCCGGTCGACGCGCGGTCGAAATCGGCGTCCCAGTCGAATTCCTCTTCGGTATCGATCGCCACGGTGAGTATAGGCGGCGCCGTTTCCGGCACCCGGACGATGCGTCTTTCATCCAACATCGGCGTTGACTGGTGTTCGCTTACGGTTTGATTTCGCGGCGGATTAAGCGCGGTCGAGGCTAGGCCGTCAATACTGCACCTGCATTGCACCTGGCTTTGTATCTGGGTTACCGGTGCCGCTCAGCCGGCACGATCGTCATGGACCAGGCGCAACCACATCTCGCGCCCGCCCGGCCCGTCGCGGCAGACCTGATCGATGCGCCAGACGGCCTCGTCCAGCAGCACGCGCTGGCCCTCGTGCACGCCGTCATGGCAGTCGCAGGCCAGCCACAGCCCGACCCGTTCGATGCCGGCCGAACTGACGGCGCGCGGCGGCTCGCTGCACCGCAGCGCCCACAGCGCCACGACATTGGCCCACATCGGCCGCTGTCCGCCGGCCTGGTCCGGGCTCAGGAAGCCGCGCTGGACCAGCGCCCGCACACGCGGAACCGGCGTCGCCGCGTTCGGCGCGCGCCAATCCGACGATGCCAGCATGCTTCCAGCCATGACCATTTCCCGATCCGACATATTCATGTCCCGATGCTGACCAACCAGCGATCGACGGGAGAGTCAAAGCAAGCCGCGTGCCGGTTTCGCCGGTGCGGCGGTCAGGTCGGCTCGGCCGGTAGCCCGAGCGCCTCACGCATCCAGGCCCGGCGCTCGCCGGTGACCTGCCAGCCGCTGCCGGCGGTGATGCCGCCATCGACGACCATGGCATGGCCGGTCACCCACCCGGTCGCGTCCGACGCCAGCCAGCACGCCGCCTCGGCGATGTCGCCCGGCTGTCCGGCACGGTGGATCGGCTGCATCTGCGCCAGGAACGGCTCGACCAGCTCGGCGGAACGCTCCAGGAGCTGGCTCGGCACGTCCATGCCGCGGCCGAAGATCGGCGTCGCGACAAAGCCCGGGCACAGGCAGTTGACCCGGATATTGTCGGCCCCAAGCTCCAGTGCCACCGACTTGGTGAGTTGCACCACGGCGGCCTTGGCGGCGTTGTAGACGTGCGGTGTGTTGTAGGCGACGGTCAGGCCGCAGATCGACGCGGTGGAGATGATCGAGCCCGAGCCCTGGGTCTGCATCTGCCGCGCGGCGTATTTCATGCCGAACAGAACCGCACGCAGCAGCACCGCCATGGTGTCGTCGTAGCCGGCCTCGTCGATCTCGGCGATCGGCTTGTGCACGCCGCCGAAGCCGGCATTGTTGACCATGCAGTCGAGCCGCCCGTGCCAGGCGACGGCGGCCGCCACCGCCGCGTCGATGTCGCCGGCTTGGCTCACGTCGCAGCGCTGGAACCGCGCCTGCCCGCCAAGCTCGTCGGTCAGCGCCGTACCACGCGCCTCGTCGATGTCGCAGACCAGCACCGCGGCGCCCTCGGCGACGAACTTCTCGACAATGCCGCGGCCGATACCGCTGGCACCGCCGGTGACGACGGCAACCTTGTCCTGCAATCGGCCCTGCTCAGCCATTTCCGCCTCCCTTTCAGGTTGGCGGCAAGCTTAGCAGGGCCGAACGCGGGGTCTTAGCCGATCAGGTGCCGTTGGCGCCGATTTCGCGCTTGTCGAGCTGTTCGCCACGACCGCCCATCGACTTGTCGATCAGGCAGCGTTCGTAGTTGGCATCGCCCGGCCGGCCGAAGCCGTTCTGCGTGCAGAAGTCCGACAGCGCCGGATCGACGCCGCTTCCGGTTGACTGGCAACCGGCCAGCGCCGCCGCCATGGCGACCAACGCCGCTATCGCAAAGGTGCGCATCTCAGTTCTTCCTCTTTCCATGGCGCGGCCCCGTGGCCGGCCGATCCTCGCTCGTCGTCGTCCTACTCGTCCTCGAGCTGCCGGTAGATTTCACGCGACACCTGCATCAGGCTCTCGCGCGGCAGCGCCGCGACGATGGCGTAGGCCAAATCCTCGTCCAGCCAGTAGAAGGCCGACAGCCCGCCGGCCTCGACGAAACGGAACGCCGCCAGCTGTTCGGTCGTGTTCTGACGGATATATAGGGTCAATCGCTCGCCGGACCCGGTTTCGTACATGAACTGGGCCGCCGGATCGCCCGCCAGCGCCGGCAGGAGCCGCCCGCCGACCAGCCCGTAGCCGAGCTCGCCCAGGTGCGGCGCCTTCACCGGATTGGCCAGCCGCTTCGACAGCCAGGCCACCAGGTGCTTCTCCTCCGCCGCCGCGACCTCGACCGGATGGCGCACCTCGACCTGGTAGACCTTGTGCGCGGCGATTCCGTCGGCGGCGAACTGCACGCCCGCGCGCATCTTCGGCACCACGTGATTGCCCAGCAGCCAGCCGCCGCCAAGCCCAACCGCCAGCGCCAGCGTCGCCGCCACCGCCGCCGGCACCCAGCGCCGCCGCCACACCGGACGCCGCGTCGCCACCCGGCTCAATGCCGCCGGCACGGGCTCCGCCGCCACCGGGTCGAACGCCTGATGCAACAGCGCATTCTGCTGCCGGTACGCGGCGAGCTGTGCCGCCAGGGCGTCGTCGGCCGCGACTGCCGCCTCGACCACGTCGCGCCGAGACGGGTCGAGCGCGTCATCGACCAGCGCTTGCAGGTCGCCATCGTCGATGCGCATCGGCCGGTCGCTCATTTCACCCGCCTCAGCCGTGGCCCGGCGCCGTCCTGGGTCAGCGCGCGCAGCCGTTCGCGGCCACGCGACAGCCGGCTCATCACCGTACCCAGCGGGATGTCCAGCACCTCGGCGACGTCGGCATAGCTCAGCCCCTCCAGGCCGACCAGCAGCACCACTTCGCGCTGCTCGACCGACAACTCGCCCAGCGCGTCGGCCAGTTCGTGCATCGCCGCCCGCGATTCCTGCGCCGCCGGCACCGACAGGCGCATGTCGTCGTCCGGCAGCGGCACGCCGGTGCCGCGACGCGCCTCGCGCCGGCGGCCGCTGATGAACTGGTTATGCATGATCGAAAACAACCAGGGCCGCAGCGGCCGGTCCGGGCTGAACAGATGCCATCGGCTCAACGCACGCTCCAGACACTCCTGGACGAGGTCGTCGGCTTCGCCACGCGCCCCCACCAGCGCGCGCGCGTAACGGCGCAAGCTGGGGATGTGCTCCACGATGAGGGCTCGTTCGGTCATCACGCCCGATTCTGCGGGCGACCCGGCGCCGCCTCGTCTCACAATCGCGTGTACGCACGCCCGGGGGATCTATTCCGTTGCGTTATAGTGGAATATTGCGTCATCGGGGCGCGTACGTGCCGATGTGACCACAGGCAGGTCTGTATGGGAGGCGAGGAATGAGCAAGTTTTGGAGCCGCATGGCTCTGGTGGCCGCCGCTGGCGGCGTGGCCGCGTTGGTGGCCGGCGGCGCATTGGCCGCGGCGCACGCTGACAGTGAACGCGTCAAGGCGATGAAGGCGCTGGGCGGCCACATGGGCGCGATCGGCAAGGTGGCCAAGGGCGAGATGGAATACAGCGCCGAGACCGTCACGCACGCCGAGGGCCTGGAGAAGATGAGCAAGCAGCTCATCGACTGGTTCCCGGAAGGTTCCGGTGGCGAGAACACCCGCGCCAAGCCCGAGATCTGGACGGATTGGGACACCTTCAAGCAGAAGGCGATGGACTTCGAGGCGGCGACGCCGGCCCTGGTCGCGGCCGCGAAGACCGGCGACAGGGCACAGATCGGCGCCGCGCTGGGCGCCGTCGGCAAGACCTGCGGCGGTTGCCACAAGCCGTTCCGCACGCCGAAAGAGTAACCCCGAGCTAGCGGACGTTATCAGGGGCGGTCGCTCGCGCGGCCGCCCCTTTTGCTGTTCGGGTTTGCTATGGTGACGGCCTGATTTCTCGGTCGGGGACAAGACATGGCGGACGATCTGGCGGCATTGATCGAGCATCGCTTCGGGCCGGCGGATGGGGCCGGCGCCGGCATGCCGGCCGATGGACCGCTGGCACTGTTCCTGAACCACCGCACCCACCGGCGCTATGCCGACAAACCGGTGCCGGAAGAACTGATGCACGCGCTGCTGGCCTGCGCGCTGTCGGTGCCGGCAAAATCGGATCTGCAGCAGGTCTCGATTCTCCGGGTCGAGGATCCCGACCTGCGGGCGAAGATCGGCGCGCTGATCCCGTCGATGCCGTGGATCGTCAAGGCGCCGCGCTTCATGGTGTTCTGCGGCGACAGCCGGCGCATCCGGCGCATCTGCGAACTGCGCGGCAAGCCGTTCGCCAACGACCACCTCGACGCCTTCCTGAACGCCGCCACCGATACCGCGCTGGCGCTGGCCAGCTTCCTGTGGGCGGCGGAGTCGGCCGGGCTCGGCTGCTGCCCGATCAGCGTCGTGCGCAACCACATCGACGAGGTGAGCGAGCTGCTCGGCCTGCCCGGCCACGTCTTTCCCTATGCCGGCCTGTGCGTCGGCTATCCGGCGCAGACCGGCTGGGTGTCGATGCGCCTGCCGATGAGCGCCACGGTGCACACCGACCGCTACGACGACAGCGACCTGCCGGCCGCGCTCGACGGCTATGACGACCGGCGCAGCGCCCGCCACCAGATCCCGCCGGAAAGCCAGCGCATGACCGACGCGTATGGCGTGGCGGAGCGCTACGGCTGGTCGGAGGACAAGGCGCGCCAGGTCTCAGAACGCGAACGCGACCAGCTCGCCCGCTATCTGCGCAAGCAGGGTTTCAACCTGGACTGACACCATGGCCGACGTGAAGATCGAACTTGAGAACGGCGTCGTCGAGGGCGAATGCGACGAGCGCTTCCAGCCGGTGCTGGACGCCTTCGTCGCCAACTTCCGCGAGCGCGACGAGGTCGGCGCGGCGCTGTGCCTCTATCTCGGCGAGGACAGGCTGGTCGACGTCTGGGGCGGCCAGTCGGACGCGGCAAGCGGCAAGACCTGGAACGAAGACACTCTGGCGATGGTGTTCTCGTCGACCAAGGGCGCCACGGCGCTGGCCACGCACCTGTTGCTCGACAGCGAGACGATGACGCTGGACCAGCCGGTCGCCGACCTGTGGCCGGAATTTGCCACCGCCGGCAAGGAACTCGCGACGGTGCGGATGATGCTGGACCATTCCGCCGGCACCCCGGCGCTGCGCGAATCGCTGCCCACGGCGGGCTGGGCCGACTGGGACCTGATGTGCCGGCGCCTGGCCGACGAGCCGGCCTTCTGGGAGCCGGGCACGCGGCATGGCTATCACGGCTTCACCTTCGGCTGGACGGTCGGCGAGCTGGTGCGTCGGGCCGGCGGCAAGGGCCTGGGCGCGTTCCTGCGCGAGGCCTGGTGCGACCCGCTGGACCTGGATTTCTGGATCGGGTTGCCGGAGGACCAGGACCATCGCGCCTGCACAATGCAGTTCTACAAGCCCTCGCCGGACGATCCGGACAACGCCTTCCGCCGCGCGCTGGTCGGCGACCCGGAATCGATTCCCGCCCGCTTCTGGTTCAACACCGGCGGCTTCCTGCCCAAGCGCATCAACACCCGCCAGGGCCGCGCGGCGGAGATCGGCGCCGCCAACGGCATGACCACGGCGCGCGCGCTGGCTGGCCTGTACGCCCCGCTGGCCAACAACGGCCGCTGGAAACGCCGCCGGCTGATCTCCACCGACGCGGTCGCGCGCATGGCCGAGGTCTCCAGCGCCGGCTGGGACAACACGCTGCTGATGCCGACGCGCTTCACCACCGGCTTCATGAAGGCGATGGATAACCGCGCGCGCGGCGGCGACAGCGTGATCTTGGGCGGCACCGCCTTCGGCCATGTCGGCGCCGGCGGCAGCATCGGCTTCGCCGACCCGGCCGCGAAACTGTCCTTCGGCTACGTGATGAACCGGATGGGCGGCGAGATTCTGCTGAACGAACGCGGCCAGTCGCTGGTCGACGCCGCCTACCGCTGCCTCGGCTACCGCAGCGACCGCGCCGGCGTCTGGGCGCGCTGAGCGGTCTCGCGCAAGCCATTCTCCTCCAGCCAGCGGCCGAGCCGCGCCCCCAGCGCCAGCACCGGGAAATACAGCAGGAAGCCGAGCGGGCCGAGGCCGAGCCACACCATGATCAGGTGTGGCAGCACCGCCAGCAGCGCCAGCCCGCCGAACAGGACCGTGGCGACCAGCGGCACCAGCAGCACGATCTGGCAGGCCTGCCACGCGCTCACCACCAGTTCCGGATCGTGAATCGCGAATCGCGCGCGGCAATCGCCGCACGGCCGGCCGCGCGGCGCCAGCGCCGACAGGGTGTCGCCGCAGCCGATGCAACGGCGCGGCGCGCTCAGGCTGGTGAATCGGCTCGCCAGCGAGCGTGGCATTTGCGTGGCCTCGGGCAAACCATTCCCTTGGGTTGCGGGCGGGGACAACACGTTAGCGGGTTTCTTTGCCGTCCCACGCGACGATTGTGTTAGGAAGGAGTCGATTTGTCATGGTCCGAATTTGGCAGGTCCCGTCACCTTGAATCGTCCCATCTCTGGCCTCATCGGCCGCCTGGCCCTGCTGATCGTGATCCTCGTCTGTGTCGCCGGGCTGGTGCTGCTGACGTTGCGGGCCAGCCGTGCGCCATCTCCCGCGGCCCCGCCGAGCCCGCGGCCGGTGGCTCTGGACATGGTCACGTCGCTCGCCGAGGCCCAGTTCGGCAATGCCCTGGAAGGCGCCTACCGCCTCCTGCAAGGTGCGCGCGGCGAGCCGATCGAAGGCTTGCGGAGCACGGCACCGGCGATCGCCGGCATCGCGCGCGCCGACGCCACGGGCAAGCTGGTCGCGGCGAACGATCCAGCCCTGCTCGACCGGCTCGACCTCGACGCCGACTACCTGCGCGGCCACGCCGAGGCGCCCGAGCAGGTCTTCGTCAGCCTGCCGCTGGCCAATGGCAGGTATCTCGCCGTGTCGCAGGCCGATGGCGACGGCGTGCTGCTGGCGGTGCTCGACCTGACGACGATGCGCGAAGGGCTGGATGCGCTGGCCGGCGACCGGCCGCTGACGCTGGCGCTGCGGCACCAGGGCTACGGATTGATCGCACTGGCCGGCGACGACGGGCTGGCCGATATCCTGGCCACCAGCCTGCTGAAGCCGGTTGCGGCCCAGGAGGACGCCAGCGTCGACGGCATCGGCTTGCGCTACCGCCGGCTCGGCCCCGGCCCACTGGAATTGCTGACCGCCGGACGGCTGCCGGCGGCGGTGGCCGCGACCGCCGCGCCGACGGCGCCCGCGACGTCCAGCCGGCTGCTCTACTATCTCGCCGCCGCCATCGCGCTGCTGCTGGCCGGCTATGCGGTGGCGGTCGAGCGCCGCCTGCTCCGGCGGCCGGCGCTGGCGGCCGCGACCGGCGCCGTGCCGGTGCCCCGGACCGTGAACCCGTCGACAGCGGTACAGCGGCTGGCCGGCGGCGTCGCGCACGATTTCGACCAGGTGATGCAGGCCGTGGTCGGGTTCGCCGACATGGCGCTGTGGAAGCTGGCCCGCAGCCAGTCGCCGCGCGAGGAGCTGTCGCAGATCCTCAACGCCGGTCATCGAGGCGGCGTGCTGACCCGCCAGCTCGACGCCTTCGCCGAGACCGATCCGCCGGCGGTGCCGCCCATCGACCTGGCGGAGGTTGCCGGCGAGGTCGCCGATCGGCTGATCCGCGGGCTCGGCACCACCATCGAGGTCGAACGCTGGTTCGACCCTGGCCCGATGCCGGTGACGACGACGCCGGCGGAGGTCGAGCAGGTGCTGACCGGGCTCGCCGCCTACGCGCTCTCCGCGCTGCGCGACCGCGGCCGGCTGCGGGTATCGCTGCAACCGGTCACGCTGAGCGGCGGGCTGCGAGCCGACAGCGGCGACCTGGACGCCGGCAAGTATGCCCGGCTGGAGGTCAGCGACGACGGTGCGGCGCTCGATCCGGCCAGCGTGGCGCGGCTGTTCGACCCGTTCCGCGAGCCGGATGACGACCCGTTGCCGGGCGCGCTGGACCTCGCGGTGGCGGTGGCGCTGTTGCGCCGGCGCGGCGGCGGGCTGGCGGTAACCAGCGACGGCGACGGCACCACGCTCACCGCCTTCTGGCCGATCAGCCGCGTGCCGCTGGCCGAACCGCGCGACAGCGACCTGCCGCAGGCCGCCGGCGAAACCGTGCTGGTGGTGAACGACGACCCGGCCTTGGTCCGGCTCGCCGAGGCGATCCTGCGCCGGCTCGGCCTGCAGCCGGTCGCCAGCTTCGGTGCCGAGGAAGCGCTGGCATTGTTCCGCGCCGACCCCGGCCACTACCAGATCGTGCTCGCCGACCAGTTGATGCCGGACATGACCGGCGCGGAGATGGCGCGCGAGATCGCGGCGCTGCGCCCCGACCTGCCGGTGATCCTGACCACCGGCTACCGCGGCCTGGCGCTGGCCGAGCCGGAACCGCCGGTCGGCGTCACCGAGATTCTCGACCTGCCGCTGACCACCCACACGCTGGGCCCGGCCATCGCCCGCTGCCTGACCAAGGCACGCATCAAGCAGGACATCGCCCCGGCCGCGGACTGAGCTTCAGGCCGCCAGCCGCAGGATCTCCATCACCTGCGCCGGTCCTTCGATCGGGCGCGGGTTGCTGTGCACCCAGGGGTCGTGCATCGAGTTCCTGGCGATCAGCTCGTACTGGTCTTCGCCGACCCCGACGTCGGCCAGCGTGCGCGGCATGCCGAGACCGGCGATGAAGGAGCCCACCACCTCGCCCGCCGCCGCGCCGGGCTGGCCGAAGGCCTCTGCCACCAGCTTCTGGCGCTCGCCATTGATCGAAACGTTCCAGCGCAGCACCGCCGGCAGCATCACGCAGCTCGTGTGACCGTGCGGCACGTCGCAGGTGCCGCCCAGCACGTGGCCGATGCCGTGGCTGGCGCCCAGCGGCACCGCGCCCTGCACGATCACCATCGACAGCCAGGCGCCGAGCTGGCACATCAGCCGCGCCTCCAAATCGTTGCCGTCGGCTTTCACCCGGGGCAGGCCCTGGGACAGCAGCCGCAGCGCCTGCATCGCGGTGCCGTCGCAGTAGGGGTTGGAGCCCAGCGAGCACAGCGTCTCCACCGCGTGGTCGACCGCGCGCACCCCGCTCGACAGCCACAGCCACATCGGCGTGCGCACGGTCGGCGCCGGGTCCAGGATGATCGACTGCGGCGCCAGCAGCGGGTGCGAGTAGACCTCCTTCATCTTGCGCCGTTCGTCGGTGCAGCCCGCCAGCGGGTTGAACTCGCCGGCGCTGAGCGTCGTCGGAATCGCGATCTGGCGCACCGTCGGCCCGGCATAGTCCGGCCGCTGCGTGGAGCCGTCGGAACGCGTGATGATGCGGAAGTCGTCGAACTGGTCGTGCTCGGTAATGTCGTGCGCCAGGCAGAGCTGCATCAGCTTGGCACCGTCGGTCGCCGAGCCGCCGCCGAAGCTGACGATCAGGTCCGCATTTGCCGCGCGCGCCTTGGCGCTGGCATCGAGCACCGCCGCGCGCGGCGTGTGCGCCGGCAGGTGGTCGGCGAGGCCAGCGTAGCGCGCGCCCAGCGCCGCCTTCACCTTGTCGATCTCGTCGGTCTCGCGCGCCAGCGTACCGGAGGCCAGCAGGAACACCCGCTCCGCCCCCAGCCGCGCCGCTTCCGCCGCCAGCGTTTCCGCCGCCGGCTTGCCGTAGATCACCTTGTCGGTCTTGATGTAGGTGAAATCGCCCTGGATCATCCGATGCCCTCCGCTTGCCGTGGACGGTGGCACGCGGCCGGCGCTACGATCAATCCATGCTGACCTTTGACAAGCTCACCGAGGGCGCGACGCTGCTGGCGCATGACGGCGAGATATCGCCGGCCGAACGCGACGAGTGGCTGACCATCTATCCGGGCGACGCCGCCTACGGCGACACCGTGCCGCCCGGCCTGCTGCTGGCCAAGGTGATGAAGGTTTGCCTGGTCGCGCTGCACGACATGCCCGACGGCGGCATCCACGCCGGCCAGCAACTGACCATCCGCCGCCTGCCGACGCTGGGCGAGCCGCTGGCCACCACCATCGCCTGCACGGCCAAGGAAATGCGGCGCGGCCGGCGCTACGCCACCATCGCCATGACCACGCGCGACGGCAGCGGCGCGACCGTGGTCGAGGGCGTCAACCGCTCGATCTGGGCCGCCTGAGATGCCCAGCCTGAAGCCCGCTTCGCTCGACATCGATCAGCCGAAGATCAACCTCTACGCCGAGATCACCGGCGACCCGAACCCGATCCACACCGACCCGGCCTTCGCCGCCACCACCGAGATGGGTGGCGTGATCGCGCACGGCACGCTGTCGGCCAACCTGATCTGGCAGGCCGCGCGCGAGACCTTCGGGCCGCAAGTCGGCGCCGGCGCCAAGCTCGACATCAAGTTCCTGAGGCCGGTGCGCGTCGGCGACCGGGTCACCGCCAGCGGCGATCAGGCCGCCGACGGCACCTGGCAGGTCTGGGTGAAGAACCAGAACGACGAGACCGTGATCGCCGGGACGCTGACGCTGCCGGGCTAGCCCTCGTATGCCATCGACACCCACCTCACCTGTCCTCTCCGCCCCCAAGGGCAGAGAGCGACGCAGTGTCGATGACGTAGCCACTCCCGCTCCGCCCTCTGGGGGGAGAGGGTTGGGGTGAGGTGGGTGCCGATGCCGTGAGCGTTCTCAAACCCCCGATTGCGGATCGAATTCCGGCTTGCGCTTCTCCAGGTGGCTGCGCAGGCCCTCCTCGATCTCCGGCCCGGTGAAGCCCAGCATCTCCAATGCCACCGAGGCATCGAACGACGGGCCCATTGCGCGGTACCAGTTGTTCAGCGCGTACTTGGTCCAGCGGATCGCACTCGGCGCGCCGGCGACCAGGCGGTTGGCGATCTCCAGCGCCTTGTCCTGCAGCTGGTCGTCCTCGACGCACAGCGAGACCAGGCCGATGCGCTCGGCCTCCTCGCCGTCCACCGGCTCGCACAGCATCAGCAGGTATTTCGCCTTCGCCATGCCGCATAGCAGCGGCCAGTTGATCACCGCATGATCGCCGGCCGCGACGCCGAGGCGGGTGTGGCCGTCGACGATCTTGGCCCGCTTGCCGGCGATCGAGATATCCGACAGCAGCGCCGCCACCAGCCCGGCCCCCACCGCCACGCCGTTGATCGCCGAGACGATCGGCTTGTTGCAGTTGATGATGTTGTAGACGAGGTCCTTGGCTTCCTTCCAGGCGTTCACCCGGTCGTGCCAGTTATCGATATTGTCGCGGATCATCGAGAAGTCGCCGCCGGAACTGAACGCCTTGCCCTTGGCGGTGAGGATCACCGCGGAGATGTCAGGGTCGTCGTCGAGGGTGCGCCAGATGTTGGTCATCTGGTGGTGCCCGGCCTTGTCCAGCGAGTTGTAGGTCTCCGGCTTGTTCAGCGTGATGCGCAGCACGCGCGGCGCGGGCCGGTCGATCTCAAAAGCCGTATACTCGGCGTAGCGGTCGGTCATCGGTTTCCTCCTGTCCAGGTACTATCTGGCTAGGCGGGCCATGCCCGGCTGTCAATTCCAGGGGAGACGGGAATGCTTCACGAACTACGCATCTACACGTTCAAGGTCGGCGCCATGCCGAAATACCTGAAGCTGGTCGAGGAGGTCGGGTCGAAGATCCGCGGCGACGACTACGGCATCCGCGAGGGCGGCTGGATGACCGAGTTCGGCACGCTGAACCAGTTCTGGCACATCTGGCGCCACGACAGCCTGGACGACTGGAAGAAGAACCGCGCCGGGCTGGCCCAGAACAAGGCCTGGATGAACGACTTCGTCGCCCAGGTGCTGCCGCTGCTGACCGCGCAGAAGGTGGCGTTCCTCGATCCCAAGCGCGACATCATGCCGCCGGCCAAGGAGGGCGGCATCTACGAGATGCGCTACTACCGCTGCCACCTGGGCAAGGCGCCGGAGTTCATCAACGCGATCACCGACATGTTCCCGGTGCGCGAGAAGTATTCCAAGAATGTCTGCCTGTGGCAGTCGCAGTCGCCGGACCCGCACGAGGTCTACCACCTGTGGAACTACGACAGCTTCAATGACCGCATGGCGGCGCGCGCGGCGACCACCAAGGACCCGGAGTGGCAGGCGTTCCTGGCCAAGGGCCCGAGCCGGCTGGAGGTGATGAACGCCATCGCCCTGATCCCGGCGCCATTCTCGAAGCTGAAATAGCGGCCCCGCCGGCCGGCCCCGCAACGACGAAAGGCGCTACCCATGCGGATCGAAGCCATCGCCATCGGCAGCCACCCGCCGGACGACGTCAACGTCATCGTCGAGGTGTCGGTCGGCGGCCAGCCGATCAAATACTAGCTCGACAAGGAGGCGGGCACGCTGGTCGTCGACCGCTTCCTGTACACGCCGATGACCTACCCCGGGAACTACGGCTTCGTGCCGCACACGCTGTCGGAGGACGGCGACCCGATCGACGTGCTGGTCTGCAACACCCGCGAGCTGGTGCCGGGTTGCGTGATCAACGTGCGGCCGATCGGCGCGCTGATGATGGAGGACGATGCCGGCAAGGACGAGAAGATCATCGCCGTGCCGTCAACGCACCTGACCAAGCGCTACGAGGGGGTCAACAACTTCACCGACCTGCCGGAGATCACGCTGCAGCAGATCCAGCACTTCTTCGAGCACTACAAGGACCTGGAGCCCGGCAAGTGGGTGAAGATCGGCGACTGGCAGGACGCCACCGCCGCCCGCCAGATGATCACCGCCGCGATCGCGCGGGCGAAGGACGGGTAGTGGGAGAAGTCCGGATCAAATCCACGGGTGTCCGGTTGAATCCTCTCCGGTCCTGAGCCCACCCGTCAACGTCTTTGCAAGCGCAGGGACGTGGATGGCCCGGACAAGCCGGGCCATGTCGCGTTGTCTATGTTTTTCAACAAGGTCGTCTTGCCCCGACTTGTTCGGGGCATCCACGTCCAGAAGCTGGACCAATCGATTGCGGTTCTTCTGTACGGTGCCGCCCGAAGCGGCGCGACCGCCTGAGCGGCACCAGGAAGCGGACAATCACCCCAACCATAATCGGACACCCGTGGATCAAGTCCGGACATGACGCGGTTGCTTGTCATGGCCGGGCGTGACCCGGCCACCTCTGATCTTCCCTACCGTCGGAACATCGCCCGTTCGGTGAGCGCCTTGTCGAAGGCTTCCAGCTTGGCCTTGGCCTTGGCGTAGACCGCATCGGCCTTCAGCCCGGTGAGCAGCTCGATCACGTCGTCGACGTGGGCGACGCTCCAAAGGTGGAAGTTGCCGGTGGCGATCTCCTTGGTGATGCCCTCGTGCAGCGTCAGATTGACCTCGTTGGCGACCGGCACCGCGCAGCCTTGCTTGCCGGTCAGGCCGCGGTCCAGGCAGGTGCGGTAGAAGCCCTCGATCTTCTGGTTGGCGCCGCCGATCGCCTGCACCTCGCCGCGCTGGTTCATCGAGCCGGTGATGCCGACGTCCTGGCGCAACGGCACCTCGGCCAGCGACGACAGGATCACCAGCAGCTCGGCCAGCGACGCGCTGTCGCCCTCGATGCCGCCATAGCTCTGCTCGAAGGTGACGGTGGCCTCGAAGGACATTGGTGTATCGGCGCTGAACCGGCCGGCAAGGAAGCCCTCCACGATCATCACGCTCTTCTGCTGGATCGGGCCGCCCATCGCCACCAGACGCTCGATGTTGACGACGCCGCCCGGACCCGGCGATGTCTGCGCGGTCAGCCTGGCCGGCATGCCGTAGGCGTGGTCGCCGAGGTCGGAATAGACCAGGCCGTTGACCTGCCCGACCACCTCGCCATCGGTGGCGATGATCAGCGCCTTGTCGCGGATGCGCTCCTGCGCGCGGTCCTCGATCCGGTTGTTGCGCTTGCGCCGGTCGGCGAGCGCGCCGACCACGTCGGCCAGCTCGATGGTCTCGCGGTCCGCCTTCATCACGATCTGGTTGGCCTCGACCACCAGATCCTCGATCAGCTCGAACCGCGACGTCAGCTTGCGCCGGTCGCCGGCCCAGCGCGACGCCTGGCCCAGGATGCGGTCCAGCGCCGCCGCCGAGCAGGGCTTGCCGGCCTTGTTCAGCGCCGCGCGCTGGATCAGCCGGGCAAAGATGGCGAGGTCCTCGTCGGTCGCCGGCATGTCGCCGTCGATGTCCGCCTTGACCTTGAAGAACACCGAGAATTCCGGGTCCAGGGCGAAGAAGCGGTAGTACCACAACGGTGCGCCGACCAGGAACACGGTGACGTCGAGCGGGATCGGCCGCGGCTGCGGCGTGCCGGCCATCGGCACCGAGCCCATGCGGTAGAGCTCCTCGATGCGAATCTCGCTATCGCGCAGCGCGTCTTTCAGGAAGCGCCAGGCGTGCGGCTGTGCGGCCAGCGCCTCTGCCCGGATGATCAGGATGCCGCCGTTGGCCCGGTGCAGCGAGCCCGGCCGGATCATCGTGTAGTCGGTCTGCAACGTGCCGGTGACCGCGCGGTACTCGATGCGCCCGAACAGGTTCTCGTAGGTCGGGTTCGGCTCGACCACGACCAGCGGGTGTTCGTTGTCGGAATTGTCGGTGATCAGGTTGACGGTGTAGCGCCGCTCCAGCTCGTCGCCGACCGCCTCCTCGCCCTCGGCCGGCGGACGGAACAGGTGAATGTGCTCGACGATGTCGGCGCGCAGTTCCTGCAGCCACTGGCCGAGCTTGCCCTGCAGGCCGAACTCCATCTCCAGCTCGTCCAGCAGGCCACCGACGGCTTCCTCCGCGACCCGCTTGTTGGTCTCGCGCATCGCCTTCAGCCGCTCCGCCTCGGCGTCGCGGAACTGCTTGCGCAGGGCCAGCATCTGCGGCGTCAGGCCGCTAACCGCGTCGTCGATCGCGCTCTGCTGCTCGGCCGGCAGCGCCATCAGTTGCTCCGGCTTCATCGGCTCGCCGTCCGGGTCGAGCGCGACGATCTGCATGCCCTGCGCGGTCATCCAGACGTCGAGGCCTTTCTCCTGTGCGCTCTGCCGCAGCTGCGCGAACTGGCCTTCCAGCTCCTCCTTGCGGCGCTCCGACAGCCGCCGCAACTCTTCCTGATAGCCATCGGACCCGAAGGCGCGGACCAGTGCGTCGCGCAGCGCCGGTACCAGCTCCTCCATCTTGTCGCGCAACGCCCGCCCGACGCCGCGCGCCAGCCGGTAGGGCTTTGGCTTGTTCGGTCGCTTGAAATTGTTCAGGTAGACCCAGTCGCAGCACGGTGGCTGGTCGCCGACATGATGCAGCAGGTAGCGTCTGGTGGCGTCCATGCGTCCGGTGCGGTCGTCGCCGAGCACGAACACGTTATAGCCGTCGCTCTTCAGCGACAGCCCGACCTCGATCGCCTCGCGCGCGCGCCGGTGCGAGTGCAGGTCGAACACGTGCGCCGTCTCGACGTCGTCGGTGCCGGCATCGAACCGGCCGGCGAACGACGGCAGACCGGCATCGGACGCGGATAGTTGCTTGATCGCCACGTGGAATCCTCCTGTCCGCGACGCTAGCGGTCCGTTAGCGAACGTACAACCGTGCGTGATAAGATGCGCCCCTGTATGGACGAGTCCCATCCACCCGATCGGTTCGATGTCGAGGTGCTGCCCGCGCGCACCGATGCTGGCGTGTGGAATTTTGCCTTCGGCTCCAACCTGCACCCAACGAAGCGCGCCGCGCGGGCACGCCTGAGGCCGCTGGAAATCGTGCCGGGACGGGCGCGCGACTGGCGCCTTGCCTTCAACCTGTGCGGCATTCCGTGGATCGAACCGTCGATGGCCTCGGTCGAGCCGGCGCCGGGCGAGGAGGTGCACGGCCTGCTGCTGCATCTGACGCCGGCGCAATGGGAACACCTCGACCAGTCCGAGGGGGCCGGGCGCGCCTACATGCACCAGGAGATCGAGGTCGAGGCCTATGACGGCCGGCGCATCCGCGCCATCGCCTTTCGCGCCAAGCCGGACCGCGCCGCGCCCGAGGATGTCCCGCCATCGCTACGCTATCTCACACTGATCCGCGAGGGCGCGGCGGCCAGTGGCCTGGACGAGAACTGGCGCCACTACCTGGCGCAGCTGCCGCACACGCCGACTTCGTGGCTGTCGCGGCGTATCTCGCTGATCCTGGTGGAGTTCTTCACCACCTGCAGCCGCCACCGTATGGGCGCGCTCAGCCGGCCGGTGATGGACGTGCTGCGTTTCACCAACGAACGGCTGCCCGGCCCGCTGAAGTGGCCGGCCGCCGCGACCACGCTGATCTACCCGACGATCGTCGTCGGATGCTTCCGAATGGCCCGCAGGTTGCGCCGCTAGCCGAAGAAAAAGTCCGCGGCCGTCAGTTGGTTGGCGGCGATGCCGGTCAGCGTGATCGATGTGGTCGGACTGTCCTCGAAGGTCACCGTGGCGCCGCCGGCGCCGTCGACGATGGTCAGTGCGGCGAAGCTCGCCACCCCGACCAGGCTGATCTTGTCGACATTGTCGGCGAAGTCGGTGATCACGTTGGCGCCTTGCAGCGCGGCGAAGATGAAGATGTCGGCGCCGGCGCCACCGGTCATGGTGTCGTTCGCTGGCCCGCCGGTGATCTGGTCGTTGCCGTTGCCGCCGAACAGCTGGTCGGCGCCCTGCATGCCCAGCACCATGTCGTCGCCGTCGCCGCCGAAAATGATGTCGAGACCGGCCTGGCCGCGCAGCACGTCATCGCCGACGCCGCCGACGATGGAATCGTTGCCGGAATTGCCGTTGATGGTGTCGTCGAGCAGGCTGCCTTCGATGGTGTCGTTGTTGGCGCCACCGAAAATCAGGTCGTGCCCGTTGCCGCCGAGCAGCTGGTCGTCGTTGAACTGACCCCGCAGCGTATCGTTGCCGTCGCCGCCCAGCAGTGTGTCCTCGCCGGCATTGCCGAACAGCCGGTCGTTGCCGGCCTCGCCACTGAGCACGTCGTCGCCCGGCAGGCCCCAGGCACTGTCGTTGCCAGCGCCGAGGTTGATGCTGTCGGCGGTCTGACCGCCGACCAGTGTGTCGATCGCGGCGGAGCCGTTGAGCACGGCGATGGCCCCACTCGCCAGCGCGTCCGCCCGCGCCGTGGCGTCCGCGATCAGCGTACGGATCTCCGCCGTGGTGAACTCGCCCTCGGACTGCTGTTCCCAGGTCAGGTCGCCAAGGTCCTGCGGGTCGCCATCGCTGATCAGCGCCTGCACCTGCGCGGTGCTGTAGGCGATGCCGCCGGCACCGATGTAAGTTTCGATCATCAAGTCCGGGTCGAGCCAGTTGAGGACCAAGACCTCGGTATCGCTGTCTTCGTCGAACAGCAGCAGGTGGCGACCGCCGTCGATCGTGGCGCCGAAAGTGTTGTCGCGATCGGGACCGATGCCCAGCGCGCGCAACGTATCGTCGCCACCGCCGTGATCGGCAACGATGATGTTGGATCCGTTCAGGATGTCGTAGAAGTCGTTACCGGCGCCGCCGACGAAGGTCGGTCCGGTTCCGGTCGAAACCTGTCCGGTGAAGCTGTCGTTGCCAGCCAAGCCGAAGACGATGCTGTTCAGCATCGTCGAGAAGCTGTCGTTGCCGGCGGTACCGACCTGCTCGCCGGCAATTATCTCCGGTAGATCGAAGAGTGCCATGCTGTCGTCCCCCTTCGCCATGCCCGGTCGGGCCTGACTCTGAGGTCCGAGGTTAAAGACCAGTTAACCATGCGGTCCAGTGACCGCCGTCACGCCGAACGCTTGATGCCACCGAACAACAACGCGAGCGCCGCCGCCGCCACGTTGACCGCGATCATCAAGGCGTGTGCCGCCAGCGCGCCAGCGGTAGCGACTTCCAGGGACACTCCGGCGCGTGTCATTACCGCCGCCCAGGCCGCCTCGAACGGCCCGACATTGGCCACGCCATTGACCGGCAACGCGAAGGCCAGAGAGCCCGCGGTGCCGGCCAGGACCGTCGTCGCCGGATCCGCCGCGCCGCCCGTGGCCAGGGCGGCAATGTGGAAGGCGAGGAAGATCGCGCACCACACCGCCGTGCTGACCAGGATCATCGCGGCGATCTGGGCCGGCGCCAACTTGGTCATGCCGAGCGACAGGCGCTCGAATATGTCGTGCAGCCGGCGCCAGCGTCGCAACGGCCGGGTCAGCACACTGCGGACCAGGCGCGCCAGCACCGGCAGCGTCACCATCACCACGCCCGCCGCCAGCGCCGCCAGCGCTGCCGGCCAACGTAGCCACGCCAGGCCCAGCGGTTCCGCCGCCAGCGCCAGCGCCAGCGCACCCAGCACCGCCAGCGACATCAGGTCGTAGAGCCGGATGACGAGCAGCAGGCCAGCCGCGGCGGCCAGGCTCATTCCGGTCATCCGATTCAGGGCCAGCGGGAGAATGAACTCGCCGAGCTTGGCCGGCAAAATCGCAACCGCGCCGCCATGCAGGGCCGCCGCCCGCAGCAGGACCAGGCTCGGCCGCCGGTGCAGAGCCGCCGCCAGCCGGAGCCAGCGCAAGAGTACGACGCCGGTCGCGGCCGCCAACGCAAGCGGCACGAGCCGCACGTCGACGCGCAACAGCGCCTCGGCAACGACACCGACATCGAGCAGAAGCCACGCCACCGCCAAGAAGCCAACGGTAACCAGGGCCGAAACCGCGATCTGACCGAATCGACCACGCCGCTGCCCTGCGGCAGCCGCTTGCTGCGTGGCTTTGGCAGCCTTGTCCGGAATCTCAGTCATTGCCTCGGCGCTCGACCAAAGGACGCGATGTTCGCTCTCTCGCTCGGTTGACGACGGCGATACCCGCCGACGACATTGTCGCCCGAACGCCTGCCGCGTTGTGCCAGGGAACTTGCCACCATGCAAACACCGCCGACGAAGACAGCTTCAGCGGGCATGATCGCCGCGCTCGCACTGCTCCTGGCGGTAGCTGTAGCGCTGCGCGTGCCGGCTTTGATCGAACCGCGCTTCTGGCTCGACGAGATGATCTCGATATCGGTCGCCCAGGAGGGCGTCCTGGGGTCGATCATCGCCACCCTGCGGCTGTCGTCGCACCCGCCGGTCTACTACACGCAACTGGCGATCTGGATGCTTGGCGGCAACGGCGACGTCTGGTTGGCGCTGAACCCTGTGCTATGGAGCCTGGCCAGCATCGGCTTGCTCATCTGGCTCGGCGCCAGGCGCCTTGGTCTCGCCGCGGCCTTGGCGGCGGCGGCGCTGGTCGCGACGCTGCCGCAAATGCTCTACGCCGCCGAGAACGTGCGCATGTACCCGATGATGCATGCACTGTCGATCGTCGCCTGGTGGTGCAACGAACGATACTTCGCCGTGTCCGAAACACCTGCGCGGCCATGGCCGCTACTGCTCGGCCTGGCCGCCTGCCAGCTCTTGGTCGGTTTCTCGCACGCCGTCGGGCCAATGCTGGCCGCGCTGCTCGGGCTGCACGGTCTGCTGCTCGCCGTCGGCCGGTGGCCGCCGACGCGCCGGTCCTGGACCTGGCTGGCGGTGCAACTGGCGGTTGGCGCAATGTTGGTGGTGGTGCTGTTCAACGGCCTGCTACGCGAACCGCAGCACCAACCGGCCAAGGATCTGTCGGCTTTGTGGGAGTCATTGGTCGCGCCGTTCTTCGATCCGTTGGCCCAGTACCAGGGCATCGGCTGGTTGCTGCCGGCACTGGTGCTTTTGCTGGTCGCCATCGCCGCGGTGCGTTCGCCGGACCTGCGCGCCACGGCAATCGCGCTGGTCGTCGTGCCGATGCTGGCCCTGGAAATAGCTGTGCTAGCCGATCTGCCCCTACCGGGCGGCCGTGTTGTGGCGCTGATCGTGCCTTTTGTCGCACTCGCGGCCGGCAGCCAGGCGGTCGCCTGGTATCGCGCCGGCCCGGTCGGAACCCGCCGACTGGTGGCCGTCGCCGGGGCGACGATGCTGGCGGTCTGCCTGCTCGCCGGCCTGCTACACCTGGCGAACTGGGAGAAGTCGACCAACTACCGTGCCGCGGCCGCGCATCTTCGCCAGCATGTCGAGGACGGCGACGCCATCGTGGTCGCCAACATGAGTGCGACGCATTGGGGGCTGGCGCGCGAGCTGATCGGTCCGGACTGGGGCTCGGCCATGGCGGTGCAGCCGCCGCCGAACGAGCGTTGGTCGAAACTGATCGGCCGGCTCGGGCCGAACCTGGCCAACCGCCTTGGCCTGATGCCGGAAACCGACACGATCGACTGGCAAGGCCACCCCTTCGCCGTCGGCATGCAGGCGGTATCGCCGGCCGCGCCGGGCCAGCGTACGTGGCTCGTTACCTATGTTAGCTGGAACCGCGACGATCTGGCGGCACAAATGCGGTCCGCCGGCTGGCAATTGCGCGAGGAGATCGAGTTTCGCCGCGTCTACGTCGCGCTCTATACGAGCGGCTAGCGGCCAACGGTCGACGTACCGCTCAATTCGGTTACGGCCGCCGCAGACGGCACCGAGCGGTCGGTCATCCGTGGCAGGCGCAACCGGTATTGCGGCCGCTCATGGCTCTGGTGGAGCAATCGGACAAGCACCTCGCCGAGCAGCCCCTGCACCACCAGGAAGACCGATGCGATCAGGAGCAAGCCGGCGAAGAACAACAGCGGCCGGCCGCCGATCTCCTCGCCAAGGCCGAACTTGACGACCGCGAGATAGGCGCTTATTGCCGCGCCGATCACACCGAGCAAGATGCCGAGCCCGCCGAATATATGCAGCGGTCGCTGCAGGTACTTGCGCAGGAATACGATCAGCATGAGGTCGAGCGCCACGCGCAGCGTACGATCGAGACCGTACTTTGACGTTCCCCGGGTGCGCGGCCGGTGATTCACCACCACTTCGCGAACCTCGCCCCCGACTTCGGCTACCAGCGCGGGTATGAAACGGTGCAACTCGCCATAGACCCGTATCTGGCGCACAACGTCGCCGCGATAGGCCTTGAGCGAGCAACCGTAGTCGTGCAGCGACACGCCCGTGGTGCGCGAGATCAACCGGTTGGCCATTCGCGACAGGAACACCCGGACTCCGCCATCATGGCGATCCTTGCGCCAGCCGGAGACCAGGTCGACCCTCTCTTCCTCCAGAATCCCGACAAGCTTCGGAATATCGTTCGGGTCGTTCTGCAGATCGCCGTCGAGTGTGACCACGATGTCGCCGGTCGACTGGTCAAAGCCCGCCTGCATGGCGGTGCTCTGGCCATAGTTCCGCGCCAAGTGGACCGGACGCAGGCCAGGAACCGTCGTGGCCAGATGGTCCAGCACGTCGCGCGTCCGATCGCTGGACCCGTCGTCGACGATGATGATTTCGTAGTCGCGCGCCATGCTTTCCAGCGCGTCGCGGATCTGGTTCACGAGGTCGGTGACATTCTCTTCCTCGTTGTAAACCGGTACGACAGCGCTGATCTCGACCATTGCAGACTCGCATCCCTCTCGCGGCCCCACCCTCGGCGCCGACGGCGACAACATAGTAAAGTGATCAGGTATCACAACAGTGAACATGGCAGAGTGCCGGCGCTGCGCCCGAAGTCGTCGATCGCGCATACTTCGGCGCTCCGAATGCCGGGACGGCGGCGATTCGCAAGGCCTGTCGCCGCCAATCGGGGCGACGCATCGCGGCCCGCGCGCCGCTGCCGAGTAGACACCGGTGGCAATGGCGCCGGGCAGCCTTTATCAATTATGTGGTCATCGCGGGCCGACACGTAGCGACCGTTAGACTGCTGGAGTGAACTGGTGCTGATCTCGATCGTTGTGCCGGCGTTTAATGAGCAGGATAGCGTCGCGCAACTCCATCGCGAGGTCGACGGCGTGTGTGCCGAGCATGGCTTGGCGATGGAATTGATTTTCGTCGACGACGGCAGCAGCGATGCGACGCCGCAACGGCTCGAAACCCTGGCGAATGAAGACGCCCGCGTCGGTGTGGTTCGCTTCCGCCGCAACTTCGGCAAGGCCGCGGCACTGCATGCCGGTTTCCAGCGCGCCCGCGGCGACGTCGTGATCACCATGGACGCCGATCTGCAGGACGATCCGGCAGAGATACCCCGCTTTCTGGAACGGATCGCGGCTGGCGCTGACGTGGTCAGCGGCTGGAAGAAAGTCCGCAATGACCCGGTCGACAAGACCTTGCCCTCGCGCGTCTTCAACGCCGTGGTCAGTCGTGTCTCCGGCGTCAAGCTGCACGACTTCAACTGCGGCTTCAAAGTCTATCGCCGCGAGGCGCTGAACGGCTTGTCACTCTATGGCGAGCTGCACCGTTTCATCCCGGTGTTGCTGCATTGGCGCGGGTTTCGCGTCGAGGAAATGGTCGTAAACCACCGCCCCCGGCAGTTCGGTCATTCGAAGTACGGCGTCGAGCGCCTGGTGAAAGGCTTCTTCGACCTGTTGACCGTCGTGCTGATGACCCGCTTCGTCAGCCGCCCCCTACACATCTTCGGGGCCATCGGATTGCTGTTCGGGGCGCTCGGGATGCTTTGCCTCGGCTACCTGACGATTCTCTGGTTCGCCGGCATGGGCCCGATCGGCGACCGGCCGATGATGATGCTGGGCCTGTTGCTGATCGTCGTCGGCGTACAGATGGTGAGTACCGGCCTGCTGGCCGAATTCATGCAGACGCACAGCGGCGGCGACACCACGCGCTACGTCGTCGCCAGCGAACGGCTGCCGTCGACGGTTGAGACGTCGGGAGCCGCCGCCGACGGCACCGTTTCGGCCCGCTAGCCCGCCGGCGACCTGGCCTTCAGCAGGTCGCGGATCTCCTCTAGCAGTACCTGCTCGCGCGGCGGTGGCGGCGCCTCGGCTGGCGGCGTCGGCTGCTCGACCTGCCGGCGCAGCCGGTTCACGCCCTTGACCAGGATGAACAGCACCCAGGCGACGATCACGAAGTTGATCACCAGGGTGATGAAGTTGCCGTAGGCGATGGTCGCGCCGGCTTCGCGCGCGGCCTCCAGGTTGTCGGCCGGTGGCCCGGACAACTGGATGTAGAGCTGTGTGAAATCAAATCCGCCGGTGGCCAGGCCGACGAGCGGCATGATGATGTCCTTCACCAACGACTGCACCAGGCCGCTGAAGGCGGCGCCGATGATGATGCCGATGGCCATGTCGACCATGTTGCCCTTGACGGCAAACTCTTTGAATTCCTTGAGCATCCTCATACTCCCCCAACCCTGCAAGCATGCCCGTGACCGCCCCTTTCGGCCCCCAGTCGCGAGTCAGGCATTGTAGCCCACCCGGCCCCCGCCATCGACTTTTCCGACGCGGCCGGGCACGCTGACTCAAACCGGCAACAGCGCGCGAGCTCACGTGCCCGACCCCATCGCCCACGTCTCCATCGGCCGCAACGGCGTGCAGAGCGCCGGCGCCAACACCGCGCCGTCACTGTCCGCCGACGGCCGCTACGTCGCCTTCGTCAGCGCCGCCGGCAACCACATCACCATCGACAACAACGCCACCTTCGACGTCTTCCTGCGCGACGTGATGACGGCCACGACGGTGCGCGCCAGCCTGTCCTTCTCGGGCACCGATCCGAACGACGTCTCCGGCGACCCGTGGGTGTCGGGCGATGGCCGCTTCGTCGCCTACGACAGTCCCGCGACCAACATCGACAGCCGCGCCGACGCGCCGTCGTCCGACATTTTCGTGTTCAACCGGCTGAGCAACCTGACCAGCCTGCAGAGCATCGTCGCCGCCACCGGCAACTCGCCGGACCTCGACAGCACCCGCCCGGCCCTGTCCGCCGACGGCCAGGTGATACTGTTCCAGACCCGGGCACCGAACCTGTACCTGCCGGCCGAAGGTGCGACGGAGACCGACCTCGACATCGTCCGCATCGACCTGACTGCGGGCACGACGACGCGCTTGGCCAAGGCACTCAACGATGCCGAGCCCGACGCCGACCTGATGAACCCGTTCGTCGCCGGCGCCGGCCTGGTCGCCGGCTTCGAGAGCCAGGCCAGCAACCTGGTCGCCAACGGGCCCGACAATGCCGCCGGCCCGACACAGCTTTACGTCGTCGACAGCCGCGACGGCGCCACCAGCCTGGTCAGCCGCGGCACCGACAACATGGCCGGCGACGGCGCCAGCACGGGCGCCAGCCTGTCGTCCGATGGCCGCTACGTCGCCTTCCAGAGCGCCGCGACCAACCTGATCGACGACGACGGCAACGGCTTCATCGACGCCTTCGTGCTGGACCGCGCCACCGGCGGAATCGAGCGCGTTTCGGTCAGCAGCGACGGCGACGAGGCCGATGGGCTGGCCGCCAACAGCACCTCGGTCTCGATCTCCGGCAACGGCCGCTGGGTGGCCTTCGCGTCGACCGCCGGCAACCTGGTGACCGCCGACTTCAACAATGCCAGCGACGTGTTCGTGCACGACCGGCGCAGCGATACCACCGTGCTGGTCTCGCTCTCGCAAAGCGGCAGCCAGGCCAACGGCGACTCGACCCAGCCGGTGATCTCCGCCGACGGGCAGTACATCGCCTTCGTCTCCACCGCGACCAACCTGATCGACGGCCAGGTGTTCTCCGGCCAGGGCGAGGTCTACCGCGCGCCGAACCCGCTGTGGCAGGACCCGACCGCGAGCGCCAACCTGAACGGCGGCGGCGGCGACGATGCCATCGATGGCGATGCCGGCGACGACGTGCTGAGCGGCGGCGGTGGCGACGACCTGCTGGTCGCCGGCGCCGGCGACGACAGCGTCAGCGGCGATGCCGGCGCCGACCGCGCCTACGGCCAGGACGGCGCCGACACGCTGGCCGGCGGCGACGGCAACGACCTGCTGTTCGGCAATCTCGGCAACGACAGCCTGCGCGGCGAGGCCGATGCCGATACGCTGCGCGGCAAGGGCGGCGAGGATCGCTTGGAAGGCGGCACCGGCAACGACAGCGGGTTTGGCGGCGGCGGCTTCGACACGCTGACCGGCGGCACCGGCGACGACGTGCTGAACGGCAACTCCGGCAACGACCTGATCGACGGCGAGGAAGGCTTCGACACGCTGCGCGGCCAGGGCGGCGACGACGTGATCATGGGCGGCCAGGCCGACGACATCCTGCTCGGCATGCAGGGCGCCGACCGTCTCGACGGCGGCCTCGACAACGACCAGCTCACTGGCGGCGTTGGCAACGACACCTCCACCGGCGGCGCCGGCGTCGACGTGTTCATCTTCGCCGCCGGCGACGGCAGCGACGTGGTCACCGACTACGCCGACGGTACCGACAAGATCAGCCTGGTCGGCGTCGCCAACTTCGCGGCGCTGACCATCGTCGACGGCGCCGCCGGCGCGGTGATCACCTTCGAGCCGACCCCGACCACCCAGATCACGCTGACCGGCATCGCCGCCGCCGCGCTCGACACCACCGACTTCTTCTTCTCCTGAAACGCCAAGGCCCGGCCGCTTTCGCGACCGGGCCCCGGATTGTTGGCTCAGAAGAGGGTCAGTTCATCTTCATGTAGTCGTACTTGCCGCCCTTCCACTCGTAGAAGACGTAGCCCGGCAGGGTGACGTCGCCCTTGCTGTCGAAGCTGAGGTCGCCGAGCACGGTGTTGAAGGTGGTCGAGTTCATCGCCTTCAGCACGGCGTCCAGGTCGGTCGAGCCGGCCTTGTTGGCGGCCTGCGCGAACACCTGGACCGCGGCGTAGGTGTAGAGCACGTAGCCCTCCGGCTCGATGCCGGCCTTGCGGAACGCCTCCACGACCGGCGCCGCCTTGGCGCTCTTGCGCGGGTCCGGGCTGAAGGTCATCAGCGTGCCCTCGCCGGCGTCGCCGGTGATCGACCAGTACTCGTCGGTGACCAGCGCGTCGCCGGAGACCAGCACCGTCGACATGCCCTGGTCGCGCATCTGGCGCACCATCAGGCCGGCCTCGGTGTGGTAGCCGCCGACATACAGCACGTCGACCGCGTTCTGCTTCAGCTTGGAGACCAGCGCGGTGTAGTCCTTCTCGCCGGCGGTGTAGGCCTCGTACAGGGTCTCGTTCTTGCCCGCGGCCTTCATCGACTTCAGCGTCTCGTCTGCCAGGCCCTTGCCGTAGGCGGTCTTGTCATGCACCACGGCGATGTTCTTGTCGCCGAAATGCTTGGCCAGGAAGTTGCCCGCGACCAGGCCCTGCTGGTCGTCGCGGCCGCAGACGCGGAACACGTTCGGGCCGCCCTCGTCGGTGAACTTCGGGTTGGTCGAGGCCGGCGAGATCTGCAGGATGCCCTCCTCCTCGTAGACCTGCGACGCCGGGATCGACGAGCCGGAGCAGAAATGCCCGGCCATGAACACCACGCCCTTGCCGACCATGTCGTTGGCCACGGCCACCGCCTGCTTCGGATCGCAGGCGTCGTCGCCGATGCTCAGCACCAGCTTCTGGCCCAGCACACCGCCGGCGGCGTTGATGTCGGCCACGGCCTGTTCCGCGCCAACCTTCAACTGCTGCCCGAAGGTGGCATACTGGCCGGTCATCGGGCCAGCCGCGGCGATCGCGATATCGGCCTTGGCCGCGCTCACGCCCATCGTCATGCCGACCGTGGCGGCCAGCATGCCTAGTGTCAGTTTTCTCATTGCAGCCTCACTGTTGATTGCTCGAGTTCAGCCTCTCCGCCCGCGCCCGAGCGGTCGCGGTGTGTTACCGAGCGATGAAATTAGCACCTTCGGCGGGCTCGGTAATGCCGAATTTCAGGCGCCTGCTAGGCTTCCTCGGCGCCGCGCCGACGCCAGGCGAAGGGCCCCGCGGACTCGTAGAGCCAGGGATACTGCGAAACCATCTTGCGCACCCGGGTCACCCGGAAGGCCAGCAGGCCGATCGCCACCAGCACCACCGTGTCGATCACGAAGCCGACGAACGACAGCAACTCGCCCTCGAACAAAGCAAAGACCAGGAACCGGTCGGTGAAGCCGAGCAGGATGGCGTAGCCGACGACTTGCCAGGCCGGTCGCCAGGTGCCGGCGACCGCCTGGCCGGTCAGGTAGGCGGCACCGCCGAGCACCGCCACCGGCATCAGCAGGAACACCCAGAAGCCGCCCGACCCGTAGAGCTGCGCCATCATCCGTGCCCGCCCTCCAGGTAGGCCGCGCGCACCTCCGGCCGCGACAGCAGTTCGCGCCCGGTGCCCGACATGGTGATGTTGCCGTTGACCAGCACATAGCCGCGGTCGGCCAGGCGCAGCGCGTGGAAGGCGTTCTGTTCGACCAGGAAGATGGTCATCTTCTGCTCGGTCGCGATCTGCCGGATGGCGGCGAAAATCTGCTTCACCACCAGGGGTGCCAGCCCGAGCGACGGTTCGTCGAGCAGAAGCAGCTTGGGCCGGCCCATCAGTGCGCGCCCGATCGCCAGCATCTGCTGCTCGCCGCCCGATAGCGTGCCGCCGCGCTGGCCGCGCCGTTCCTGCAGTCGCGGGAACAGCTCGAAGACGTGCGCCAGATCCTGCTCGAAATACTGCTCGTCCGCGGTGGTGGCGCCCATGCGCAGGTTCTCCAGCACCGACATGCGCGGGAAGATGCGCCGACCTTCCGGTGCATGCGCGATGCCGGACCGGATGATCTCGAAGGTCGGCTTGCGGGTGATGTCGTCGCCGTCGAACACGATCTGGCCGGCGCGCGCCTGCGGGTTGCCGCAGATCGTCATCAGCAGCGTCGACTTGCCGGCGCCGTTGGCCCCGATCAGCGTGACGATCTCGCCGGCCTCGACCTCCAGGCTGACCCCGCGCAGCGCCTGGATGTTGCCGTAGAAGGTCTCCACCTCGCGGATCGACAGCATCGCGCTCATGCCGACCCACCTCGCTCGCCGTCCTGAGACAGATCGGCGGCGACTTCCGGGGGCAACTCTTCGTCCTCCTCCTCGCCGAGATAGGCACGGATCACGTTCGGATCGTTGCGCACCTGTTCCGGCGGGCCATCGGAAATCTTGCGGCCGTAGTCGAGCACGATGATGTGGTCGGAGATGCCCATCACCACGCTCATGTCGTGCTCGATCAGCAGCACACCGACGCCATGCTCGTCGCGCACGAACTTCAGCAGCTCGTTGAGCTCGGCCGACTCGCGCGGGTTCAGGCCGGCGGCCGGCTCGTCGAGACAAAGCAGCACCGGATCGGTGCACATCGCCCGGGCGATCTCCAGCCGCCGCTGCGCGCCGTAGGGCAATGCGCTGGCATTGTCGTCGGCACGCTCGGTCAGGCCGACCTTGTCGAGCCAGTAGCGCGCGTTCTCCACCGCCGCAGTCTCCGCCTCGCGATAGACCGACAGCCCGAACAGTCCGGCCAACGTGTAGCCCGAGGCGCGCATCAGCTTGTTGTGCTGTGCCACCACCATGTTCTCCAGCACCGACATCGCCGGGAACAGACGGATATTCTGGAAGGTGCGGGCGACGCGCGCGCGCTGCGCGATACGAAAGTCCTCCATCCGCTCCAGCAGGAACCGGCCGTCCGGCGTGGTCAGTTGCAGCCGGCCGACGGTCGGCTTGTAGAAGCCGGTCATGCAGTTGAAGACGGTGGTCTTGCCGGCGCCGTTCGGGCCGATGATGGCGGTAATCTCGCGGTCGCGGGCGACGAAGGAGACGTCGTCGATGGCGACCAGGCCGCCAAATCGCATGGTCAGGTGCTCGACCTGGAGCAGCGGCGCGCTCATGGCCGTGCCCAGCAGGACACGGCCTGCCTACGAATATGAGCGTGCTGTTGCGCGCTCATGGCCGTGCCCAGCAGGCTCGACGCATTGCGTCGAGGGCCTGCTCAAAAGCCTGAGCGTGCTGTTGCGCGCTCATCCGCTGCCGCCCTTCGCATGCAGCCGCACGGTCGGATCGCGATGCGCCAGCAGGCCGCGCGGCTTCCACACCATGATCGCCACCATCGCCAGACCGAAGGCCAGCATCCGGTACTCTTCCAGCTCGCGGAACAGCTCGGTGCCGCCGATCAGCAGCACCGCGGCGACCACCACGCCGACCTGGCTGCCCATGCCGCCCAGCACCACGATGGCCAGGATCACCGCCGACTCGATGAAGGTGAAGCTCTCCGGCGAGATGAAGCCCTGGCGGGTGGCGAAGAACGAGCCGGCGAAACCGCCGAACATGGCGCCGATGGCGAACGCCGTGAGCTTGGTGTTGGTCGGATTGATGCCAAGCGCGCGACAGGCGATCTCGTCCTCGCGCAGCGCCTCCCAGGCGCGCCCGACCGGCAGCTTGCGGATGCGCAGGGTAAAAGCGTTGGTGATCAGCGCCAAGATCAGGATCAGGTAGTACAGAAAGATGATCCGGTGCAGCGAGGAATAGTCCAGCCCGAAGAAGGTGTGGAACGATTCCGCACCCTCCGGCGGACTTCGCTTGAACTCCAGCCCGAAGAAGCTGGGCCGCGGGATGCCGGAGATGCCATCCGGCCCGTTGGTGAAGTCGTACCAGTTCAGCAGCACGACGCGGATGATCTCGCCGAAACCGAGCGTGACGATGGCCAGATAGTCGCCGCGTAGCCGCAGCACCGGAAAGCCCAGCAGCACCCCGAACATCGCCGCGAACAGCCCGGCCAACGGCAGGCAGACCCAGAACGACCAGTCGAAATGCTGCGCGATCAGCGCGTAGGAATAGGCGCCGATGGCATAGAAGGCGACGTAGCCGAGGTCGAGCAGGCCGGCCAGCCCGACCACGATGTTCAGCCCCCAGCCCAGCATCACGTACATCACCACCAGGATGGCAACGTCGAGCACGTAGCGGTTGGCGAACGGCATGAACGGCATGATCACCGCGAAGACCAGCCCGGCGACGACGCCGATCACCACCGCCCGGCGGATGATCTGGCCCAGTCCGACCCGCTCCGCGAAGCCGGGGCCGGTTCGCGGATGGGTGCGCCGGTGATGCCACCACAGGTTGAGCGCGATACGGCCAGCGAACACCAGCGCCACGGCGATCGCGACGGCGCCGAAGCGCGGCTCGATCGCCAGGCCGGTGTTGGACTCCGGCACCGTGCGCAGGCCGATGATCGGCATCGCCAGGGCGAAAGCGATGAACGCGGCGGCGAAGGCGTCCTTGATGACGTGCGGCCAGTCGATCGCCTGCGAGGGGCCCGGGCCGGCGTCGGCGGCGACGGTCAAGGGTTCAGACCTTCTCGATTTCCGGCCGCCCGAGCAGTCCGGTGGGCCGGAAGATCAGCACCAGGATGAGGATTGCGAAGGCCGCCACGTCCTTGTACTCGATGGTGAAGTAAGCCGACCAGAAGGTCTCGATCAGGCCGATCAGCAGGCCGCCGAGAATCGCGCCGGGCATCGACCCGATACCGCCCAGCACGGCGGCCGTGAACGCCTTCACCCCGGCAAGGAATCCGATGAAGAAGTCGATCACGCCGTAGTAGACCAGGAACATCAACCCGGCGACGGCGGCCAGCGCGGCGCCGACGACGAAGGTGATGGAGATCGTGCGGTCGACGTTGACGCCGACCAGCGCCGCCATCGTCCGGTCCTGTTCGCAAGAGCGCTGCTGCCGGCCCAGCGCGGTGCGCGAGATCAGCAGCGAGAACACCGTCATCAGCGTCAACGTCAGCACGATGATGATGATCTGCACGTAGCTGATGCCGACCTCGAAGGTGTCGCTCTCGATCAGCGTGATGCCGCCCGGCACCAGCGGCTGCATCGGCTTCACCCGCGCGCCCTGCGACAGCTGCACGTAGTTCTGCAGGAAGATCGACATGCCGATGGCGGAGATCAGCGGCGCCAGCCGGAACGAGCCGCGCAACGGCCGGTAGGCCAGCCGCTCCACGGTCCAGCCGTAGACCGAGGTCAGCACCATGGCGATGATCAGCACCAGGACCAGCGCGGCGGGCACCCAGGTCAGCCCCAAGGCGCCGAAGATGATCAGGAAGATCAACGAGACGAAGGCGCCGATCATGAACACGTCGCCATGCGCGAAGTTGATCATGCCGATGATGCCGTAGACCATCGTGTAGCCGATAGCGATCAGGCCATAGATGGCGCCGAGCGTGAGGCCGTTGATCAGCTGCTGGACGAAGTATTCCATGTACTCACGCGGGCGTGACTGAATCTGCCGGCGAGCCTAGCTGACACCCCAATGTCATACTAGCGATCCGGCACTCATAGCGGCGCCACCGGCGCGCTGGCGACGCCGGACCGCTCCAGTTCGGCCGCGACCCGCAGCGCCAGGTCCTCCCGCCACGCCGGCGCGATCACCTGCACCCCGAATGGCAACGGCCCCAGCCCATGCACCGGCGCCACCGCCACCGGCAGGCCAATGAACGAGATCGGCTGGGTGTAGATGCCGATATGGGCGCGCACCGGCACCTCGTTGCCGTCCAGCATCATCGTCTTCTGGCCGATCCGGGGCGCCGGGATCGGCGTCGCCGGCGTCAGGATCACGTCGACGTCCTTGAACACCTCGCGCACCCGATCGCGGTACCACGACCGGAAGCGCTGCGCCTGGAACACCCAGTTCGCCGGCGCCAACGCGCCCGCCATCAACCGCTCGTTGACCGCGCCGTCATAGTCCAGCGGCCGCTCACGCAGGCGCTTGAGGTGCAGGTTGCCGGCCTCCGCCGTGGTGATGACGTAGGCCGCCGCCCGCGCCCGCGCCGCCTCCGGGATCGTCACCCGGCGGTCGACGCCGAGCGCCTTGGCCGCCTTCGCCACCGCTTCGAGCGCCGCTGGCACGGCGTTCTGCTCGAAATAACCGTCGGCCACGGCGATGCGCAGGCCGTCGGCACCCTTGGCCAGCTCGCCCGAGATCGCCTCGGCCGGCTTCTGCGCGCAGACCGGATCGGCCGGGTCCGGCCCCTGCATCACGTCGTAGGCCAGCGCCAGGTCGACCGGCGAACGCGCGAACGGCCCGAGATGGTCCAGCGCCGCGACGAACAGGAACGAGCCGGCCCGGGTCAGCCGCCCGTAGGTCGGCTTCAGTCCGAACAATCCGCAAAACGCCGACGGCACCCGGATCGAGCCGTTGGTGTCGGACCCCAGCGCCAGCGGCACCAGCCCCGAGGCCACCGCCGCGCCCGAGCCGCCCGACGAGCCGCCGGTCATGTGGTCGGTGTCCCAGGGGTTGCGCGAGGGCTGGTAGTGCGAGTTCTCGCCGGTGAAGTCGTAGGCGTACTCGCCCATGTTGAGCGCGCCCAAAAGCACCCCGCCGGCCGCGTTCAGGCGGGCGATCAGCGGCGCGTCGGCCGCTTTCGGCGCATCGTCGGCGTTGATCCTAGAGCCGGCCAGCGTACTGACGCCGGCGATGTCGACCAGGTTTTTGACCGCGAAGGGCACGCCGGCCAGCGGCCCGGGGTCGCGCCCCGCCGCCACCGCCTCGTCGACCGCCGCCGCCTCGCCGCGCGCCCGGTCCGTGGTGACCTCGGTGAAGGCGTTGACCTTGGCTCCGACCGTCTCCTGCCGCGCCAGAGCTTCGTCCAGCACCGCCGCGGCCTTGACCTCGCCGGCGCGCACCGCCCGGGCGATCTCGCCGGCGGTCTGCAACAACACGGTCATCGGCTCAGGCTCGGAAGACCGGCGCCGCCTCGACCGTGTCGTCGAGCGGCTGGGCCATCACCACCTGCGCCAGCCGGTGCGTCGCGCGCATCTGCTCGACCACGCCGGCCTTCAGTTGTTCCGGTATCGGCAGCTCTACCGCTGCCGCCGCCGCCTCAACATAGGCCTCGGCATCGAAAGGCTTGTCCGCCATGCCCTCATTCTCCCCTGGACCTCCCCGGCGACTTCTTGTTGCCGCCTAGTGCGACTCGTTCCGGCGCCGCTGTCAATTGCGCCGCCGCCGCCAAGGCGTCATACAGGACGGCGATCATCGCGTCTTTCCCGCCGCCGACCGGAGCCGACCATGGCCAGCCCCGAACCCGACTTCCGCCCCCGCGTCTACACCCTGCAGGGCGGACGCAACTTCCGCGAACTCGGCGGCTACCGCGCCGCCGACGGCCGTCGCGTGCGCTACGGCCGGCTGTTCCGCTCCGCCCACCTCGGCGAACTCACCGACGCCGACCACGACCAGCTGGACGCGATCGGCCTGCGCTGGATCATCGACCTGCGCGGCACGGTGGAATCGGAGATGACCCCGGCGCGGTTGCGCGACGGCTATGCCGCCGCCCGCATGCCGCTGCCGATCGAGCCCAAGGCCGGCGCCGCTTTGCGCGAGATGCTGGCCGCCGGCAACGCCACCGCCGAGCACGCCAAGGAACTGATGCACGGCTCCTACCGCGCCTACGCCGCCGACTACGCCGACACCTACCAGCGCTTCATGCACCACGTGCTGGAGGCCGACCACCACCCGATCCTGTTCCACTGCACCGCCGGCAAGGACCGCACCGGCTTCGGCGCCGCCATCGTCCTGCGCGCGCTCGGCGTGCCGTGGGAGACGGTGGTCGCCGACTACCTGCTGACCAACGAGTTCATCGACCTCACCCGCTCGGTCCTGGCGCAGCAATACGACCCGGAAATCGTCATGCCGATGATCGAGGTGCGCCTGGAATACCTGGAGACCGCGTTCAGCACTGTCGACGAGGTCTACGGCGATTTCGAGACCTACCTGCGCGACGCCCTCGACATCGACGACGCGAGGCGTGCGCGCCTGGCCGAGGTGCTGCTGGAAGACACCTAACCCGTCATCCCGGGCTTGACCCGGGATCAACGGCCGGCAACACGCGGGTTGTAGCCCGTTGATCCCGGCTCTTCGCTCCGTTACGGCCGGGATGACGCGTGTTCTTCAGCGACGGTGGGCCACGCTAGCCGTCACTCCGCCGCCTGCCGAGCGGCGGCGAGTTCGCTCAGGCAGTCGTCGGGCAGCGCCTCGATCGGCGTGAAGTCGCGGTGCGCGATCCATGCCGCGCGCTTGAACCGGCGGATGTGGTTGGAGACCTCGCACAGGCTCAGGTAGCAGATGGTGCGATGCCAGGGGCTGATATTCGCCGGGCTGGCGTGCACCAGGTTGGCGTGGAACATCAGCACCGAGCCGGCCGGCCCCAGCGGCGCCACGATGCCGCCCTCCTCGGCCAGCCGCGTGATCGTTTCGCGGTCCAGCGTCCACAGCGGATAGCTCGTGCTCTCCAGATCGTGCCCGGCCTCGAACACGCCCGCCCTGTGGCTGCCGGGGATGAACATCAGCGGGCCGTTCGCCACCGTCACGTCGTCGACGAACACGGCGATGTTCATCGCCCGCGGCTCCAGCATCTCGTCGTCACGGTGCCAGGTGCCGAAGTCTTGGTGCCACTGCCACACGTCACCGTCGAACGCCGCCTTGGCGTTGACCTTGTACTGGTGCATGTAGACGTCGCCGTCGAGCAGTTGCCTGACCGGCTCGACCAGTCGCGGATGCCGCCCCAGCCGCGCGAACGCCTCGTTGTAGGTGTGCGCCGCGAAGGCCGTGCGCGCCACGCCGGAGGTCTCGCGCCAGACCTCCTCGCGATCCAGCGCGAACACATCCCGCGCCGCGCCGCGCAACACCTGCGCCTCGTCGGCGGAAAAGCACTCGGGGAGAAACAGATACCCCTCGCGCTCGAACTGCCCGATCTGATCCTGGCTGAGCTTCATGACGGCACGCCTCCTCGCTGGGACGGCATGATACCCCGTCACGTCGGCAACCGTCGAGGCAGCCATCCGCGCGCTTCACGAGAGGCCGATCAATGCCTACGCTTCGCAAACCGCGCTTCCATCTGCATCGAGGATTGCCCATGACCGCCGTAAGCGTCGAACTGCGCAGTGTCGAGGGCACCGAGGCGGCAATGGGCTGGGCGGGTGGCCATACGATCGTCGTCGATCGGCCGGACGGCAAGGCCGGCGGCATGGGCTTGGGCTTCAATGGCGCCCAGTTGCTTGCGTTGGCAATCGGCGGCTGCTTCTGCAATGACCTTCGCTATGCCGCCGAGGAGCTCGCGCTCAAACTGGGGAACATTGCGGTGACCGTCACGGTCGACATGGAGGGCGACCCATTGGTGACGACGTCCGCCACGATGAAGGTCTCATGCGAGACCCTGGATGGGTCGGATCCCGGAGAGATCATCGACCGCGCCAAGCGGACCTGCATGGTGACGAACTCGCTCCGACGCGGCATCGAGGTGTCGGTGGAGACGTCGCATATTGAATGAGGCGAGAGCCTTCAATCGCCGGCCATGCCGGGCATAGGCGTTTGACCGCCTCTCGCCAGCGCGGCACTCTCAGCGCATGCTGAGCACCGAACAGAACCGCCTCGTCACCGAGACCAAACCGGGCACGCCGGCGGGCGAATTGCTGCGCCGCTACTGGCAGCCGGCGGCGCTGGTCGAGGAACTGCAGGGCGAGCGTCCGGTTATGCCGGTGCGTCTGCTGGGCGAGGAACTGGTGCTGTTTCGGGACGACGCCGGCGTCTATGGCCTGATCGGGCGGCACTGCGCGCATCGCGGCGCCGACCTGTGCTACGGCCGGCTGGAGGACGGCGGCCTGCGCTGCCCGTTCCACGGCTGGCTGTTCGATGTCGCCGGCAGGTGCCTGGAACAGCCGGCCGAACCGGTCACCTCGAATTTCCACCGCAAGGTGCGCCACCCCGGCTATCCGGTGCGCGAGGCGAGCGGCATCCTGTTCGCCTATCTCGGGCCAGGCGAGCCGCCGCCGCTGCCCACCTTCGACTGCTTCCGGGCGCCAGGCAGCCACACCTTCGCCTTCAAGGGCCACATCGACGCCAACTGGCTGCAATCGCTGGAGGTCGGCATCGACCCGGCGCACGCCGCCTACCTGCACCGTTATTTCGAGGACGCCGAGGCCGACGAGGCCTACGGCCTGCAATTCCGCGACCGCGTGGACAACACTGAAATACCTCTCACGCAACTCATGCGCCAGTTCCCGAACCCTCAGATCGAGGTCGAGACCACCGGCTACGGCCTGCGCATCTTCGCGCTGCGCGATCTGGACGACACGCGGCGCCACGTGCGCGTCACCAACCTGGCCTTTCCGCAGGCCATCGTCATCCCGCTCAGCACCGACATGACGCTGACCCAGTGGCACGTGCCGATCGACGACCGGCAGAGCTGGTGGTACGCGATCTTCACGGCGTTCTCGGCGCCGGTGGACCAGGCGCAGATGCGCGCCGACCGGGTCAAGCTGATCGAGACGCCGGGCTATCGCCCGCGCCGCAACCGGACCAACCATTGGGGTTACGACGCCGCCGAGCAGCGCGCGCGGACCTATACCGGTATGGGCGAGGACATCAACGTGCACGACGCCTGGGCCGTGGAGTCGCCCGGCCCCATCGCCGACCGCACCCGCGAGCACCTCGGCACCACCGACAGGGCGATCATCGCCAACCGCAAGCTGCTGTTTGCCGCGCTCGACGCGGTTGGCAAGGGCGAACCGCCGATGGCGCTGGCCGATCCGGCGAACCCGCTGGCCATCGACACGGTCGTCCCGCTGGACGGTTGGGACGCGGCCTGGCGCGCGGCCGAGGCGAGGCGCCGCGCCGCCTCGCCCTGGGCCAGCCGCCAATGACGACCGGCTCGACCGGCCGCCACGCCTTCGTCGAACGCGCCGGACTGGCCACGGCGGAACGCGACCACAGCTGCCGCGAACTGCTGAAACGCGTGGCGGCCGACGGCATCGAGGCGGTGCGCCTGTCCTTCGTCGACCAGCACGGCATTCTTCGCGGCAAGACCCTCGTCATCTCCGAACTGGCGGGTGCGTTGTCGAACGGCTGCTCGATGACCTCGACGCTGCTGACCAAGGACACCTCGCACCGCACCGTGTTCGCCGCCTTCACCGCCGACGGCGGCGTCGGTATCGAGGAAATGGCCGGCGCGGCCGACTTCCTGATGGTGCCCGACCCGGCGAGTTTCCGCGTGCTGCCCTGGGCCGAGGCGACCGGCTGGCTGCTGTGCGACATCTACTTCCCGAGCGGCGCAGCCGTCCCGTTCTCGACCCGCGCGATCCTGGCCAAGTCGCTCGACGAGCTGAGAACCCGCGGCTACGAGCTGGTCTGCGGCCTGGAAGTCGAGTTCCACCTGTTCGAGATCGACGACGCCAAGCTCGATCCCGGCGACGCGACCATGCCCGGCGCCGCACCGGAGGTCTCGCTGCTGACCCAGGGCTATCGCTACCTCACGGAAGCGCGCGGCGACGAGATCGAACCGCTGATGACCCTGCTGCGCCGCTCGCTGCAGGCGCTTGACCTGCCGATCCGCTCCCTGGAAGTCGAGTTCGGGCCGTCGCAGGCCGAGATCACCTTCGCGCCGTCGACGGGCATGGCACCGGCCGACCAGATGGTGCTGTTCCGCTCCGCCGTGGGCCAGATCTGCCGGCGCCAGGGCATCCTCGCCAGCTTCATGTGCCGCCCGGCGCTGCCCAACGTGCTGTCCAGCGGCTGGCACCTGCACCAGTCGCTGACCAAGGACGGCGCCAACGCTTTCATGCCGGCCGATACAGGCGAACCGCTGTCACCGCTTGGCATGGGCTATCTCGCCGGGCTGCTCGAACACGCCGGCGCCGCGTCGGTGTTCACCACGCCGACGATCAACGGCTACAAGCGCTACCGCCCCTATTCGCTGGCGCCGGACCGGGTGAACTGGGGCATCGACAACAAGGGCGCGATGCTGCGCGTGAACGGCGCGCCGGGCGACCACGGCAGCCGGATCGAGAACCGCATCGGCGAGCCCGCCGCCAACCCCTACCTCTACATGGCCAGCCAGGTCGCCGCCGGGCTGGACGGTGTCGACCGTGGCCTGACGCCGCCGCCGCCGGCCGGCGCGCCGTACGAACAGCCGGCGGCGAAACTGCCGGCCAGCCTGATCGAAGCGGTGGACGCGCTCGCCGCCTCCGAGCTCTACCGCGAGGCCTTCGGCGACCGGTTCGTCGACTATCTCGTGCATATCAAGAAAGCCGAGATCGCCCGCTTCCTCTCCGACGTCACCGACTGGGAGCAGCGCGAGTATCTGACGCTGTTCTAGGCTCGCCGCCATTCGAGGCGGCTGCCCAACGTGAGCACAATCCTGCGAAGATGCGGTGCAGGCGAAATCGGCCTAGTCTTTCGCAAAAGGGGAGACACGCCATGCACGACATCGTCATTCGCGGCGGAAAGATCGTCGACGGCTCGGGCGCGGACGCGTTTGCCGGCGACGTCGCCCTGCAAGGCGACCGCATCGTCCAGGTCGGCGGCAAGGCCGGCCCGGGCAAGCGCGAGATCGACGCCGACGGCGCGCTGGTCACGCCGGGCTTCGTCGACATCCACACCCATTATGACGGCCAAGTCACCTGGGACCCCTACCTCACGCCGTCGAGCTGGCACGGCGTGACCTCCCTGGTGATGGGCAATTGCGGCGTCGGCTTCGCGCCGGCGCGCCCGGACCGCCACGACTGGCTGATCGGCCGGATGGAGGGCGTGGAGGACATCCCCGGCTCGGCCCTGGCCGAGGGCATCGACTGGACCTGGGAGAGCTTCCCGGACTACCTCGACGCGCTCGACGTCAAGCCGCTGGCGCTCGACGTCGGCACCCAGGTGCCGCACGGCGCGGTGCGCGCCTACGTGATGGGCGAGCGCGGCGCGCGCAACCAGCCGGCGACGCCGGACGACATCGCCGCGATGGCCGACATCGTGGAGCAGGGCCTGCGCGCCGGCGCGCTCGGCTTCTCCTCGTCGCGCACCATGCTGCACCGCGCGGTCGACGGCGAGCCGGTGCCCGGCACCTTCGCCGGCCACGACGAGCTGATGGGCATCGGCCGGGCCTGCGGCCGCGCCGGCCACGGCGTGTTCGAGATCAGCTCCGACCTCGGCATCATGGGCACCGAGTCGCGCTTCAAGGACGACGTGATCTGGATGCGCGACCTGTCCCGCGAGACCGGCCTGCCGGTCAGCTTCATCCTCACGCAGGACCAGCGCTGGCCGGACGAGTGGCGCAACGTCGCCGGCTGGGCCAGCGAGGCGGTCGCCGACGGCGCCCGGCTGATGCTGCAGACCGGCTCCAAGCCGCCCGGCCTGCTGATGGGCCTCGGCTCGACCATGCACCCGTTCCAGGGCCACCCGACCTACATGGAGATCGCCGACCTGCCGCTGACCGAACGCGCCCGGCGGCTGTCCGATCCGGCGGTGAAGGCCCGGCTGCTGGCCGAGGAATCGACCTTGAAGAGCGCCTTCAACAGGCACGTGTTCAACCACTTCGCCGGCATGTTCCCGCTGGGCGACCCGCCGGACTACGAGCCCGGCCCGGACCAGTCGGTGGCGGCGCTGGCGGACAAGGCGGGGCGCGACCCGCGCGCCTTCCTGCTCGACACCATGCTGGGCCGCGACGGCACCGAACTGGTCTACTACCCGCTGCAGAACTACGCCTACGGCGACTTCTCCGCCGTCTACGAGATGCTGAACCACCCGCTGTCGCTGCTCAGCCTGTCCGACGGCGGCGCGCATTGCGGCCTGATCTGCGATGCCAGCGCGCCGACCTTCGTGCTGACCCACTGGGTCCGCGACCGCCAGCGCGGCCCGCGTCTGCGCCTGGAGACCGCCGTGCGGAAACAGACCTCGGCGACCGCCAGCGCCTACGGCCTGAACGACCGTGGCCTGCTGAAGCCCGGCTACCGCGCCGACGTCAACGTGATCGACTTCGACGGCCTGCGCCTGCACGCGCCCGAACGCGTCGCCGACCTGCCGGCCGGCGGCCAGCGCCTGGTGCAGCGCGGCGACGGCTACCTGGCGACCATCGTCGCGGGCACCCAGACCTACGCCAACGGCGAGGCGACGGGCGCGTTGCCAGGCAAGCTGGTCCGCGGGCCGCAGGCGGTGTAGCTGGCCGACGTGGGTTTTGACCCCACGGCCGTCACCCACCTCACCTGTCCTCTCCGCCCCTGGGCAGAGAGGACAGGTGAGGTGGGTGCTGAACCAGGGGCGCGCGCGGTATAGCGGAATCGACGGCGCCGTCGCCGACAATGGCCTCCCAGATGATTGACCACGGTCTTGATCCCCGGCACATCATGTCCCGATGATCCATTTCGCCGTCGCCGTCGTCTGTTTCCTGCTGCTGCACAGCCTGCCTGCGCGGCCGGCCTGGCGCGCGCGGCTGGTCTCGGCGGTCGGCGAGCGTACCTATCTGGTCGCCTATTCCGTGCTGTCGGTGGTGCTGCTGGTCTGGGTGATCCGGGCGGCGCTGGCGGCGCCCTATGTGGCGCTGTGGCCGCCGGCGGCATGGCAGGCCTGGGTGGCGATGATGGGGACCGCGCCGGCCTTTGCCGTGCTCGGCGCCGCCGCCCTGCAACCGAACCCGCTGTCGGCCGCCTTCGTCACCGGCGACTTCGATCCCGACAGGCCCGGCATCGTCGGCCTGCTGAGACACCCGGTGCTGTTCGGCGCCGGCCTGTGGGCGCTCGCGCACCTGCCGGCCAACGGCGACGTCGTCTCGGTGGTGCTGTTCGGAGGTCTGGCGCTGTTCGCGGCCGGTGGCACCTTTCTCCTCGACCGGCGTCACCGCCGCCGCCTGGGCGAGAACGCCTGGCACGATCTCGACCAGGCCCGCCGCGGTGTCCGACCCGACGCCAGGATGATCGTCGGCGCCATGGCCGGACTCGCGGCGTGGTTCGCCATGGTCCTGGGCCTGCACGAGTGGCTGTTCGGCGTTGGCCCGCTCACCTACCTGTAGGCGGCTACCCTAAACGCTCACTTGTAGACGAAAGGGACCGCCGCCTCCGGCGCCAGGTCGCGGAAGGTGAAGCTCTCGACCAGGTAGAGCTCGACCGAGTCGCGGTCATGGCCGAAGTAGCCGATCGAGATGTCGCGTCCGACGGTGAGCTTGAAGTCGCCGCCGCGCTGCGACACCAGCACCGCCCCGTCGACCGCCGGCGCCCAGATCAGCGGCCCGTCGAGAAGCTGCCGCACATGATCGATCACCGGGAACCCCGACCTGGTGGTGGTTCGGTGCAGGCCCTCCCAGCAGCGCGGGCCGAGCGCCAGCGCGAACGGCCCTTCCACGCCCTCGGCCTTCATCTGCGCCAGACCGGCGACGACGGTGTCGGGATACTTGGTGTAGTCGGCCGACAGTGTCAGCTTGGACTTCGCCGAGGCGTCCGCGATGCCTTCGATGCCGGCCTCCTTGTAGCCGTTGAACACGGCGCCGTCCTCGATCCCGGCCAGGGTCGCGGCGGCATCGCGCGCGGCGTCGAGATCGACGTCGTCGGCGCCGCGGTCGATCGCCTCGATCTCTTCGCGGCTCAGCGTGAACGGCACCCGCACCTCGATGAGCTGCAGGGTCTGCCGCAGCCGCACCTCGGTGCCCTTGGCATGGCCGCGAATCGGTTTCGCGCGGCCGAGGTCGACGGCGCTCGCCGACCAGCCCAGCGGGCCGTCGAAGTCGACCAGCTTGCGCGCCGCCAGGCGCAGGTTCAGCACCTCGCGCGCTTCCTCTTCGATTTCTTGCCAGGCGCCAGCAGACACCGGCGCGAGTTCTCGTCTCAGGTCGCTCATCATGTGTCTCCTAGCGCTTCAGGCTGCCGATGCCGAGCGAGCCATCGCCGGCCGCCTTCCCACCTTCGTCCTCGCCACCGGTGGCGGCCTCCTCCGCGTCCACGATCGCACCGGGCGCGTTCAGGTAGGTGGACAGCTCCTCGTCGAACTTCGGCACCCGCCGACGCAGCCATTCCAGCACCATCGCGGCGTGCTCGATTTCCTCGTCACGGTTGTGCGCCAGGATCGCTTTCAGCTCGTCGTCGTCGGTGGCATCGACACGCTGCTGGTACCAGTCGACGGCCTCCAGCTCTTCCATTAGCGACACGATCGCGCGATGGCGGTCCTGGGTTTCGACGCTCAGCTTGTCGCGTTCCTCGTGCAGTCCTTCGCTCGCCATATCGCTCCTCTCCCTGCCCGCGCTCGATTAGTCGAACCGCCGGCCTCGCCATAGGATTAGAGTAGATATAAACACCGCTGTAACATGCTCAAGTCCGTGACCTGAGATTCATCTAGCTGGCGGTGAAGCTACTGCTTCCAGGCGATCGTCGGCGGCAGCAGGTCAGCATTGACCCGCTCGCAGTTCGCCTGAACCTCGGCGAACAACCGGTCCAACGCCTGATCGGTCAAAAGGTTCGGTTGCAAGCCGAGATCGAGCAGCGCGGTGTGCTTCGGGTTGTAGTAGTGCTGCTCCAGTTCCACGCGCGGGTTCGCCACGTTGGTGATCTGCGCGTCGACCCCGGCGCGTGCCGCCGTGGCCTTCACCCGGGCCGCCAGGTCAGCCACCGAGAAATGCTCGGTGAACTGGTTGAACACCCGGAAGTCACCGGCCTCGGCCGGATTGTCCGCCGCCAGCAGCACGCACTGCAACGTGTCGCGGATGTTCAGGAAGCCGCGGGTCTGGCCGCCCTGGCCATAGACGGTCAACGGCTGGCCGGTCGCGGCCTGCACCAGGAACCGGTTCAGCACGGTGCCGAACACGTGGTCGTAGTGGAACGAGGTGCGCAGGTCGGGCGCCTGCTCGGTCTCGTCGGTGGAGATGCCGTAGACCACCCCCTGGTTCAGGTCGGTCGCGCGCAAGCCCCAGATCCGGCAGGAGAATTCGATATTGTGCGAGTCGTGCACCTTGGACAGGTGATAGAAGCTGCCCGGCTTTTTCGGATACAGCATCCGGTCCTTGCGGCCGTTGTGCTCGACCTCCAGCCAGCCTTCCTCGATATCGATATTCGGCGTGCCGTACTCGCCCATGGTGCCGAGCTTCACCAGGTGTGAATCCGGCGCGGCGTGGCGCATCGCGAACAGCACGTTGAGGTTGCCGATGACGTTGTTGTGCTGGGTATAGGCGGCGGCCTCGCGGCCCTGCATCGAATACGGCGCCGAGGGCTGCTCGCCATAGTGCACGATCACGTCCGGCGGGAACTCCTCGAATATCTTGTAGACGAAACGGTGATTCAGCAGGTCGCCGACGCGCAGCACGATGTCCTTGCCGCTGACCTCGCGCCACACCTTGATTCGCCGGTGTAGGCTCGGCACCGGCACCAGCGGCTCGATCCCGTCCTCCAACTCCCAGCGGCGCTTGGCGAAGTTGTCCACGACCATCACCTCGTCGCCCCGCGCCGAAAAGCTCATCGCCGTCGGCCAGCCGAGATAGCCGTCGCCGCCAAGAATCATCACCCGCATCAGAATCGTCCCTTCACGCGAAAGAATACCAGCCCGCTCAATAAACGATGGTCTTGTCGAGCGCTGGCCAGTGCGCCGCCAGCGCGGCGGCGATCTTCGGTCCGGCCGCACCGTCGCCGTAGAGCCCGTCGCGCGGATAGCGGCCGTGCGTGATCTGACCCTCGACCGCCGCGACGATCCGATCCAGGTCGTGGCCGACATCGGCGACGTTGGCGCCGCGCGCCCGGCCCTGCTGGCGCGTACCGATATTCACTGTCGGCGCGCCCAGGAAGGCGCTCTCGCGCAACCCGCTGGAGCTGTTGCCGACGACGCAGGCCGCGTTCGCCAGCAACCGTGCGTAGTGCTCGATCGGCAGGCTGCCGATGCGTTGCACCGCCGGCGCGCCTGAATCGGCCAGCAACGCGTCGACCGGCTCCGCAGCCGCACCGGCGCCGGCATCCCGGTTCGGCAGCACCCACACCGAGGGCAGGCCGAGCCGGCGGACCGCGTCGGCGAGCATCGCGAACTGCGCCGGCGCGTCATCGACTTCGGTGACCACGGGGTGGAACGAGATCACCAGGAACGGCTTGTCGAGATCGACCGACCGACCGGTCGCGTTGGTAGCCAGAAACGCCGCCGTCGCCGCCAGGTCGCCCAGCTCCATCCCGGCGATCAGGTCCAGGCTCGGCGTGCCGACGGTGACGATGGCGTCGCCCGGCTCGCCCATGCGTTCAAGCCGCGCCGCGGCTTCGCGGTTGGCCGGGAAATGCAGATGCGCCAGCTTGGTGATGGCGTGGCGGATGCGCTCGTCGATCGAGCCGGACACCTCGCCGCCCTCCAGGTGCGCGATGCGCACGTTCATGCACAGGGCCGCTTGCGCGATCGCCAGCGCCTCGTAGCGGTCGGCGACCACCATCAGCCAGTCCGGCCAACGCCGCGCGATGATCTCCTGCATGGCCAGCACGCAGCGCCCGGCGGCCCGCGTCATGCCGGCAAGGTCGGCCGGCCCGTCGAGATAGTCGAGCTCGTCGACCGCCCCGAAACCGTCCGCCGCGAGCATCTCGCGATGATCACCATAGCCGGCGTCGAGCAATGGTCCCCCAACCACTGGCAACAACTCCAGGTCGTCGCGCGCGGCGATCGCGGCCATAGTGGAACGCATCTTGGCGTAGTTGCCCCGCGTGGTCAGCGGGATCATCACCCGTCGGGTCATCAGCGCCCCTGCCGCAGCAGGTCGAGCAGATAGGCACCATAGGCGTTCTTGGCCAGCGGCTGGGCCAGCGCGGCCAGCGCGGCGTCGTCGATCCAGCCCATGCGCCAGGCGATTTCCTCCGGCGCGCCGATGAACAGGTCCTGGCGCGCCTGGATCGTGCGCACGAAGCCGGACGCCTCGTGCATCGCCTCGTGCGTGCCGGTATCGAGCCAGACCATGCCGCGCCCGAACACCTCGACCATCAGGTCGCCGCGATCCAGGTAGGCGCGGTTGACGTCGGTGATCTCCAGTTCGCCGCGCGGCGACGGCGTCAGTCCGCGGGCGATCTCGACCACGTCGGCATCGTAGAAATAGAGGCCGGTGACCGCGTAGCGCGACTTCGGCTGCGCCGGCTTTTCCTCGATCGACACCGCCTTGCCGCCCGCATCGAAGGCGACCACGCCATAGCGCTCCGGGTCGTGCACGCCGTAGGCGAAAACGGTGGCGCCGTTCGCCTGGCCGCCGGCACGGCGCAGCGTGCGCGACAGGTCACGGCCCCAGAAAATGTTGTCGCCCAGGATCAGGCAACACGGCGACCCGGCGAGGAACGCTTCGGCGATCAGGAAGGCCTGCGCGATGCCTTCCGGCTTCGGCTGCGTGGCGTAGCTGAGCGACACGCCCCACTGCGCGCCATCGCCCAGCATCTGACGGAACAGCGCCTGCTCGTGCGGCGTGGTGATCAGCAGAATGTCGCGGATACCGGCCAGCATCAGCGTGGTCAGGGGGTAGTAGACCATCGGCTTGTCGTAGACCGGCAGCAACTGCTTGCCGACCGCGTGCGTGGCCGGATAGAGCCTGGTGCCGGAGCCGCCGGCGAGAATGATGCCTTTGCGCGCCATCGCAGCCGCCAACCCATGGCTTTAAAGGTGGTAGCGGGAGAGGGACTTGAACCCCCGACACGCGGATTATGATTCCGCTGCTCTAACCAGCTGAGCTACCCCGCCACGGCAGCCGGATATAGGGGGCGCCCCGTGCACCTGTCAAGCCGCCGGCACGGTCCGGCAATCAGGCAGCGGTTCGGGTGATCCAGCCGCCGCCGAGCACCCGGCTGCCGGCATAGGCGACGCAGGCCTGGCCCGGCGCCACGCCCTCCTCGGGTAGCCCCAGCACCACCTCGGCGCCACCGTCGGAATCGGCGGTGATCCGTGCCGGCATCGGTGGCCGGGTGGAGCGGATGCGCACCGTCGCCTCGACCGGCTCGCCGGGCGTCAGATCGACGAGCCAGCTCACCGGCGCCACCTGGATCCGGTCACGCAGCAGCGCCTCGCGCGGACCGACCACGACGCGGCGCAATTCCGGCTCCAGACGGATCACGTAGAGCGGCTCCGAGCCGCCTAGGCCGAGCCCGCGCCGCTGGCCGATGGTGAAGTCGATAATGCCCTGGTGCCGGCCCAGCACCCGCCCCTCCAGGTCGACGACGTCGCCCGGCTCACCGGCCTGCGGCCGTAGCCGGCGGATCACGTCGGCGTAGCGCCCTTGCGGCACGAAGCAGATGTCCTGGCTGTCCGGCTTGTCGGCGATGGCGAGCCCGAACCGCGCCGCCAGCTCGCGTGTCGCCGCCTTGTCCGCCAGGTCGCCAAGCGGGAAACGCAGGTAGTCGAGCTGCTCGGGCGTGGTGGCAAACAGGAAATAGCTCTGGTCGCGCCGCGCGTCGGCCGCGGCATGCAGCTCCGGCCCGTCCGTCCCGATCACTCGGCGCACGTAGTGGCCGGTGATCAGCGCCTTGGCGTCGAGCTCGCGCGCCGTCGCCAGCAGGTCGGTGAACTTCACCGTCTGGTTGCAGCGGATGCACGGGATCGGCGTCTCGCCGGCGAGGTAACCGTCGGCGAAGTCGTCGATCACCTGCTGGCGGAAGCGATCCTCGTAGTTCAGCACGTAGTGCGGGATGTCGAGGTGCGCGGCCGCGTCGCGCGCGTCGCGGATGTCGGCCCCGGCACAACAGGCGCCCTTGCGCGCCGTCGCCTCGCCATGGTCGTAGAGCTGCAGGGTGACGCCGACGACGTCGAGCCCGGCGTCGCGCGCCAGCGCCGCCGCGACGGCGCTGTCGACGCCGCCGGACATCGCCGCGACCACCCGGTCGCCCGGCCGTAGCCCTGCGAAACGCGCATCCATGCCGGGCGTATAGACCCGCCCGGCCGGTGAACGCAATCAGCTAAGACCCACTAGCTCAGGTACGTGAACCAGTCCTTGGTGGCTTCGTTGATTTTGTCGACGGTCCACACCGGCGCCTGGCGCCAGTAGTCGATATTGTCGAGCATGATCGCCACGCCCTCGTCGATCGGCGTGCGCGCCTGCCAGCCCAGCACCTGCTTGATACGCGAAACGTCGGCCAGGGTGCAGTCCGGCTCGCCCGGCCGCTTGGCGATATTCACCACCTTGCGGGCACCCAGCAACTCCACCAGCCTGTTCACCGACACGTCCCGGCCTGTGCCGACATTCATCACCTCGCCGGTGCCAGCATGGGCTCCGGCCAGCGCCACGGCTTCCGCCACGTCGCCGACATAGGTGAAATCGCGGGTCTGTTCGCCGTCACCGACCACGGTCAGCGGCTCGCCGGCCAGTATCTGCGCCAGGAACACGCCGAACACCGCGCCATAGGCGCCCGAGGTGCGGCTGCGCGGCCCGTAGACGTTGAAGAACCGCAACGAGGTGGCCGGCAGGCCGTAGACCTGGCCCCAGTGCAGCACCTGCTGCTCGCCCAGATACTTGGTCAGGGCGTAGGGATACTGCGGGCGGGCCGGCGCGGCCTCCGCCGTCGGATAGCCATCGGGGATGCCGTAGCACGACGACGAGGCGGCGTAAACGAAGCTCTTCACCTTGGCCGCGCGGGCCGCCTCCAGCACGTTGAAGGTGCCGGTGACATTGGTGTCGAAATAGGCGTCGGGCTGCTGGATCGACGGCACGATGTCGGCCAGCGCGGCCAGGTGGAAGACCCGCTCCACGCCCGCCGTGGCGGCCTTCGTGGCGGCGCGGTCGCGGATGTCGAGCTGACGCAGGTCGACCAGGTCCGGGCCCAGGTGCGCCAGGTTGTGCGGTCCGCCGGAGACGAAGCTGTCGAGCACGCGCACGCGGCGTCCCTCGCCCACCAGCCGGTCCACCAGGTGGCTGCCGATGAACCCGGCGCCGCCGGTAACCAGATCGATGCCGTCCTCGGCCAGCGCAAGCTTCTGCATGCGGTTCCTCGCGTCGTTGACTAGATGAAGTTGAGCAGGGTGTTGTCGGCGATCCGGGCGACCACGCTCTGCGCCGCGGTCAGCGCGGTCTGGTCGGCCTGGAGCTGTGAGATCGCCTCGGCGATGTCGGCGTCCTCGATGTCGGCGATGAAGCGCTTCACGAACACCAGGTCGTCGGACTGCCGGGTGATGATCTTGTCGACCCGGGCCAGCCGCACGCCGTTCTCGGCCTCGCTGTTGCGCGTCGTCGCCAGCGCCTGCTGCGCCCGATTGAACTCGCCGATCAGGAAATCGCGCTGGTTGGTGGTCAGCGGATCGGTGAAGGCGCCGGCCGGCGCGCCGGCGGCCCCCGTCGGCAGCGTGCCGGAATTGTACTGTCCGATCCGGTGCATCAGCTCGAGCAGCGGTCCGGCGATCTCGTCGGCCAGCATGCCGTAGGTCATCTGCTGGTTCTCGTCGATATTCGCCGTGGTCTTCAGCGTGTCGTTCTGGAACGCGTCATAGGGGTCGGCGAGCGCCAGCAGGTCGGCGGCGCTGTCGATGCTGACCGCCGGCGTGTCGGTGCGGCTGCCGGCGAAGATGTAGCGCCCGTTGTACGTCGTCTTCAGCAGGCTGGCGAGGCGCGAGACGTTGCTTTCCAGCTTCTCCACGAAGCCGACCGGCGAGTTCAGGTTCACCGCCTGGATCATGTCCTGGCGCAGGTCTTCCGCCACCGTGGCGATCTCGCCCAGCGTGGTGTTGTAGAGCTCCAGCTTTTGCTCGACCTGGCGGTTGCCGGTCATCCAGGCGTCGAGCCGCTCGCCGGTATTGCGCGCGCCGAGCAGGGCGGAGACGTCGCGGCCGAGTTCGGCATAGCTCTGCGCCTGCTTGCCGGTGGCGACACGCACCTGCGACTTCGCCAACAGCTCGTTGTTGCGCAGCATCGCCTGGATCAGGAGTTGGCTCTGGCCGTAGGAGGAGATGCGGGTCATGGGTTCGGCTCCGCTCAGGCGATGTCGATCAGGGTTTCGAACATCTGGTTCGCCGTGGTGATGATCCGGGCCGCGGCGTTATAGGCGTTCTGGAACACGATCAGATTGGCCAGCTCCTCGTCGAGGTTGACGCCGGTGGCGGCGTCGCGGCGCGAGCGCAATTCGTCGCGCAGCACAGAACGGTCCTCCATCAGGCTGCTGGCCCGGTCGGCCTCCAATGCCTGGCTCGACAGGATCGCGCCGGCATAGTCGGCCAGGGTGGTGGTGAAGCCGGCGATGTCGCCCGCCGTGTCGAACGCGAAGGCGTTCGACAGCAGGCCGTCGAAGCCCAGCGCGCCGCGGTTGTCGCCGATCGTCACCGCCGGATCGCCGGACGCCGTGCTCGGGTTGTACTTGGCCAGCGCCATCGCCGCCGGATCGGTCAGGAAGGCACTGTCGACATTCATCGAGAAGGCGGCGTCGGCCTGGTCGCTGCCGGCCGGACCGAAGAAGTCGGAGAAGGTGACGCCGCTGCCGCCGCGGTCGGTGGTGTCGGTCCGGGTGTGCACGACGTAGTTCTCGAAGCCTGCCGCCGGAGTCGCCGTCAGCGCCCCGTTGCCGTCGAGCGACCAGGTGGCAACGCCGGCGAATCCGGTGTTCAACGCCGTGACGACGTCACCGACGGTGCCGCCGACGGCGGAGAAGTCGAGCGTGAAACTGGCCGCGACCTGGGCGCCCGGCCCGCGCAGTTCCAGGTTCGCCGTGCCCGACGAGCCGAAGCCGTGGCTCGCCGCCGACGTCAGGCCGGTATCGAAGTGCGGCGGCACCCGCGCGGTCATCAGATCGTTCAGGCCGAAGAAGTGCGCGAAGCCGCGCCCTGCGCGATCGCTGGCATTGATCGGGTTGTTCAGCATCGCCACGCCGTCGCTGCCCGACGCGGCGGAGAAGCTCATCACGCCAGCCGTCAGGTCGAGCGTGCCGGCGCCGGCCAGGCCGGTATTCACCGCCGCGATCACGTCGTCCAGCGTGACCAGCGCCGGATTGGCGAAGTCGATGGTGACGGTCTGCACGATCTCGTTATTGGCATCGAGCACGCCGAAGGCGACTTCGCCGGTGAAGCCGTGCGGGTCGGTGCCCAGCGCGCCGGTGTTGCGCCCGAACAGCGAATTCGGCGGCGGCACCGCGGTATTGCCGTTGTGCACGCGGTTGACCTCGTCGACCAGCCGAGCCGCCAGTTCGCCCAGTTCGTAGGACAGCTCCGGCAGTTCCTTGTCGCGCATCTCCAGCAGGCCCTTGATCGACCCGCCGCGCAACGCGGCTTCGAAATTCTCCCCGGTCGCGGTGAGCTGGCCGGTGCCGGCGTCCTTCTTCCACACCTGCACCTGGTTGAACCGGCTGGTGGTGTCGACGACGCCGTTGGGCACGTACTCGAACACCCGCAGATTGCTGTCCAGCAGGGTCAGGCCGGCGGTTGTGAACACGCCGATGCGGCCGTCACTCATCGTCGAGGTGCGCACATCGATGATATCGGCGATGCGCTCCAGCGCCTGGTCGCGACGCTCCTGCAGCGCGGAGACGTCGATGCCGCTGACGAGCTGCTGCGCGATCACCGGGTTCAGCTGGTGGATCTGCTCCAGCGCCGAGTTCAGCGTCTCCAGATCGGCCATGATCCGCCGGTCGGCTTCCGAGCGCAGCGTCTGCACGCTGGTGGCGACCCGGCTGATGTCGTTGGCCAGCTCCTGCAAGTCGTTCAGCGAGGCGATGCGGCTGGGCGTGCTGGACGGTTCGAGCACCAGGGCGGAGAAGCTGGACAGCGCCTCGTTCAGCCGCGCGGTCAACGCCGATGGGCTGCCCGGTTCGCCGAACAGGTCCTGCAGCCGCTCGTAGATGCCGTTCTGCGCCTCGTAGAAGCCGGCGCTCCCCGACGCGATGACCAGCTCGTTCTGCAGAAACGTGTCGACCAGGCGGCGCACGTCGGCCAGCTCCACGCCCGCCGACATGCCGCCGACGACGGCGGTCTGGAACTGCACTTCCTTGCGCGCGTAGCCCGGCGTGTTGACGTTGGCGACGTTGACCGACGTGGTCTGCAACGCGCGCTGCGCCGCGTTCAGCCCGGTGATCGCCGTCGACAGGATCGTGGTCAGCGTCATGGCCGGCCCCCCCGGCAAGATTTACCCGGCAGCCGCTGCCCCGCACCGGCCCCGGCACGCCTCGTTGCAGCCGCAGCATTCGCGTTTCTGTTCAATGGCTTAACGTCATACGGCTGGGCCCTGTGTGGCACCTGCGTCGCTCCCTGGCGGCATCGTCAGGCAAGCAGGTGCAAGCGGGAGGCCAGAAACGAAAAAGGCACCGCCGGTGTCCCGGCGATGCCCTTGTTGTCGCAAGCGCGGCGGCGTGGCTCAGCCGTTGGCGGCCAGCCGCTGGTCGACATAGGCCAGGTTCTTCACCGCCAGCTCGTAGCCTTGCTCGGCCGCCGCCTCGAACAGCGCGCGCGCCTGCGCCAGATCGGTATCGACGCCGTTGCCTTCGGTCAGCAGGACGCCGAGATTGAACTGCGCCGCCGCCAGGCCGGCATCGGCCGCCAGGCGATAGAACTCGGCCGCCTGGATCGGATCCTCGTCCATGCCGACGCCGTTCTCGCACATGACGCCAAGATTGAAGAGCGCGATGACGTTGCCGACGCGCGCGGCGCGGCTGTACAGATCGACCGCCTTCACATAGTCGCGGCTGACGCCGTCGCCACGCTCGTAGAACCCGGCCAGATTGCACATCGCCGAGGTATGGCCGCGGTCGGCGGCGCGGGTGTACCAGTAGGCCGCCTCGGCCAGGTCTTCTTCAACGCCAAGCCCGTTGGCGAACAGCACGCCAAGACTGTACTCGGACTCGCGATGGCCTTGCTCGGCCGCGACCTGGTAATGCTCCAGCGCCTTGGTGAAGTCCTTCTCGACGCCCTTGCCGTTGCCGTAAAGGAAACCAAGGAAATAGCTCGCCTCCGGCTCGCCCTCCGCGGCCGCCGCCATCCAGGCGTCGCGGGCCGCGTCGTAGTCGCCGCGCTCGAAGGCGGCGTTCGCAGCGTCGGAATGGCTCATCTCACAACCTCGCGTGCTTCGACTCCACGGCCGTTTATGCGCTGTTAGGGCTAACAATTCGTAAAGGCCGCGAACGTCCCGGCAGAATTCGCCGGGCTGGGCATCGATTGCCGGGCCGCCAGCGTCCGCCGGCGTGCGCAAGCCCGGAAACCCGGCGCTGGCACGTTGGCCCCCCGCTTGCTTCTGGTCTGCAGCGACCCGACCGCTTTCGGGTTCCGACAATGACCAGGAGCAGCGAGCAGCCGTGTTCGATCCCATCGCGCCCGCCACCAGCATCGGCCGTCCGACGCCGCCGACCGTCGCCTTCGGTACCAGCACCGAGGACGACGACGATCTGTTCGACCATCTGCTGCGCGAGAACGAGCGCGCCGAGGACCCGGCACCGACCCGCTCCGCCGAGCGCCGCGACGATGCGCGAGACGAGACGCGCGACGATCCGCGAGACGACAGCCGCCGGTCCGATGAGCCGGCCGAGCCGGTGACGCGCCGGTCCGACGCGGCCGACAGCGAGCCGGCCAAGACCGACACGGACGAGCCCGCAAAGGCCGATGCCGAGAGCCGGCCGGCCGATGACGACGAGGTATCGACCGCCGACAGCGACAAGACCGCCGCGCCCACCAACGAGCCGACGGAGGCGGCGCAACCGGCCGTGCCCGACGCGGTGGATCCGGCCAAGGTTGCGGCGATCGCGCCGCAGGCCGCGCCACAGGCCGCACCGCAGGTGGCCGCCGCCGCCGCTGCGGCCGCCGTGCCGGCGGTACCGCGTGCCTCGGCCACCGGCCAGGCTCACGCCGCACCGCACAGCGCCGCTGCCAGCGCCAGCTCCGAACTGCCGACGCTGCAGTCGCTGCTCGCTGGACGCAACGCCACCGACAGTTCCGGCCAGGACGGCGCGCCGCGGCAGCAGCGCGGCGACGCCAGACTGCCCGAAGCGCTGCAGCAGTTGCTGCAACGCGCCGGCGGCAGCCCGGCGGCGACGCCAGCGGCAAGTGCAAATGGCACCAGCGCCGGCAGCAGTTTCCGCGCCGCGCTGGAGAGCACCGCGCTGGCCTCCGGCCTGAAACCGGACGCCGTGAACGCGACGCCGAACCCGGCGGTGCTGCCGACCGCCGCTGCCGCGCCGGTCGCGCCGGCGACCGCCGCCGCGCCATTGCCATTGGTCGATCCGTTGAACCCGCTCGCCAACCAGCTTGGCGGCTCGACCCTCAACGAGGCCAGCTCCACGGTGAAACCGCCCGCGACGCTGGGCGCCACGCCGGGCCGCGCCGCCGCGCCGGCCACCACGCCCAGCCTGCAGATCGCCATGCATATCGCCAAGGCGGCGCAGGACGGCACCAACCGCATTTCGGTGCGGCTCGATCCGGCCGAGCTGGGCCGGGTCGACGTCCGCCTGGAGGTTGGCCATGACGGCCGCGTCGTCGCCCTGGTGTCCGCCGAACGGCAGGAGACCCTGGACATGCTGCAGCGCGATGCCCGCGACCTGGCGCGCGCGCTCAAGGATGCTGGCCTTGAGGCCAACAGCAGCGACCTGAACTTCTCGCTGCGCGACAACGGCGGCCAGGAGACCGCGGCCAACGGCAATGACGGCAAGTCCGGCCGCGACGGCTCGGACGACCAGCCGATGGCCGACGAGCCGAACGCCGCCGGCATCGCAGAGCTCGACGACGCCCAGCCGCGGCTGCAGATCGCCGGCAGCGGCGTCCTCGACATCGTCGTGTAACGGGAAACAAGCATGGAAATCAGTTCCGCGACCGACGCAGCCGCGATCAGCGACGCCGCCGGCGCGCGCAAATCGCTGGCCGGGAATTTCGACACCTTCCTGACGCTGCTGACCACCCAGCTGCGCAATCAGGATCCGCTCGATCCGCTCGACTCCAACGAGTTCACGCAGCAGCTCGTACAGTTCACCAGCGTCGAACAGCAGATCGCCGCGAACGAGAACCTGGAGAAGATCCTGGCCGCAATGCAGGTCGACCAGACCTCTACCGCGCTGGGCTTCATCGGCAAGCAGGTCGATGCCGACCTGGCCGCCAACGGGCTGGCCGAGGACGGGGCCGCGACCTGGCTCTATACACTGCCCTCCAACGCGGAGCGCGTGGTGCTGACCATCGCCGACGCCGACGGCAAGCTGGTCTATGCCGGCGAGGGCGAGAAGCTGGCCGGCAACCACGATTTCACGTGGGACGGCAACGACAATGCCGGCAACAGGCTGCCGCCGGGCCTCTACACGCTGTCGGTCGCCGCGCGCGACGGCAGCGACGGTGTCATCGAGACCGAGATCGCCGTCCGTGGCGTGGTCGATGGCGCCACCACGACCGACGACGGCAGCGCCGCCGTCCTGGTCGGCGGCCAACCCATTCCGCTGTCCGCGGTGACCCGCGTGGTCGAGGCGACAGCGGCCGATTCCGAAACCGAAAGCGCCAGCGAAGAGTCGGGCGACCTGCTCGAATCGCTGGTGAGCTTGTTCTGATTATCGACAGGGAGCAATTGAGATGAGCCTGTTTGGTGCCCTCGCCGCCGGCGTCTCCGGCCTCGCCGCCCAGAGCCAGGCCATGGGCGTGATCTCCGACAACATCACCAACGTCAACACCATTGGCTACAAGAACACCAAGACGGAGTTCTCCACGCTCGTGACCCAGACGCAGACCGCCTCGGCCTATGTGCCAGGCGGCGTCACCGCCGTGCCGATCCCGCTGGTCGACCGCCAGGGCCTGCTGCAGGCCTCGGCCTCGCCGACCGACCTGGCGATCACCGGCAACGGCTTCTTCGTGGCCAACACCAACCCGCAGCCGACGTCGACCACCGGCACCTACCAGTTCACCCGCGCCGGCTCCTTCCTGGCCGACGAGAACGGCTTCCTGCGCAACGCCGCCGGGCTCTACCTGCAGGGCTACCGGCTTGACGCCAGCGGCAATATCCCGGCCAACCGCTCCGACCTCACGGTGCTGGAGACGGTGAACATCAACGCGCTGACCGGCTCGGCGACGGCGACCACGACGATCGGTCTGAAGGCCAACCTGCAGTCGTCGCAGACCGCCGGCGCCTACACCGCCGGCGACCTGTCGGCCGGCAACGTCGATCCGCACTTCGCTCGCTCGGTGCAGCTCACCGACTCCAAGGGCGGTTCGCGCACCCTCACCTTCGGCTTCTACAAGGACGCCGCTCTGAGCGCGAACCAGTGGCAGGCCGAAATCTACGCCGACCCGGCGACCCAGGTGACCAACACCAACGGCCTGTTGTCGTCCGGCATCGTCGCCTTCAACACCGACGGTTCGATCGACCTGACCAACACCACGCTGGCGACCACCTTGAATGTCACCACCTGGAACCCGACGCTCGGCATCGCCGACAGCACGATCACCCTCGACCTCGGCACCGACGGCGCCACCGACGGCCTGACCCAGTTCGACAGTTCCTCGGTGCTGATCGCCTCCGACGTCAACGGCGCGGTCTTCGGCGCGCTCACCGGCGTGACCATCAACGAGGACGGCGTGCTGACCGCGCTGTTCGACAACGGCGCCCGCCAGGACGTCTACAAGCTGCCGATCGCGACTTTCCCGAACCCCAACGGGCTCGGCAACAAGCCCGGCAACGCCTACATCGCCACCGACGCGTCCGGCAACTTCAACCTGCAGGAGGCTGGCGTGGGCGGGGCTGGCAAGGTCGCCGCCGGGGCGCTGGAATCTTCCACCGTCGACCTGGCCGACGAGTTCACCAAGATGATCATCACCCAGCGCGCCTATTCCGCCTCGTCCAAGGTGATCACCACCGCCGACGAGATGCTGGACGAGCTCATCCGTTCGGTCCGTTAACCATGACCAGTGAAAAACGTTGTCTTAGCAGCACGTTAACCGTGCCGCTTAGGGCTACCTTAAACCAGGCTGGCTAGGCTCCGGTGCATCGGGAATTGCACGACAGCGATCAGAAAACAATGTCCGCCGACCCATACAAGCGACTGCTCCCCCGTGTGATTGGGCCCCATGGTGAGCCTTTGACGGAGAGCGACCTGCCGCCACCGGACACCGAACGTTGGGTGATCCGGCGCAAGGCACAGGTCGTGGCCGCCGTGCGCGGCGGCCTGATCTCCCTGGACGAGGCCTGCCGTCGTTACCGGCTGTCGGTCGAGGAGTTCTTGTCCTGGCAGCGCGCCATCGACGCGCACGGTCTGCCCGGTCTGCGCACCACGCGGATCCAGCATTACCGCGAGGATGCCGACCCGGCCGCCGACAACGACGACTACAACACCGCCTACGCCTGATCGCGCCCGCACCGAAGCGCTCCGCCGCCATTAACCGGATTTTCACCCCAAGATAGGCAGAATTTGCCCGTCAGCTTGGGGTGAGCCACCGGCCGCGAATTGGTCGGCAATTTGGTGCGGGAGTAGTGCGTCCGTGAATAATCTTGTGGCGACCCTGCGGTCCTTCGGGCCGGGCCGCTTGATCTTGATGGGCGTGATCGCGGCTGGTCTGCTGGGATTCTTCGCTTATCTGGTCGACCGCCTGACCACGCCGCCGATGACGCTGCTCTACGGCGAGCTGGCCCCGAACGATTCCAGTCAGATCGTCGCCAAGCTCGAAGCCCTGAACGTCGAGTACAAGCTGGCCGGCGACGGCAGCCAGATCCTGGTGCCGGAAGACGGCGCGCTGCGGCTACGCATGACCATGGCGGCCGACGGCCTGCCCAGCGGCGGTTCTGTCGGCTACGAGCTGTTCGACCGCACCGACGCACTCGGCACCACCAGCTTCGTGCAGAACGTGAACAGCATGCGCGCCCTGGAGGGCGAGCTGGCCCGGACGATCTCCACGATCGAACTCGTCGAGGCCGCGCGGGTGCACCTGGTGCTGCCCAAGCGCGAGCTGTTCGCGCGCGAGAAGCGCGAACCGTCGGCCTCGATCGTGCTGAAGCTGCGCCGCGGCTCCATGGATCGCAGCCAGGTGGCGGCGATCCAGAACCTGGTCGCAGCCGCGGTGCCCGATTTGCAGACCCAGCGCGTCTCCATCGTCGACGACAACGGCAACCTGCTCTCGCGCACCCGTGGCCGCGACGAGTCCGGCGGGCCCGCCGACATGGTCGACCTGCGCATCGGCTACGAGGAACGGCTCAAGCAGGCCGTGGAGTCGATGGTCGAACAGTCGGTCGGCATCGGCAACGTGCGCGCCGAGGTCTCGGTGCAGATGAAGTTCGACCGCATCACCGAGAACGCCGAGGTCTACAACCCCGACGGCCAGGTGGTGCGCTCGACCCAGACCATCGAGGACAACGCGACCTCGACCGAGACCACGCCCGACAGCGTCTCGGTCGGCAACAACCTGCCCGACGCCCAGGCCCAGGTCGGCGGCGGGGCCGGCGGCTCGAACAGCAACACCGCGCGCACCGAGGAGACCGTCAACTACGAGATCTCCAAGACCGTGCGCACCGAAGTGAAGCAGATGGGCACCGTCGAGCGGCTCTCGGTCGCGGTGCTGGTCGACGGCAACTACGCCCGTGGCGAGAACGGCGAGACCACCTATTCGCCACGCGAGCAGGCCGAGCTCGACCAGATCGCCTCGCTGGTGCGGTCCGCCATCGGTTTCGACGAGGCCCGCGGCGATACCATCGAAGTGGTGAACATGCGCTTCATGCGCTTCGAGGACCAGGTCGTCCCGGAAGTCGATCTGCCGTTCCTGAACCTGACCAAGGGCGACTATTTCCGCCTCGCCGAGATCGCCACGCTGCTGGTGCTCGGCGTGCTGGTGGTGCTGCTGGTGGTGCGGCCGATGCTGCGCCGGCTGTTCGCGCCCGCGGCCCCGGCCGCGCAAGGCGGCAGCATGGTGATGATCGGCAATCCGGACACGCCGCAGCTTTCGGCCCCGGCCGGCGCGATCATCCTCGACGAGCGCAAGCTGCGCGGCAATCCGGAGATCCTGCAGGCGATCGAGACCGGCGAGATCAAGCCGGAGGAGGCGCAGAAGCTGCTCGATGCGATCGAGGCGCCGGAGGAAGAGCAGTCGCTGGAGGAGATCGAAAGCCGGGTGAAGGCGTCGTCGGTGCGCAACCTGGTCGAGTTGGTCGAGAAACATCCGGAGGACGCGATCGCGATCATGCGCAACTGGATGTACCAGGACGCCTAGGGAGGCTGGCAGACAATGGCACCCGTTCGCAGCCGTAATGGCCTGACCGGCACCCAGCGCGCCGCCGTGGTGATGCTGGCGCTCGGCGAAGAGCACGGCAGCTATCTCTGGCCGCTGATGCAGGAAGAGGAGATCCGCGACATCTCCATGGCGATGGCCAACCTCGGCAAGGTCGAGCCCGACCATGTCGAGCGCCTGGTCCGTGAGTTCATCGATGAGATGTCGTCGACCGGCACCCTGGTCGGCTCGCTCGACACCACCGAAAGGCTGCTCGCCAAGATGCTGCCCGGCGACCGCGTCGACCAGATCCTGGAGGAGATCCGCGGGCCCGCCGGCCGCACCATGTGGGACAAGTTGGCCAACGTGAACGAGCAGGTGCTGGCCAATTACCTGAAGAACGAATACCCGCAGACCGTCGCCGTCGTGCTTTCCAAGATCCGACCGGAGCACGCCAGCCGCGTGCTCGGCGCACTGCCGGAAGACTTCTCCATGGAAGTGGTGATGCGCATGTTGCGCATGGAGTCGGTGCAGAAGGACATCATCGACAAGGTCGAGCAGACCCTGCGGGTGGAGTTCATGTCCAACCTGGCGCGCACCAACCGGCGCGACAGCCACGAGCTGATGGCCGACATCTTCAACAATCTCGACCGCGCCACCGAGAGCCGCTTCATGAGCGCGCTGGAAGAGCGCAACCGCGAGGCCGCGGAGAAGATCAAGACGCTGATGTTCACCTTCGAGGACCTCAGCCGTCTCGACCCGGGCGGCGTTCAGACGCTGATCCGCGGCGTCGAGAACACCAAGCTGGCGGTCGCGCTGAAGGGCGCGTCGGACGGCGTGCGCGACCTGTTCTTCTCCAACATGTCGGAGCGCGCGGCGAAGATCCTGCGCGAGGACATGGACGCGATGGGACCGGTGCGCCTGCGCGACGTCGACGACGCCCAGATGGAGATCGTGATCACCGCCAAGGATCTCGCCGACCGCGGCGAGATCATGCTGGCGCAGAACAAAGACGACGACGAGCTGATCTATTGATGGCCCCGCAACCCATGAGCAATCATCGCGGCAAGTTCCTGTTCGACACCGAGTTCGCCGAAGGCGAGCCGCTGCCCGAGGAGGAAGTGCAGGCGAAGCCGCGCTTCACCGAAGAGGACCTCGTCGCCGCCCGCCGCGAGGGCCAGGAGGCCGGGTTCCAGATGGGCCTGGAGCAGGCCAAGCGCCAGCTCGAAGCCCAGCTCGCCGACGCCATGACCGCCGCCGCCGACAAGCTCGGCGGCTTGCAGAGCGCGATGCAGGCCGACCTCGAAACCGTCAAGGCCGACGCCACGCAGATCGCCGTGAAGGCCGCCTCGCGCCTGGCGCCGGCGCTGATCGCGCGCCAGCCGCTGGCCGAGCTGTCGGAGATGGTCGCCGACTGCCTGCGCCAGATGCCGACCGAACCGCGTGTGGTGATCCGCGTCGCCGAGCCGCTGGTAGAGAGCCTGGAAGCCCAGATCGCCGAGCTCGGCCGCGCCGCCGGCTTCGCCGGCCAGCTGGTGCTGATCGGCGAGCCGGACATGGCCCAGGGCGACGCCCGGGTGGAATGGGCCGACGGCGGCGCCGAACGCAATCTCGGCGCCCTGCAGGCCGATATCGAGGCCGCGGTCGACCGCTATTGCCGTGCCCAGCATGACTTGGCGCAACGCACCACCGCGCCGCCGCCGGTGCCCGAACCGGCGCCGCGGAACGAGCCGCCAGCGGCGATCGAACCGCTGGCGAACGACGAACAGGCCGATGACATCGACACCGCCTTGCCCGCCCTGGCGGGCGTCGGCAACGCGAGCCAAGGGACCGACGTGCCATGAGCGACAACGACGATCTCAACTTCGAGGACCTCAATGCCGCCGAGCCGCCGGCCGAGATGCCGGCCGAGCCGGAAGTCGACGGCGAAGCCGACGAAGGCGACGGCGACGACGTGCGCACCGCCACCGACCTGGCCGCGGTCTACGACATCCCGGTCAGCGTCTCGGCGGTGCTCGGCCGCGCCTCGATGCAGGTCAGCTCGCTGATGAAGCTGGGCCGCGGCGCCATCGTCGAGCTCGACCGCAAGGTCGGCGAGGCGATCGACATCTACGTCAACAACCGATTGGTGGCGCGCGGCGAAGTCGTCGTGGTCGAGGAACGCCTCGGCGTGACCATGACGGAAATTATCAAGAACGACCGCGGCTAGCGGCGACGGAGCGCGACGATCATGGACTTGGCCACGATACTCGGACTGCTCGGCGGCTTCGCCCTGGTGGCGACGGCCATGGTGCTGGGGGGCTCGGCCACCGCCTTTGTCGATCTGCCCTCGATCATGATCGTGATCGGCGGCACCGCCTGCGTCACCATGATCTGCTTCTCGGTCGACGACGTGGTGCGCGCGCAATCGGTGATCGGCCGCGTCATCTTCCGCCGGTTGAACGACCCGACCGCCGCCGCGCGGCGCGTGCTGCAACTGGCCGACCGCGCGCGGCGCGACGGGGTGCTGGGCCTGCAACCGATGCTGACCGCGCTGCGCGACGAACCGTTCCTGTACCGCGCGCTGTCGCTGGTGGTCGACGGCACCAAGGCGGAGGACATCGAGCACCTGCTGGGCCAGGAGGTCACCGCCACCGGCCAGCGCGACCGCCAGTCCGCTTCCGTGTACCGCAAGGCCGCCGAGGTGGCGCCCGCCATGGGCCTGATCGGCACCCTGGTCGGCCTGGTGCAGATGCTCGGCAACCTCGACGACCCGGACAATATCGGCCCGTCCATGGCCGTTGCCCTGCTCACCACCTTCTACGGCGCGATCCTGGCCAACATGGTCTTCGCGCCGCTCGCCACCAAGCTGGAGCGCCGCACCGACGAGGACCAGCTGATCAAGAATCTCTACTTGATCGGCGCCACCTCGATCGGCCGCCAGGAGAATCCGCGCCGGCTGGAAATGTTGCTCAACACCGTGCTGCCGCCGACGCAGCAGGTGCGTTACTTCGACTAGGACCGGGAGTCCCGATCTATGCGTTTGTTGATCATCGGCTCGTTGAACGGCCAGGCCGGCACGGCGACCAAAATCGCCATGCAGCGCGGCGCCAAGGTGGCGCACGCCGCCGGGCCGGAAATGGCGCTGGAACACCTGCGCGCCGGCCACGGCGCCGACCTGGTGATGATGGAGGTCGACCACGATATCGCCGGCTTCATCGAACAGCTGAAGTCGGAGCGGATCTCGATCCCCGTGGTTGCTTGCGGCATCAAGGCCGATACCGAAGCGGCGGTGCGCGCGATCCGCGCCGGCGCCAAGGAATACGTGCCGCTGCCGCCCGACGCCGAGCTCATCGCCGCCGTGCTGGAGGCGGTGACCGAGGAAAGCCACGCGCTGATCTACAAGCACCCGGCGATGCAGGCGGTGACGCGCCTGGCCGACCAGGTGGCGCCGTCGGAGGCCTCGATTCTGATCACCGGCGAAAGCGGCACCGGAAAGGAGGTGATGGCGCGCTACGTGCACCGGCGCTCCAACCGCGCCGAGAAGCCGTTCATCTCGGTGAACTGCGCCGCGATCCCCGACAACCTGCTGGAGAGCGAGCTGTTCGGCCACGAGAAGGGCGCCTTCACCGGGGCCATCGCGCGCCGCGTCGGCAAGTTCGAGGAGGCCCACGGCGGCACCATGCTGCTGGACGAGATCTCCGAGATGGATCCGCGCCTGCAGGCCAAGCTGCTGCGCGCGGTCCAGGAGCGCGAGATCGACCGGGTCGGCGGCGGCAAGCCGGTCAAGGTCGACATCCGCCTGATCGCCACCTCCAACCGCGACCTGACCCAGGCGGTCCGCGAAGGCAAGTTCCGCGAGGACCTGCTGTTCCGGCTCAACGTGGTCAACCTGCGCATGCCGGCGTTGCGCGAGCGGCCCTCCGACGTGGTGCTGCTAGCCGACCACTTCGCGCACAAGTATGCCGAGGCGAACGGCATCATCTACCGCCCGCTGGCGCCGGATACCCAGCAACTGCTGATCGCGCATCAGTGGGCCGGCAACGTGCGCGAGCTGGAGAACACCATCCACCGCGCCGTCCTGCTGGCCAGCGGCGAGGCCATCGAGCCGGCCGCGATCATGACCCCGGACGGCCGCCAGCCGGCGATCGGCACAAGCACGTCGTCGAACGGCACCGGCCTGGGCGAGCATGATGGACCGATCGGCGAGGCCGACGCCGCGCCGGCGGAGATGGTCGGGCGCACCGTCGCCGAGGTCGAGCGCGAGCTGATCATCGACACGCTGTACCACTGTCTGGGCAACCGGACGCATGCCGCCAACATCCTGGGCATCTCGATCCGCACGCTGCGCAACAAGCTGAGGCAGTACACCGACGAAGGCGTGCGGGTGCCGCTGCCCGGCGAGGCGCGCGGCGCCGCGATCTGAGCCGCGCGCCGCCCCGAGAACCGCGTAACCGCGTATGAGTGACACCCAGGCATCGCCCCCGGCAAGCGGCAACGGCCTGCCGCCGTGGCTGACGACGCTGCTGTTCAACGCGCGCCAGGGCGACGTCGCCCTGGCGGCCGGCGTTGTCGGCATCATCGTCGTGCTGATCCTGCCGATGCCGGCGTGGCTGCTCGACTTCTCGCTGGCCATCTCGATCACCCTCTCGGTGATGGTCCTGATGACCTGCCTGTTCATCATCCGGCCGCTGGAGTTCAGCTCCTTCCCCACGGTGCTGCTGATCGCGACCATGCTGCGGTTGTCGCTGAACCTGGCCTCCACGCGGCTGATCCTGTCCGAGGGCCATACCGGTACCGACGCCGCCGGTCACGTCATCGCCGCCTTCGGCAGCTTCGTGATGAGCGGCAACTTCGTGATCGGCATGATCGTCTTCGCGATCCTGGTGGTGGTGAACTTCGTCGTCATCACCAAGGGCTCCGGCCGCATCGCCGAAGTCGCCGCGCGCTTCAACCTGGATGCCATGCCGGGCAAGCAGATGGCGATCGACGCCGACCTGTCGGCCGGCCTGATCGACGAGAACGACGCCCGCGTGCGGCGCAAGGCGCTGGAGGACGAAAGCACCTTCTTCGGCGCCATGGACGGCGCCGCCAAGTTCGTGCGCGGTGACGCCATCGCCGGCCTGCTGATCACCATCATCAACGTCGTCGGCGGTATCATCGTCGGCGTGGCGCAGAACGGCATGTCGTTCACCGACGCTTCGGAGAGCTACATCATACTGTCGGTCGGCGACGGCCTGGTGTCGCAGATCCCGGCGCTGATCGTGTCGACCGCCGCCGGCCTGCTGGTCTCCAAGGCCGGCATCGACGAGAGCACCGACAAGGCCTTGTTCGGCCAGCTCAGCGGCTATCCCCGCGCGCTCGGCCTCACCGCCGCGCTGCTGTTGCTGATGGCGCTGCTGCCGGGGCTGCCGGCGCTGCCCTTCCTGACCATGTCCGGTGGCGTCGGCTTCCTGGCCTGGCACCTCAACCGTAAGCGCGAGCAGGCCGAGACCGACGCGCAGGAAGAGGCCGCGCAGGTAGAGGCCGACAAGCCGGTCGCCGAAGAGCCGATCAGCTCGGCGCTGGCGATCGACGACCTGCGCCTGGAGCTGGGCTACGGCCTGCTGCCGCTGATCAACGAGAACCGCACCTATCGCCTGACCGACCAGATCAAGTCGCTGCGCCGTCAGATCGCCTCCGAGATGGGCTTCGTGATGCCCTCGGTGCGCATCCTCGACAACATGCAGCTCGCCGCGAACGACTACGTGATCCGGGTCAAGGAGGTCGAGGTCAGCCGCGGCCGACTGCAGCACGGCAAGCTGCTGGTAATGGACCCGCGCGGCCACGAGATCGACCTGCCCGGCGAGCAGACTACCGAACCGGCCTTCGGTCTGCCGGCGGTATGGATCGACGAGACCCTGCGCGAGGAGGCCTCGTTCCGCGGCTACACCGTGGTCGACGCCGCCACCGTCGCCACCACCCACCTGACCGAGGTGATCAAGGACAACATGGCCGACCTGCTGTCCTACGCCGCCGTTCAGCAGCTGCTGGACGACCTGGCGCCGGCGCACAAGAAGCTGGCCGACGACCTGATCCCGAGTCAGATCACCGCCACCGCGTTGCAGCGCGTGTTGCAACGCCTGCTGGCCGAGCGCATCTCGATCCGCGACCTGCCGACGATCCTGGAAGGCGTCGCCGAGGCCGTCGGCTACACCCAGTCGGTGATCACCATCGCCGAGCACGTGCGGGCCCGCCTGGCCCGGCAGATCAGCCATGCCACGACTGGCGCCAACGGTTACATCCCGCTGGTCGCGCTGTCGGCGGAGTGGGAACAGGCCTTCGCCGACTCGCTGGTCGGCCAGGGCGACGACAAGCAGCTAGCCATGGCGCCGAGCCAGCTACAGCAGTTCATCACCCGCATCCGCCAGGTGTTCGACCAGCAGGGCGCGGCCGGCGAGGCGCCGGTGTTGCTGACCAGTCCAGCCGCGCGCCCCTACGTGCGCACCATCGTCGAACGCTTCCGGCCCGCAACCATGGTCTTGTCGCAGAACGAGATCCACCCGCAGGCCAAGATCAAGACGTTGTCGCAGGTGTAGCGGACCATGCGGCTACGATCCTTCAACGCCCCGACGATGGCCGAAGCGATGCGGCTGGTGCGCGACCAGCTCGGCGACGAGGCCGTGATCGTCTCCAGCCACCGCAGCCGGCGCGGTCGCGGCGTGCAGCTCACCGCCGCGATCGAGCGTCGCGACGCCGACTCCGATGCGCTCGAAACGGCACAACCGGCCGCCGCCGCGGTCGAAAACGACACCATCGTCCAGGCGCTGTCCTATCATGGCGTGCCGGCACGATTGGCCGAGCGGCTGGTGCGTGCCGCCGCGGAATCCGGACAGGACGACGCCGAACTGGCCCTGGCCACCGCATTGGACGACTACCTGGATTTCGCCGGTAACGACCTGCCGCCACCGGACGGCGCGCTGATGCTGGTCGGGCCGCCCGGCGCCGGCAAGACCACCACCGCCGCCAAGCTCGCCGCCCGCGCCGCGCTGACCGGCAACGAGCTCGCGGTCTGTACCACCGATACGATGCGCGCCGGCGCGGTGAACCAGCTCGAGGCCTATGCCGAGGTCTTGCAGCAGCCGCTGCTGACCGCTGAAGAGCCGAAGCACCTGTCGATCATGTTGCGGGAGTTCGCCGGCGGCCACCGGCCGCTGCTGGTCGACACCGCCGGCGTCAACCCGCACGACCCGGATGAAATCGAGGACCTGCGCGGCTTCGTGAAGGCCGGCACGGTGGAGCCGGTCCTGGTGCTGCCGGCCGGCGGCGACGCGGAAGAGATGGCCGACGCGGCGCTGATCTTCGCGCGCACTGGATGCCGCCGGCTGATCGTGACCCGGCTGGACGCGGCCAGGCGTTATGGCGGCCTGCTGGGCGCCGCGGCGGCCGGCAAGTTGGCGCTGGCCGCGGTCGGGTGCAGCGCGTCGATCCCGAATGGCCTGAAGGAGCTGACCCCCCTGTCCCTCGCCCGTGTGCTGCTGCGCGACCCGCGCCAACCCCTTTCCGCCCCCGGAGCCCCGACCCATGAGTGTTGAGACGCGCGCCATGCATCACCCTGCCAGCGGGCCTGCCGGCCGCAATTTCATCACCGTGGCCTCCGGCAAGGGCGGCGTCGGCAAGACCTTCGTATCGATCTCGCTGGCCCACGCGCTGGCGGCGGCCGGACGCAAGGTGCTGCTGTTCGATGCCGATCTCGGACTGGCCAATGTCGACATCCAGCTCGGCCTCGACGCGCGCGAGGACATCGGCCAGGTGCTGTCCGGCCGCGCCAGCCTGGCCGACGTGGTCATGCCCTATGCCGCCGGCGGCTTCGATATCGCGCCCGGCAAGTCCGGCTCCGGCCTGCTGGCCGAGGTCGACGCCGTCCAGCTCAAGCGCCTGGTGGTCGAGCTGCTGCAGGCCGCCCGGCGCTACGACACCGTGATCCTCGACCACAGCGCCGGCATCGACGCCACGGTTCGGCTATTGTCGCCCCCCGGGGGTCTCGACCTGGTGGTGGTGACCGACGAGCCGACCTCGATGACCGACGCCTACGCCTACATCAAAGTGGCCTTGCAACAGCGCCGGCCGCGCGACATCCGCATCGTCGTCAACATGGCCACCGACCAGCGCGCGGGCGAGCGCACCTTCGCCGCCCTGGCCAAGGCCTGCGAGAATTTCCTGCAGGTGACGCCGAAGCTGGCCGGCATCGTGCGGCGCGACCGCCGCGTCGCCGACTCGATCCGCCATCAGACCGGCCTGATGGCCCGCCACCCCAACAGCCCGGCCGCCGCCGACATCGCGGCGACCGCGCAACGCATCCTGGTGCAACGATGAGCGACACCCGACACCGCAGATCGATGCTGGCGACGGTGGAGAACCCGCGCCGCAACCTGGACACCCTGGTGGAACAGCAGATCCACGTCGGCCATTGGGACCTGGCGCTGCGCTACGTACCCGACCAGACGATCCTCGACGTGCACGCGTCGCGAAAGTACTTCGAGCAGCTTCGCCTGCAGTACACGCTGGACCTGCCGGCGGTCGCCTTCGAGGACATCAACAGCGAGCTGGTGCCGCGCTGGCTGGCGCTGCACGCGCACGCCGGCGACAGCATCATGGTGCTGCAGGACTGCCGCCCGAACTGGGAAAACCCGGCCCTGCTCGCCTGCCTGCGCGCCTGGTGACGATGCCCCCGGACCGCCGGGTCAGCCCGGCGACGACGACGCTATTGCAGCAGGGAAACCCGTCATGCCCGGACTTGTCCTACCGCTGTCCGGTTAAGCCCTTCTGGGCCCGCGCGCACCACTCGACGTCTTTGCAGGCTCTGGGACGTGGATGGCCCGGACAAGCCGGGCCATGACGGGTTTCTATGATTTTCAGTAATGTCGTCATGCCCCGACTTGTTCGGGGCATCCACGTCCAGAAGCTGGGACAATCGGTTGCGGATCTTCCCGGCGGTGCCGCTCAGAAGCGGCGCAACCGCCTGAGCGGTATTAGGAAACGGACGAACAGGGCAAGCTCAACCGGACGCCAGCGGACTCAATCCGGGTATCTTCTTTCGCCCTGCCTCAACCGCGGCGGCGGTGGATGTCGAGGCCGACTTCGTCGAGGCGGGCCTGTTCGATCCGCTCCAGCCGCGCCCGTTCGGCGGCCAGCCGTTTGTCGCGCACGATCTCGATCTGCTTCAACGCCAGATACGCCTGACCGACATCGTCCTGCTTCAACGCGATCTGGCCGCTGACTTCGGCCAGGCCGTCGGCCAGCTTGGCCTGGTCGCGACGCACGCGGCGGGCATAGTCGGGATAGGTGCGCAAGGCGCCCTCGCGGCCGTTGGCGACGGACGCTTCGTCACGGCGCAGTTCTTCCAGCTCGGCCGTGGCGGCGTTGAGCTGGTCCTGGTGATCGTAGAGCGAGGCCAGACGGCGGCGCTCCTCGTTGAGCTGCCAGCGCTGCAGGCGCAGCAGGGTATCGTATGTGCGGCTCATGCCGTCTCCGTGGGTTCAATCGCGGCCAGGATCTGGGCCAGGTGGCCATAGCCATCGGCCAGGCGCGACACTTCACGCTTCTCCTGCCGCAGGAAATCTTCCAGGCCTTCGTTGGCCCTGACCGCGCGATCGACGTCCGGATCGGTGCCGGCGCGATAGGCGCCGAGCCGGACCAGTTCGGCCATGTCGTCGTATAGCGCCATCAGCCGGCGCGCCTCGCGCACCAGCGTGGTCTCGTCGTCCGAGTTGCAGCCCGGCATGGTGCGCGAGACCGAGCGCAGGACGTTGACCGCCGGAAACCGCCCGCGTTCGGCGATGGCACGCTCCAGCACGATGTGGCCGTCCAGGATGCCGCGCACCGCGTCGGCGATCGGTTCGTTGTGGTCGTCGCCTTCGACCAGAACGGTGAACAGGCCGGTGATCGCGCCCGCGCCGGACCCCGGTCCGGCACGTTCCAGCAGCGACGGCAGCTCGGCGAAGACCGACGGCGTGTAGCCCTTGCTGGCCGGCGGCTCGCCGCCCGACAGGCCGATCTCGCGCTGCGCCATGGCGAAGCGGGTGACGCTGTCCATCAGGCAGAACACCTGCTTGCCCCGGTCGCGGAAATACTCCGCCAGGGTGAGCGTGAGATAGGCCGCTTGGCGCCGCATCAGCGCCGGCTCGTCCGACGTCGCGACCACGACGATGGAGCGCGCCAGGCCCTCCGGCCCCAGGTCTTCTTCCAGGAATTCCTGCACCTCGCGGCCGCGTTCGCCGATCAGGCCGACGATGATGATGTCGGCCTCGGCATTGCGCGCCAGCATCGACAGCAGCACCGACTTGCCCACGCCGGAGCCGGCGAAGATGCCCATGCGCTGGCCCCGGCAGCAGGTCAGGAAGGTGTTCAACCCGCGCACGCCGAGATCGAGCTTGCCGCCGACCCGTTGTCGCAGATGTGCCTGCGGCGGCTTGCCGCGCAACGGCATCGCCACGGCGCCACGGCGCAGCGCCGTACCGCCGTCGATCGCCTCGCCGCGGCCGTTGACCACCCGCCCGAGCCAGCTCTGGTCCGGATAGACCGCAGCCGCCTGCTCGACCACCTTGGCGCGGCAGCCCAGCCCGACACCGTCCAGGGCGCCAAACGGCATCAGCAACGCCCGGCCGTCGCGAAACCCGACCACCTCGGTGTCCAGGTCGCCGCCGCCTCGCCGCTCCACGCGACAGCGCGCGCCGACCGCCAGGCTGCGTTGCACGCCGGCAACTTCGAGCAATAGCCCCTGGACCCCGGCGACCCGGCCATAGACCCTGAATTCGGGCAGCTGCTCGATTTCTTGCAAAAGCGCTTGCATCGCATCCGCTGTTAAGGTTCTAAGGTGGCGTAAGTAAGGTCACCTGCGGGCCTTCCCCGGGCCACGTTTCGGCACTATGCGGCGCGCCCTGTTAAGGAGGCGTGAACCATGTCGACGTCTGTCTCGGGAGGTGTGCGGCGGCGAGGGGGACAGGCTGGATAGCCTGAATCGAGTTTCGGGTATTGATGAGATTTTAGGAGTCTTTACCCGATGTTAACCGTCCGGCCATTAACCTGAAGGCGCTTTAACGATTAGAGGCTGACAAGATGCGGGTGCTTCTCATCGAGGACGATTCCGCCACAGCTCGAGCCATCGAGCTGATGCTGCAAAGCGAAGGGCTGAACGTCTACACGACCGACCTTGGCGAGGAAGGCCTCGATCTTGGAAAGTTGTACGATTACGACATCATCATTCTCGACCTGAACCTGCCTGATATGCACGGCTATGACGTGCTGAAGAAACTGCGGGTATCCAAGGTCGAGACGCCGATCCTGATCCTGTCCGGCATGAGCCAGCCGGACGATAAGGTGAAGGGCCTCGGTTTCGGTGCCGACGACTACATGGTCAAGCCGTTCGACAAGCGCGAGCTGGTCGCCCGGATCCATGCCATCGTCCGCCGCTCCAAGGGCCACGCCCAGTCGGTGATCCGGACCGGCAAGCTGACGGTGAACCTCGACACCCGCTCCGTGGAGGTCGAGAACAGCCGTCTGCACCTGACCGGCAAGGAATACTCGATGCTGGAGCTGTTGAGCCTGCGCAAGGGCACGACGCTCACCAAGGAGATGTTCCTGAACCATCTCTACGGCGGCATGGACGAGCCCGAGCTCAAGATCATCGACGTGTTCATATGCAAGCTGCGCAAGAAGCTTGCGGCGGCGACCGGCGGCGAACACTACATCGAGACGGTGTGGGGACGCGGCTACGTGCTGCGCGACCCGCCAGAGGAAGAAGCAGCCGCCTGACGGCGTTCCTCCTCTTCGAAAGTTTGCCGCCCGGCCTCGCGCTGGGCGGTTTGCTTTTGTGGCCAGCTAGAACGTTTCCCGCTTTCGCGAGATCGCACCGGCCCGCTCCCCCACCCGGCCACCCACAAGGATACTGGCGTGGGGTGGCCGGGTGGGGGAGCGGGCTGGTGCCGGCTAAACATGACACGCTCTAGCTCCAGGGCTCGATGATGATCTTGCAGTGCCGGTCGGGCGAGGCCAGCGCCTCGAAGGCCGGCGCCACGCCGTCCAGGCCGACTTCGCCGGTGACCATCGCCGCGCCATCGATCTTGCCGTCGGCCAGGTGGCGCAGGCTGTCGGCGAACTCGTCCGCCGTGTAGCCCAGCACGAATTGCAGCGACAGTTCCTTGCCGATCGCCCGCATCGGCCGGATCGTGTCGTCCTGCATGCACACGCCGACGATCACGGCGCGGGTGTCGCGCGGCACCGACTTGGCGATCTGGTCGATCATGCCGGGCACCCCGACGCACTCGAACACCACGGTCGGTCGGCAGCGCGGCCCCTCGACCGGAAATGGCGAGGGCGGCGCGTCGGCCGGTTCCGGCAACGTCGCCAGCTCCAGCCAGCTCGTATAGGGCGAGGTCACCGCCGGGTCGATCACCAGATCGGCGCCGAAGCGGACCGCCAGTTCGCGACGCTTCGGCGAGAAGTCGGCCGCCACGATCGGTCCGACGCCGCGCAGCTTCAAGCCGGCGATGACCGACAGGCCGACCGGCCCGCAGCCGATCACCAGCGGCACGTCATCCGCGCCGAGACGCGCTTTCGCCACCGCGTGCCAGCCGACCGCCAGCGGTTCGGTCAGCGCCGCGATCGGGCTCGGCAGATCGCCCGGCACCGGCAGCAGCAGCGGCGCCGACAGCACCATGTATTCGCCGTAGCCACCCGGCGCCTCGTGCGAATAGCCGACCGTCTGCCGGCCCTTCGGCCCGAATGTCACCGGCAGCGAGCAGACCCGGGTGCCGGCCGCCATGCGGCGCTCGCTGCCCGGCCCGTAGTCGACGATCTCGGCGCAGAATTCGTGGCCCATGACCAGGTCGTCGCCAAGCCTCAGACTGGCCAGCGTGCCCTCACCCTCACTGGCCGCGATCACGTCGGGAAGATGCTGCAGGACGTGCAGGTCAGAGCCGCAGATGCCGCAGGCCAGCGACTTGACCAGCACCTGCCCCGCGGCCGGTTCCGGCACCGGCAGCTCGCCGACCGCAATCCGCTGTTGTCGCATGATCGCCGCACGCATGTGCTTCCCCGCCCGATGGATCCGGCGGCCATCGTAGCGGCGCGCCATCGCGGCGCAACGGCTTCAGGCTGGCCTCAGGAGGGTCCGTAGATGCCGCGCTGGCCAGGCAGCGGCTTGAACGCGTCGGTGATGCCGAGCACGGTCTCGGCGGCGCCGAGGAACAGCGCACCGTCGGCGGGCAGCAGATTGCGCATGTTGCCCAACACCGTGGCCTTGGTCTGCTGATCGAAATAGATCAGCACGTTGCGGCAGAAGATCGCGTCGAACTTGCCGAGCGCGGTCAGCGACGTCAGCAGGTTCTGCTCGCGGAACTTCACCATCGCGCGCAAGCCCGCATCGATCTGCCACAGGTCCTTGACCTGGGTGAAGTATTTCATCAGCAGCTGGATCGGCAGGCCGCGCTGCACCTCGAACTGCGAGTACAGGCCGACCTTGGCCTTCTCCAGCACTTCCCGGCTGATGTCCGTGCCGACGATCTCGAAGCGGTAGCCGGCCACCTTGGCGGCTTCCTCCTTCAGGATCATGGCAATCGAATAGGCCTCCTGGCCGGTCGAGCAGGCCGCCGACCAGATGCGAATGGTGCGCGTCGTCTTGCGCGCCTCCAGCAAGGCCGGCAGGACGTCCGTGCGGAATGCGTCGAACGGCTTCACGTCACGAAAGAAGAACGACTCGTTGGTCGTCATCGCCTCGGTGACGTCGCGCAGCAGCGGCTCGGACTTGGAGCGCCTGATCTCGGCGACCAGGTCCTCCAGCTTCTCCATGCCCATTTTGCGCGCCACCGGCGTCAGCCGGCTCTCCAGCAAGTAGACCTTGTCCTCGGTCAGCGCCAGGCCGGACCGCTGCCTCAAAAGGTCGGAGAGAAGCGCGAAATCCTGTTGGTTCACAAACCACCCCCGTTGGCCAGGCGACAGATCGTCGGCCCGATCTCACGCAGCGGCAACACCGCGCTGCACAGGCCGCCGGTCGCCACCGCGCCCGGCATGCCCCACACCACACTGCTGGCCTCGTCTTGCGCCACGATCGCGCCGCCAGCGGCGACAATCGCCTGACCCCCACTCAGGCCGTCGTGGCCCATGCCGGTCAGCACCACGCCCAGCACCGCGCCGCCATAGGCCTTGGCCAGGCTGCGGAACATCGGATCGACGGCGGGTCGGCAGAAATTCTCCGGCGGCCCTTTTTCCAACGCGATCTTCGGCTGGCCGCCCCGCACCTGCACCGTCAGGTGGAAATCGCCCGGTGCCAGATAGATGTGGCCGCCTTTCAGGATCTCGCCGTCCTGAGCCTCGGCGCAGCCCTCGCCATGAATGCGGCGCAGGTGCTCGGCCAGGATCTTGGTGAAGGTCGGCGGCATATGCTGGGTGATGACGATCGGCTGCTTCACCTTGCCGGCCATCACCTTGACCAGTTCCATCAGCGCCTGCGGTCCGCCCGTCGAGCTGCCGATGGCGATGACCTTCGGCGACAGCATGCGGTTCCAACGGCGCAACGAAATCGGTGACTTGCCATAGAGCCCGCCCTCCGGCCGCCGCGCCACCGAGACCGGCGCACGCCCACCCGCCGACTTCGCGGTCGTGGACCCGGAGCCGCGCGGCCGCATTCGCGACGCCGCGGCCAGGGCCTTGACCTTGCCGATCAGCTCGCGCCGAAAATCCATCGTGCCGGTCATTTCCACAGTCGCCGACGGCTTGGCGACGTAGTCGGCGGCCCCGGCAGACAGCGCTTGCATGCTGATCTCGGCATTGCGTTGGGTCAGCGTGGACGACATCAGCACCTTCAGGCCGGCATCGTCGGCCAGCATCTTCTTCAGCGCCGTCATGCCATCCATGACCGGCATCTCGATATCGAGCACGACGACATCGGGGTGATGCTCGCGGGCCTGCCGCAGCGCCACTTCGCCATTCGACGCGCGTGCGACGACGGTGATCTCGCCGTCCTCCTCAAGCCAGCGGCACACCAGCCCGCGGATCACCGCGCTGTCGTCGACCACGAGCACGCGAATGGCGTCCGCCTTCGCGCCGGTACGCGCCGGATACTCGGAAAACGCATTCACCCGATAAGTCCTACCTGGGCGAACTTGGCTTCGATGATGTCCTTGTCGAACGGCTTCATGATGTACTCGTCAGCGCCGGCCGAGATCGCCTCGGAGATGTGCGTCATGTCGTTCTCCGTGGTGCAGAACACGACCTTGGGCCGGTCGCCGCCGTCGCTGGCGCGCAGGCTCTTGAGAAAGTCGAGGCCGTTCATCACCGGCATGTTCCAGTCCAGCAGAATCGCATCCGGCATCGCCTGCTGGCAGACCGAAATCGCTTCCTCGCCGTTGGCGGCTTCGTCGATGTCGAAGTCAAGCTCCTGCAGGATGCGTCGGGCCACCATGCGGATGACCTTGCTGTCGTCGACGACCAGGCACTTCATCGTCTGCTCCCGATTGAACGAATGAACCGCAGCTAGGCCGCCAAGACGCCGCGATCGAAATCGAGCAGACGGTCGACTTCGAGCACGACCATGAGCTGACCGTCCAGACGGTAGATGCCGCTGGAGACTTCGCGCCAGTTCGGCTTCAGCGTCGGCGGGTTCGGCTCCATCCGATCCGCCTCGATCGCCAGCACTTCGCCGACCTCATCGATCAGCAGGCTGTAGAGTTCGCCCTTGAACTCGACCACGATGCTCATCGAGGCCTCGCGATCGGCCGCCGGCAGACCGAGCCGCTGGCGCAGGTCGATGGCGGTGACGATCCGCCCGCGCATGTTCAGCGCGCCCGCCACCGCCGGCGGCGCCAGCGGGACTCGCGCCAGTTTCTGCGGCCCCAGGACGTCCTGCACCGTCAGCACCCGGATGCCGAACATCTGTCCGCCGACCGAAGCGGTGATGAACTCGACGCCACCGTAGATGCCGCGCGCGGAGGTATCGGTTTCCTGACTGTTCATGCCGCGTCTCCCATCATCGAAAGTGTCTGCGACAGCGCCTGGAGCAGGGCGTCGCGGTCCATCTTGCCGACATAGTCGGTGAAGCCGGCTTCACGGCCGCGGGCAAAGTCCTGAGTCTCGGTGTGCGAGGATAGCGCCACCATCGGCACGTCCTGCCAGGCGCCCTCGCGCCGCACCTCGGTGGCGAACTCGAAGCCACTCATGCCCGGCATCTCGATATCGGAGATGATCACATCGAAATCGGCGCCGTCTTCACGTAGGCGCAGCGCCTCGTCCGGTGCCTCGGCGACGGTGACGTCGTAGCCGGCGACCCGCAGCAGCGGCGTCAGCATGTTGCGGAAGAACGGGCTGTCATCGACCAGCAACACGCGCTTGCTTGCCGAGTCGCCATCCGCGGATCCCTTGCCCTCGCCGAACCAGGTATCGAAGTTCTGTGCGACGTAGTGACCGACGTCGATCACGTCGGTCGCCTTGCCGGCGATCACCGCCGAGCCGATGAAGCCCGGCCGCTCCGCCGCCAGCTCGACGTTGAGCGGCTGGTCGACGATATCGACGATCTCCTCGACCAGCAGGCCCAGCGTATGCTCACCGTCGGCGAACACGAGCACCGGCTGGCGCCCCTCCTCGCGGATCTGCATGCCGTGATCCATCGACACCAGCGGCATCAGCTTGCCGCGATACTGGGTCACGTAACGCTCGTTGGCGAACTCGACCGCCTCGACCGGGATGTCTTCCAGCCGGGCCACCAGCGACAGCGGCACCGCCTTCGGCTCGCCGCCGCCGGCACGGAACAGCAGCATCGCCACCGATTCCTCGCCGCGGCTCTCGCCCTGGCGCGCCAGCTCCGCACCTTCGTCCTCGTGCATCGTCGCACCCGAAGTCGAAGCCGCGATACCGTTCGGATCGAGGATCATGATCACCGACCCGTCGCCCAGGATGGTGTTGCCGGAGAACATGGCGATGTCGCGCAGCAGCGGCGCCACCGGCTTGACCACGATCTCCTCGGTGTCGAACACCTTGTCGACGACGATGCCGAAGGTATAGGCGCCGACCTGGGTGACGACGACATAGACCTCCGCCGGCGGCTCGGTGTCCGCCTCGCGCAACTGCAGGCTCTGGTCGAGGTAGACCAGCGGCAGCAACCGGTTGCGCAGGCGCAGCACCGGCGTCCCGTTGATGGTTTCGATCTTCTGCTCCGAACCGGAGGCGGCGCGCACCAGCTCGATGACGCTGATCTGCGGGATCGCGAACCGTTCGCCGGCGCACTCGACGACCAGCGCGGAAACGATCGCCAGGGTCAGCGGGATCTTGATGGTGAAGGTCGAGCCGCGCCCCACCACCGACTTCAGCTCGACGGTGCCGCCGATCTTCTCGATGTTGGTCCGCACCACGTCCATGCCGACGCCGCGGCCGGACACCGCGGTGACCTCGGCGGCGGTGGAAAAGCCCGGCGCGAAGATGAACTGCTGGATCTTCTGATCCGACATGCTCTGCAGGTCGGCTTCACTGGCCAGACCCTTCTCCAGCACCTTGGCCCGGATCCGGTCGACATCCAGGCCGCGGCCGTCGTCCTTGATCTCGATGATGATGTGGCCGCCTTCGTGATAGGCGTTCAACACCACCTTGCCGGTTTCCGCCTTGCCGGCCTCGGTCCGCTCCGCTGGCGTCTCCAGGCCGTGGTCGGCGGAGTTGCGGACCATGTGCGTCAGCGGATCCTTGATCAGCTCCAGCACCTGGCGATCGAGCTCGGTATCGGCGCCGAGCATCTGCAGTTCGATCTTCTTGCTCAGGTCGTGGCTCAGGTCGCGGATGATGCGCGGCAGCTTCGCCCAGGCGTTACCGATCGGCTGCATCCGCGTCTTCATGACGCCTTCCTGCAGCTCGGTGGTGACGTGGCTGAGGCGTTGCAGCGGCACCTTGAATTCGCTGTCGGCGCGTCCGCGAACCATCTGCATGAGCTGGTTCCGCGTCAGCACCAGCTCGCTTACCATGGTCATCAGGTTTTCGAGCTGCTCGACGCTCACCCGGATCGACTGGTTGGCGACCGACGATTCGCCGCCGCCCTCCGGCTTCGCCGCCGTCGCCGGCTTGACCTCCGCCGGCTTCGGCGCGGGAGCGGCCGCCACCGGCTTGGCCGGCTCCGGCGTGGCTTCTGGCTCGGCCGCCGCGACCGGCGCCGGCGTCGCGGCCGGCTCCTCGTCATCGCCAGCGCTGGTTTCCTGGAACACCCGCTCCAGTTCCTCCAGCGACACCTCGCCCGGCTTCAGCGAGCGGCCCAGCGTGGCATCGAAATCCTCCGGCTCGTCGGGCACGGCCGCGACCGGGGCCTCCACGAGTTCACCCGCCGCCATCGCGTCGAGCTTGTCGATCAGTTCGTTGTCGTCACCGGCCGGCTCCGCCTCGGTCTGCTCCAGCGCCGCCAGCAGGTCCTTGATCCGATCCAGGCTCGCCAGGATCAGGGTCACCGCCACCGGCGTCGCGGTCATCGCGCCGTCACGGATCTTGCCGAGCACATTCTCCGACGAGTGCGCTACAGCCGCGAGACGCGGCAGCCCCAGGAACCCGCAAGTCCCCTTGATGGTGTGGACCAGGCGGAAGATGTTGTCGATCAGCTTGGGATCGTCCGGGTTCTGTTCCAATCGCACCAGCTCGACGTCCAGCGTCGATAGGCTCTCCGCCGTTTCGGTGAGGAACTCGGTCAGCAATTCGTCCATTTGCGGTACTCCGCCGTTCTCGCTTAAGGGGCTGCGCAAAGGCGCGCGCCGTCGGCACTCAAGGCCGTCACGATGGCGAAGAATGTTTAAGAAGCGGTGAAGGTGGAATACGGCGTTAACCGCGGTTTTCCGGGCCTGCCACAGCCCCGGAGGGCTTAGCTGAACGACGCCGTGAAACGCGCTTTCTCGCCGTCCGCCGCATACTCGACCTGTCCGCCGAGCGCCGCTGCCAGGCGCGTGGCCAGGTAGGCGGGAAGCTGCTTCGGCGTCAGCTCGCCAGCGTCGACACAGCCGTCCAGCGCCGCCGCCAGGTCGCCGTCCACGCCGGCGCCTGTGCCAGCCGCGACGACCTCCAGCCGAGCCGCATCGGCGGCGACCGCGACCGCCACCTCGCCGCCACGCGGCAGCGCGTCGACGGCGACCAGCAACAGGTTCAGCAGCAGGCGCAGCCGCGGCTTGTTCATCTCGGCCTGAATCGCGTCGTCCGGCCAGGCAAGCGCCGTGCGCCCCCCCTCCAGCCAGCGCGCCGCGGCATCGCGCGCCTCGATCAGCGACACCGGCACATTGGCGCCGCCGCTGGCGCCGAATGCCAGGCGATAGAAGGTGAGCCGGCGCGCGGCCTGCTCGGCGCTATGGGTCAGCAGGTCGAGCGCCTGCTGGCGCATCTCCGGATCGTCCTCCTCGGCGAGCAGTTCGAGCCCGTTGCCGATCGCGCCGACCGGCCCGACAATGTCGTGGCAGATCCGCGACGCGAGAATCGCACTCAGATCGAGATCGTCGCTGGCCATGGTGGCATTCCCCGAAAACGCGAAGCTACACCTATATGTAGTGTCGCAATCTGGCCGCGACCAGCGTGCCGGAGGGGCTGGCGCGCCGCGGCACCCCACTCTAGGCTGCGCCGGTATTCAAGTCGGCGGCGGCCGACAGAGACAAAGGACGCCGAATGCCAGCCACCGCGTGCGCAGCGGGCAGCGCCAATGGACGCCGGCCTTGAGCCTCGCTGGCGGCGGCCCGCACCGCCCACCCGTGCCGGTACGCGCCACGGTGGCCGAGGCCTACCAGCACGTTGCCCGCAGCCTGGGCGCGCTGGTCTTTCTCGCAGCATTGCCAGCGGCGCTGCGTTTCGCCGCCGAGATTTTCGTGTGGGCCGCCTTTCCCGCGCCGCTCTCGCCGTTGACGCAGATCACCATGCTGATGCTGACCACGCTGCTGATGGCGACATTCTCGGTTGCCTGGCACCGCTTCACCCTGCTCGGCGAAGTCAACAAGCAACAGGTCTGGCAGTTCGTGTTCGAGCGTCGCGAGGCACTGTTCTTCCTCTACTCGCTGGTGCTGATGGTGCCGATCATGCTGGCCGCGTTGAGCGCCCGGGCAGCCCCGGAGGACGGCAGCCTGATGCCGCCGATCCTGATGGGGCTGGCGGTGTTCGTCTTCCTGCGCCTGTCGATGCTGCTGCCGGCGATCGCGGTGGATGGCGACTGCGACCCGCGCAGCGCCTGGGCGCTGACACGCGGTCAGTTCTGGCGCCTGTTCGCGACCATGATCCTGGTGGCCTTGCCGGTGGAGCTGCTGGCGCTGCTGATCCTGGTGCTGCTGTCCAGCGATACCACCGTGGTGTTGCTGCTGGCCCGCGCGATCGCGATCGTGCTGGAGTTTTTCATCACTGCCATCGTGGTCACGGCATTATCGTTGATCTATCGCCGCCTGGCCGGACCGCCGAACCAAACGGTCGTCAACTTGCCGGGCGGCGACACGACGGCATAAGGAGAGGCACGCGGACCATGACGCAGGCGAGCCCGAAACCGACGGCGCCGACCCGCCATCCTGGCCGCGGCAAGGGCGGCCGGTCCCAGCCCAAGGGCCGCCAGGTCGAACCGTCGGCGCTGGCCGAGGTCGCGGCGCTGCTGGCCGGGCGACAGCCGCGGCGCGACCTGCTGATCGAGCACCTGCACGCCCTCCAGGACGCGCACGGCCACCTGTCGGCGCGCCACCTGCGGGCGCTGGCGGAATGGATGCGCCTGCCGATGGCCGAGGTCTACGAAGTCGCGACCTTCTATCACAATTTCGACGTGGTCACGGACGGCGAGGCGCCGCCAGCGACCACCATCCGGGTCTGCGACAGCCTGACGTGCGCCATGATGGGCGCCGAGCAACTCTACCAGGCCCTGAAGGACGACAAGGACGTGCGCGTCGTCCACGGCGCCTGCATGGGCCGTTGCGATGCCGCGCCGGTCGCCCGCATCGGCCACCGCTTCGTCGAGCGCGCGACGCCCGAGGCGGTGCGCGCGCGTGTCGCCGACGCCGGCGACGATCCCGTGCCCGACCACGTCGGTTTCGATGCCTATGTCGCCGATGGCGGCTACGGACTGCTTCGCGCCTGCCAGGCCGGCGAGGAGGAGGTCGACGCGCTGCTCGACCGGCTCGACGCCGGGGTCTTGCGCGGCCTCGGCGGTGCCGGCTTCCCGACCGGGCGCAAGTGGCGCTTCGTGCGCGCCGAGCCCGGCCCGCGACTGATGGCGGTGAACGCCGACGAGAGCGAGCCCGGCACCTTCAAGGACCGCCACTACCTGCTGAGCGACCCGCACCGCTTCCTGGAAGGCATGCTGATCGGTGCCTGGGCAGTCGGGGCGCCGACCGTCTACCTCTACCTGCGCGATGAGTACCCGGTGGTCCGTCGCATCCTGGAGACCGAGCTCGTTCGCCTCGCCGACCTGAAGCTCGAGCTGCCGGAGATCGTCATGCGCCGCGGCGCCGGCGCCTACATCTGCGGCGAGGAGTCGGCGATGCTGGAGAGCCTGGAGGGCAAGCGCGGCCTGCCCCGGCACAAGCCGCCCTACCCGAGCCAGGTCGGCCTGTTCGGTCGCCCGACCCTGATCAACAATGTCGAAACGCTGTACTGGGTTCGCGACGTCGCCACCGACCCGGCGAAGTTCGCGTCCGAAGGCCGGCGCGGGCGCAAGGGCCTGCGCTCCTTCTCGGTCTCCGGCCGCGTGCGCCAGCCCGGCGTGAAGCTGGCCCCGGCCGGCATCTCCGCGCGCGAACTGATCGACGAGTATTGCGGCGGCATGGCCGAGGGCCACGCGTTCAAGGGTTACCTGCCCGGCGGCGCCTCGGGCGGCGTACTGCCGGCCAGCATGGCCGACCTGCCGCTCGACTTCGGCACGCTGGAGGCGCATGGCGCGCTGATCGGCTCCGCCGCCGTGATCGTGCTGTCGGACCAGGATGACGTGTGCGACGCGGCGCTGAACCTGATGAAGTTCTTCGCCGACGAGAGCTGCGGCCAGTGCACGCCGTGCCGCGCCGGCTGCGAGAAGTCGGTAACCCTGATGCAATCCGGGCGCTGGGACCGTCCGCTGCTGGAGGAAGTCTCGCGGGTGATGATGGACGCCTCGATCTGCGGCCTCGGCCAGGCGGCGCCGAACGGTCTGCTCACGGCCTTCAAATATTTCCCCGAGGATACGAAGCGGAGAACCGGATGAGCCAGGCCGCGACCGACAATCCAATCCGTTTCACGCTCGACGGCCAGGATGTCGAGGCGCTGCCCGGCGAGACCATCTGGCAGGCCGCCGACCGGCTCGGCACCACCCTGCCGCACCTGTGCTGGTCGACTCAGCCGGGCTTCCGCGCCGACGGCAACTGCCGCGCCTGCATGGTCGAGATCGAGGGCGAGCGGGTGCTGGCGGCAAGCTGCATCCGCCAACCTACCGAGGGCATGGCTGTCACCACCGCATCTGAGCGCGCCACCACTGCGCGGCGCATGGTGATGGAGATGCTGGTCGCCGACCAGCCGGCGCGCGCCGACACCCACGACCCGGACTCCAAGCTGTGGCACTGGGCCGAGGCGCTGGGCGTCGCCGACAGCCGCCTGCCGACCGAGCCGCGCCTGGCGCCCGACCCGAGCCACGCGGCGATGGCGGTGAACCTGGACGCCTGCATCAACTGCACGCTGTGCGTGCGCGCCTGCCGCGAGGTGCAGGGCAACGACGTCATCGGCATGGCCGGGCGCGGCGCCGACGCGCACGTCGTGTTCGATTTCGGCGACCCGATGGGCGCCAGCACCTGCGTCGCCTGCGGCGAGTGCGTGCAGGCCTGCCCGACCGGCGCGTTGCTGCCCGCCGCCGGCGCGGTCAAGCCGGACCGCAAGGTCGACTCGGTCTGCCCCTATTGCGGCGTCGGCTGTCAGCTCACCTTCAACATCAAGGACGATCGCATCGTCTCGGTCGACGGCCGCGACGGGCCGGCCAACATGGGGCGCCTGTGCGTGAAGGGCCGCTTCGGATTCGACTACGTGCACTCGCCGCAACGGCTGACCAAGCCGCTGATCCGGCGCGACGACGTGGGCAAGGACGATGTCGACGTCGACCCCGCCAACCCGCTGACCCACTTCCGCGAGGCGAACTGGGAGGAGGCGCTGGACCGCGCCGCCGCCGGCCTCAAGCGAATTCGCGACGCGCATGGCGGCAAGGGCCTGGCCGGCTTCGGCTCGGCCAAGGGTTCCAACGAGGAAGCCTACCTGGTGCAGAAGCTGGTCCGCGCCGGCTTCGGCACCAACAATGTCGACCACTGCACCCGCCTCTGCCACGCCTCGTCGGTCGCCGCACTGATGGAGACCATCGGGTCCGGCGCCGTGACCGCGCCGTTCACCGAGGCGGTGAACGCCGACGTGATCATGGTGATCGGCGCGCACCCGACGGTGAACCATCCGGTCGCCGCGACTTTCTTCAAGAACGCGGTCGCCAACGGCACCAAGCTGATCGTCGTCGACCCGCGCGGCCAGGCACTGTCGCGCTACGCCACCTGGGTCTTGCAATCCAAGCCCGGCAGCGACGTGGCGCTGCTGAACGCAATGATGCACGTGATCGCCGCCGACGGCCTGGTCGACCAGCAATACATCCAGGCGCATACCGAGAACTACGCGGCGCTGGCCGAACACGTGAAGCGCTTCCCGCCGGAGCAGATGGAGGCCGTTTGCGGCATTCCTGCCGCCACCATCCGCGAGGTCGCACACGCCTTCGCCACCGCGCGCGCAGCGATGGTGTTCTGGGGCATGGGTATTTCGCAGCATATCCATGGCACCGACAACTCGCGCTGTCTCATCAGCTTGTGTCTCATGACCGGCCAGGTCGGCCGCTCCGGTTCCGGCCTGCACCCGCTGCGCGGTCAGAACAACGTGCAGGGCGCGTCCGACGCCGGCCTGATCCCGATGGTCTACCCGGACTACCAGCCGGTCGGCGATGCCGCCGTGCGCGAGAAGTTCGAGACCTTCTGGGGCGCCAAGCTAGACCCGAATCCGGGCCTGACCGTGGTCGAGATCACCGAGGCGATCCACGACGGCATCATCCGCGGCGTCTACGTGATGGGCGAGAACCCTGCGATGTCGGACCCCAACGTCAGCCACGCCCGCTCAGCGCTGGCCAAGCTCGAACACCTGGTGGTGCAGGACATCTTCCTGACCGAGACGGCGGCCTACGCCGACGTGATCCTGCCCGCCTCGGCCTGGCCGGAGAAGGACGGCACCGTCACCAACACCAACCGTCAGGTGCAACGCGGCCGCAAGGCGCTGCCGCTGCCGGGCGACGCGCGCCAGGACTGGTGGATCATCCAGGAGATCGCCCGCCGCATCGGCCTCGACTGGCACTATGACGGTCCGGCCGAGGTCTACGAAGAGATGCGCCAGGCGATGCATTCCATCGACGGCATCACCTGGGACCGGCTGGCGCGCGAGGACGCCGTCACCTACCCGTGCCACGACGAGAACCTGCCGGGCGACGCGGTGATCTTCGGCGAGGGCTTCCCGACGCCGTCGACGCGCGGCAAGTTCGTACCGGCCGAGATCGTCTCGCCGGACGAGCTGCCCGACGCCGACTATCCCATCGTGCTGACCACCGGGCGCGTGCTGGAACACTGGCACACCGGCCAGATGACCCGTCGCGCCAGCGTGCTCGACAGCATCGAGCCGGAAGCGATGGCGCACATCGCGCCGACCGACCTGGAGAAGCTGGGCCTGGCCGCCGGCCAGCGCATCAAGGTCACCAGCCGGCGCGGCGAGATCGAGCTCACCGCGCGTGCCGACGGCCACGTGCAGCCGGGCATGGTGTTCATCCCCTTCTGCTACGCCGAGGCGGCGGCCAACCTGCTGACCAACGCGGCGCTCGACCCCTTCGGCAAGATCCCGGAGGTGAAGTACTGCGCGGTGAAAGTGGCCGCGGCGTAGGCCGTTCTCAACGATCGAGTTGAGATGCCCGGCCATGTAGCCGGACGCGGCGTAGCGAAATCCGGGACCAGCAGAGCCAGCCGCACCGTCATTCCCGGATTGCGCTCGGTTGCATCCGGGCTATGAGGTCAACGTCCACTCCGCCAGCAGCTCCACCGGGTAGAACCGGGCGCAGTCGCCGACATCGAAGGTCACGGTGAACGGCACGCGCGGTTGCCCCGCCCAGGCCAGCGCCGCCGCGCGCTTCTCCGGCGGGACGTCCATCGCCACCGTGCAGTGCGGGCGCCAGGCGTCGGGGCGGTAATGCGGCCAGCACAGGCCAGGATCGATCTCGCGGTGGACCGCCGCCTGCAATTCGACGAGCGCCGCCGACGGTCGTGGTGCCGCCCACAGCACCCACTGCTCGCCCTCGAAATGTTCGATCCGATCGAAGGTCAGCGCGATCGGCGGCTGTTTGGCGAACACGGCCGCGGCGGCGTCGCGCAATCGCTCCACGTCGATCTCGTCGTAGATCGCCAGCGTGACATGCGGGTCGTAGTCGAGTTCCGCCATCGACGGCGCCGCCTCGAACGCCGCCGCCTCGTCCCAAAGGCGCAGGATCGGAAACACGTCGATTCCACGCGCCTGGATACTGATTCCGTACGGCATCAGGCCAGCAGCCGCGCCGCCTCGGCCAGATCGTCCGGCCGGTTGGCATTGAAGAACGGGTCGACCGGCTCGGCCGGCCAGTCGACATGCGCGACGCCATGCCGCGCCGTCCAAAGATCGATCTTGCGCAGCCCTTCCTCGACCAGCGCCCGACGCAGGTCGTCGGCCAGCGCCACCGACCATACCGCCACCACCGGATGCGCCTGCCCGGCCGATCGCGCGCAGGCCACCGGCGCGCCCGTCGCCAGCAGCTTCGCCACCAGGTCATCGGGCAGGAACGGCGCGTCGGTCGGGAAACTCGCGACCCGGTCGGCGCCGCGCGACGCGGCCCAGGTCATCGCGCTCAGCACCCCGGCCAGCGGTCCGGCGAAGCCTTCGACCTCATCCGCGACCACCGGCAGGCCGAGATGGGCGAAGCGCGCCGGGTCGCCATTGGCATTGAGGATCAGGTGGTCGACCTGGCCGCGTACGCGTTGCATCACGTGCTCGATCAGCGGCCGGCCGGCCAGGATTTTCAGCGCCTTGTCGCCGCCGCCCATTCGCCGCGCCAACCCGCCGGCCAGCAGCACCCCGACGACTGTCATGCCGCGTCGTCTTGGCTGGCCTTGCGCCGCATGTGCCTCGGTTCGTCCTCGATGCCGGTGACGTCCGCGTCGAACTCGATGCGCTGCTCGCCGGCGAGGCATACGAAGCGCTTGCCGCGCGCCCGGCCGATCAGGGTCAAATTCGCTTGCCTTGCCAGTTCCACGCCCCAGGCGGTGAAGCCCGAGCGCGAGACCAGGATCGGCAGCCCCATCTGCACCGTCTTGATCACCATCTCCGAGGTCAGCCGGCCGGTGGTGTAGAAGATCTTGTCGGCCGGATCGGCTCGCTCGCGCCACATCCAGCCGGCGACCTTGTCGACCGCGTTGTGCCGGCCGACGTCTTCCATGTAGACCAGCGGCTCGTCGCCCCGGCTCAGCACGCAGCCATGGATCGCCCCGGCGGCCAGATACAGGCTCGCCATGGTGTTGATCCGCTTCGTCAGCGCGTAGAGCCAGGACGTCTTGAGCCGTGCATCGGGCGCCAGGACGGTGCTCTCGAACCGCTCCATCACATCGCCGAACACGGTGCCTTGGGCGCAACCCGAAGTCAGCGTCTTCTTCCGCAGCTTGGCCTCGTAGTCGGTCGGCCGCGCGGTGCGCACCACCACCACGTCGAGCTCCTCGTCGACGTCGATGCCTTCGATCTCGTCGTCGCGTTCCAGCATGCCCTGGTTCAGCAGGTAGCCAAGCGCCAGCAGATCGGGGTGGTCGCCGATCGTCATCATGGTGACGATCTCCTGAGCATTCAGGTACAGCGTCAGCGGCCGCTCCACCACGACGGTGGCGTCGACCGGCCGGCCCTCGTGATCCATGCCGGCCAGCTTGCGGGTCAGCCGCGGGTCCGCCGGATCCGGCTTTATCAGCGGTTCGGTCATATCCGCACTATGGCGTGCCCGGCGCCGGCGGCGCAACGTGGCGCATGGTTGTGTTCGCCGGGACGAGCCGCTAGATGATCGAACCATGAAGATGACCGACGACGCCCTCGCCCAAGCCATCCGTCAGGCCGCCCTTGAGGCCGGCAACCACATCATGCGCATCTATGCCACCGACTTCGACGTCGCCACCAAGGACGACGCCTCGCCGGTGACCGATGCCGACGAAGGCGCGGAGAAGATCATCCTGGCGGCGCTGGAAAAGCTGACGCCGGAGATCCCGATCGTGGCCGAGGAGCGCGCGGCAGCCGGCCATATCCCAGATATCGGCGACGGCCCGTTCTGGCTGGTCGACCCGCTCGACGGCACCCGCGAGTTCATCAACCGGAACGGCGACTTCACCGTGAACATCGCGCTGATCCGCGACGGACGGCCGGCGCTGGGCACGGTCTACGCGCCGGCGCGCGACCTCATGTTCGTCGCCGCCGGCCCAGGTCAGGTGACGCGCGAGGTCGAAGGCGGCGCGGCGTGCCAGATCGCGTGCCGCGCCACGCCGGCCGATGGCGCGGTGGTGGTCGCCAGCCGCTCGCACCTGTCGCCGGAAACCGAGGACTGGCTGAAAACGCAGAAGGTCCAGTCGATGAGCCCGGCCGGCAGCTCACTAAAATTCTGCCTTGTCGCGACCGGCGAAGCCGATCTCTACCCGCGCCACGGCCGCACCATGGAATGGGACACGGCGGCCGGCCACGCCGTGCTGGCGGCGGCCGGCGGCAGCGTGCGCCGCACCGACGGCAACGACCTTACCTACGGCAAATCCGGGTTCGAGAACCCGCACTTCATCGCCCGCGGGCTGGACTGAGGCACCCGACATGACGGTCAAAGTCTACGACTGGATCAAGCACCACGCGCGCCGCGTGCCCGACCAGACCGCGAGCGTCGACCTGCATTCCGGGCGGCACTTCAGCTATGTCGAGATGGACCGGCGCGTCGACCAATGCGCCGGCATGCTGGCCGAACTGGGCGTCGGCCGCGGCGACCGCTGCGCCGTGTTGCTGCCGAACACGTCGGACTTCTTCGAGGTGCAGTTCGCCTGCGCCCGCCTCGGCGCCATCTTCGTGCCGCTGAACTGGCGCCTGACGGTGCCGGAATTGACCTACATCGTCGGTGACGCCGGCGCGAAGGTGCTGATCCACGATGCCGACTTCGCCGAGACGGCCGAGGCCCTGCAGGAACCGTGCGAGATCACCCACCTGGTGGAAACCAGCGCGGAGGGTGCGAATAACGCCTACGAGTACGGCCTCGCCGCCGCCAGCCCGCCGCCGCCACCGCCCGACCTGACCCATGACGACACCTGGACGATCATGTACACGTCCGGCACCACCGGGCATCCCAAGGGCGCGATCATCACCCATGGCATGACCTTCTGGAACGCGATCAACCTGGGTGGACCGCACCTGGTCGGCCCGCAATCCAAGTTGCTGAACGTGCTGCCGCTGTTCCACACTGGCGGACTGAATTGCTACTGCAATCCGGTGTTCCATGCCGGCGGCACGGTCGAGGTGGTGCGCGATTTCGAGCCCGGCGCGGCGCTGAAGCTGCTGGGCGACCCGGAACGCGGCTACACGCACTTCTTCGGCATCCCGGCCCACTACCTGTTCATGAGCCAGCACCCTGACTTCGACAGCACCGACTTCGGGCATGTTCAGGTCGCCGGCATCGGCGGCGCGCCCAGTTCGCTGCCGCTGCTGGAAACCTGGGCCGCGCGCGGCCTGTCGCTGGCGCAGGGCTTCGGCATGACCGAGACCAGTCCGGCGGTGACCGCGCTCGATGCGCCGATGGCGCTGGCCAAGGCCGGCTCGGTCGGCCTGCCGGTGCTGCACACGCAGGTCCGGCTGGTGGCGGAGGACGGCAGCGACATCACCGAGCCCGACACCATCGGCGAACTGTGGGCGAAGGGGCCGAACATCACGCCGGGATACTGGAACAAGCCGGAGGCGACGGCCGAGACCATCACCGACGGCTGGCTGCACACCGGCGACGCGGCCAGGTTCGACGAGGACGGTTACTACTACATCGTCGACCGCTGGAAGGACATGTACATCTCCGGCGGCGAGAACGTGTACCCGGCCGAGGTCGAGAACGTGATCTACCAGCTGCCGCACGTCGCCGAGGTGGCGATCATCGGCGTGCCGGACGAACGCTGGGGCGAGGTCGGCTGCGCCGTCGTCGCGGTCAAGCCGGGCCAGTTGCTGGAAGAGACCGACGTGCTGCGCCACTGCCAGGACAAGCTGGCGCGCTACAAGCAGCCGAAGTCGGTCCGCTTCGTCGACGCGCTGCCCCGCAACGCCACCGGCAAGGTACTGAAGCGGGAACTGCGGTAGAAGATGCCCGGGTCAAGCCCGGGCATGACGTCTGTTGGATGTCGCCACCGCCGGGCTTGACCCGGCGAGCTAAGCGTCCCCGTCAGACCAGGTAGATCCGCGTCCCGCCGATCATCAACTCCTGGCCGGCGGTCGAGCGGTCCTTCATCTTCACGTCGATGCCGCCCAGGCCAGGGCCGCGCCCGTCGGTGGCCGCCACGAAACGCAGGTCGGCACCGTCCAGTCGGATCGACCGCTCGGTGACCGGCAGGTCCAGGATCTTGCCCCACAGCGTGGCCATCATGTCGGGGTCGGTGTGTTGCAACTCGGCGCCGACCAGCCCCAGGCCCTTATCGGCACGCTGGTGCTGGCGCCAGTCCGGTCCGGCCGGCGGCCACTCGGCATCGGCGACGCGCGGATCGGCGCCGGGCACCGAATCCACCGACAGCAGGATGCCGGCGCAGTCCGAGGGATGGAAATGCGTGGCGATGTAGTTCGGCCGCTCGATCGGGTGCGCCGCGCGCACGCCCAGCGCGGTGATCCGCTCGCGGTCGGCATGCGCGTCGTCGCCGTGCAGAATCACCATGTAGCCGCCATCGCCGCCGCGCCGGTCGAGGTAGCGGCCGGCCGCTGTATTTTCCTCCACCGGGGCCACAACCTCCAGGAACTCGTTGCCGAGCGGCATTACCGCGTTGACCAGGCCGTACTTGGCCACCGAGTCATCGCGAAAGCAAATGTCCATGCCGAGTTGCTCGCACAACTGCCCGACCGTGGGTTCGAGCGTTTCGGCGACCAGGCAGATCTGGCGCAGGCGCATGGCTATTCCTCCGTGTTGATCATTTCCGGGCCGCCAGCGCGTCAGCGACCACGCACAGTTCCTCGAACAGCAAGGTGGCGCCGACCAGGGCGGTGTTGCCGGACGGATCGAACGGCGGCGCCACCTCGACCACGTCAGCCCCGATCAGGTTCAGCCCTTGCAGGCCGCGCAACATGATCAGCGCCTCCACCGTGGTGATGCCGCCGACCTCGGGCGTGCCGGTGCCGGGTGCATAGACCGGGTCGAGCCCGTCGACGTCGAAGCTGACATAGGTCGGCCCGTCGCCGACCACCCGGCGGATTTCCTCGATCGTCCGTTTCGGGCCGAGTTCGTAGAACTCTTCCATGTAGATCACGCGCATGCCGGTATCGTGGCTGAACTTCCACAGGTCGCGGTCGTTCAGGCCGCCGCGGATGCCAATCTGGATGGTCCGCTTCGGGTCCAGCAGCCCCTCCTCCACCGCCCGGCGGAACGGCGCGCCGTGGTGGAACTTGGAGCCGAGATAGTCGTCGCCGGTGTCGCAATGCGCGTCGAAGTGCACCATGCCGACCGGCCTGTCCGCCGCGATGCCGCGAAAGATCGGCAGGGTGACGGAGTGGTCGCCGCCGACCGACATCGGCACGACTCCGGCAGCGTGGATGCGTTTGTAGAAGGCCGCGATCTCGTCCAGCGCGCTCTCCAGGTGAAAGGGCCGCTCGACCCAGGCGTCGCCCAGGTCGGCCACGCGCGCCAATTCGTAAGGGGCGATGCCGCTCGCCTGATTGATCTTGCGCATCAGGCTGGACTGGTTGCGGACCTCGCGCGGGCCGTGCCGGGCGCCCGGCCGGTTGGTCACGCCGCCGTCGAACGGCACCCCGATCAGGCCGATCTCGACCCCCGCCCAGTCGTCGCCGGCATACGGCGCGCGCATGAAGGTCGGCAGGCCGGTATAGCGCGGCCGGCCCATCGGATCGTCGAACTCCGCCCCGCTCATCGCCATCCCTTTCCGAATGGTGAAAATCCGCCGTCGCGGCCCATGCTAAGGCACCACGCCAGCCATGCAAAAAGCGCAATTGAACGCAATCTCGCCGGCGCCCATATACCCGCCACGCATTGTTTAGGAGATAGTCCCATGCGCTGGTTTTCGTCCTTTTACCGTTGGGCCTCGTCGGCAGCGGCCACGCCCGTGGTGCTGCCGCGCTACGCGATCGAGCATCCGATTTTCCGCGGTGTCAGCTTCACTCCGGAGATGCTGGACAGCCGTATCGGCCGCTAGACGCGTCCGGCCTCCGGCCGGTCGTCGATCGCCACATAGTCGGAAGCCGAACGCAACGGCTGCACCAGCATACGGTGCAGCCGTTGTTCGTCCGGGCCCCGGAAAACCGGCAGGCCGATGGTCATGCCCAGGTGTCCGGCCGCCGGCTGCGCCCGGTAGGTGCCCAGCAGCCGGTCCCACCACGGCAGGTTGAAGCCGAAGTTGCTGTTGGTCTCCTTCGGCACGACGGAATGGTGCACCCGGTGCATGTCCGGCGTGACCACCACCCAGCGCAACGCCCGGTCCAGCCCGGCCGGCAGCCGCACATTGCCGTGATTGAACATCGCCGTGCCGTTCAACAGTATTTCGAACACCAGCACCGCGATCGCCGGCGCCCCCAGCGCCACCACCACCGCCAGCTTGATCGCCATCGACAGCACGATCTCGACCGGATGAAAGCGGGCGCCGGTGGTCACGTCGAAGTCCTGGTCGGCGTGGTGCATGCGGTGCAGCCGCCACAGGCCGGGCACAGCGTGGAACAGCACATGCTGGAGGTAAACCACCAAGTCCAGCACCAGCAGGCTGGCGATGATCGCCGCCCAGCCAGGCAGCGCCCAGGCGCCGAGCAGGCCCCATCCGCGCTGCTCGCCGATCATCGCCACGCCGACGGCGGCGGTCGGCAGCAGCAGGCGCAACACGACTGTGTTCAGCAGCACGATGCCGAGATTGGCCGGCCAGCGTTGCCGGCGGCGCAGGCTCAGCCGCCGGCGCGGCGCCAGCAGTTCCCAAATCGCCATCGCGACGAACACGCCGACGAACGCCGCGAGCCGGATCGCCGGCTCGGCGGCCTGAAGCCCTTCACCCATGTCCGCTCCCCCGGAACGGCGCCTGACCGGCCGCGCGGCGGCGGCGGGTCAGGCGTTAATGGTCAGGGTAGTCGCAATCGGGTGGGCGGCGCTACGTCCGCACCGGTTCGTCAAGGCAGTGGCGGCCCTCGCGGTCCTCGATCTCGACCACCCACAGGTCGCTATCGATGTTGAGCTGGCGCTCGATATAGCCGTTCGCGTCGGCCTCACTGACCGGCTTCGGACCGGTCGCCTGCAGCCACGTCGGTTCGCCATCGGGCCCACGCGTCTGGGTCAGCACCGCGCAGCGCCCGTCCAGCCGGTTCAGCTTGATCAGCACCGCGCCGGCGCTGTCGTCGCCGCGCCGCACCAGCGTCGCCTCGACGCCCTGCGCGCGGCAGCGACGGATGTGCGCCTTGACCCAGAACTCGGCCTTCAGCCGCGGCGTCACCAGTCCTTCACCAGGCGCCCGACCTCGTCGTGGCGCGGACACGCAACCACGTGGTCGTTGACCAGCCCGCATGCCTGCATGACCGCGTAACAGATGGTCGGACCGCAGAACCGGAAGCCGCGCGCCTTCAGGTCCTTCGACATCGCCTTGCTTTCCGCGGTCTCCGCCGGCACCTGGCCGTCACCGGTCCAGCGATTGACCAGCGGCTTGCCGTCGACGAAGCCCCACAGGTAGCGCGCGAAGGAGCCCTCTTGCTCCATGATCTTCAGCCAGGCCTTGGCGTTGCCGACGGTGGCTTCGATCTTCTGCCGGTTGCGCACGATGCCGGCGTCGGCCATCAGCTTTTCCTGTCGCGCCGGGGTGAATCGCGCCACCTTCTCCGGCTCGAAGCCGGCGAAGGCGCGGCGAAAGTTGTCGCGCTTGCGCAGGATCGTGATCCACGACAGCCCGGCCTGGAACCCGTCCAGCATCAGCTTCTCGTAGAGCGCCCGGTCGTCATATTCCGGCACGCCCCACTCGGTGTCGTGATAGGCGACGTAGAGCGGATCGTCGCCGCACCAGGAACAGCGCGTCATGCCGCGATCCAGGCGGGCTTGCGCGGGCTGATCGTCGCCTCGCCAGCTCTCAGGGCGCTGGCGTCGAGCTGTTCCAGCCGCAGCAGCGCCAGGCCGATGCCCGGCTGCGCGGAGTGCAGCGTGCCGACCTCGCGGCCCTCGGCGTCGGTCACCGCCGTGCCGGCCGCCGGCACCGGACCGTCGATCGTCACCGGCACCAGCCGCTTCTTCACCAGGCCGCGATACTTGGTCCGCGCGGTGACTTCCTGGCCGACATAGCAGCCCTTCTTGAAGTCGACGCCGTGCAACTCCTCGAAGTTGGCTTCCAGCAGCGTCGACTTCTCGATCTGGATGTCGCGGCTACCGTCCGCCAGTCCCAGGGCGAGGCGATGACTGTCGTAGTCGTCGGCCGAGACCGCCCGCGCGCCGAGGTCGGCCAGCACCGAATCGAGCCGCTCGGTCGGCGCCAGCAGCCGCGCACCGGCCGTCGCCAGCCGCGGATCGACGAAGGCGACACCGCCGGCGAAGTCCTTTGCTGCGCCGGCCCCGACGATATCCAACGGCGCGATGTCGCCGAACAACGCCGCCACGCCGACGTCGTCGCGCGGCGTGATCGTTACCTTGGACCGCAGCTTGTACATCGACAGGCGCTTGACCAGGTCGGGTGCGCGCCCGGCCTCGACGTCGAGCCAGACCGCGTCGCCCGACTGGGCCAGGAAAAAGTCGAACAGGTACTTGCCCTGCGGCGTCAGCAGCGCGGCGTAGAGCGCCGCCGCCGGCCCCAGCCGGTCGACGTCGTTGCTGACCAGCCCCTGCAGAAAGTCGCGCGCATCAGCGCCCTCGACCGCGACCACGGCGCGGCTCTCCAGGCGGGCATAGAGCATGTCGGCCATTTCGCGCCCTTTTTCATAGGTCGGCGACAGTCTATCAGGTATTGAGACCGCCACGCATGAACAAGGCCTCTTGGATGTCGTCACCCCGGTCATCGCCCGGGGAGATGGTGATGGGCTGGAGCAACGAACGCCGCCCCATGGAGATACTCTTCATCACCCATAACCGCATCGGCGACGCGGTGCTGTCCAGCGGCGCTCTCGGCTGGCTCGGCGAGCGTTACCCGCAGGCGCGAATCACGGTCGCCTGCGGCCCATTGCCGGCACCGCTGTTCGAACGCGCGCCGGGGGTGACGACGGTGTTGCCGATGCAGAAACAACGCTGGTCCAAACACTGGCTGACACTGTGGCGGCAGGTCGTACCGACCCGCTGGGCCCTGGTGGTCGACCTGCGCGATTCCGGCATCACCTGGGGCATTCGCGCCGGCAAGCGCCTGACCCTGCGCCCGGCCAGGGGGCTGGTCCATCGCATCCGCCATGTCGCCGACCTGCTGGACATCGATCCGCCGCCGGCGCCGCGCCTGTGGCCCGGCCCGCAACACCGCGCCGCCGCCGCCTCGTTGCTCCCCGGCGACCGGCCGGTGCTGGCTGTCGGTCCAACCGCCAACTGGGGCGGCAAGCAGTGGCCGGCGGAACGGTTCGCCGCCCTCATCGGACGGTTGACCGCCGCCACCGGCCCGCTGCCCGAGGCTGCCGTGGCCGTGTTCGGTGCGCTGAACGAGCGCGACGCGGCCCAGCCGGTGCTGGACGCCCTGCCGGCCGACCGCCGCCTCGACCTTGTCGGCACCGTCGATCTGCCCACCGCCGGCGCCTGTTTGGAACGCGTGGCGCTGTACGTCGGCAACGACAGCGGCCTGATGCACCTGGCCGCCGCCGCCGGCGCCCCGACCCTGGGCCTGTTCGGCCCTTCGCGCAGCGAGCTCTACGCGCCCTGGGGACCGCGCACCGCCGTGGTCCGCACGCCGGAAAGCTTCGACGAGATCACCGGCCACCCCGACTACGACTATCGGCGCCACGATAGCTGGATGGGCAGCCTGACCGTCGACGCCGTGGAATCGGCCGCGCACCAGCTTTGGGCCAGGTGCCAGCAGCCGGCAGCCGCGCAATGACAGGCCCCCGGCTCTCCTGTCTGGTCGTCGCGCACAACGAGGAAGCGCAGCTCGCCGCCTGCCTGGACCGCCTGGCCTTCGCCGACGAGATCGTGGTCGTGCTCGACAGGTGCACCGATGGCTCCAAGGCGATCGCCGAAGCCGTCGGCGCGACGCTGGTCGAAGGCGCCTGGGAGATCGAAGGGCCGCGCCGGAATACCGGCATCGACGCCTGTTCCGGCGACTGGATCCTGGAGGTCGACGCCGACGAGCGGGTACCGCCGGAACTGGCCCGCGAGGTGCGGCAGGTGATCGAGAGCGCCGGACCGGGCCACTTCCTCGTCCCCTTCGACAACTATATCGGCGACCGGCTGGTGCGCTACGGTTGGGGCGCCGCCTGGGGCGTGAACTCGGCGCCGCGCCTGTTCTCCAAGGGCGCCAAGCGCTGGGGCGAGCAGCGCATCCACCCGGCACTCGACCTGAAGGGCACGGCGCGCCGGCTGAACGCGCGCATGGACCACCATGTCGACCGCGACATCGCCGACATGATCGCGCGCCTGGATCGCTACACCGCCGCCCGCGCCGCCGACCTGCGCGACAGCGGCAAGATCGGCAGCCTGCCCGACTACATCCGTCGCGCCTTCTCGCGCTTCTTCAAGTGCTACATCGGCCGCAAGGGCTACCGCGAAGGCGCCTGGGGCTTCCTGATCGCGCTGTTCGCCGGGCTCTATCCGCTGCTCAGCCACCTGCGTGCCCGGCTCGAACCGCAAGCGCCGAACAGGACGCGCGAGACTTCTCGATGAAAGTCATGCAGGCGATGGCGGGGGCGGCGGTCGGCGGGGCCGAGGCGTTCTTCATGCGCCTGACCTTGGCGTTGCACCGTGCCGGCCTGGACCAGAGCGTCCTGATCCGCCGGCACCCGCAACGCGAGGCGGCGCTGGCCGAGGCCGGCATTCCCTGCCGCGCGCTCCGCTTCGGCGGCCCGCTCGACCTGTTCTCCCGCCGCCGCTTCCGCCAGGCGGTGACGCAGGACAAACCCGACATCGTGCTGACCTGGATGAGCCGGGCGACGGCGGCCTGCCCGGCGGTGCCGATGCACGTCGCGC
>JAVKFY010000062.1:0-10835 GCA_040223615.1 Alphaproteobacteria bacterium
TGCCGAACGAATCCCGATACGGCGTCAGGGTGACACCTGGATCCGTGACCAGCAGGTCCGGCACGACAAGATCGGGCGCGCGGGTGTGATGGATATTCAGCATCAGCATCATCGGCGTTGGCTGCGGACACTCGTAGATCAGCTCGAAGCCGACTTGCAGTTTCATGCTGGTTTCTTCCTGAAATACGACGGGTCAGTCGTCACCGCCGTCGTCCGCCGCCTCGGCGCCGGACTTCTCGGCTCTCTCGGCGACCATCGCTTCCGTGGTGATCAGCAGTCCGGCTACCGACGCCGCCCCTTGCAGCGCCAGACGCACGACCTTGGCGGGGTCGATGATGCCGGCCTTCACCATGTCCGTGTAACAGCCGTTCTGCGCATCGAATCCATGCCCTGGGTCGTTGGACTCCAGCAGCTTGCCGACGACGACAGCGCCGTCGCTGCCGGCGTTGCGCGCGATCAGGCGTGTGGGATAGGTCAACGCCCGGCGGACGATGTCGATCCCGACCTTCTGGTCGTCATTTGCCGGCTTGAGCCCCGCCAACGCGGCGGTGGCATGCAGCAGCGCGACGCCGCCGCCAGGCACGACGCCCTCCTCGACCGCGGCGCGGGTCGCGTGCATGGCGTCCTCGACCCGGTCCTTGCGCTCCTTGACCTCGATCTCCGTGGCGCCGCCGACACTGATGATCGCGACGCCGCCGGCGAGCTTGGCCAACCGCTCCTGCAGCTTCTCCTTGTCGTAGTCGGAACTGGTGTCCTCGATTTGCGTGCGGATCTGCGCAATGCGGCCCGCGATGTCCTTCTTCTTGCCTTCGCCGCCCACGATCGTGGTGTTTTCGCGGTCGATGCGGACCCGCTTCGCCCGGCCAAGCATCTGCAGCGTGACATTCTCCGGCTTGATGCCAAGCTCCTCGCTAACGAGCTGGCCGCCAGTGAGCGCCGCGATGTCCTCCAGCATGGCCTTGCGGCGATCGCCGAAACCGGGCGCCTTGACGGCCGCAACCTTCAGGCCGCCGCGCAGCTTGTTGACCACCAGCGTGGCCAATGCCTCGCCCTCGATATCTTCGGAGATGATCAACAGCGGCCGGCCCGACTGCACCACGGCTTCCAGCACCGGCAGCAGTGGCGGCAGGTTCGACAGCTTCTTCTCGTGCAGGAAGATGTAGGGTTCGTCGAGCTCGACCAGCATCTTCTCGGCGTTGGTCACGAAGTAGGGCGACAGGTAGCCGCGGTCGAACTGCATGCCCTCCACGATCTCCAGCGCGGTCTCCATGCTCTTGGCTTCCTCGATGGAGATCACGCCGTCGTTGCCGACCTTGGCCATGGCGTCGGCGAGCATCTGGCCGATCTCGCGATCGCCGTTGGCGGAGATGGTGCCGACCTGGGCGATCTCGGCGTTGGTCGAGATCTTCTTGGCGCGCTTTGCGAGGTCGGCGACAACCGCCGCGACCGCCATCTCCACGCCACGCTTCAGGTCCATCGAGTTCATGCCGGCGGCGACGGCCTTGGCACCTTCGCGCAGAATCGCCTGCGCCAGCACGGTCGCGGTGGTGGTGCCGTCGCCGGCCAGGTCGCTGGTCTGCGAGGCGACCTGCTTGACCATCTGCGCGCCCATATTCTCGAACTTGTCCGACAGCTCGATATCGCGCGCGACGGTCACGCCGTCCTTGGTGATACGTGGTGCGCCGTATGACATGTCGAGCACGACATTGCGGCCCTTCGGCCCGAGCGTCGCGCCCACGGCCTTGGCGAGGACATCGACGCCGCGCAGCATGCGGGCACGGGCGTCGGCGCCGAGTACGACTTCCTTGGCGGTCATTTCAGTTGTTCTCTTTTCTAAGCTGACTTGCGCGCCGCGCCGGCGGCGCGGGCGACGATGCCGAAGATGTCGGCCTCTTTCATGATCACGATGTCCTGGCCATCGAGCTTGACCTCGGTGCCGGCCCACTTGCCGTATAGCACGCGGTCGCCGACCTCGACGTCGAGCGGGTGGATTCGGCCGTCCTCGGCGCGGGCACCCGGTCCGACGGCGATCACCTCGCCCTCGGTCGGCTTCTCGCGCGCCGCGTCGGGTATGTGGATGCCGCCGGCGGTCTTGCTTTCCGGCTCGATGCCGCGGATCAGGACGCGGTCGTGTAGCGGTCGGAACGTCATCGATTGTTTCCTTGAGTCGGGCTCAGTTGCTATTCACGCCGACGCGCGCTGTCGGGCCGCCGGGTAACGGCGGCGCCGGCAGTGCGTCGCCGGTCGGGCTCATGCCCTTGAGGAACTTGAATAGGTCGCTGTCGGTCGAGAGCACCAAGGTGGTGTTGTCGGCGATGATCGATCTGTAGGCCTGCATCGTCCGGGTGAACTCGTAGAAGGCCACCGCCGCCGCGTTCTGGTTATAGGCCGCGGCATATATTTCGGTGGCCTTGGCGTCCGCCAGGCCGCGGATTTCCTCGACCTGGCGATAGGCTTCGGACTGAATTTTGTTCAGGTCGCGGACCCGGTTGCCACGGATGCGGGCCGCCTCGCCGTTGCCCTCCGACAGGAAGCGCTCGGCAATCTGGCGCCGCTCGCTGATCATCCGGTCATAGATCTTCGGCCGTACACTTTCGTTGTAGTTGATCCGCTTGAAGCGGATGTCGAGCAGCTCGATCCCAAACACACGCACCTTCTCGGCGGCGGCGGCGAAGATCTCCTCCTCGACCAGCTTGCGGCCCTTCTGAATCGGTACCAGCAGGCCCATGTCGAGTTCCTTCTCCGCATCGGTGAGCAGCGCGTCGCGCAGTGGCACGCGGTCCTTGGTGGTGCGGATGATCTCGATCAGCTCGTGCTTGGCGACGGCGTTGCGGGTCTCGGAGCCGAGAATATCGTCGAGCCGCGATTGCGCGCTGCGCTCGTCGCGCAACCGCAGGAAATACTGTAGCGGCTCGACGATGCGCCAGCGCGCGAACAGGTCGACCGAGATATAGAGCTTGTCCTTGGTCGGCATGTCGGACGGGTTGCCGTCCCACTCCAGCACCCGCTTGTCGATCGGATTGACGTCCTGGACGAAGGGTAGCTTCAACTTCAGGCCGGCGGTGGTCACCGGCTCGCCGACCGGCTTGCCGAACTGGGTGACAATCACCTGCTCGACTTCGCTCACGGTGTAGATGGCGCTGTTGACGATGTAGACGCCGGCAACGGCGACGACCAGCAGGGCGAAGAGCGCAATCCGGTTCATGGCTTCACCCCTGGCTTGGCGTCGAGGCTGAGCAGCGGCAGGATGCCGCGCATCTGGTCATCGACGACGATCTTGGAGCGGATGCCCGGCATCACCTCCTGCAGCGTCTCGATGTAGATACGCCGCCGCGTCACCTCCGGCGCCTTGACGTACTCGGCGAGCAGGGCGTTGAAGCGGGCGGCGTCGCCCTCGGCTTCGTTGATGCGCTTGAGGCGATAGCCGTCGGCCTCGCGGATGCGCTGATCCTTCTCGCCCTCAGCCAGCGGGATCACCTTGTTGTAGTCGCGCCGCGCCTCGTTGATCAGCTTCTCTTTTTCCTGCTGCGCCTGGTTCACCTCGTTGAACGATTCCTGCACCGGGCCCGGCGGGTTGATGTTCTTCAGCTGCACCTGGTCGATGCTGATCCCCATCGCGTATTTGGTGGTCAGGGCCTGCATCTTGGCCAGCGCCTCGGTCTCGATCTCCTGCCGGCCGATGGTGATGACCTCGTCGACGGTACGGTCGCCGACCACCTCGCGCATCACCGACTCGGAGACATAGCGCAGCGTCTCGCTGGGCTCGCGGACTTCGAACAGGAACTTCACCGGGTCGGAGATGCGGTACTGCACTACCCATTCGACCAGCGCCGCGTTGAGGTCGCCGGTGACCATCTCGGTCTCGCGCTTGCCGTCGCCGCGTGAACTCTGGAACGGGTCGTTGGCGCCCGGCGTGGTGAAGCCGAATTCCTGCTTGAGCTGGCGCTTGACCGGGACGATGGTGGCGACGTCGATGCCGAGCGGCAGCTTGAAGTGCAGGCCCGGTGGTACGTCGTGGTGGTATTTGCCGAAGCGCTGGACGACGGCGACCGAGTCGGAGGGCACCGTGTAGTAGGCGGTCCAGGCGCCGAACGCCACGATGGCGAGCAGCGCGAGCACGATGATGCCCCGCGCGCCGCCACCTGGCAGCATCTGCCGGAAACGACCTTGTACGTGGCGTATCACGTCCTCCGCGCTGGGGCCGGCACCGCCCTGGGTGTCCCAGGGACCGCGGCCGCCATTGCTGTTGTCAGATGGCATGGCGTTGTCTTTCGGTCAGGTGGCGCGGATCGCGTGCCGCGCCAGGCACGTCGCCGGAAGTCCGGTTGTGCGATGAGGGGCGTTCAAGCACCCCGTCGACTAGGTGTCGCGCGCCCGCGTGTCTTGTGCCGGGTCGACCGTCGCACGGTCGCGACGCAGCGCCGCATCGAGTTCGTCGCCATCGATCGGGACGATCCGGGTAATGCCGGGCTGCCCTGGCAGGTTGCGCAGGTGAATCTGCGTCAGCGTACGGCGGTAGGCCGCGAATGACAGATTTTCCAGCCGTTCTTCATCGGTATCGACATCGTAGCTGCCCGCGGGCAAGGCACTGCCGATCCCCTTCAGCGTGAAGGCGTAGCTGAACCGTACGGTCTTGCGCGTCGTACGTGTGGTCATCACGGCAGCTCGTGTGCTCCGCTACGGCTTCGGTGCCGGTTTCGCAGCGGCGTTCTCAGGCTTCTTCGCCGGCGCGGCGGCGGGCGACTTCGCCTTGTCGGCGGACTGATCCTTGTTGATCGCGGTCTCGGCCTTGGAGAGGTCCTTGAACGACATCTGGGTCACCATGATTACTGTCACGCCGGAATGGCGTACCGTATACATGGCGATGATAGTAGTAAAAAACAAATAAAAAATTTGCGCTATATTAATCAACAACACCCATTATATTTGAAGTAATCAAGAGATATGCCACTGTCTATTTTCCTCAACTACAGTATAATTCTGACATCCGGAAGACTAGATATCGCGGGGATGCTGTTCAATCCTGTGCCATTTGATCGCAGCCTACGATCAATGTTTGGCGCCCGAGCGATACGGCCTCGCTTCGTTCGCGCCGACCGCTGCTGTAGCCAGGCTCCCCGACGCTGCCACGCCCGGTTTTCCTGGCCGGCAAAGGCAGCGAGCATTTCCCGGACCATCGAGCGCTCCGGTACGCAGTCGCCTTCCGCGATGCGGTCATGAACAGGACTGAGAAAGTCGCAGGCCGCTTCCCCTCGGCCGGTCAATGTCCAGGGGCGGGCGAGGTCGGCGGCGGCGCGCAGTTCCCACAACTTGCTGCCCTGTTCGGGCGCGACCTCGAGCGACGTTGTCTGGCAGCATTCACCACCGGTAACGTCGCCGAGATTCCGCTTCGGTCATGTCCTGCCTGTCAGCACGTTCTGATGCAACGGCCGGAATGACCCCAAGACCGGACGCATGCCCGCGAGAATCGGACATTGCCCCTATCGCTGGTCGTCTTCGCACGAACTGGTACGCCTGAACGTGTCGCGCTTGCTGGCAGGCTCACGACTTTGAGCCGAGCCTGCCAGCAAACGGCTTGCGGTTTGCAGAATGTTTTCAAATGGACGTTCTCACCAACCGTACTAGCAATGTTCGCCGCGCTGGCGAATGTCTAATATACTGAATTTGTTAAGTGAATTGGCGGTGCAGGGAGTCCGGAGCGAACCGGTCTCTGGTCGATTTGCCTGATTATCAGGGAGAATACAGGGAAATCCCGCGTATCGGGCCGCGCCGGACCGAAGGAAGCGGAGAATTCTCTAATCGATTCTGGGGGTTAAGTGCGAATTCCCTATGGCAGCTAGCAGGGAATTTTCCCGATCGAACAGGGTGTGGTTTGGCGAGATCAGGGATTGTTCGGCAACTCAGAGAAAGTCGAGTGCGCTTCTCGCGGGCAACATATCGCGCTTGGGCAGATCCACGGCCAACGCAGTTGGTTGCGGGGACAGGATTCGGATTTTGCGACCTTCGCAGTGTGAAACCCAATCGCCTTCGCTACGGCATTGAAAAGGCTGATGTATTCGAACGGTCATAGACCTGTGCGCCGGACGCGCGGTATCACCGCACCGGTGACATCGATCGAGACCCACGGCATGCTTTGCCCAATCTCACGCGATCCAGCATTCGGCCCACCAAGGGAAACACAAGAAAACCCCAGCCTCAGGCTATTCTGTTTCCTTACTCACATTAGATTTGGCTTAGTGACTGTGGTCGGTTTGAGGCGCCAGCCAGCGCGACAGGTACACCCGCTCGAAGACGAAGACCGCAGTGATAGCGATGGCAGCGTACAACACGATGGCCGGATCGCTTCTGAGCTTCATCGTCGTAAAGGCCACCAGAACCGCGGCATCGAAAGCGAGCGCCATCAGGAGCACCGGCGCGGCCGCCCCAATCTCCTTGCGCCGGGAGCGAAAGACTCCCCAATGCACCACCATATCCATGACAAGGTAGAAGAAGGCCCCCAGCGAAGCGATCCGGCCGAGGTCGAAGAACACCGCCAAGGTCGAGGCGACAACCACCGTGTAAACGAGCGTGTGACGCTGGATTGGCCCGGACATGCCGAAATGGCTGTGCGGGATCATTTTCATATCCGTGAGCATCGCCAGCATCCGCGACACCGCGAAGACGCTTGCCAACACGCCCGAAGCAGTGGCTACAGCGGCCAGGAGAACGGTCAGGTAGAAGCCAACCCGGCCGAGTGCAGGTTCGGCCGCTTCCGCCAGCGAATAGTCGCGTGCGGCGACAATCTGGTCGATGGTCAGGCTCGAACCCACGCCGAAGGCGACGAGCAGGTAGACCAAGACGCAAAGTGCGATGGAAATCATGATCGCCCGACCGACGTTACGATGTGGATTGGTGATCTCGGCGCCGCTGTTCGTAATTGTGGTGAAGCCTTTGAACGCAAGGATCGCGAGCGCCACCGAGGCGATGAATCCGGTCAAGCTGTAGGCCTGATCTGTCACTGAGGCAGCGGCGAACTCAAAGCCGCTCGACCAGAGCGCCGCGATACCGAATAGCGCGATGCCGCCAATCTTCATCGCCGCCATCACCAGCGAGAAAAGTCCGACCGAACGGTTTCCCGCGATGTTGATGAGAAAGGCGAAGATAATTACAGCCACGGCAAGAGCCGGTACCAGCGGCCCGCCCGCGATATCGAAGGGTCGCAGAACGTAGGTGGCGAAAGTCCGCGCCACAAGGCTCTCGGCGATGACCATGCTGAGGGCCATCAGAAGCGCCGCGCCGGCGGCGACCGCTCCGGGGCCGTAGCATTTCTGCAGAATCATTGCGATCCCGCCCGACGACGGCCAGGTATTCGACATCCGGATGTAGCTGTAGGCGCTGAACCCGGTAACAATCGCGCCTGCTATGAAGGCCAGCGGAAAGAGCGGCCCAGCAAGCTGCGCAATCTGGCCAGTCAACGCGAAAATGCCTGCCCCGATCATCACACCAGTACCCATCGCGACCGCACCGCCAAGCGTAATGGACCCTTCCTTGTAGTCGCTGCCCTTGTGGTCGTGGTGCATACCGTCCTGCCTTGTAAGTTTCGTCATCTAGCGCCTCCAGTCTTACCCGCCGCAACCGCGCGACAACTCGCCCCGAGTGCGCCCGTAGTCGGAAGGCGCTCGCTACGATCGCTCGAGAAAAACTCGAACCATGATAAGTTTCCTTCCAACTCCATCGGCCAGCTCAAATCGCAATTTGGTCCGGCTAAGAATACCGTATTGGCTTAATCAAATACGAAACTTCTCTAACTATCACCGTCGATATCGATTCCAGAGCGCCTTTCCGATGAAGGGAATGATAGTAACGGTACCAAGAGCCACGACGGTCAGCATTGTTCGTCGGGCATCTGCAGAGGCCATCTCGCCCCCAAAATGTGCAAGTAAGAAGCTCGCTGGTATGATTCCAGCCAAAGTCGCGACTGCGAAGCGCCACGTCGCCAACGGCGTGAGACCGGCAGCGTAGCTGACAAGATCGAACGACATAAAGGGCAAAAGACGACTGATGAAAACGATCGCCATGAGGGCATTCTGGGATATAAAAGGCCCCAGCGAGGGACGCTGACCGAACCATTTCAGTAGAAGCTCTTGCCCGACCATCCGGGCCACGACGAAGGCAATCAACGCGCCGGCTTCGGCACCAATGACCACATACACCGTACCCCACGTATGGCCATAAGCAGCACCAGCCGCCAGCGCGATCGGCGCGCTGGGAATTGGGCTCCAGACGATCGCCGCAGCCAACAGCCCGATAACCATGAAAGGGCCGAATGGCCCAAGTTCAACCACCAGTCTTCTGAGGGTGGACCCATCTGTGATGACCGCAAGTGCACCTGTCCACGACAGAACACCATAGCCGGCAAGAAGCGCGGCAATGATCGCGCCAGCCACAAGTATCTTCCGATAAAGCATGCCGACCATCGGTGCGGGCTGAGAGCCAAGTGCCGAAGGTGTAGGGTAGCGGTTTGTGTTTTCCGGTTTCAAGTCTGTCTCAGCGTGGATCGATTAGGAGCCAAGTTGTTGATTGGTGCCATATCAGCCTCGCTTCTTGCGTAAACAAGACTGCCGCGCGTCCAGCTTGGCGTCTGTCCATAAAGGCCAGCTACCAACTAGGTGGCATTGCATCCAGAATACCGCATTACGGATAGGCTTGCCACGAGGTTTGTTGGCAATACTGCCGCTATCAGAGAGACAACGAAAACTACAGATATCCCAAACGCTGAAATGACGGTCCCGCTCAGGAGCGAGAAGAGAAAGGCTGATGCAGTCAGGGTATTGAAGTAGCCGCTACCCTCCTTGTTCGGCGGTTGTGACCTGCTCCCCTGCGGCTCCCTCGGTTGATATGAGAGTCCGTCATCTGGAGACGGACGATGAAGAAGAGCAGGTTCACCGAGGCGCAGATTGTTGGCGTGCTGCGCGAGCAGGAAGCCGGTGCGGCGACCGCCGAGGTCTGCCGGCGACACGGCATCAGCGAGCAGACTTTCTATCGCTGGAAGTCGAAGTACGGCGGCATGGGGCCGTCCGACGCGCAGCGCCTGAAGGGCCTGGAAGACGAGAACCGACGGCTGAAGAAGCTGCTGGCGGAGTCGATGCAGACGTGGCGGCGCTGAAGGACCTGCTGGCAAAAAACTGAGAACGCCTGCGGCCCGGCGGGATGCTGGGCTTCGCCTGATGGCGGCACACGGCTTCTCGCAGCGACGGGCCTGCAGGCTGATCGAGGTTGACCCGAAGACGGTGCGGCGTCCGGCGACGCCGGATGCGCCGGAAATCCGTCGCCGGCTGCGCGAGCTGGCTGGCGAGCGCCGCCGCTTCGGCTACCGGCGGCTCGGCATTCTGCTGGCGCGCGAGGGCGTGGCGATGAACCATAAGAAGCTGTTCCGGCTGTACCGCGAGGAGAAGCTGGCAGTTCGACGCCGGCGTGGCCGCAAGCGGGCCACCGGCACGCGGGCACCAATGGCGATCCCGCAAGCGCCGAACCAGCGCTGGTCGCTCGACTTCGTGGCCGACGTGCTGGGCTGGGGCCGGCGCTTCCGGGTGCTGGCGGTGGTCGACGACTTCACCCGCGAGGCGCTGGCCCTGGTGGTCGACACCTCGATCGGCGGCCAGCGCGTGGTGCGCGAGCTCGACAGCCTCATCGCCAGCCGTGGCCGGCCGGCGATGATCGTCTCCGACAACGGTACCGAGCTGACCTCTCGGGCGGTGCTGGAATGGAGCAACCGCACCGGCGTCGAGTGGCATTACATCGCGCCCGGCAAGCCGACGCAGAACGCCTTCGTGGAAAGCTTCAACGGACGCTTCCGCGACGAGTGCCTGAACGAGGAGGTGTTCGCCAGCCTGGCCGAGGCGCGCGTCGTGATCGAGCGCTGGCGGCAGGACTACAACCAGGTGCGCCCGCACTCGGCGCACGACGGCCTGCCGCCACAAGCCGTGTTCCTTCGATCCGCGGGCGGCCGGCTACGCAGCCCCGACCAGCTCCGCCAGCCGCCCGCTACCGAAACCGCCCTGGAACAGGCACTATGAAGTCCTGGACTCTCACTATCTCTGAGGGACCAACGGGGAGCAGGTCAGTTGAAGACGTGGCCACAGCGTCACGTTCACAGCAAGCCAGCCTGAGCTGTCACTTGTTTCCCCGGCGCTGGCTGCGTTCCTTTTTCCGGAGATCCCGGAGCTCGCTTCTGGCGTGAGGCCCAGGCGCTGGCGACTGACGCTTCATGTGCAGGTAGGTGTTCTTATCGTGCACATGACAGTCCTGACTGTTGTCAACGTGCAGCTCACATGGTGCCAGCATCATGTCTTTCGTCGGCATCTTTGAGTCACTCGGTTGCGCTCGCGTCGCCGTGATGACGAAGCCTGCCAATGCCACAGACGCCAAAATTGTCGTGATCACCTTGATAGTCATCGTTCGTTCTCCCATGAGAGATCGCTTTGGCTCATCGCCGTTGTCTTCAGTTGCGTTACTCAGGTGTTGCTCCTTTCGTCACCGATAGGATCAATGCACATGGACCTGCGCCTGCGTCTTCCATGTGACGAAATCCAGGTTGATTGCGAACTCATCGTCAGCACGCAGGGTACGGTTGAGCGGGTAAATCTCGTAACGCAGGTGCGAGGTAGTGAGGTCGAGCGTCGAGTCGGCTGGAATGTTGATCGACTCGAGCTGCACTAGCTTCCCGTCGCCGACGTCGGCGATCAAAACCGCGTGCTCGGCCACTTCGGTCGAGATGCCAAGCAGGTGCATGTTCACACTGCCTTCGTTGACCACGCGAAACCGTACCCTGGATCGCTCGCCAATCGCCCCCTGGC
>JAVKFY010000063.1:0-3712 GCA_040223615.1 Alphaproteobacteria bacterium
CGCCGGTTCTCGTCTTCCAGGCCCTTCAGGCGCTGCGCGTCGGACGGCCCCATGCCGCCGTACTTCGACTTCCAGCGATAGAAGGTCTGCTCGCTGATCCCGTGCCGGCGGCAGACCTCGACCGTGGCCGCACCAGCCTCCAGCTCGCGCAGCACGCCAACGATCTGCTCCTCCGTGAACCTGCTCTTCTTCATCGTCCGTCTCCAGATGACGGACTCTCATATCAACCGAGGGAGCCGCAGGGGAGCAGGTCACCGAGCCCAAATCAAAGCCGCCTGCAGCGGTGTCCCGAACTTCCGCCGCTGGCGCCAGAAGAACGGGCGCAGGTACCACGCGCAGCGGTTGGGGGATGCCGGCGCTACAAGCATCTCTATACCTGTGTCTCACCCGGCAAAGCGCAGTTCGCGCTTTTGATGCGTTGACCTACGTCACCAGACCGCCGTCGGCGCGAGCGCTCATTTGACATCTCAGATCGCCCGCGCCGACGGGCAGACCCTAGCCGTTGTCCTTCGTTACTTCGCCGCTGTGCCGATCGACGCGGAAGCGTTGCACGAGCGAGTCATCGACAGTGACGATGTCCGCCGTGAATGTATCGTCATCGATCTGGTTGACCGTTCCCACTTTCAGTCGGTTGTTACCCTGTCGAGCCAGCCAGTGATCGAAGTAGTGAGTGACGTCCTCCTTGGTCAGATGCTGGATCGGGACGACACGCATGGCAGTATCCGAGTCACGATGCATGCGAGCCATCATCGGCATGTGTTTCTGCCCGTGCATCATGCTCATCATGTCACCCTGCTGCATCATGCCCGGTCCCATCATTTTGCCTGGCCCCGCCGCAGCGCCATGTCCGGGCCGGTCGCCCGGCGACATCGCGGTCGTGCCGCCTTGCTGCGCGGCGGACCCATGCCCGTGGTCGCTCGACTGCGCCTGAGCAATGGACACGCTCATCCCCGTCGCAAACAGGATCGCTAGGATACTTGCCGAAAGTTTGGGAGTTGCCACCATAGAATCCTCCATTGGCCGAGTCTCACGAGACAGGCTTGCCCGCTCGAACGATCTGCGAAGCTCAGGCATTGCCTTCAACAACTCACACGTGGTGTCTCTAGGCGGGGGAGGGTCAAGATGTTGGAGGGAAGAATAGCTGCGTCAGATGGTCGCGCGGCCGAACTGAGTATCTTGTCCGGTGAGACCGCCGACTTTGGTCGCCTTGTACCACTGCGTTGCCGTCATAAATGCCAATAGCCACAGCGGCCCAGGAGGCTTCTAGAGTCCTATGCGGCGAAGCAAATCGGTGCCGATGGGGTTGAGCAGAAGCCATGCATGAATCGTAGATCCAATGGTCGCCGGAACGATCCCGCCTAGCAAGAAAAGTGTCTGATGATCTGCGCCTCCAAAATAGCTCAGCGACGTATCGATCTGGCTGCAAAGAACCGAGCAGTATGCGGAAACGCTCAGAAAAGAGCCTGCGAAACAAATCGCCAGTCGGCCACGAAACTTGATCTGGGTTGCAAATATCAAGCTGGCAGCGCCGATCACGCTTCCCATCGCGACGCCGCAGGTCATGGTCCATACTACCTTGGATCCAAGAGGCCCATTCGGGAACAGAATGATGCCCCAGACCAATAAGTAGACAACCTCGGCCAGCGTTGTCATCGCGATCGATAGCGTGAGGACACGAAAAACGAAGTCGCGGTCAACTATGACGTGCTGACGGCTCTGCATCGCCTTGCCTTACACCATTGGGCATCTTGGTCGAAATGAACTTGCCGCTACAAGTCGATTGCGGCGCAGCAGCGAATGGACATGAGCCAATCCATGGCATCTTGCTCGTCGACGATGGCCAAGCCGCCTTGGATGGCACCACGCGGGATTTTCTCGTGATTGTGACTTGCCGCCGACTGGGCTCGGGTATATGTGTCCTGTAGATGGTGGATGGAGCGCACACAAGCAGCGGCCTTAGCTGGTCCCGGCGATGCCAGATCTTGGCTGGGCTGGTATTGGCGGTTGTTGCGTTGCTTTGGGCGACCTCGCAGAGCGCGACTGCACATGCTTCGATGCAAACGATCTCACTTGCGTCGCACGTTGCCACAACAGTGTCGGCACAGGACGTCGACAGGGGCGTAAGCATCGTGGCGCCCGACAGCGAGCACCGGGGCGTTGCCGCCGGCGGTGTTGATTGCTGCCTCTTCGGGTGTGGGCCGGCGATGTCCCAGGTTGGCGCATCGGCCTCGCCGATCGAGCGTTTTTCCGATCTCCTGGTTGAAGGTCGTAGACGCTTTACTGAGCGTCGCGTTCCGCCACGCATCAGGCCTCCCAAGCTTCTGGCATAATCCTATTCGACGCACCGCGCGCGGTTTCCGTGCCGCGTGGGTGGCCAGCTACGAGATATAGCGCACACGCGCGGTTATCGGCACGGGTCTCCGTGCCAAGCGTCGATCCAGGATCACCCCCGCACTCTTGTCTTTCAGCTCATCCCGGCTGATCGACGGCGACCATAACACTGCGCGCTGGAACCATTCAGCGAAGGCGCAGTCGTACCAGGAGCTATACGATGCAATTCCGCATTCGCCTGTTTTCCGTTGCCCTCGTCGGAGGGCTAGCCACGTTCACAACGCTTGCTTGGGCCGCTGGCACGCATTCCGGCGGCCACGGCCATGGTGGCGGCATGTCGTCCGCCATCGGTGAGCCGGGCAAGGCCAGCGAAGCTACGCGCACCGTCGAGATCACCATGCGCGACAACCACTACGAGCCGGAGAACCTCACCGTCGCCAAGGGCGAGACGGTGCGCTTCGTGATCAAGAACGCGGGCGAGTTGGTGCACGAGTTCAACATCGGCACCGCCGCCATGCACGCCAAGCATCAGGAAGAGATGATGATGATGGTCGAGCACGGCGCGTTGGAAGCCGACAAGATCCACCATGATCGCATGAAGATGGACATGGGCGGCGGCAAGACCATGGAGCACAACGATCCAAACGCGGTGCTGCTGGAGCCGGGCAAGTCGGGCGAGGTGATCTGGAAGTTCACCGAGACGGCAGAGCTGGAGTTCGCCTGCAACGTGCCCGGGCACTACGACGCCGGGATGATGGGCGACATCCACTTCAAGTAGACGGTCCAGCTTCGCAAGGAGACATCGACATGCACATGCACATGCACATGTCCTGGGCCGTGGCCGGCGCGCTTTGCGCGCTGGCCATCGCCCCGCTGGCCGCAACGGCCGGCACCTACGACCTCACCGTCGACCGCGTGATGATCGACACCGGCGATTTCCGGCGCCAGGGCGTCGGCTACAACGGCGCCTCGCCGGGGCCGGTGCTGCGCTTCAAGGAAGGCGAGGAGGTGACGATCAACGTCACCAACAACCTCGACGTCGACACCTCGGTGCACTGGCACGGCCTGATCCTGCCCTTCCAGATGGACGGCGTGCCGACCATCAGCTATCCGGGCATCAGGCCCGGCGAAACCTTCACCTACAACTTCCCGATTGTTCAGTCCGGTACCTACTGGTTCCACAGCCATTCCAGCCTGCAGGAACCGAACGGGGCTTACGGCGCGATCATCATCGAGCCGCAGGGGCGTGAGCCGTACCGCTACGACCGCGAGTACGTGGTGCAACTCACCGACGCGCACCCGCACGACGCCCACCGCGTGATGCGCAACCTCAAGCTGATGCCGGACTACTACAACCGCAAGCAGCGCACGGCAGCCGACT
>JAVKFY010000064.1:0-82929 GCA_040223615.1 Alphaproteobacteria bacterium
CGAGCTTGTCGATCATCGCGGCAACAGAGTGAACCAGGCGGACTTCGCCGGCCAGTGGCAACTGGTGTTCTTCGGGTTCACGTTCTGCCCGGACATCTGCCCAACAACACTGGCGACGATCGCGCAGGTTCTCGATTCTCTCGGAGCCAGGACTGATCGGTTGACGCCGCTGTTCATCACCGTCGATCCCGAACGCGACACGCCCGAGGTACTCGCTGAGTACGTCGCTGCGTTCCACCCGAGGATCGTTGGACTGACCGGCACCCCTGAACAGGTGCGCGCGGCTGCCAGATCGTTTCGCATCTACCACGGCAGGCAGGCCGACGAGCACGCGCCGGACGGGTACGTGATGTCGCATTCCGGCTACATCTATCTGATGGACCCGAAGGGACGATACGAGGCCGTGTTCACCGAGAAGCGCGACTCCGCCGAGCAGATCGCAGCGGCAATCAACCGACGACTTGGAGACGACTGAGCATGGCAATGGCGACGGCCAAGCGATGGCTCGTAGTCGTGATCCTCACGCTCTTGCTGCCGGCCAAGGCGTTTGCTGCCGACGGCGCGTCGATCATTGTCGACAGGGCATGGGCACGGGCATCGATTCTGGCGTCGCGTCCCGGCGCCGCATACCTGACCATCCGCAACGTTGGCACCAATGCGGACCGATTGGTCGGAGCCACTTCACCAGTGGCCAAGTCGGTGACGATCCATGCCACAGATGTGTCCGGTGGCACGATGCGTATGCGCGCGGTGTCTGGCCTCGAAGTCGGTACCGATAGTGAAGTCGTCCTCGAACCAGGTGGCATCCACCTCATGCTGATGGGGCTGCGCGAAAAGCTGGTGGAGGGCGAAGACCTGACGCTGGTTCTGACATTCGAGCGGGCCGGCGTGATCGAGCTGCAAGTGCCGATCCGCTCCTTCGCAGCCAGGAACCCGGACGGCAGCCGGTGATGTGTCCGCAACACCAGCGGTGGTGGTCATGACACCACGACAAAGGATCGGATTGGCCATCGTCGGCACGATTCTCGCCGCGGTGGTCGCTTTCAGATTCACTTCCGATCCTGGGTTACGTCCGTCAGGCACCGCTTTGTCCGGCGAGCCAGCGCCCGGCCAGGCCGCGTTCGAGGCGCGCGACGGGACCGCTGCGGCCACCAACGTGATGCGCAAACACGATGACGTCTGAGGTTGGCATCGTCGCCGTCTTTGTCGCCGGGGCGATCTCGTTTCTGTCGCCCTGCGTCCTGCCGCTTGTGCCTGGCTACATTTCGTATATCGCCGGTAGTGCGACGCAACCTCGCGGCTACGGCACGTTTGCGGCACGGCTGCCGGCGATTGGACTGAGCCTGTGCTTCGTTCTGGGTTTCTCGACAGTGTTCGTCGCGCTCGGTGCTAGCGCGACCGCGCTCGGTCAGCTGCTGTTGGCCTACCGCCTTGAACTGAACATTGCCGGCGGGGCTTTGGTCATCCTGTTCGGCTTGTTCCTCATCGGGCTTGTGCGACCTGGCTGGATGCTGCGCGACCGTCGGTTCTATCCGACCTTTCCTGGTGGACGCCCGCTTTCCGCCTACATGCTCGGCCTTGCCTTCGCGTTCGGCTGGACGCCGTGCATCGGCCCGATCCTTGGCGCCATCCTGACGGTCGGCGCGGTCACGGCCACTGTCGCCGACGGCATCGCGCTACTGAGCGTGTACTCGTTCGGGCTTGGCGTGCCGTTCCTGCTCACCGCCGCCTTCACTGACACGATGGCGCGGCGATTGCGTGCGCTAGGCCGCGTCGGCTGGATGCTGCAACTTGCGGCTGGTGCCATCATGATCCTGATGGGTATCGCGATGATCACCGGCGACCTCGCCGCCTTCGCCTTCTGGCTGCTGGAAACCTTCCCCGTCCTTGGCGAAATCGGGTGAGGGCACAGCATCGGGACTGCCGAGCTCATATTGCAGTCGGCCCACGAAAAAGCGTTCACGGCCGGTTGATACGGTGAGAGTCGCACGCTCCTTGATGCTGTAGGTACTACAGGCCTTATTTCGTCTGTCAGTCGGACCGGCCGGCGCCGCATCGTCTGGCGTCTGGCCGCAACCTGAAGGGCATGAAATGCACGTCGCACCAGTGGCCAACATGACGCTTCAGTATCGGGGCAAGAGCGATACACCGCCGCCCGCGAAGCTAGGGGTCTACCTGGGCGGCGGCGACGGCCGGATCGAGGGCGAGATTATGCGCGGCCGGGTCGCCTGGCACCTGTTCGAAGTTCAGGGCCAGGCGGCCTGCGACGCTAGCATGGCCGGCCGGATTGAGGACGACGCCGGTGCGCAAGTCGACTTCGAAACGCTGGGCTTCTTCCGGCGCCAGGCGGATTCGGAGATCTGGTCCCTGACCGCGGCGATCCGTTTCGCCACGTCCGATCGTCGCTTGCGCGCACTCGACGGGCAGACCGGCTGGCTGCGCGGCCATTTCAACATGCAGAGCTACGTGCACCGCTACGACGTGTATCTAGACGCCGACGACAAGGCCGGCCATCCGCCTTCCTGAATTTCGGCCTGGCGTTCTACGCCACGGCAAATGCCACCTGAGAAATGAGGACATCATGCAACAGCACGCATCTCGGGTCGTCCTGGACAGCATACGATCGATGATGGATCGCGGTGGCGCGGTCGGCGACGACGGACCCGAGGCCGCGCAACTGGCCGTCGAACTCTATCGGATGCTGGCGCGCGGCGTGCCGGTGACGGCGGTCGCGTTGGCACGTCGCCTGAGCATGAAGCCCGAACGGTGCCGAGCGACGCTCGAGGGTATCCGGGCTTCCGCGATCGACTACGATGACACAGGTGGGATCGTCGGTTTCGCCGGCCTGAGCCTGGCGCCGACGGCGCATCGATTTCGACTTGCCGGACATAACGATCTGTACACCTGGTGCACCTTCGACGCGTTCTTCCTGCCACAGGTCCTGGATCGAGCGGCAGTGCTGGAAACCACCTGCGCTACGACAAGGGTGCCCATCGTCGTCGAGCTGTCGCCATCCGGCGATGTCGCAACGACGCCGGCAAGCGCGGTCATGTCAATGGTCGCGCCCGACCTCGATGCCTTTGCCGAGGATCTGCGCGGCGCGTTTTGCCAGTATGTCAGACTGTTTTGCGACGTCGCGGCATTCGAGACCTGGGCCGCTGACCGGCCCGACGTTGCGATGTTGACGCCCCATGAGGCCGCCGAGCTTGCACGGGCGCGCAATCGGCGACGTTATCCGTTCTTGTGATCAGTTGGGTGCCGAAGGCCCAGCGCCGTCATCATCGAACAACGCGTCAATGACGGGGCAGTCAGGCACCTCGGTGTCCGCGCATTCCGCGACCATAACCTGAAGCGTGTGCTCGATGATCCGCAGGTCGGCGATCTTGGCGCGCACACCGTCGAGGTGCTGTTCGGTCATCGCCTTCACGTCCGCGCAGGCATACTCATCGCCGTCGACCAGCCCCAAGAGATCACGCAGATCCGCCTGCGAGAACCCGAGTTCGCGACCACGGCGGATGAACTTTAGCCGCCTGACCAATGACTCGTCGTAGACGCGGTGCCCACCGGCGCTGCGCATGGGTTCGGGGATGAGCCCGATCTTCTCGTAGTAGCGGATCGTTTCGAGATTGCAGCCGACGAGTTTCGCGACCCCGCCCCGGGTCAATGCTTTCGTTCGCTTCATGGCGCCACCATTCGCTGCGTCCGTCTTGCGCCCAATTCACAACATCGTGCGCGCGACCCTGCTTGTACCTGTAGTTGCTACAGAGCCTAGCTTCAAGCTCGAGCCATGACCGATGTCAAACGAACGAGGATCATGATGCGACAGGACGGGGCGCAACCCGACCTTCACCACAACTCGCCAGCCAGATTTGAGCAAACATCAAGGATGTCCTGTCCGGTGCCGGCCTTGCCGCGGTTGGCGGCATGCTCGGCGCCATCTTGGCGTCGTCATGCTGCATCCTGCCGCTGGTGCTGTTTGGCCTGGGCGCCGGCGGCGCCTGGCTTGGCAACCTTGCCGCCCTGGCCCCGTACCAGCCGATATTCTTCGCCGTCACCTTCGCCGCGCTCGGCTACGGGTTCTACAAGGTCTACCGCAGCCCAACCGCTGCCTGCGCGGACGACCAGGCGTGTTCGCGGCCACTGTCGCGCCGCACGGTGAAGGTCGCGTTGTGGTCGGCGACCGTTCTGGTCGGCACCGCGGCGGCATATCCCTTCGTGGCACCCGCCCTGCTGGGCGTCTGATCGAGGAGACCGAACATCATGAAGCGTATTGCCGGATTGATTATCGCGACATCGATGGGCTTCGTCGCCGCAACGGCACTGGCGGAGGAACGGACGGTTACGCTGAAGCTTGAGAACTTCACCTGCGCGTCCTGCGCCTTCATCGTCAAGCGCACCCTCACAGACGTGCCAGGGGTCGCAGAATGCGACGTGTCCTATCGCGAGCAGCTGGCCCGCGTCACCTTTGACGACGAGAAGACCAGCGTTGCCGCCCTGACCGCCGCAACCTTGCAAGCCGGCTTTCCCTCAAGGCCGGCAGAGTAGTAGCCGCGCACAACGGAAAAGAGGTCATCATGAATGATCGCAAGCTATTTGGTATCGGAGCGATCGGAACCGTCGTCGCCGCCATCTGCTGCTTCACGCCAGTCCTGGTAATCCTGTTCGCCGCCGTCGGCCTGTCGGCGTGGCTGTTGTGGATCGACTACGTGCTGTGGCCGTTGCTGGCGGTATCCCTGGCAATCGCGGCGTTCGCGGGCATTCGCTTGCTGCGCCGGAGCGGACGCAGCGAGATCGCTCAAGGCCCGGTCGCATGACGGACTGTTGCGGCAGCAACGGTGCGGGCGTCGACCTGATCGTCGTCGGGGCCGGCTCGGCCGGGTTTTCCGCCGCGATTACCGCCGCGGAACGGGGCGCGCGCGTGGCGCTGATCGGGCACGGCACGATCGGCGGCACCTGCGTCAACGTCGGCTGCGTGCCGTCGAAGACCCTGATCCGTGCAGCCGAGACGCTGCATCAGGGCCGAGTGGCCGGGCGCTTCGCCGGCCTGTCCGGTTCCAGCCGTCTGGACGATTGGACAGAGCTCGTCGCGCAGAAGAACGACCTGGTGACCAGCCTGCGGCAGGCGAAGTATGCCGACCTGCTGAAAGCCTACGAGGCCGTATCGTACGTCGAAGGTGCGGCCCGGCTGACCGCGACAGGCGTCGTCGTGGAGGGTCGGCAAATCGAAGCCGACCGAACCATCGTGGCGACCGGCGCGCGCGCACACACACCGAGTATCCCGGGCCTCGATAGCGTCGATTGGCTCGACAGCACGCGGGCGCTCGACCTGTCGCGCCTGCCCTCCTCGCTGCTGGTGATCGGCGCCGGCTACATCGGCTGCGAGCTGGCGCAGCTGTTCCAGCGCGCCGGCGTCCGGGTCACGCTCGCGTGCCGTAGCCGACTGCTGCCGCAGGGCGAGCCGGAGATCAGCACGGCATTGGCCGGATACCTTCGCGACGAAGGAATGACGGTCCTGGACGGCGTGTCTTACCGCGAGGTGTCTGCGCTCGACGCGGGCGTCCGCCTGCACTACGAGCAGGACGGCCGTTCGGGCTCCGTGACGGCGGACCGGCTGCTCCTGGCCACCGGACGCCGGCCAAATTCGGATGGGCTTGGTCTCTCGGAACGAGGTGTGAACCTCGACAAGGATGGTGCTATCTGCATCGACGAGCGCATGCGCACCACGGCAGCGGGCGTGTACGCAGCCGGCGATGTCACTGGCCGCGACCAGTTCGTCTACATGGCCGCCTACGGCGCCCGCATCGCCGCCGAGAACGCGCTCAATGGCAACGCCCTGGTCTACGACAACCGGGCCATGCCGAGCGTCACCTTCACCGACCCGCAGGTCGCCACAGTCGGCCTAACCGAGGCCGAAGCGCTGGCCCGCGGCATCGAGGCGAAGATTTCCATGCTGCCATTGTCCGCCGTGCCGCGTGCGCTGGCCGCCCGCGATACTCGCGGACTGATCAAACTGGTCGCCGACCGCCACAGTGACCAGCTGCTGGGCGCCCATATCCTGGCGCCGGAAGGGGCCGACAGCATCCAGACCGCGGCGCTGGCAATCCAGCAGGGTCTGACCACGCGGGCGCTGGCAGGCATGATCTTCCCCTACCTCACCACCGTCGAAGGGCTGAAGCTGGCCGCGCAGACCTTCGACAAGGACGTCGCCATGCTGTCCTGCTGCGCCGGCTAGGAGCTCGCCCATGACCTTGGTACGTAACGCCACGCAATCGGACTGGGCAGCGCGTATCGGTAGCTTCGTCATCGCGTGGGGCCTGCCGATCGCGGCGATGCTCGCGGCGATCGCCTTTGCCCCGCTCGCCAAGACGGTGACGTGGATCGCGGCGCTGGCCTGGATGGGGGTGGCGTGCCTGTTGAACGCCCGGCGTTGCGGCCGAACCCATTGCTACTACACCGGACCGTTTTTCCTCCTGATGACAATTCCGGTCGCGCTGCATGGCTTCGGCATCGTCCCCTTCGGCCCAGAGGGTTGGCGCTGGCTGGGCATCACCGTCGGCGTCGGCGGCGGCGGACTGTGGTGCCTGACCGAGAAACTCGCCGGGCGGTATCGTCGGAGTGCTTGAGTCGCTTCCCGGTCATGGTCGCCGGCAGGACCATCGACGCCGTCAGCCGCACCAAGGTTCTGAAGCGACGCCTACTCAAGCCGTGCGGAGCGCTACGACACTGCCACCCGCACCGATGCGAAGGTCGGCCAAGTCTCCATAAGGCTCCAGCGCTTGTCGAACAGGGCGCCACGTCGATAGGCCGCCTGGCCTTGTCTTTCAGCGCTTGCGCCAGCGCCATCTCACAGATCACGAGCAGAAAATCGGTGCGCTCGGCCAGCAGGTCGCGGATCGCCAAGCAACTGCCCCCCAACGACCGGTTTGCCTCCAATACGCGACATGGCTGCTCACGCCGGTCAAGTCGCGGCCTGGGCAACCCATCACATTAGAACAGCCTAGCGGAGAGTCCGGAGAGCACCCGATACCAGACGCCAGAGCCTGAAGAGCGGACTTCGGCTCGGCCATGTCCGCCTCTCACCCGGAAGCCGACATCGGCGTCGGCGCCAATTTCGGCTGATGTTGGCCAGGAAGCGACATCTAGCCAGCAAGTGCCTGCTCAGCGACCACCCAGATTGTCGTCATGGCAGGCATCGCGCGCCTCAACAAGGCCGGATTGATCGAGTGCCCGCGTCATGCGTTCATGAACACCCTTGTCTTTGAACGGAAGTCGTTGGATGCGTTCCCGCGAAATAGTGGGTAAGTAGGCGCGACACTCGTTCACGGCTGCATCGGCTTCGGCATGCCGACCCAGGAGGTGTAGGCTTGCAACCTTGAATGCATGGCCGAGAAACCAATCAGGCTTCATGCGAATGACACGGTCAGCGTAGGACTCGGCAACTTCGTACTCGGCCAGCCCGAAATGGCTGAGGGCCAGTACGAGGTACCTGAAATACACCGTGGCATCTCGAGGATTGTATCGCAGCGCGATGTTTGTGTGCTCGATCGCTTCACTGCATGCGCCGGACCAGGCCAGCGCCGTGCCGAGCGTACCGTGCGCCCAAGAAAAGTTCGGATTGATCTCAATGGCACGCCTAGCGTGGGCAGCAGCGCGGTCATGTTCCCCTCGAGACCAAGAGCAGCATGCCAGGACCCACTGCGCATACTCGTCGTTCGGCGCCAGTCGTATTGCCTTCTGCGCCGCTGTCGTGGCGCGGTCCAGTTCGTCGGCAGGAAGGTCGGTGTATCCCAGGTAGGTTCGGCCATAGCCGGCGAGCGCGGCAATGATATGAGCCCGTGGATTGTCTGGCTCGCGGGCCAACGCTTGGTCCGCCAGCTGCTGGGCCTCGGCGAGTTCTTCCCTGCTCCAATCAGCCGTGGCCCGCCATGCACGGTTCAACAGATCTTTCACGTGCTGGTTGCGCGCATCCTTGCGCTCCGACACCAACCCCTCATGCAAAAGCAGCTGCGTGTGGACCGACGAAACAATGCTGTGGGCGATCTCTTGTTCCGCAGAAAGCATGTTATCCAGCTGTCCGTCGATTGCCTCTGACCAGACTTGCCGGCCGTTGGATGCGTCGACGAGTTGCGCCGATACACGCACATTATCTTGCCAGGCGCGAATGCCACCTACGACGAGATAGCGCACACCGAGATCCCGCGAGATCGATCCCGTATCTTGCGGCCTGTTCTTGTAACTGAAGGATGAGTTCCGGGCGATCACGAAGATCGACCCGAGGCGCGAAAGCCCGAGGATGACCTCCTCAGTGACACCATCGGCGAAGAACTCGTGACGGCGGGCGCCGCCTTGCACGGTAAAGGGATGGACAGCCACGGATGGCTTGTCCGGCCAAGGCAGGGCGACGGTATCGCCACCTTGGTCACCATGCGCCAGGTGGACACCAGCCCCGCTCTGCGGCGGATCGGAAACGGGTACCGGCTCAATCTCCCACCTGAAACCTCGTCCATGGACTGTCTTGATGACTGCCTGGGTGCGGCCGTCGTCGCCCAGGGCTCGCCGAGCGGCGTTGATGCGGGTAGATACCGCCGAATCCGAAACAGCACGGCCTTGCCAGATGGCTTCGATGAGCTCGTCGCGACTGACGACCCGCTTGGGATGGGTCGCCATGTACACGATCAGGTCGAGGACCTGGGGTTCGAGTTGGACGGGCTCGCCGTTTCGGGAAAGCTCGGCTGCCGGCAGGTCGAGCGTGAAATCCAGAAACCGCAGGACGCCATCACGATCGCGAGCCACCGACTTCCCTTCTCCGGACGCTGCAAGAAATCTGGACGAGTTCCGGCGAAATCTTGACGAAATCCCAAGCTGGCCTTCAAGCCCGGCGAATGCGCCGCTCCTAAGGTAGACGATAGCCCGCTGCAAGTCGCCGGCTCAGCCGGACGGCGGCTGGCGTCGCCAACCACCGCCACCGCTTTCATGGGGACTGGACATGCCTGGATTCCGCACCGCCTTACCTCAACTCGACGGTCGTGCCTTCATATGCCACACCGGTCTCGAAACCGACTTGATCTTCAACCACGGCGTCGACCTCCCGAGCTTTGCCTCGTTCCCGCTGCTCGACAGCGACGTGGGACGCGGCCATCTGCGTCGCAGTTGTTCGGAACTCATCCAGATCGCACGCGAAGCAGGCGTTGGCGTGATCCTGGAGAGCGCGACTTGGATGGCTAATCGTGACCGAGCTGCCCCAGTCAACTACGGTCCCGAGACGTTGGAACGCGTGAATCGCTCGGCCATCGCATTGATGGCGGAGTTTCGGGGCGCCATGGAAAATCCGCCCGTCGTCCTAAGCGGCAACCTTGGCCCCCGCAGCGATGCCTATGTCCCAGGGGAGCGGATGACAGCAGCGGAAGCGGCTGCCTACCACGCCGAGCAGATTGGCTTCTTCGCCGACACCGAAGCCGACTTGGTCAGCGGATACACGCTCGCCTACGTCGAAGAGGCAATCGGCATGGTCGAGGCCGCGAGGAGGTGCGCCATGCCGATCGCACTTTCGTTCACCGTCGAGACTGACGGGCGTCTGCCGACTGGAACGACGCTCAGCGATGCCATCGCGACGGTCGATGAAGCGACCGGCGGTTATGCCGCCTACTTCATGATCAATTGCGCGCACCCCGACCACTTCGCTGGCGTTCTTGAGAACGAGCCGCCGAGTGCTCGGCTCAAGGGGATTGTCGTCAATGCCTCGCGCTGCAGTCACGCTGAACTGGACGAAGCAGAGCACCTCGATGACGGCGATCCGGTGGAGCTTGGACAACAGGTAGCGGCAGTGCGCAAGAAGTTCCCGCACATCACCGTCGTTGGCGGCTGCTGTGGCACGGACGCGCGGCACCTTGCAGAGATCGCGCGACGTGCCGGTAGCTAGCTGTTCACCTGACCCCCCCTGTCGCGCTCGTTGTCCAGCACTAGGGTGGCGATGTTCTCCGGCGTCTGCGCCTCCACCGCGCCGAGGCTGCCGATGCCCATCAGCATCCGCCGTCGCCGGTGATCACCAACACCCGGCGCTCGGGCTGCGCCAGGGCCAGGCCCTTCGGTACGGCGCCGCCCACCCTGCCGTCCGCAGCCTCACGCTCAGACCAGCGCGATCTGCTTCAGGGGCGGCGTCCGCGCCGGCGGCAGGTTGTCGTAGAGGTCGGCCAGCAGATCTCGCTTTAGCCCAGCCAGTGCCTGGTCGTCCCAATGGTTCTCGAACTGGCGCGGGTCGCTAGCGAGATCGTAGAGTTCGCCCTCGTCGCCGTGATGGACCGAACCCGGCTCGCAGGCGGTCAGCACGTAGTTGTCACGGCAGATCGTGCGCAGGGTGACGCTCTCGTCGTTGTAGCCGCCGTCCCATTCGGTGATGACCCGCTCGCGGTCATTCTCGGCGCTTGTCGGCAACAGTTCGCCTTGCATGCGCGGATCAGGCGCGACGCCGGCCGCAGCGCAGATAGTGCGGGCGAGGTCCACATGGCCGACGGGCTGGTCGACCACGCCCGGCGCGATTCCGGCGGACGGCGCCGGGCGCCAGATCATCGGCAGGCGCATTAGCGCGTCGACGTGGTAGGGGCCCTTGAACAGCATGCCGAAGTCGCCCTGGAACTCGCCGTGGTCGGCCGTGTAGATCACATCGAGGTCTTCGCCCCAGCCCTTGCCGTCGATATGACGAATGACGCGGCCGAGCGCCTCGTCGATCAGCTCGTTCTCGATATGGCACATGGCGTTGACTTCACGGATCTGGTCCGCGGTCATCTCGGCCGGCTTGAATGCCTTCGGCACTTCGTAGGCGAACTGACGGCGGCCGAGATACCAGTCGAGCCAGTGCCGCGGCTTCCTCTCCAGGACGGCGATGGTCTTCTCCCGGTCGCCCGGATAGGCGGCCGGCAGGTCCAGGTCGCGCCAGTCGCAGCGGTGGAGCTCTGACATAGGTGGGTCCCAGGGATGGTGCGGGTCCGGGAAGCTCATCCAGCAGAACCAGTCGGCGTCAGCGTCCAGGCTGTCGAGCCAGGCGATGGTCCGGTCTGCCACCCAGTCGGTGTGATAGATCTCCCGCGGGATCGGGTTATGCCAGACCTGCACGGCGCCGGTGTCGCCGCCAGGTTTCGCGCTGATTTCCTTCTCGGGCGAGACATACTCCTGGAAACCCTGGGCGGCGCCGGGATGGGTCTCTTCCAGCCATTTCGGGTAGTGGAACAGGCTGCGCCCGGCCCGTCCTGTATGGCCGCAAAGCTCCATCCGGTCGAAACCGCGATGAGGCCCGGTTACGCCCCGAGTGGCGGCGTAGTTCTCGAAATACGGCCCGCCCGGCGCGGAGGCCGGCTCGAAATGCGCCTTGCCGATCAGCGCGGTCTTGTAGCCGGCATTCTCTTTCAGCAGGCGCGCGACGTTTGGCGTGTCGTCCGGCAGCGGAATGCCGTTCATCACAACGCCGTGGCTCCGCACATGCTGGCCGGAAATGATCGTCGCCCGCGCCGGCATGCAGACGACGTTCTGGTTGTGCGCCCGGCGATAGTTGACGCCCCCTGCTGCAAGCCCGTCGATCACCGGCGTTCGGGCGACGCGGCCGCCATTGCAGCCAAGCGCGTCGTACCTTTGCTGGTCCGCAGTGACCAGAAGAATCTTTCGGCCCATGATTTACCCACCCTGTCTGGAACTTGGTGCACAGCGTGGCGACGCCGAACCCCAACCCTACACCCGATCTTGGCGTGAACCCTTACTGCAGTTGTAGGCAGCTCCAGGACCAGCCTGAAAGGTATTGTCGGGTTGGCAACGTTCGGTACGGCTTCAACCCGGCCATCAAAGCTGCCGAAAGGTCCGAGCAAGAGATCCGCGGCCGCTGCCCGACGTAGCCGGGGCCGGCCAGAAACGCGCGGATGCACGAGCAGGCGATTGAGGTGAATCGCGAGGCCGGCGGCACGGGCTTGGCGACTGCTTCGGGTCAGCCTCTGCCTGTCAGCACATCCTGCTGGAACGACCGGATTGACCCCAGGACCGGACGCTATCAACGCGATAGCGGACATTCGGCGCCGATGATGAATTAGCGCACACAACGAGGAATCGCTGCGACTCATGCCGCCAACAGGACGCCCACTGGGCGCAGAAGATGGCGCCCGCTCTTCTAGGCGCTCCGGAGGGTGACGACATCGGCCCCCTCGCTGGTAACAAACGCGGCCCACGTGTCCATCAATTCGCGGCGCTTCTCAAACAAGTCGCCACGACGATAGGCGGCCTCGACCTTGTCCTTCAGCGCATGCGCCAGCGCCATTTCGCAGACCTCGCGCGGGAAGTTGGTGCGCTCGGCGGCCCAGTCGCGGAAAGCGGACCGGAAGCCGTGCGCGGTGATGTCGAGTTTCGTCCGGCGCAGCGCCATCAGGAAGACCATGTTTGACAGGGGCTTGTCGAAGCTGCGGCCGGGGAAGACGTGGCTACCATCGGCTGACAGCTTCCGGGCACGCTTCAGGATGTCGACGCACCGGGGCGACAGCGGGACGCGGTGCTCCTTGCCCGCCTTCATGCGGCTGGCCGGCACCGTCCAGATGGCCCGCTCCAGGTCAATTTCGCGCCACTCGGCTTCCACGACCTCGCGGGTGCGGCCGGCCGTCAGAATCAGGAACTCGAAGGCCAGCTTGGTCGCCTCGCCCAGCTCCGGCGCCTGGCGCAGATTGGTGATGAAGTCAGGCACTTCGACGTGGGGCAGCGCAGCGTGGTGGCCGCGATTGTCCGGCTGGCGCGGCAGGCCCTTGCCGACGCTGTCGACCGGGTTCTCGCCGCTCCGGAAGCCGCTGGCGGTCGCCCAATCCAGCACCGTGCGGATGCGCTGGCGCACGCGCCGGGCCGTCTCCGCCTTGGTCAACCAGATCGGCCCCAGCACCTTCAGCACGTCGGCCGTTTCGACATGGTCGACCCGGTGCTCGCCGATGGTCGGAAACACGTACTGCTCTAACGTGTTGATCCACTGGTTGCCGTGCTTTTCGTTCTTCCAGGCTTGGGCGTGTTCCTTGTGCACCGCCCTGGCCGCCTCGGCAAATTTCGGGACAACCATACGCGAGCGGTTCCGCTCCGCCAGCGGGTCGCCACCATCGCGGGCGATCTTGCGGTAGCTCAGGGCCTTCTCGCGCGCCTCAGCCAGCGAAACGACCTTCAGGCCGCCTAGGCCGATGTCGCGGCGTTTGCCGCGCACTACGGTCCGCAATAGCCAGCGCTTCGCCCCGGACGGGTCGACCACGAGATAGAGGCCGTTGCCGTCAGCATACCGGCCAGCTAGCGTGATTGACCGGACCTTGGCTGCCGAAAGTGCCTTGTCCGGATGCGGTCCCTGCTTCGCCATGTTTGTCTCGCCCCACGTTCCACCCTACAAAATATGTGGGATGTCGTCGGACTTCAATGGCCATCGTTGATCGAGGCGTTCCTATAACCGTAATTAAATCAAGGCACTGTGACATCTGCTCGGACACCCTTGGATGCCATCTAGGCGGACACCCCATCCGCCACTGCTTGATCTCGTCGCGTCAGGCGGCTTCCGCCGCGGCGGTTGCTGGTGAAGGTGCTGCGGGGCGCCTAGACTTGCGACGATCGTATTCTATGAGAGGTCATCGCATGTTGCCGCTGTCGGGCGTCAAGGTCATCGAGCTGGGGCAGAATCTGGCCGGGCCCTATGCCGGGTTCATCCTGGCCTGCATGGGCGCCGAGGTGATCAAGGTGGAGCGGCCGGGCGGCGGCGACGACGCGCGCGGCTGGGGACCGCCCTTCGTCGACGACGACGCGTCGGCGATCTTCAACGCGGTCAATGCCAACAAGGCCTCGATCACCGTCGATCTGAAGGACGCCGGCCAGCTCGCCTGGCTCAAGTCGAAGATCGCCGCGGTCGACGTGGTGTTCCAGAACCTGCGGCCGGGCGTGGTCGATCAGCTCGGTCTGGACGGGGCGACGCTGACCGCCGCCAACCCGAAGCTGGTCTATTGCAACCTCAGCGCATTCGGGGCCGTCGGGCCGATGAAGCACCTGCCCGGGTTCGAGCCGATGGTGCAGGCGATCTCCTCGCTGATGTACCTGTCCGGCGAACCCGACGCGCCGCCGTACAGGGTCGGTACCCACATTCTGGATCACGGCACCGGCATGTGGGCGGCGATGGGGATCCTGGCCGGGCTGGTGCGCCGCGCCGCGACCGGCCAGGGCGGAGTCGTCGATGCCTCGCTGTTCGAGACCGGGCTGGGCTGGGTCGCCACGCATTTCGCCCGCCACCAGGCCGGTGGCGGGTTGCCGCAACGCCATCCGACCGGGTCGGCCGGCGTGGTGCCGTTCCAGGCCTTCGAGACCGCCAACGGTCCGCTGGTAATCGCGGCCGCCAACGACCGGCTGTTCGCCAAGCTCGCCACCGCCCTGGGCAGGCCGGCGTGGATCGACGATCCGCGCTTCAAGACCAACCGCGACCGGGCCGCGAATGCCACGCCGCTGCTGGCCGGCATCGGCGAGGTCGTCGCCACCGATACCAAGGGCGCCTGGATCGACAAGCTGGAGGCCGCCGGCGTGCCGTGCGCCCCGGTGCATAACCTCGAGGAAACCCTGGCGATGCCGCAGGTCGCGGCGCTCAACATCGTGCAGCAAGTCGAGGACCTGCCGATCACGCTGATGAGCATTCCGCTCAGTTTCGATGGCGACCGGCCGCCGTTGCGCCGGCGCGCCCCCGCCATCGGTGCCGACAACGACCGGCTGGGACCGGACGCGACGCCGTCGTCCCAGGAGCGCGCAGGAAAATCGCGATAACGTGTGCCATTCGTCACTTCTGGCACGAAGATTGCTTACTACATCATGGTTAACGGACCGATGTCCCGATACTGGCGGCGAGGAGCCCGGCGCGGAACGATTAGGTAAAATACGGTGTTTCGTTCACGGCCCGTTAAGGCAACTGCCGCTAACGTGGTAGACGGCGAGAGCGTTCAGGCGCTGTCGCCCAGTGTGAAAGGAACGCGTCATGGTACGGACACTGCTGACGACCGCCCTTGGTCTGGGCATGTTGTCCCTGGTGTCGCCGGCGGCGGCCCAGAGCATTTGTGGCGAGCGCGGCGACTTCATCAAGCACCTGGAAAAGCGTCACCAGGAGCAGCCCACGTCGATGGGTCTTGCCAGCAATGGCAAGATGATCGAAGTGCTGACCTCCGACAACGGAACCTGGACGATCATCGTCACCACCGCGGACGGTACCTCTTGCGTGGTCGCGGCCGGTGAGGCCTGGCAGACGATGATGCCGCAAGTGGCGATGAAGCCGGCCGCCTAGCCCACGCCCACTTCCCGGCTCGCGCCTGCCAGCGCATAAGGCAGGCGCCGGTCGCGTCGGACCGAGTCGATGCGACCGCTGAGCGGTCCGGCGTCCCAGTCGAGGCCGAGCTCGGTTCCAGCACATTGAAGATCGACATCACCGCGAGGGCGACCGGCTCAGTGCGTCTGCAGCCACTCGCGGGCTTGGCGCTGGGCCTCGGCGATCTCCTGCGGGCTCATGTCGTGGGCCAACTCGGCGCGCAGCCGGCGTGCTTCCTCGTCGCCCTTGCTGGCGGCCAGGTTGAGCCACTTGTGTGCCGAGATATAGTCCAGCGGCACACCGCGGCCGGTGGAATACAGCAGACCCAGATGGTATTGCGCGGTCGGCTGCCCATTCTCGGCCGCCCGCTGGTATTGATTGAGATTCTTCAACACGGCTGTCGTTCCTCTGACGCTCACTTCTTGAGCGAATGAGCCCCCTTCTGCTCACGGAGGGAGGATGGAACGACGTAGGTTAAGGCAAGGTTTACCGCGAACGTTTCCGTTACCGATATTCACTCAGCGCGACAGCCTTTCACTGAGCCGTCCATCGGTCAGGCGCGCCAGTTCGTCAAGCGTGGTCGGAAACACGGCGTGCGGATGGCCGGCGGCGGCATAGAGCACGTCGAACCGTCCGAGGCTGGCATCGATCGCGGTCGGCAGCGAACCGGGGTGGCCGACCGGCGCGACGCCCCCGATGGCGAAACCGGTGGCCTCGCGCACCAGGTCCGGGTCGGCGCGCTTGGCCTTGCCGTCCAGGCCGAGTTCTTCCGGCAGCACGGCGGTATCGCATTGCCGATCACCGGCGACCAGGGCCAGCACCGCGCGGCCGCCGACCTTGAACACCAGCGACTTCACGATCGCGCCCAACGGGCAGCCGATACTGTCGGCGGCCTCCTGCGCGGTGCGCGCGGTGGCGGCCAGGGCCATCGGCGTGCCCGCGGCTCCGCCCGCCTTCAAGGCGGCGGCGACGCGGGCGACCGAGGCATTGCCCAGGATGTCGTCGTCGCTCAAGCCGGCAGTTCCATGCCTTTGGCCAGGGCCGGCCGCGCCATCAGCGTGTCGTACCAGCGCTTCACGTTGGGATAGTCGTTGAGGTCGACCTGCTGCCAGTCGTGACGGAAGGTCCATGGCAGAGTGGCGAAGTCGGCGATGGAGATCTCCGAGCCGGCCAGGTACTCGTGTTCGCCGAGCCGGCCGTCGAGCACGCCGTAGAGCCGGCGGCATTCCTTGCCATAGCGCTGGATGCCGTAGGGCACCTTCTCCTTGGCGGCGCGCAGGAAGTGGTGCACCTGGCCGAAGATCGGGCCGACGCCGCCCATCTGGAACATCAGCCACTGGATGACTTCATAGCGCGCGGCGGTTTCGGTTGGCATGAACTTGCCGGTCTTCTCCGCCAGGTACATCAGGATCGCGCCGGACTCGATCACCCGGTACGGCTTGCCGCCCGGCCCGTCGGTGTCGACGATCGCCGGAATCTTGGAGTTCGGGTTGATGGCGATGAACTCGGGCGTGAACTGATCGTCCTTGGAGATGTCGATCGGGTGCAGGTTGTAGGGCAGCCCGCACTCTTCCAGCATGATCGTGGCCTTGCGGCCGTTCGACGTCTTCCAGGTGTACAGCTCGATCATTTTGCTTGTTCTCCCTCGTCAGGTATGGGCGGCTGTCAGCGCCGCCTCAAGATCGGCGATCAAATCGTCGGCGGCCTCGATGCCGCAGCTCAGGCGCAGCAGGTCGGCCGGCACCGGTGTTCCTACGCCTTCGATCGAGGCGCGGTGCTCGATCAGGCTCTCGGTGCCGCCCAGCGACGTGGCGCGCTTCCAGAGCTTCACCTTGGCGGCGGCGGCGATGGCGGCGGCCTCGCCGCCGTTGACGCGGATCGACAGCATACCGCCGAAGCCGCCGGTCATCTGCCGCGCGGCGATCTCATGTCCGGGATGCGACGGCAGGCCGGGATAGAGCACCTGGGCGACCAGCGGGTGGCCGCTGAAATGCTCGGCTATGGCATCGGCATTGCGGCACGCGGCCTCCACGCGCAGGAACAGCGTGCGCATCCCGCGCAGCAGCAGCCAGGCCTCCAGCGTACCCAGGATGGCACCGCCGTCGTGGCGGATCGCGGCGATGCGCTGCCAGTGCGGGTCACTCGGGTCCTTCGTGGCGAGCACGCCGGCGATGAGGTCGGAGTGGCCGCCGAGATACTTGGTGCCGGAATGCATGATGATGTCGGCGCCCAGCTCCAGCGGCTGGCTCAGCACCGGTGTCGCCACCGTACCGTCAACCGCCAGCCGGGCGCCGTGGCCGTGCGCCAGTTCGGCGACGGCGGCGATGTCGGTGACCTGCCACATCGGGTTCGACGGGGTCTCCACCCACAGCAGTTTCGTGGTCGGGCGTATCGCCGCGCGCCAGGCATCGAGGTCGTCGTTGGGAACGAAGCAGACGTCCAGGCCCCAACGCGTTGCCTCGGTCGCGAGCCACTGCCGCAGGCCCCAGTACATCACCTCCGGCGCGATCACGTGATCGCCGGGCTTGAGCGCCTGGAACACCGTCACCGCCGCGGCCATGCCGGAGCCGAACAGCAGCGCGGTCTCCGCGCCCTCCAGCTCGCAGATCAGCGCCTCGGCCTGGCGGTAGGTCGGATTGGTGTCGCGGGCATAGGAAAAGCCCTTGCGATAGTCGTTGTCGGCGTCGCGCTGGAAGGTGGAGGACGGATACATCGGTGGCGAGAGCGCGCCGGTCTCCGGCTCGATCCAGCCCAGCGCCTGCGCCGCCTTGGAGCGCGCCGACCAGTCGTTCTTGGTCATGTCCGTGGGCCTAGCGTGCCCGCTGGCCGAACAGGATCTTCTTCGCCGCTTCGTCCATCGCCGGCTGGTTGGCGCGCAGCTCCTCGCCGACCGCCCGGCCCTTGGCCACGGCGGGCCGCGCGCCGACCCGGTCGAGCCAGGCCTTCAGGTTGGTGAACTCGGCGATGTCCTGGCCCTGGCGCTCCCACAGGATCGCCCACGGCCAGCTCAGCATGTCGGCGATGGAGTAGTCGCCGGCGAGATAGTCGCGGTCGGCCAGGCGGGCATTCATCACGCCATAGAGCCGGTTGACCTCGTCGGTGTAGCGGTTGATCGCATACTCGATCTTGTCGTTGGCGTAGTTGCGAAAGTGGTGGCACTGACCGGCCATCGGGCCGAGGCCGCCCATCTGCCACATCGACCACTGCATGACCTCGGCGCGCGGACGCGGCTCGGTCGGCAGGAACTTGCCGTACTTTTCGGCCAGGTAGATCAGGATCGCGCCGGACTCGAACACCGGCAGCGGTTCGCCGCCGTCGGTCGGCTCGTGGTCGACGATGGCCGGCATCCGGTTGTTCGGGGCGATCTTCAGGAATTCGGGCTTGAACTGCTCGCCGCGGCCGATATTGACCGGCACGATGTTGTACGGCACCCCCAGTTCTTCCAGCAGGATCGTGACCTTCCAGCCGTTCGGTGTCGGCCAGTAGTGCACATCGATCGGCTTGCTCATCCTATCCCCGTCCCATGCGTTCGTTGCGTTGTCGGCTTGAGCTTCGCGTGCGGGTCCAGGCGCCGTCAACCGGCCGCCCGTATCGCCGCGCGGGCCTTCGGCGCGAAGGCGATCAGCGCCTCGCGCAGCAAGCCGACGATCTCGTCGACTTGCTCAGCCGTGACGATCAGCGGCGGCGTGATCAGGAAATGATCGCCACGCCGCCCGTCCATCACCCGGCGCGAGTAGATCACCAGGCCACGGTCGTAGGCTTCCTGCGCCAGCTCCAGGTAGGCGTTCATGTCCTTCGGCAGCGCCCTGCCCGTCGCCCGGTCGGCGACGACATCGAAGGCGAGCAGAAGTCCGCGGCCACGGACCTCGCCGATGAACTCGAATTCGTCCATCAGCTCGGTCAGCTTGCCCTTCAGACGTTCGCCCATGCGCGCGGCGTTGCCGATCAGGTCATTGTCGAGATGTTCGGCCAGCACCGCGCGGCCGATGGCGCAGGCGAACGGGCTGGCGGAATAGGTGTGGCCGTGCGCGAAGCCGCCGGCGGCCTCGACCCGCTGCACCATCTCGCGGCTGCACATGATTGCGCCGAGCGGCACGTAGCCGGACGCCAGGCCCTTGGCCAGCACCACGATGTCCGGCACGACGCCCCAATGCTCGGCGGCGAGATACGTTCCGGTGCGTCCCGCCCCGCTCATCACCTCGTCGTAGATCAGCAGCACGCCGTACTTGCGGCAGATGTCGCGGGTGCGGGTGTAGTAGATGTCGGGCGCGGTCAGCGCGCCGGTCGAGGCGCCGCCGACCGGCTCCATGATAAAGGCCAGCACGGTGTCCGGGCCCTGGTTCAGGATCATCTCCTCCAGCGCGTCGGCATATGCGATGGCTGCATCGTCGGCCGACTGGCCGGCCGGCCGGTAGGCGCAGAACGGCGCCGGGATCTTCGGCTGGATCGGCATCATCGGCGCGAACGGGCCGAACATCTGCGGATCGCCGGTCAGCGACAGCGCCCCGAGCGTGGCGCCGTGATAGGACGGAATGCGCGAGATGATCTTGTAGCGGCTGCCCTCCCCGATCGCGATGGCGTGCTGGCGCGCCAGCTTGATCGCCGCCTCCACCGCTTCGGAACCGCCCGAGGCGAAGAACGCCATGTCGATCCCGTCCGGCGTCACCGCCGCGAGCTCGTCGGCGAAGGCTTCGGCCGGCTCGTTCTTGAACTGCGAGCGGAAGGCAAAGCTGATCTTGCTCGCCTGCTCCTGCATCGCCGCCAGCACACGCGCGTTGGCATGACCGATATTGGCGGTCTGTGGCCCGGCCGAGGCATCGATATAACGCCTGCCATCCTCGTCGATGATGTGAATGCCCTCGCCGCGCACCGCGACGGGGCGCTCCGGCGTCGGCCAGAAGAACATTGACGAAGGTCGGTTGTGGCGCCGCTGCGCCAGGTTGGACGTGGTCATCTCATCGCTCCCGCAAAGCAGCGATCAGACTATCACCACACGAGCAGCGAACCGAGTTCGCTCAGCCCGGCCACGCGCACGGTCGGCACGATACGGTCGTCGTCGGCGTTGCCGGTGGCGACCAGCGCCGATCGCAAGCCGGCATTGACCGCGCCGGCGATGTCGGTCTCCGGCGTGTCGCCAACCATCAACACGTCGCGCGCCGGCAGGCCGAGACGTTGCAAGGCCAGCTCGTAGATGAACTTGTTCGGCTTGCCGACGACCTCGGCGGTGCGGCCGCTGGCGCTTTCCAGAAAGGCGATCAGGGCGCCGCACTCCGCCGTCACGCCACCGCCCTCGACCGGCAACCGCGTGTCCGGGTTGGTCGCCAGCAGCCGCGCCCCGCGACCGAGATGGCCGACTGCCGTCATCAGCTCGGCCATGGTCGCCTCGCCGGTCATGCCGACGACAACGATCTCCGGCATGTCGCTTTCCCCGATCCCGTGCGCGGCGAGCGCGCGATGGAGCGCCGGGCTGCCGATGGCCTGTACCGTCGGACACCCCTCGCGCACCAGCAAGTGTGCCGTCGCCTCGCCTGCGGTGAGGATGTCGGCGGCGGGGAACTCGATGCCCATGGCCGCGAGCTTGGCGGCATAGTGCTCGGCGTCGTTCTGGGCGTTGTTGGTCAGTGCCAGCAACCGCCGGCCGGCCGCGCGCTGCGCCCTGAGGAAATCGGCAGCGCCGGGCACCGGTTCATTGCCGCGATAGACCACGCCGTCGAGGTCAAGGATCAGGCCGCGCACGCCCGACAGGTCCTGGCCGCGCGTGCGCAACAGGTCGGCGAAGGGCGGCAGCGGCTTGATCCAACGGTGGTTGTGGCCGCGCCGGGGCAGTGTCATGTCGATGGGGTCGTTGCCGACGGTGCGCCAGCGAATGCTCTCGTCGATCTCGAACTCGGCAAAAGCGGCGCTGGCCTCGCCCTCGGTGGTGAAGCTCTCGGTCAGCGACTGCACGGTGATGAACGGGATGCCGTCCAGGGTCGACAGGCGGTTCCAGTGGGTGTGGCCGGCGATGCAGGCGATGACGTTGCCGGACTCGCGCAGCACCCGGCGGATCGCGTGGCCATTGCGGTAGCCGGCGAACTGCGGGTTGTTCTGGAAGTAGTAGTTGCCCTCCATCGAGGCGTTGTCGAGCGGCACGTGGCTCAGAATAACGGTCGGCCGGTCGTCGCTCGCCAGGGTCTCGCGCAACCAATCCAGGTCAGCGTCACGCGCTAGCAGGCCGCTGTGCCAGTCGATATTCACATCGGCCTGCCACAGCAACAGCCGGATCTCGCCGGCCTCGACAACACGGTGGTGCGTGTCGACACCCAGCACGTCGGCATTGGCGTCGCGGTCAAGGTGCACCAGGTCGTGGTTGCCGAGCATGTGCAGGCGGGGCACTTGCACGTCCGCGAACACCGCCGCGACCTCGCTCTCCAGACGCCGATCGGTCTCGGCGTCGATGTCGGAGATGCGGTCGCCCAGATCAACGGCGAAATCAGGTGTCGCGCGATTGGCGTGCGCCACGAACTCGCCCAGCAGGCCGATCGCGGCGTCGCCCTTCTTGGTCATCTTCGCCGGCCCGTGGTGGATGTCGGTGACGACGGCCAGACGCAACGGCGCGGTCATGCGCTTCTCCTCATCAGGTTCCGGCGCGTTCCAACCGTCAGCTTGTGCCAGCCGCGCCGGTCAGCCGTAGAACGCCTTGCCGCCGCCGGTCGGCGCCTCGGCGACGCAGGCCGCGAGATCGGCGAGGTAGTCGTCGACCGCCGCCGCGTGGCCCGGCGACAGCATCAGGTGGATCGCCGGTGGCGTCGCCAGCCACGCCGATATCCAGCCCTTGGCGCGCATCGCCTCGCCGACCGCCAGGATGTCGACCTCATCGGAGACGATGGTGGTGATCCCCAGGTGCACGTCGGTGAGCGGCCGCAGGTCGGCAATTTCGGCAATTCCGGCCTCGATCCGTTCGCGCACCGCGACCACCTGGGCCGCCTTGTCACGATAGCCGGCGACGCCGAGGTGGTTCATCACCGACCAGGCTGCCGCGATAGCGCCACCGGGCCGGGTGCCGGCCGCCGTGGGTGTCGTCATCCGTCCCAGCGGCCAGCCTTCGACGGAAAGTATCTGATGCTGGAACAGTTCGTCGTTGCGATAGAGCACGCAGCTCGCGCCCTTCGCCGCCCAGCCGTATTTGTGCAGATCGGCCGACATCGAGCGCACCGCCGGCACCTCGAAACCGAAGGCGGGCAAATCGGCACCGTTCATCCGTACGAACGGCGCCAGGTAGCCGCCGACGCAGGCATCGACGTGCAGCCATAGCCCGCGCTTGTCGGCGACGGCGGCGACCTCGGCGACCGGGTCGATCACGCCATAGGGGAAGCACGGCGCCGAGGCGACGATCATGACCGTGCGGTCGGTCACCGCGGCGTCGAGCGCGGCCGCGTCGGCGCGCCAGTCCGACCCGACGGGCACGCGCACGACCTTGAGACCGAGCAGCACGGCCGCCTTGTTGAAGGCGGGATGGGCGGAGACCGGCACCAGGATCTCCGCGTCGGTGGTGTCGCGTCCCTGGGCGCGCCACCACTCACGGCATGCCTTCACCGCCATCAGGATCGACTCGCTGCCGCCGCCAGTCATGCAACCGGCGCCACCTTCCGGTGCCTGCAGCAGGTCGAGCGTCATCTCGACGACCTGGCTTTCCATCGTCGCCAGACTGGGGAAGGCCAGCGGACCAAGCCCGTTCTCGGAGATGAACCTGGCGTAGGCCCGCGCCGCGACACTGCGCACCTCCTCGCCGGGATCGAACACGTAGAGCGCCGCCCGGCCGCGGCGCCAGTCGACGTCGCCGGCCGCCATCTCGTCGAAACGCTTGGCCAGCATCTCCCAATCCGCCCCGGTTTCCGGTAAAGCAACGCGCATGTCGATGTCCTCCGCCGGCCCAGGCTCCCCCACTTCCGCCCCGATCCGCAACCTCCTGTTCGATCTCGACGGCACATTGAGCGACCCTGTCGTCGGCATCGTCACCTCGGTCAGGTACGCGCTCGATAGACTCGGCAAGCCGGCACCGGCCGACCTGAACTGGGTGATCGGCCCGCCATTGCGCGGCGCCTTCGCCATACTGATCGACAACGATGCCCCGGTGGCGGTGGAGGAAGCGATGACGCTCTACCGCGAGCGTTTCGCCGACGTCGGCCTGTTCGAGAACGAGGTCTATCCGGGCATTCCGGAACTTCTCGCCGAGGAGCACGGCAGCGGCCGCAAGCTCTTCGTGGCGACGTCAAAACCGCATGTCTACGCCCGCCGGATCGTTGAGCATTTCGGCCTGGCCAGGTATTTCGTCGCCGTCCACGGCTGCGAGCTCGACGGCACGCGCTCGGAGAAGGCGGACCTGATTGCCTATCTGCTGGATCAGGAAAGGCTGTCGGAGGCCGACACGGTGATGATCGGCGACCGCCGCCATGACATCGCCGGCGCCAAGGCAGTCGGCCTGCGCAGCGTCGCGGCCGGCTATGGCTATGGCAGCGCGGACGAACTCGCCGCCGCCAGGCCGGACTGGACCTGCGCGACGGTCGCGGAACTTACGGCGTGGTGTCAGGCGCATCGGTCGCAATGATCGATCGCTCACGTCATTGACTCCACCTCCCCCTGACCCTCTCCCCCCTGAAGGGCGGAGAGGGAACGAAGCGGCGTGAGGTGGGGGTTCGACGTCGTCGACCTGTTAGCCTTCGTGCTCCTTGCCGCCCGGGCACAGACGGATGCCGGCGCGCAGGTTCTTGTAGGGCAGCGTTTCGGGGCGGTCGATGAAGGCGCCAGGGGCCTCGACCACAAGGATCTCCTCGGCGATATCGGTGAAGTCGCCGCGAAAATGCACCGCGCTCTTCAGGCCGAGAATCTTCTGCTCCGTCGGCTCCACACCGATGTGACGGAACATCTCCTTGTCCGCGGCCTGCATCCGGTTGGTCGCCACGATCACCGACACGCCGCCATGGGTCAGTACCGCCATCGGCCCCAGCGCCGCGCGCGCGTTCTTGTAGAACGGGCCGGTGCAGGTGAAGCGGCCGTCGGACAGGCCGGTCACCTTCCAGGTCTTGGTCAGCGGCGGATCGCCCGCGGTGAACAGCTTGCCGCCGACGGTGATCTCGACCTCGGCGTTGAGGCCCGCCGCGTGCGCCTGCGCGGCGGCTTCCGGATCGGTCAGCACGCCGACCACGGCCTTGTCGGCGTTGTTGGCGATCAGCGCGGCCAGCAGGCCGGTGGTGTCGGAGGTGGCGCCGGCGCCGCAGTTGTCCTGCACGTCGGCCAGCACGAAAGGCCGGTGTGCGTTCGAGGCGATGGCCTTCTGCGAGGCTTGGTCGGGGGTCAGGAACGGCACCTGCCAGAGCTTCTCCTCGGCCATAATGTGGTCGAAGAGCGCGTCGGCGGCACGGTCGGCGGCGGCCTGATCCTCGCCATAGGCGACTACCACAGGGCCGCAATCGTGGATGTCGGCCGGCGGGAAGCCCGGCGTGAAGGAAACGTGGACCACGCCGTCCTCGGTCGCCAGTGCATCGGCCTTGGCATAGGTGCCCTTCGCCGGCTCGACCATGGTGCACTGGCCCGTGAGCGGCATCAGGAAGGGCAACGCGCGACGCGCCTTGGCCGGCCGCTTGCCGGTCTCCAGCAGGCCGTGCAGGTAGCGCGCGGCGCGCTGGCCGGTCTCGGCCATGTCGAGGTGCGGATAGGTGCGGTAGGCGATCAGCCCGTCGCAATGCTCGACCATCTTCTCGGTGGTGTTGGAGTGCAGGTCAAGGCTGACGACCAGCGGCATCTCGTCGCCGATCTGGCCGCGCACGCGCTCGATCAGTTCGCCCTCGCCGTCCTCCAGGTGTTCGCACACCATGGCGCCGTGCAGGTCGAGATAGACCGCGTCGAACGGCGCCGCTGCGGCCAGCCCTTCCAGGATGATCTTCGACATGTTCTCGAAGGCCTCACCGGTGACGTGCGCGGAAGGCACCGCGCCGGACCAGGCGATCGGCGCCAGCTCGTGACCCAGCACGCGAGCCTCGTTGATGAAGCCGCCGGTGCCGATGTTCATCGGCGGGAACACCTCCAGCATCGCCTCGCCCTGGGTCAGGCCGGGAAAGCCCTCGGCGCGAACGAAATCGTCCCACTCCGCCTTCAGCGGCGCGAAGGTATTGGTCTCGTGCATGAAGCCGGCGTGCGCGATGCGAGCCATGGGCGTTCCTCTGATCAGTAGGGCAATGGTCGGTCAGGCGAGTGCCTCACGCAGCAGATTATCATAGTGCGCCGCGAGTCCCTCAAGCTGGCTGGCCCCATCGCCCCAGAACGAGGCGCCGTGCATGACCGCCAGCGTCGTCGGCGCCAGACCTGCCAGCCGCCGCATGGTCGGTGCGGTCGTCGGCGTCAGCGGCGTAAACGGGAACACCTTCATGGTCTCGATCGCCGGCCCCAGGATGTCGGCCTCACTCAGCGCCGGGCTTTCACCGGCGTGCGCGAACAGGTCCGAGCAGATCAACGTCCGGGTGGTCTCCTCGAACATCAGGCCGGCATTGAGATCGTGCGGAACGTTCGGTGTATCGAGCCAGCGGACACGTTTGCCGCCGAGGTCCAGAACTTCGTCATTCGCCAGCTTGCGCGGTGGCCGCGCCAGATGATCGTTGAGCCAAAGGTTGCAGCCGAACGTGCCATGCACGGCGGTCGCGTTCGGCGCCGCGGCGATGAAGTCGTCCAGCCCACCGCATTCGTCGGATTCGACGTGACTGAAGCTGATCCAGCGCAGGCGGTCCAGCGGCAGCAACCTGGCGACGGCGGCGCTCACGCCGGGAAACAGGGCCCGCTGCCCGGTGTGGAACAGCAACGGTTCGTCGGCAACGATCAGGAACTGATTGAAGGTCAGACCGGCCGGTCCACCGACACCCGGTAGCAACGTCGACAACCGATAGATACCGTCGCCGATTTCACTGGTATGGGTTTCCATTTCTCTCCTTGCCGCCGGCTAGCCCGGCAATGCCAATTCGACATCTGCTTCGTAGATCGCCCGTACGGCATCCGCGCGTGCCTGCACGGTCATTGACACGGCCACGCGCTCGGCCGTCGACAACCGGCGGAACAGGAAGTCTTCGGCGTTCTGTGGATGGCCGGCGCGGAACAGTTGCGTGCTTAACCGCGGCTCGCCGCCGACCCGGACCTTGGTGTGGATGTGCGGCGTGCGTCCCGAGTAGGGCACCGGCACGATGGTGCGGAAGGCGAAGCGTCCGTCGGCGTCGCAACGGGCGCGGCCGAAGCCCTGAAACGCCGGATCGATGTCGCCTTGCGTCAGGTAGGTGCCGTGGCCGTCGCACTGCCAGATCTCGACCACGGCGCCGCCGACCGGCCGGCCGTTGGCGTCGAGCACCCGGCCGCCCAGGTGCAGGATATCGCCAACGACGCCCTCTCCGTTCACCAGGTCGGCATCGTCGCCATGCGGCCGCTCGCGCGGATAGAACGGCCCGTCGGTCATCCGTGGCGTCGCCCCGATCAGAAGCGTCGCCGCGGCGACGGTGAGGATGGTGCGGCGGGATGCGAAAACAAGACCGTCACCCCGGACTTGATCCGGGGTCCATGCCGGCGACGTGCGCGGGGTCGACATGGATCCTGGCTCTCCGCGCTGCGCTTTGCGGCCCGGGTGACGTCTCATCCTAGATATCCGCGTAGCAGTGGGTCTCCGCCTTGCCGCCGGGATGGGTGACGGCACCCTTGTGGGCCGGGCCGACGAGCTGGGCGTATTTCCACAGCGCACCGGCCTGGTAGTCGGTCTCGCGCGGCTTCCAGGCCGCCTTGCGCTTGGCCAGCTCCTCGTCCGACAGGTCGACGGAGAGCTCGCCGCTGTCGGAGTCGATGGTGATCATGTCGCCGTCCTTGAGCAGCCCGATCGGCCCGCCGACGGCGGCTTCCGGCCCGACATGGCCGATGCAGAAGCCGCGCGTGCCGCCGGAAAACCGGCCGTCGGTGATCAGCGCGACCTTCTCGCCCATGCCCTGGCCGTAGATCAGCGCCGTGGTGGACAGCATTTCGCGCATGCCGGGGCCGCCCTTCGGCCCCTCGTAGCGGATCACCAGCACCTCGCCCTCCATGTAGGCCTTGGCCTGCACGGCGGCGAAACACTCCTCCTCGCTGTCGAAGCAGCGCGCCGGCCCGACGTGGCGCGAGCGCGCCATCCCCGCGACCTTCACGATGGCGCCGTCCGGCGCGATGTTGCCCTTCAGGCCGACGACGCCGCCGGTCGGCGTGAGCGGCCGGCTGGTCGGATACACCACGTCCTGGTCCTCCGGGAACACCACGTCCTTCATGTTCTCCGCCAGGGTCTTGCCGGTGACAGTGATGCAGTCGCCGTCGAGGTAGCCGCCGTCGAGCAGGGCCTTGATCAGGATCGGGATGCCGCCGACGTCGTACAGGTCCTTGGCGACGTACTTCCCGCCCGGCTTCATGTCGGCGATGTACGGCGTCTCGCGGAAGATCTTCACCACGTCGTCCATGTCGAAGTCGATGCCGGCCTCGTGCGCCAGCGCCGGCAGGTGCAGGCCGGCATTGGTCGAGCCGCCCGACGCGGCGACCACGACGGCGGCGTTGCGCAAACTCGCCTTGGTGATGATGTCGCGCGGGCGGATGTTCTGCGCCAGCAGGTTCATCACCGCCTCGCCGGACAGCTCGGCGAACTTGTCGCGGGTCTCGTACGGCGCCGGCGCGCTGCCCGAATAGGGCAATGCCAGGCCGATCGCCTCGGACACGGTGGCCATGGTGTTGGCGGTGAACTGGCCGCCGCAGGAGCCGGCCGACGGACAGGCCACGCATTCCAGCTCGTGCAGGTCGTCCTCGGTCCAGTTGCCGGCCGCCACCTGGCCGACGCCCTCGAACACGTCGACGACGGTGACGTCCTTGTCACGGAACCGGCCGGGCAGGATCGAGCCGCCGTAGAGGAACACCGACGGAACGTTGAGCCTGGCCATCGCCATCATCATGCCGGGCAGCGACTTGTCGCAGCCGGCCAGTCCGACCAGCGCGTCGTAGCAGTGGCCGCGCATGGTCAGCTCGACCGTGTCGGCGATGGCGTCGCGACTGGCCAGCGACGACTTCATGCCCTGGTGGCCCATGGCGATGCCGTCGGTCACGGTGATGGTGGTGAACTCGCGCGGACTGCCGCCGGCGCTCTTCACGCCGGTCTTCACCACCTGCGCCTGGCGCGCCAGCGCGATGTTGCACGGCGCCGCCTCGTTCCAGGTCGTGGCCACGCCGACAAGCGGCTTGTGGATGTCCTCCTCGGTCATCCCCATGGCGTAGTAGTAGGACCGGTGCGGTGCCCGCTCGTAGCCCTCGGTGACGTGCCGGCTCGGCAGCTTGCTCTTGTCGAAGGTCTTGGTATCCATCTCGCTTCTCCTCCCCGCGCGTCGTCGTTTGACCTGCCTGTACGCCGCAAGCAGACCCTTGCTGCGGCCAGGACGGCGCGTCAACTGTTCCCACCACGCCGGCGGCTGGACGTGGGTACCCGGGACAGGCCCGGGCAGGACGATCCTATTTGATGTGAAGAAAACACGTCATGCCCGGACTTGATCCGGACATCCGCGCCTCTCCACCTTCTCCGGCACCTGCCGCGCTACGCCGCACCGCCGAGTTGCGCCAAGGCATCCGACAGCTGCACGCGCCGCTGCTCGGCCTCGGCGAGCTGCTCGCGCTGGCCCTCGACGACCTCCTCCGGCGCCCTGCTGACGAAGTTCTCGTTCGCCAGCTTGGCATTCATCCGTTTCACGTCGGCCGTGAGCTTGTCGAGCTCCTTGCCGAGCCGGCTCCGCTCAGCCTGGAGGTCGATGGTATCCAGCAGCGCAAGCGCCACGGTCGCCTCCTCCAACGGCACATGAACCGCGCCGGGCGGCGAGTCCGCGGCGCCTTCCGGGAACTGGATTCGCGCCAGGCGCTGGATCACTTGGCGGTGCGTCGCCAGACGGGAAGCGCTCACGTCGTTGGCGTCTTCGAGGTAGGCCTCGATCTTCGCCGACGCCGGGACGCGCAGCTCGTTGCGCACCGAGCGGACCTCGCTGACCAGCTTGATCAGCCATTCGATCTCGGCCTCGGCGGCCGGGTCGCGGACCTCGGCCTCGAAGTCGGGCCACTGGCTAAGAGCCAGCATCTCGGTGCGGGTGCCGGTGCGCTGCCACAATTCCTCGGTCACGAACGGCATGAACGGGTGCAGCAGGTGCATCATCTGCTCCAGCACCCAGGCCGCCGTGGCGCGGGTCTCGTCCTTCTCCGCGCCGTCCGGGCCCTGCAGCACCGGCTTGATCAGCTCCAGGTACCAGTCGCAGTAGGTGCCCCACACGAAGTGGTAGACTGCGGCGGCGGCCTCGTCGAAGCGGTATTCGTCGATGCCCCTGGCGACGTCGCTCGCGGTCCTGGCCAGCGCGCCGACGATCCAGCGGTTCAGCGTCAGGGTTGGCTGCGGCCGCGACGGCGGCGCCACGCACTCGTTCATCTCCGCGAAGCGCGCCGCATTCCACAGCTTGGTGGCAAAGTTGCGGTAGCCCTCGATGCGTGCCCGTGCCGGCTTCACGTCGCGGCCGGGCGTGGCCAGCGCCGCCATGGTGAAACGTAGCGCGTCGGCGCCGAACTCGTCCATCAGGTCCAGCGGGTCGACCACGTTGCCCTTGGACTTCGACATCTTGGCGCCCTTCTCGTCGCGCACGATGCCGTGGATGTAGACGGTGTGGAACGGCACCTCGCCCATGAAGCGCAGGCCGAACATCATCATCCGGGCGACCCAGAAGAACAGGATGTCGAATCCGGTGACCAGCAGGTCGGTCGGGTAGTAGCGCTCCAGCTCCGGCGTCTGCTCCGGCCAGCCCAGCGTCGAGAACGGCCACAGGCCGGAGCTGAACCAGGTGTCGAGCACGTCCGGATCGCGGCGCAGCTCGGTCGGCTTGCCGTAGTGGGCGTCCGCTGCCGCCTGTGCCTCCGCCTCGGTCGTGGCGACGAAGATCTTCTCGTCAGGTCCGTACCATGCCGGTATCTGATGGCCCCACCAGAGCTGGCGCGAGATGCACCACGGCTGAATGTTGCGCATCCAGTCGAAGTAGGTCTTGGTCCACTGCTCCGGCACGATCCTGGTCTTGCCGGTCTCCACCGCCTCAATCGCCGGCTTCGCCAAGGTGGCGGCATCGGCGTACCACTGCTCGGTCAGGTAGGGCTCGATCGGCACGCCGCCGCGGTCGCCGTACGGCACCGTGTGGACGTAGTCTTCGATCTGTTCGACCAGGTCGAGCGCCTCAAGGTCGGCGACGATCCGCTTGCGCGCTTCGAACCGCTCCAGGCGGCGATAGGGCTCCGGCACCTCGTCGTTCAGGTGCGCGGTATCGGTGAAGATGTTGATCATCTCCAGGTCGTGCCGGCGGCCGACCTCGAAGTCATTGAAGTCGTGCGCCGGGGTGATCTTCACCGCGCCGGAGCCCTGCTCCGGGTCGGCATAGTCATCGGCGACGATCCTGATCCTGCGCCCGACCAGCGGCAGCACCGCATGCCTGCCGACCAGGTCCTTGTAGCGCTCGTCGTCGGGATGCACGGCGACGGCGGTGTCGCCCAGCATGGTTTCCGGCCGGGTGGTGGCAACGACGATGAAGCGGCCGTTCTCGCCCTCGATCGGATACTTGAAGTGCCAGAGGTGGCCCTTCACCTCGGTCGGCTGAACTTCGAGGTCGGAGATCGCGGTGCGCAGCTTCGGGTCCCAGTTGACCAGCCGCTTGTCCTTGTAGATCAGGCCGTCGCGGTACAGGTCGACGAACACCTTGCGCACGGCGTGGCTAAGGCCGTCGTCCATGGTGAAGCGTTCGCGGCGCCAGTCGCACGAGGCGCCCAGGCGGCGCAGCTGGTTGGTGATGACGCCGCCGGACTCTTCTTTCCACGCCCAGACCTTGTCGACGAAGGCCTCGCGGCTCATGTCGGTGCGCTTCTTGCCCTCAGCCTCCAGGTTGCGCTCGACCACCATCTGGGTGGCGATGCCGGCATGGTCACTGCCGGGCTGCCACAGCACGTCGCGGCCGGCCATGCGCTGGCGCCGGATGACGATGTCCTGCAACGTGTTGTTGAGGGCGTGGCCCATGTGCAGGCTGCCGGTCACGTTCGGCGGCGGGATCACGATGGTATAGGGCTGGGCGTTGCCGCGTTGACCGCAGGCAAAGGCGCCGGTCTGTTCCCAGGAGTCGTACAGGCGTTGTTCAACGTCCTGCGGGCGAAAGGTCTTGTCCAGCATGACGGGTCTCTTCGATGTCTTATCCGCGCACCGCGTGGGGCGCGTCGGGAGGTCTGCGGTGGGCGCCGGGCGGCCTACTTCTCGTCGGCCTGCCCGGCCAGCTTGGCGATCTCGCGCTCGACCAGCCGCTCTACGAGAGGCGGGAGGTGCCGGTCCAGCCATTCCTTGAGCATTGGCCGCAACAGCTCCTTCACCAGATCCTCCAGCGTCCTGTTGGCCTGCCCCATCGGCAGCCCGTGGGTCTGCGTGATCGCGCCGGCGAGCTGCGCGAACGACGACGTCGCCGAACTCGCCGTCGGGTCGGAGACGAGACCGGCATGGCCCGCGCCCGTGGGTGGCGGCGGCGCAACTTCCGGCTCCGGCTCGGGCGCCGGCTCGTCGTAGGAAACCGGTTCGGGCTCGAACTCGATCTCCGGTTCGCCTTCGTCGAAGTCGTCCTCGTCCGACTCGGGGGCGGGTTCCAGGTCGAGGTCGTCGCCGACCACCTCGGTCAGCTCCAGCACCTCTTCGTCGTCATCGTCTTCTTCCGGCTCGGCCTCGGGCTCTGCCTGTTCGAAAACATCGTCGTCGGCCTCGGCCATTTCCGGCTCGGCCTCGTCCTCGACCTCCTCCGCGACGTCTTCGCCGGCCTCGTCGGCCGGCTTGTCGTCTTCAGAGATGATCCGCCGGATGGAGGCGAGAATCTCCTCCATGGTCGGTTCTTGCTGGGCCTTGGCGTCGCTCATTTCCGGAATCTCTTGGGTGCGCCGCACGCGACGTCGCAGCCTAAATCACTGTCACAATAAATGCCAGCCAAGCCGTTGCCGGACCGCGCGTTTAGTTGCTCTCGCCCTCGATCTCCCAGCCCCACCACTTGTTGCGAACCGCCTCATAGTGGCGCGTGGCGTCGTATAGCTGAACGTCGAGGGCCAGGGTCTCGGCCGTCAGGCCGCCGATCGCGGACAGCAACTGAAACCCGGCGACATACTCGTTGCGTTCCGCGATCACCAGCGCGACCTGCGAATCGAGCAGCTCCTGCTCGGCGTCGAGCACGTCGAGCGTGGTGCGCGAACCGACCGCATTCTCCTGGATCACGCCTTCCAGCGCGATCTCGTTGGCGGTGACCTGCTCACGGGTCGACACGATGACCTGACGGGCGGCGACCAACGTTTCCCAGGCCTGAATCGACGCTTCCTCGACCTGGCGGCGGGTCTCCTCGATCTCGATGCGGCGCTGGCTGTGGGTCTGCTTGGCCTGGCGGATCTGCGCCGAGACGCCGCCGGCCTGGTACAACGGCACCGAGACCTGCGCGGACACCGACTCCGAGCCGCTGGTCGAGGTGTTCAGGTTGTTGCCGCTGTCGTCGAAGTCGCGGGTGCGCGAGGCGCTGCCGACCAGATTCAGCGTCGGCAGCAGGTTGCCGACGGCGACGCGCACGGCGTGGCCCTGCGCCTCCTCGTTGTAGCGGCTCTGCGTCAGAGTCGGATTCTGCGCCGTGGCGATCTGCAGCGACTGCTCCAGCGATCCCGGCAATGGCGGCAGCGGTGGCGCCGGTTCCAGCTCGACCGCCGGGCTGCCAACCAGCCGGAGGTAGGTCGCGCGGCTCTGCTCCAGGTCGCCCTCGGCGGCGGCCCGGTCGGACAACGCACGGGCCAGACGCGCCTGCGACTGGGCCACGTCGGTGCGGGTCACCTCACCGACGTCGAACCGGTCCTGGCTGGCTTCGAGCTGGCGGCGCAGCACGGTCTCGTTGTTGGCCTGAAGTTGCACCCGAGCCTGGTCGCGCAGCACGTTGAGATAGGCCGTGATCGCATCCAGCAGCACCTGCTGCTCGACCGCGCGCAGGCCCTCGCGCGCCGCCAGAACCTGCTTCTCCGCCTGCTCGGTCGACGCCACCGTGCGGCCGCCACGGTAGACCGGCTGGGTAACTTGCACCCCGACCGTGCCCGGCGTGCTGTCGCGGTCGGGGAAATTCTGAATCTTGCTGTACTGCTTGGCGACCGAGCCGTTGACCGAAAGGGTCGGTCGCCAGCCGGACAGCGCCTGCGGCACGTTCTCGTCGACCGCGCGCACGAACGCCCGCTGCGCGCCCAGAGTCGGGTTGCCCTGGTAGGCCATGGCGAGCGCTTCATACAGGGTCACTGCCGCCGCCGGCGCCGCCAGCATGGCTGCGCCACCGCCAATCAAGGCCGCCAAAATAACCGCTCGCATACCCTTCCCTCTGCCGCCGGCGGTACGCCGCCCAGGTTTCTTAGTTCGTTGCTCTCTCTTGAACGACAAGGGTTTGGCCAGTCCGTCGCAGCTAAAAGACGAAGCCGGTCGGCCGCTCGAATCCAGGCAGCGGCATCACCTGGGCATCGAACAACTCGCGCCCTGACACCATGCCATCGTCGCGTCGATACAGCCACGCCGTGCCGACGCCACGTGCCCGCTTGACCAGGACCATGCGCCCACCCTCGGCCAACTGCTCGCTCAGCACCGCTGGCACCACGTCGACGGCGCCGCCGAGCACGATGACGTCATAGGGCGCCTGTTCGGCATAACCGTCTGCCAGCGGTTCGATGACCACGGCTGCGTTGTCGATCGACAGTTCGGCGATCAGCGCTTGCGCACGCGCGCCCAGTTCCGCGTCGCTCTCGATCGCCACAACCGAACCGGCCAGCCGGGCCAGGACCGCGGTCGAGTAACCGGTGGTGCAGCCGACATCGAGCACCACGTTGTCCGGCTCAATGTCGGCGGCCTGCAACAGGCGCGCCAAGACGCGGGGTTCCATCAGGTAACGGTCGCCGCCGACCGGGATGTCCTCGTCGACATAGGCGACGCCGCGCAGCGCCTTCGGCACGAACAGTTCGCGCGGCACCGCCAGCATCGCCGCCACCACTCGCTCGTCGGTCATCGAATTGGGCCGGATCTGCCCATTGACCATGCTCAGGCGCCGTTCGCCGCTGAGATCGTTCATCGCCGCCGCATTCCTCGCTAGGGCCGCCTCGGGGCCATGACTAGGGCTTATAAGCCCTGGATTGGCCAGGGGTAAACCACTTCCGCACCGCTTGCGTTGACCGCCGCGCCGGGCTCGACTATGTGAATGCCGTGGTCGCCGTCATCGGCCGAGCCCGCCGGCGCGGTGGGAGAGTGGTTATCCAGCGGACTGCAAATCCGTTCACACCGGTTCGAGTCCGGTCCGCGCCTCCAACCCTTTTCCGTTGGCGATTCACCCCGAAGCCGCCGCCGCCGCGTTCTCGGCGGCAATCGGATCTTCCCTGCGCCGGTCGTTGAACTCGAACGGCCGCGCTTTGCGGCGCCGGTCCGGCCCGAAATACTTGCCGACCTGAACGAAACTGCGATCGCCGTGCAGCAACTGCGCAAAAGCCCGGTAGCAATACTCAACCGACACCGGCTTGCATAAGGTGTAGTCGACGCCATGGTCGCGGGCCTGCCGCACCATGGCGCGACTGGCGTGCGCCGTCAGCACGATGACCGGCGTGTAGCGCACCGGGCCGTTCTCGTCGCGTATCGCGCTGACGAATTCGCCACCGGTCATCGGCGACATGAGCCAGTCGGTGAAGATCACGTCGGGCGGCGCGATACGCAGGTCTTGCAACGCGACCCCGGCATCGGCAAACAGCCGCACGTCGGACATGCCCATACTGTTGAGCATGGTGCGCAGCACCTGCAGCATATGGTGGTTGTCGTCGACCGCCATCACCGACAGGTTGGAGAGGTCGTAGCGCTTTCGCATCCGTCTTCGGTGACCCGATCATCCTCTACGGCGGTACTTTAGGAATAAATGCTTACTGGAATTTGAATGATCCGCGAATTGCACAAACCGGTTGTTAATCATATCGCCGGACCATGACGAAGCAGGGGAAACCGGCGTACGCGCCGGGGCGCGCCGTCACGGATCGTCGAGAGAATGAGCAGGCGTTACGATTTCTCGGTGTTGAGCGTGATGGTTGTCGATGACAACCAATACATGCAGTACATCATCAAGACGATCTTGAACTCCATGCTGGTGAAGGACGTTCACGGCTTCACCAGCCCGGCCGACGCCTTCGCCGATCTGGAGAACTGGCAGCCGGACATCGTCTTCGTCGACTGGATGATGGATCCGATCAACGGGCTTGAGTTCGTCCAACTTACCCGACAGTCGGAGTCAGCTCTGCGCTTTATCCCATTGGTTCTACTGACAGGACATGCGGATCAGGGATTGGTGAAGCAGGGGCGCGACAAGGGCGCCGACTACACCATCGCCAAGCCGGTGTCGCTGAACGCGATCTACCGCACCTTCGTACGCTTGATCGAGCAACCGCGGTACTTCGTGCAGACGCCGAGCTATTTCGGGCCCAACCGGCGCCACAAGCAACGCCACTTCGAAGGCGCCGACCGGCGCCACGCCCCCGAACCGGAAGACGCTGGCGAATATCGTCTGATGGCGGCTAGATCCGCCTAGGCCTGTCCCGCTGGCGCTGCCTGACCGGAAAGCGCTAGGCGACCACCTCGAGTGGCCGGACACGGCGCGCGCCGACTGATGCCAGCTTCCAGGCCATGGCCCAGTCGGCGGTGATGTAGGGGCGCCGCTCACCTTCGCTGTCGAGCCGCCACAACCGGTTCGACCCGGCCGGCGCGGCGATCAGGATGACGTCGTCGTGTGGCTCGTGTGCCGATGCGGCCGCCACGCTGCGGTAGGCGCCACGACGACCGATGTAGAAGGTTTCCAGCAGCATCCCGGTCTCTCGATATCTCGGCCCAGCATGAACCCGGCCTTGTTACGAGATGATGTAGACGCTCCCGGCGCCGCCGCCAGTGACGGCAATCACCGTCGGTGCCACCAAATCGCCATACGCCGGCGCCAGCGCCGCAGGCGCGGCGAATCCTGCGACAACACCAGCAGGCCCAGCGGCAGCATCCAGAACCCGACCACCGGCAGGAAGCCAAATACGCCGCCGAGGACCAGGCCGCCGCCGACCACGCGCCGCCATGGTCGCGGCAGCGCCGCGATCCTCCCGTGCCAGCGCGATGCCGGCCGCTGCGACCCGCTTTTCACGCAATCCCTGTGACCGCTGCCACTGGCGTTCCGTCCGAGCCCCACCATTTCTGCTGCAAGCGTATAGTTAACAAAGTCTTAGGGGTAATTCGATGCTTGCAACCCGATTCGCGCCTCCGCCATTGGCGCAACTCGACCGCCGCGGTAGGCGGCGCCTGTCCCGTCGATCAGTTCAGGTGGAACTGGAACAACACGGCTATCACACGATCGACTGGTCGCTGGCCGGGTTTCGGCTGGTCGGCCTGCACCGCGCGCTGGCGCCCGGAGAGCGGTTCTCGGCCGTGATGCACGATCCGACCGGCAACGTCTCCGGCGATATCCTGGCGGAGGTGATCTGGACCGACGGCGACGTCGTCGGCTGCCGTTTCCTGGCGCTGACGCCGCGCTTGCGCCTCGGACTGCAGGCCTTCGCCGAAATCTAGACGCATTCGCGGCCAACAAGGCTGGCGTCCCGCGGCCGGCTTTGCTATACACCGCGCCGGCTAATCCCCGGTAGCTCAGTTGGTAGAGCAAGCGGCTGTTAACCGCTGGGTCGCTGGTTCGAGTCCGGCCCGGGGAGCCACCCTTTCCAAGGGCTTAGCCCTTTTCCAGCCAAGTCGTTATCCCAAGGATTGGCGCCGGGCTACGTCGGGGCCCCACGGCGCATCTGTCGTGACCCGGGCGGAGCCCAGCGTAATCCGCCGCGACGCATAGGCTTCCGCCAGCCCAGACAGGCCGCGTGGCGCTTCATGAGCCCCGCCCGGTAACAGTGCCAAGGGGCCCCGGTGGAGGCCGTTTCGCCTCACCTGCAGAGCGCCGTTCAAAAACGGCGGCACTTCTCATTCAGATCGCGCTGCCCGTGGCACGAACGCTCATGCGTTCTTGTAGTTTCGGTAGGTGAAGTCCGGTGCCGGCGCGTTGGCTTCGGCCTTGGCGGTTTCGAAGATCTGGCCGTGGAGGGGCGACTTCTCGCAAGCCGGGTCGGTGAGGCTGGCGTCGCCGGCGAGCGCGAAGGCCTGACAGCGGCAGCCGCCCCAGTCGATCTCGGCACGGTCGCAGCTTTGGCAGGGTTCGGGCATCCACGCGGTGCCGCGAAAGCGTTCGAAGGCGTCCGAATGCTGCCAGATCCAGGCCAGGTCGTGGTCGCGCACACTGTCGAAGTCGAGCCCGGCGATGCTCTCCGCGGCGTGGCACGGCAGCACCTGCCCGGTCGGGCTGACGTTCAGGAACTGCCGGCCCCAGCCGTTCATGCAGGCCTTCGGTCGCCGTGCGTAGTAGTCCGGGATCACGTAGTCGATCACCAGGCGGCCCTTCAGACGGTCGCGGGCGGCCTCGACCGTGGCGGTGGCGGCGTCGATCTGCGCCAGCGTCGGCATCAGGGCGGCGCGGTTGCGCAAGCCCCAGCCATAATACTGCACGTGCGCGACCTCCAGCCGGCTGGCGCCGAGCTCGACCGCCAGCTCGATCAGGCCGCCGAGCTGGTCCAGGTTCTGGCGGTGCACGACCGCGTTCAGGGTCAGCGGCAGCTCGGCCGCGGTGACCCGTGCAGCCGCTGCGAGCTTCTTGGCGTGCCCATCGCGATGGCCGGCCACCCGGTCCGCCGTCGTCGCGTCGGCGCCCTGTACCGAGAGCTGCACGTGGGCCAGCCCGGCCTCGGCCAGCGCCGCCACCAGCTCGTCGGTCAGCAGCACGCCGGAAGTGATCAGGTTGCTGTACAGGCCAGCGGCCTCGGCATGCGCCACCAGCTCGACCAGGTCGGGCCGCGCCGTCGGCTCGCCGCCGGAGAAATGCACCTGCAGCACGCCAAGCGCGGCCGCCTGGTCCAGCACGCGGCGCCAATCGTCGGTGCCCAGTTCGTCGGCCACGCGGGCCAGCTCGACCGGGTTGGAACAGTACGGGCATTGCAGCGGGCAGCGATGCGTCAGTTCCGCCAGCAGGGCCATTGGTGCGCCGGGGCGACTCACACCACCAGCACCCCCTTGTCGGCCAGGTCCTGGAGCATTGCCAGTACGTCGACGGCGATGGTCTCGCGCGGCGCGTCGTAGTCGACGACGAAGCCGTCGATCACATCGGCCACGGTGACGCCTTCCTCGACGCAGCGGCGCACCGCCGCGGCGGAAACCTCGTCGGGCATGAATACCCGTTCGGGCGCCAGGATCAGCCACTGCTGACGCGCCTCGTCGAAGCGCAGCCGGCAACCGCGCGCCAGCCGCACGGTGCTGGCCTCGGTGACGGTCACCGCCAGGCTCATGACTCCGCCCCGCGCGTCACGGCCGGTTGCGTGCTCATGGCGCTGTGAGCGTGCTGTTGCGCGCTCACGGGGCCGGCACCCAGGCGCCGGGCGGGATATGGCCCGGTTCGACATAGGCGTAGTGCAGCGCGTCGAGTTGCGCCCACAGCAGGCCGCACTTGAAGCGCAGCGCGTCGCAGACCTGTTCGCGCCGCGCCGGCGTGGTCGCGTGCTGCTTGCAGTAGTCCAGCGCGAAATTGGAATCGCGCGGCGCCTGGGTCAGCCGCTTGTCGAAATAGGCCAGGGTCTCGCGCGACACGAAGTCGTAGCTGGCCAGCATGCCGGAGACCCGGGTGGCGATCAGCTGCGGCGCGAACAGCTCGGTCAGCGACGAGGCGACCGCCTCCAGAACCGAGCGGCTGCCGACGAACTGCGCGTAGGCGTCCACCGCGAAGCGCGTGCCCGGCAGCAGGCCGCGCAGCGAGACCACCTCCTCGCGGTCCAGCCCAAGACTGTCGGTCAACCGCAACCAGCGCTCGATACCGCCGTCATCGGGGCCGTCGCCGTCATGGTCGATGATCCGCTGGCGCCATTCGCGGCGCAGCGCCGGGTCGTCCAGCCGGGCCAGGATCACCGCGTCCTTGATCGGGATACGCGCCTGGTAGTAGTAGCGATTCAGCGCCCAGGCCGCGACCTGCGCCTTGTTCAGCTTGCCGGCGTTCAGCAACTGGTGGAACGGATGCTTGTCGTGGTAGCGCGCGGCGCCGATCGCGCGCAGTTCCGCCTCCATCGCCTCCGCGCTGTCCAGCATGCTCACAAATCCAACTCCATGCCGTCGCGCGCCAGCGTCCAGCCGGCAGCCTCCAATGCCGCGCGCTCCTCGGTGTCGGCGAGCAGCACCGGGTTGCTGTTGTTGACGTGGATGAACACGCGCCGCGCCACCTCCAAGCCCTCGAACGCAGCGATCGAACCGCCCGGACCGCTCATGCTCATGTGGCCCATGCGCGCGCCAGTCTTCACCCCGACGCCGGCGGCGACCATCTCGTCGTCGCGCCACAACGTGCCGTCGAACAGCACCAGCTCGGCGCCGCGCAGCCGCGATGCCAGGTCCGGGCTCATGGCCGCGCAGCCCGGCACGTAGAAGAACCCGCGGCCGTCGTCGGCGCGCGCCACGAACAGCCCGATGGTGTCCTCCTCGCGGGTGCCGAAATTGTCGCCGGCACCGGCATCCTCCAGGTACAGCGCCACCTTGCCCGGCACCGCGAAGGCGGTGACACGCAGGCCGGAATCGCCGCCATCGGCGTTGGTCAATGCGAACGGGCGGTCCAGTTCGACCGCCTCGCGGGCAACGAAATCGGGGTTCAGCACGCCGAAGATCGGGTTCGCGGCCAGCACGTCGAGAATCCGTCGGGTGGCGTACAGCGTCAGCCGCTGACTCTCGCGCAGGTTCAGCAACCCGGCGACGTGGTCGACGTCGCCATTGGTCAGCACCACGCCCTGGATCGCGCTGTCGCGCTTGCCCCGTCGCGGCTGCAGCGGCGGGTTGTCGTTGATCTGCTGGCGCAGGTCCGGTGACGCGTTGAGCAGGAACCAGTTGTCGCCGTCGGCGCTTACCGCCACAGACGACTGTGTCTGCGGCGGCGCCGACGGATCACCAGCCCAGGCGCGCCGGCACGCCTCGCTGTTCGCGTTCCATTGCGGAAAGCCGCCACCGGCGGCCGAACCGAGCACGCGCAGTTTCATCGCCGCCGCCCGGCGACTGACGCACCCAGAAAGCTAGCCCGGAGGTCTACCGCTCCGCACACGCGTAGCAGTTGATCTCCATGCCAACCGAAACTTCGACAACCTTAAGCTTCATCCAACGCACGGCCGTTCCTCCCAAGGAAAAATCAACGCCAGATCAAGGTAGCCCGCAAAACCAAATCACGTCAACGAAACCTCATCCGGCACGCGCCCTCGCGGCGAGGCGAAGCCACCGGCGCCCAGGACGTCGGGGCAGCCAGGCCTGGGCAGCCCCCTTCTACCGGCCGCTGGCACGGCGTAGTGTTGTTGCCGGGATAGCAATTCGTGGCGCCCGTCCGCCTAAGTCGGTGCCGGGTCGAGGGAGGATATCGTGAGCGTAGCGGTGACGGAGACACGCGACGACGCGCGGCGCATGCACATCTATGAAGTGCTGGCGCAGGACATCAAGAGTTACGGCATCGAGGTCGTCTTCGGGCTGATGAGCGACGACACGGCGGACTTCGCGGTCACGCTCGACGCCATCGGCATCGAGTTTCGCGGCGCCCGGCACGAGAATGCCGCGGTCGCGATGGCCGAGGCCTATGCCTGGGCCACCGGCGGCCTGGCCATCGCGGTGATCGGGCGCGGACCGGCCGCGGCCAACGGGCTGCACGCGACGGTCTATGCCAGCCGCACCGGCTCCAAGGTGTTGATCATCTATGGCGAAATGGCGGCCGGCGGCGGCGCGCTGAACGGCATCGGGCCGGACTACAAGGAATTCAACGCCGCCGGCGTGCTGTCGGCGGCGGGCCTGCGCAGCTTCGTGGCCAACAGCGCCGCATCGGCGCGCGGCGCGCTCGCCGATGCGCTGGCGACGGCGGAGCGCGGCGGCGCGGTCACCTTGCGACTGCCGGTCGACGTGCAGCACGCCGAGATCGAGGTCGGCGCGGACGATATCGGACCGAGCCCGGCCGCGCCGATGGCACCGGCGGCGGCCAAGCCGAAGTCGATCGCGGCCGCCGCCGCGCTGATCGCCGAGGCCAAGCGGCCGCTGATCATCGCCGGCTTTGGCGCGCATCTTTCCGGCGCCAAGCCGGCGCTTGAGGCGCTGGCGGAGAAGATCGGCGCGGTGCTGATCACCTCGGCGCGCGGCAAGGACATGTTCCGCGGCCATCCCTACAATCTCGGGATCCTCGGCTCATTCTCGCATTCGGCAGCCCGGCGCATGACCGAGCAGGCCGACTGCGTGATCGCCTTCGGCGCCAGCCTCAACTTCCTGACCAGCAGTTTCGGGCACTCGATCCCGCAGGTACCGCTGATCCAGATCGACCGGGTGCGCGGCAATATCGGCCGCTGGCTCGACGTCGACATCGGCATCGCGGCCGACGCGAAACTGGCGGCGGAGCAGCTTGGCGACGCCCTGCCCGCCCGCTCGGCCGCGGACAAGCCGTTCCACAGCGAGGAGACGCGCAAGTTCCTGGCCGACTTCGACATCGCCCAGGACTACGAGGACGGCGGCACGGCGCGCACGCTGGACTCGCGCACCGCCGCGGTGGAGTTCAACAAGCTGCTGCCGGCCGACCGCAACTTGGTCTACGACGGCGGCAACTTCTTGGCCGTGGTGCCCTACATCGACACGCCGGGACCGGGCCATTTCAAGATGACGAATGACTTTGCCTCGATCGGACTCAGCTTCGGCGCCGCCATGGGCGTGGCGCAGGCGCGGCCCGACAACACCACCGTGATGGTCGTCGGCGACGGCGCCTTCGTGATGCAGCTCTCCGAGCTGGAGACGGTGGTACGCGAGGACCTGCCGATGGTGGTCCTGGTGATGAACGATTGCGCTTATGGCGCGGAAGTGCACTTCCTGCGCATGCACCAGCTGCCGATCGCCAAGTCGGTCTTCCCGGACGTGGACTACGCGCCGGTGGCCGAGGCGTTCGGATTCCAGACCGCGACCGTGCGCACGGTCGACGACATCCACGCGCTTGCACCGATGCTGGAGAAGCCGGAGGGGCCGATCCTGATCGACGTGAAGATCAACGCCGACATCGCCGCCCCGTTCATGAACGAGTTCGCCCAGTTCGAGGCGCGCAAGGACTGACACCTTGCATCGCCAGACTGGTCCCGGCATCGACACCCACCTCTCCCCAACCCTCTCCCCCCGCAAGCGGGTGGAGAGGGGGCGAAAAATCGACGACCGCGGAAGTCCCTCTCCGCCCTTCAGGGGGGAGAGGGGTTTGGGGTGAGGTGGGTGGTGGTTGCGGGCTCGGTTTCACCCGATCAGGTTATGCGTCGAGCGCCGCGGTCGGGTCAGAAGCCCGGCCGGGGCACCAGTTCCATCACCGTCTTGCCCAGGCCGCCGTCCACCAGCACATCGATGCCGTTGACGTAGCGCGCCCGGTCGCTGGCCAGGAACAGCACCACGTCGGCGATGTCCGGCGGGCCGGCGACGCGGCGGATCGGCACCATCTCGGCGCGCCGCTCGGCAACGCCCGGCGCCTGGTAGAAGCTCTCCGACATCGGCGTGCGGACCAGGCCGGGGCTGACGGTATTGGAGCGCACACCGTCCGGTCCCCACTCCACTGCGAGCTGCTGCGACAGCAGGAACACGCCGGCCTTGGCCGCGCTGTAGGCGCCGCTGCGCGGCTGCGGGTTGGTGGCGGCGATGGAGGCAATGTGGACGATGGCGCCGGCGCCTTGCGCCCGCATCGCCTTGCCGAAGGCCTGCGCGCAGAGCATGTAGCCGGACAGGTTCACCGACAGCACCGCGTTCCATTCGTCGAGCGTGATGGTGTCGATCGGGCCGGGGTGCAGCAGGCCGGCGTTGTTCACCAGCACGTCGCAGGCACCGGCGGCTGCGGCCGCCGCGGCGACGTTGGCGGGGTCGGCGATGTCGCACGCAATCGCCTGCGCATCACTGCCGAGCTCGGCCGCCAGCTTCTCGCAACCGTCGCCGTCGCGGTCGAGCAGCACCAGCGAGGCGCCGACCTCCGCCGCGCCGCGCGCTATGGCCTGCCCGAGGCCGCCGGCCGCGCCGGTCACCGCCACCTTCTTGCCCGCCAGTCCGAGCCAGTCGCCGCTCGCCGTCATCGCCGTCCTCCCCTTGCCGGCTATTGCGCCGGCTCGTCGTCGTCTTTCTTCTTACGTCGCGGCTTGCTCGCTTCGAGCCACTGTGGATCAAGCTCGCTGAGCAGGCACGGTGGCGAGAACAGCTCGACCGGCTCGTCGTCGTCGAGTTCCAGCTTCGGCTTGCTTTCCGACATCGGCTTCTCCTTTCACCAAGGGATCCAGCGTAGCCGATCGGCGGCGACCCGGCACCTGGATCAGGCCGTCTCAGTCCGGGCGCACGTGTTGCGTCGCCTCTTCCTCGGTGCGCAGCCAGATCTCCTGCGCGATCGGGTTCTGGGCTTCCTCCATGATATGGCCAACCAGGCCGACCGCGCGCGCCATCACGCCGAAGCCGCGCACAACAGTCCACGGGAAGCCGAATTCGCAGCAGATCGCGCCGATCGCGCCGGTGGCGTTGACCGGCAGCGACTTGCCGGTCACCCGCTCCGCCTCGGCGGCGATCTTCTGCACCAGCACGACATAGTCGCCGGCCATGCCGCATTCCTCGGCGAGGGCGAACAGGCGCGGCGTGCGTGGGTCGATCGGCTTGTGGATCGGGTGGCCCATGCCGGGCAGGATGCGCTTCTCCGCGCGGTAGGCGGCGACCACGTCGTGCGCCAGGGCATCGAGGTCGGCGGCGCTCTCGCCCGTCGGCAAGGCCTCGTAGAGCATGCGCGCGGCGGTTTCCATCGAGCCGACGAAAACGCTGCCGAGACCGCACAGGCCGGCGGCGACCGCCGCCTGCATCGATTCCGGCGCCCCGGCGTATGTCATCCGGGTAGCGATGGCGCTGGGCGTCAGGCCATGCTCGACCAGGGTCACCAGCACGGCGTTGAACAGCTTCGATTGCGCCGCCGAAGGCATCTCGCCGGTGAGCTGGAAGTAGCTGAAGTCGCCCAGGTTCAGATTGCCTAGTATCTCGTCCGGCAGGCTGCGGCCGCGGATCACGATCTGCTCGCGGTTGCTCCAGGCGATATCGGAGCGGATCGGTTTCGGTGTCCTCGCCATCTGGTGGCCTCCCTTAGACGCGCGTTACGGTGAAGCTTAGCGCGTCGGGCTGCCTCGGTGGGTCGTGGCGTGCTATGAGGAGGCAACGAAAAAGCCAAACGGGAGACTTCATATGGCATTGAGGCAATCACTTCTGATGGCGGCGACGGCAGCGGCGCTGGCGCTGTCGGCCGCCGCGCGGGCCGACGAGGCGACGCTGAACGCCGCGAGCTGCTTCCCGATCGGCAGCCCGGTGTCGAAGCCTTTCGAGGCGCTGGTCGACGCGGTCAACGAGCGCGGCAAGGGCGTGGTGCAGATCAAACTGGTTGGTGGCGCGCCGGCGATCGGCAGCCCGTTCACCCTGACCCAGAAGATGGCCGCCGGAGCCTACGACATGGTCGGCTGCACCGAGGCCTATTTCGGCAACGTGCTGCCGGAAGCCCCGGTGATGCGTTTCGCCGAGAAGACCTATAGCGAGCTGCGCCAGAATGGCGGCCTCGACTACATGCAGAAGCTGTTCCACGCCAAGGGCATTCATTTCATCGCCCGGCACCACGACTTCGGCCCGTTCCACCTGTGGCTGACGGACCCGATCGACAAGCCCGACCTGACCGGCCTGCACCTGCGCGTGTCGCCGGTCTACACCGCCTTCTTCAAGGCGATGGGCGCCACCGTGCAAACCTCCAACATCGCCCAGGTCTACACCTACATGGAGAACGGCACGGTGGGCGGCTACGGCTGGCCGGCGCTGGGCTGGGTGCCGGCGTGGATCAAGGTGACCAAGGTGCGGGTCGAGCCCGGCTTCTACAACTCCACGCTGCACACGCTGGCGAACCTGAAGAAGTGGGAATCGCTGAGCGCCGAGCAGCAGGCGGTGCTGAACGCGGTTGGCCTGGAGTTCGAGGCGCGCTCGGAGCCGAACAGCGCCGAACTCACCGCGGCGCTGAAGAAGCAGAAGGAATGGATGGCCAGCGAGGGCATGGCGACGGTGACCTTCACCGGCGCCGACGCTGAGAAGTGGCTGACGACCGCGAGTGACGCCGGCTGGGCCGAAGTCACCGAGCGCAGCCCCGAGCACGCCGCCAAGCTGCGCGAGCTGTTCACCAAGTAACGCGGCAACGAACGCGCAGGCGCGGGCGTCCACCGGCGCCCGCGCCGACGTGCAAGGGATACGGTTTGCGTGGGCAAGCTTCTCGAAGCCGTCGAGGCGGCCTTCAACCGGCTGATCTTCGCGCTGGCGGCGCTGGTCGCGCTCTCCATCGGCCTGATCACGGTCGGCATCGCGCTTAACCTGGTGCTGCTGAAGACCGGCACCGGCAGCATCTGGTGGCTCTACGAGGCGGTGGAGTACACGCTCTATGTCGGCGTGTTCATCGCCGCGCCGTGGGTGTTGCAGCAAGGCGCGCACGTGCGCGTCGACGTGCTGACCGCGGCCCTGCCCCGGCGCCTGTCGATGCGCCTGGAGCAGCTGCTTGATGTCGCCGGCGCGGCGCTGTGCGCGGTGCTCTGCTACTACGGCGCCCGGGCCGCGACAATGGAGTTCGAGTTCGGCACCCTGCCGGACAAGGACCTGCGGATCGCGAACTGGATCATGCTGACGATCTTCGCCGGCGCCTTCGCCCTGCTCGGCATCGAGTTCCTGCTGCGCATCCGCCGCGCCGGCGAGACGATCCGCACCGAGGCGGGCCTGTAGGCCCCATGGAGCGCTAGATGGAATGGTACGCGGCGCTCAGCCTGCTGCTCGGCACCGTCTGCGTGCTGATGTTCCTCGGCCTGCCGGTGGCGCTGGCCTTCTTCGCCGCCAACGTGCTCGGCACCTACCTGTTCATCAACGGCGACATCGGCCTGGTGTTCATGCCGATGGAATTTCACAACGCGATCAAGTTCACGCTGGCGCCGATCGCGATGTTCCTGCTGATGGGCGAGATCCTGTTGCAGACCGGCGTGGCGTTCAAGGCTATCGGCGCCATCGACCGGATGATCTCGCGCGTGCCCGGGCGGCTGGCCGTGGTCTCGGTGGTCGGTGGGACGGTGTTCTCGTCGCTCAGCGGTTCGACCATCGCCAACACCGCGATCCTGGGCTCGGTGCTGCTGCCCGACATGGTCAAGCGGGGCTACAAGCCGAGCATCGCCATGGGGCCGATCATGGCCGTGGGCGGCATCGCCATGCTGATCCCGCCATCGGCGCTGGCGGTGCTGCTGGCCAGTCTGGCGGAACAGTCGGTGGCGCAGTTGCTGGTGGCCGGCATTGTGCCCGGCATCCTGATGGCGGTGCTGTTCCTGGCCTACGTGATCGGGCGTTGCGTGCTGGACCCGAGCCTGGCACCGACCTATTCGCTCGACGACAGCCAGTATGACGAGCCGCTGAGCATCGCATTGAAGCGCGGCGACCGCGTGGTGTGGCGTGCCAGCTACCAGGGCCGCTGGTGCCGGGCGCTGAACCGCACCCTGCCCTTCGTGCTCTACATCCTGCCGCTGTTCTCGATCTTCGTGGTCGTGGTCGGCTCGATCTTCTTCAAGCTCGCGGCGCCGACCGAGGCGGCCGCGCTGGGCTGCGTGGCGGCGCTGGCGGCCTGCTGCTTCTTCAAGTTGTTCAAGAACACGATCTCGATCAGCGGCATCGAGGGCGCCGACTTCACCTGGCGCGCGATCGCCAAGGCGCTGATGGAGTCGGCCAAGATCAACACCATGATCCTGTTCATCATCGCCGGCTCGCTGGTGTTCTCGCAAGCGCTGTCGAATTCCGGCGCCACCGACGGCCTGCTCCAGCAGGTCACCGCGATGGACCTGACGCCGCTCACCGTGGTGCTGGTGATGATGGGCGTGCTGCTGTTCCTGGGCGCGTTCATGGACCAGGTCAGCATGCTGCTGCTCACCCTGCCGTTCTTCCTGCTGGGCTCGACGTCGTTGCAGGCGGTGTTCCAGATCGACGTCGTCTGGCTGATGGTGCTGATGCTGATCGCCATGGAGATCAGCCTGCTGACCCCGCCCTTCGGCCTGCTGCTCTACGTCATGAAGGGCGTCGCCGACTTCCCGGTGACGCTGGGCCAGGTGGTGCGCTCCGCCCTGCCCTTCATCCTGATCGAGATGGCCGTGCTGGTGCTGCTGATCGCGGTCCCGGAAGTCGCCACCTGGCTACCCAAGCAGATCAGATAGGCGTCGCCCGGCCGGTGGCGGCGCGCCGGCACGGGTGATAGAGAGGATGTCGTCTAGCCAGCTATGATTCGCCGAGCCAGAGCCTTCTCATGTTGATCAGATATGCTCTCGGAAGCGTGCTGGGGTTGCTGGTTGTCTGGCTTTTGACCGCAGTGCTGCTGCCGGGCGCGCCGCCGTGGATCTACGACGAGGTGATGGAGACGGCGAACCTGGCGCCGGGCCACGTGCGCTACGTTGGCGAGGATTTCGGCCACATCGAACAGGCGAGCGCGCTCGGGTTCGACCTGGACGGCATCGACCTGGGCCGGGACAAGGTGCTGATTTGGGGTGACTCGCAGGTTCACGCGTTGTCGCTGGAGACCGGCGAACGACTGCATACCCAACTCGAAGAGCGGCGCCGCGAATCCCGGATCGACTACACCGCCGTATCGCTGGGCCGCGGCGGCTACAGCGTCGCCGACTGGCACCACCGCATGCCGATCGGCGAGCGCGTCTACGCGCCGGTTGCGGCGCACATCATCCTGATCAGCGCGGTGCACGATTTGCTGCCGGGTGGCGAAGGCGAGCGCAACGACCGCCTGGTGGACGGCCAGCCGCCGCGCTTCATCCAGGCCAAGGCGACCGAGCATCGCGCACACGCGGCAAGCCTGAACAGCCTCGCGCCCGCGTGGGTGCGACAGGCCGGGCTATATCCGATATTTCGCGAGCTATGGGTCGGCCGACCGCTGGTCACCGGCTACCTGCGGCCGTCGCACTGGCTGGCGCGACTGCGTGAAGTGCAGAGCGCCGCGCCTGCACCAGCCGGCGACGGCGACCGGCCGCGCTTCTCTGTCGCCAATGCCCACGACATCTGGCGCTGGGTATTGCCGGCGCTGCGGGCGCGGACGGCGCTGCCGGTGGTGCTGGTCTATGCGCCCCGGGTCCCGCGACTGGCCGGCGGACGATTGCTCACCGACGATCCGCATGCGCCATGGGTGGCGGCGTTGCGCGAAGTTGCGGCGGCGAATGGCATCGGCATTGTCGATATGCGCGAGCGGTTCCGTCGCTTCTACGCGAGCGAGCGACGCTTCCCACGCGGCTACGCGACCTCGCGGCCAGACGCTGGCCACATCAACGCCGCCGGAATGTCATTGATTGCCGAGGCGATCGCGGAGGCTTATCCAAGCAGGGCAAGCTACGGCGCCGCGCCGGAATGATTTTCTCGACCGTCGAGTTCCTGGTCTTCTTCGTTGGCTTCGTGCTGGCTGGGCTGGTCGTCTGCCGACTGCTGCTACCGTTCTGGTGCGAGAAGGCCTTCCTGCTGCTGGCCAGCTACCTGTTCTATGGCATGTGGGATTGGCGCTTCTGCGCCCTGATCGCCGTCTCGACCCTGATCGACTACGTGCTCGGCCAGGCGATCGCGGCGGAGGGCAACCTGGCTCGGCGACGCTGGCTGCTGACCCTGTCGATCGTCGCCAACCTGTCGGTGCTCGGTTTCTTCAAGTATTTCAATTTCTTCGTCGACCAACTCCTGGCCGTGCTGCCGTTCGCGACGGCCGACGAGGTGCTCCGGGTGATCCTGCCGGTCGGTATCTCCTTCTACACCTTCCAGACCATGAGCTACTCGATCGACGTGTTCCACCGCCGCATCCCGGCGGAGCGGCTCTTGCTCAATTTCGCGCTGTTCGTCGCCTTCTTCCCACAGCTCGTGGCCGGGCCGATCGTGCGCGCCAGCCTGTTCCTGCCGCAGCTCCAGACCGCGCCACGGGTATCCATACGCGCGATGCACTCGGCGCTGATCGTCTTCTCGCTCGGCCTGTTCAAGAAGGTGATGGTCGCCGACCGGCTGGCCGAGTTCGTCGACATTACCTTCGACAATCCCGGCCTGTTCGACGCCGCCACGACCTGGCTGTCGGTGCTCGCGTTCGGCGTTCAGATATACGCCGACTTCTCCGGCTACTCCGACATGGCCTATGGCGTGGCGCTGGTAATGGGCTACCGGCTGGTGCGCAACTTCCGGCTGCCCTACCTGGCCATCGACCCGTCGGATTTCTGGCGCCGCTGGCATGTCTCGCTGTCGTCGTGGCTGCGCGACTACCTCTACATCCCGCTGGGCGGCAGCCGGCAGGGCCGGCTGGCGACGACGCGCAACGTGATCATCACCATGACGCTGGGCGGCCTGTGGCATGGCGCGGCCTGGCGTTTCGTCGCCTGGGGCCTGCTGCACGGGGCGTTGATCGTCTGCGGGCACCAGCTCGGCCGCCTGCGCCTGTGGCCACGCCGGGTCGGCGGCTGGGCGGTCACCGTCGGCGCCGTGTTCCTGATCTGGGTGTTCTTCCGGGCCACGACTTTCGAGGGCGCGGTGGCGATCTACGGCCAGCTCTTCGTGCCCGGACCGGGCATCGCCTGGCCAGCGCCCTACCCCATCCTGATCATCGCCGGATTGGCCGCGCATCACGCGGTGCTGGCGAGCCGCTGGCGACGGCACGCGTTCGTCACGCGGCGCAACCCGCTGACGCCGTTCATCTTGCCGTTCTGCTGGCTGCTGCCGATGTTCTTCCATCCGCGGGCGTTCCAGCCCTTCATCTATTTCCAGTTCTAGGTCGGTATCGAATGGCCATCGCGGAAATCATACGGCGGCTTCTAGCGGCGGCGGACCGGGACCGGCGACCGCTGGCCGTCTGGCGCCGGCCGGGCGGCGAACACGTGGAGGCCGTCGTGGGTCAGCGCGAGTTCGCGGCGCGTCCGGTATTCAATGGCAAGCCGGGCTTCGCGCTGGCTCGCTTCGACGCGCCGGGCGATGGGCCGGTCGAGGTGATCGAGGCCGACATCGTGGTTAAAGGCTCGGCACTGCGCTTCGCGGGCGGAGCGCGGCTGAACGACACACCGTCGAACGACGCACAACGCGCTTTGTTGGACGGCGCGGCGAGAACGACGACGCCGGTCCGGGCCGGCATGTCAGGGCGGACGCCGGCGATCACCGACGAGGCGACCTATCATGCGCTTGTTGCCGATGCCGTGGCGGCGATCGAAGCCGGGCGGTTCGCCAAGGTGGTGACCTCGCGGGCCGAACCCCGGCCGCTACCGCCGGATACCGACCTTCTTGACCTGTTTGAGCGCCTGGCGAAGCGTTATCCGGCGGCGTTCGTCGCGCTGGTGACGCGGCCGGGCCGCGACGCGTGGCTGGTGGCGACGCCGGAGACGCTGCTGAGCTGGCGCGGCGGCGAGCTGCGCACGATGGCGCTGGCGGGAACGCAGATCCGGCCCGACGTTGCCGACCTGGCCACCGTGACCTGGGTCGACAAGCTGATCGAGGAACAGGCGATCGTGGCGCGTGACATCCGGCGCGCGTTCTCCACATGCGGCGTCATCGACTACGTGGAGAGCGGGCCGCGCACCGTACGCGCCGCGAACCTCGTGCACCTGCGTTCCGAGTTCGTCGTGCCTGACGTGGCGCCGGACCTGGCTGCCCGGTTGCTGGGTGCCCTGCATCCGACGGCGGCGGTGTGCGGCCTGCCGAAGGCCGAGGCGGCGGCGTACCTACGCGAACGTGAAGGCTACGACCGGGCCTGCTATGCCGGGTTCCTGGGGCCGGTGAATATGGACGGCGGCACCGACCTGTTCGTCAATCTGCGCACCTCGCAGATCATCGGCGACACGCTCTTCCTCTATGTCGGCGGCGGCATCGTCGCCGGCTCCGACCCGGCCACTGAGTGGGCCGAGACGGTGGCGAAGACGCGTACGGTCGGCGCGGTGCTCGACACCTAGGCGCGCCAGCGCAGGAAGTATTTTTCCGCGCGGTTGATCAGCCAGCTCACGCACAGGCCCAGGATCGACAGCATGGCGACCCCAGCGATCAGCTGGTCGGTCGCCATCAGGTTGCCGGCCAGCAGCACATACGCGCCGATACCGAACTCGGCGCCGATCATCTCCGCCGCGACCAGCAGGATGATCGAGATCGAGGCCGAGATGCGCATGCCCGACAGGATCGCCGGCATGGCGCTCGGCAGCACGATCTTCCAGACGATGGCGGCGCGCGACAGGCCGAAGCTCTGGCCCATGCGGATCAGGCCGCGGTCGACCGCGTCGATGCCACCGTAGGTCGCGATCACGGTGGGGAAGAAGCTGCCAAACAGGATGGTGGCGACCTTGGAGCCCTCGCCGATGCCGAACCAGATGATGAACAGCGGCAGCAGCGCGATCTTCGGGATCGGGAAGATCGCCGCCACCAGCGGCGCCAGTCCGGCCCGCGTGATCGAAAACAGGCCGATCAGGGTCCCGACGGCCAGGCCCAGCAACGTGCCGGCAGTCCAGCCGGCGACCAGGCGGGTCAGCGACGCGGAAACGTGCTTCCACAACAGGCCGCTGTTCACCAGGTCGGCGAAGGCCTGCAACGCCTCGCTCGGTGCCGGCAGGATCAGTGGCGTGATCACGCCGGTGCGCGAGCCGGCCTCCCAGAGCAACAGAAGCGCGGCGAACACGGCCGGGCCGACCCAGCGCTGCGGCTGCGGCGCGAAGCCGCCGCCGCGGAACGCGACCTGCCGGCTTCCGCCGGACCCATGCGGGCGGTCGTCGCCGGCGGGCACGTCAACCATCGGCGAGCTCCCGGTCGGCGGTGAGCGCTTCCTGGCGCATCATGTCCCATAGCTCCTGTTGCAGTTCGGCCAGGCGCGCGGCCTGGCTGGCGCGCTCTGGCACCGGCACGTCGATCTCGACCACGTCGCGGATCTCGCCCGGCCGGCGCGACAGCACAACGACGCGGTGCCCGAGCCGGACCGCCTCGTTGAGGTTGTGGGTGACGTAGCAGGCGGTGAAGCCCTCCCGCATCCACAGGCCGACGAGATCGTCGAGCAGCAGTTCGCGGGTCTGGCTGTCAAGCGCAGAGAGCGGTTCGTCCATCAGCAGCACGGCGGGATTGACCGCGAGCGCGCGGGCGATGGCGACACGCTGCTTCATGCCGCCGGAAAGCTGCTTGGGGAAGACGCCAGCGAAGTCGGCAAGCCGCGTGCGTTCCAGCACGTCGGCGATGCGGCTGTCGGTTTCGGTCTTGCCGAGGCGATGGCCCTCCAGCGCCAGCGAGACGTTGCCGGCGACGGTGCGCCACGGCAGCAGCGCGAAGTCCTGGAAGATGTAGGTCAGCGGGTTCAGCGAGTCAGCCGGCGGCTCGCCGAGCTGCAGCACCGCGCCTTGGCTCGGCCGCTCAAGACCGCCGATCAACCGCAGCAGCGTGGATTTGCCACAGCCGGATGGACCGATGATGCAGACGATCTCTCCGCTGGCGATCTTCAGATCGATGCCGCGCAGGACCTCAAGATCGCCATAGCGGTGCGACAGCCCGGCGATCTCAAGGTCCATGACGGCTCGGCCAATACGTTCCGGGGGGCGGCCTCAGTAGGTCTTCACGAAGCTCGCGTCGACGAGCTGTTCGATGCTGAGCGACTGCGGCACCAGATTCTGCTTCTGGAACCAGATCATCTGCCGCGTCACATCGGTGAGGTGCAGCGCCGCGCCTTCGTTCAGGTTCATCGCGCCGGCTTGGATCGGCGGCGCCGCCTTCTCGTAGGGGCGATCGACATAGACATACTTGTGGATCGTCTTCGTCATCTCCTCCAGCTCAGCGGCGCTGCCTTCCTTGCGCACCATCACGCGATTGAAGTCGGCGATACCCTTGCCGTAGGCCTTGACGAAGCGGGCCACGATGTCGCGCCGCTCCTTGGTGTTCGCGGTCGAGGTGAACAGCGTCGAGATCTGGTACTCGGCGTAATTGTAGAGCCAGCCGATCTCCTTCGCCGCGCCGGCCTTGGTCAGCGCCTTGGCGATGTGCGGCACCATGATCATCGAGTCGACCTGGCCGCTCTTGAGCGCGCCGATCATCGACCCGACCTTCTGCAGCGGCACCAGCTTGACGTCGGAGAGCGCAAAGCCCTCCTTCTCGGCGACACGCGCTGTCATGTAATGGAAGGTCGAGCCGACCTGGGTCATCGCCAGCGAATGGCCCGGCAACTTCGCCGGCGAGGTCAGCCCCGCTTCATAGGCCTTGTTCGACGCCATGATCATCATGCCGTCGATGCCTTTTTTCTCGTGCAGCACGCCGGCGACGATCTTCACCGCGTCCTTCGCCGCCAGGTTCATCAGGCCGCCGGTGACACCGGCGATCCCGAAGTCGGCGTCGCCCGCCGCGACGGCCACCGCGATCGGCTGCGCTGCCTGGAAGAACTCGAAGCTGACGTCCAGGTTCTGCTCGGCGAAATAGCCCTTCTCCAGCGCGATGAAGCCGGCCGAGTGCGAGGTGAAGCGCAGCGCGCCCACCACCACCTTGTCGGCGGCCTGGGCCGTGGCCACGGCGCCACCGACGCCCAGCGCGGCGACCAGGCCAGCCGCCAGCGCGGCCCGGCGGTTGATGGAGAAGTTATTGATCTTGCTCATGTATCACTCCCATTCGGGGGCAACGACCCGCCCCGACTTTCGGGCCAGAGTCATGGCGGCTCAGCGTCGCTGTTGCAAGGCAAAAGCGGGTCGGGAGCGCCTAGACGCGATAGACGGGCCGGCCGGCGACGACGGTGGCGGTGACGGCGGCCGGCGCGGTCTCGTCGATGACGATCAGGTCGGCGCGCTGGCCGATTTCGATGGTGCCTCGGTCGTCGAGCCCGGCGGCGGTCGCCGGGTTGGCGCTGACCAGCGGCCACACCTTTTCCCAGGCCATGCCGCGCTCGTTCACCAGCCGGAAGGCGGCGGCGAGCAGCGCCGGGTAGTAGTAGTCCGAGGCCAGGATCGTGCAGAGATCGGCCTCGCTGGCGTCGGCCGCGTTCATCGCCCCGATATGGCTGCCGCCGCGCACCACGTTCGGCGCGCCGAGCACGACATGCTCACCGGCCTGGCGGGCGTCGGTCGCGGTCTCGGCGTTCATCGGAAACTCGGCGATGGTGGCGCCAAGCGCCCGAAAATCCTGGCGCATCTGCGGCGTCATGTCGTCGTGGCTGAGCATCGACACGCCGGCCTCGCGAGCGCTGGCGGCGACGCCGGCGACGGCGCCCGGCACATCGTTCTGCCTGGCCCAGACGCTGTCGAGCAACGCCTTGTAGTCGTCGACCGACAGGCCGGCGCGTTCGGCGTTGTGGCTCACCTTGTCGGCCCGGCGCATCGACATGGCGTTCTGCGTGGTGTGGTCGTTGAAGGCCAGCAACGGCTTGTGCGCGTCGCCCAGCCATTCCTCAACCCGTTCGATCGCGTGCAGCGCGAAGGTCTCCCAGCGAATGTGCAACCGGTTGTCGACCGTCAGGCGCGGCTGCATCTCGGCCAGTGCGGCGACGAACTCGACGCCGTTGTCGAGGCAGCGCAGCCCCGGCTCCCACGACAGGGTCAGGCCATGAAAGGCGGTGGTGATGCCGTTGGCGGCGAGCTGGCGGTCGGTCTCGGCCAGCGCCAGCGGCAGCGGGAAGAAGGTCTTGGCGCGTGGCATCCATTGCCGCTCGAACGCGTCGCCGTGGATGTCGACGATGCCGGGCGCGACCAGCCGGCCACCGGCGTCGATCACCTCGCGCGCGCCGACATCGCCGCCAAGCACCGTGATCCGCCCGTCGTCGCAGATCACTTCCGTGTCCGTCACACCGTCGGGCAGCAGCACCCGGCCGTTGACGATCGCCAATCCCGTCATCGTCACCAACTCACATCAAACTTTGACCATCGTCGACGGCCAGGATCGTGCCGGTCATGAAGTCCGACCCCGGCCCGCAGAGCAACATCAGGCTGGCGTCAAGGTCGGCCGGCACGCCGACCCGCCGGCGCGGGAACTTGCGCACGAAGGCCTGGCCGGCCTCCGTCTGCCAGTGATCGGCGTTCATCTCGGTCTCGACATAGCCCGGACAGAGCGCGTTCACCTGAATCCCGTAGCGCGCCCATTCTAGCGCCAACGCCTTGGTCATTTGTGTGACGGCGGCCTTGGTCATGGCGTAGAGCGACAGTTGCGGGATTACTTTCAGCGCCAGCAGCGAGGCAAGATTCACGATCTTGCCGCCCTCGCCGCGCTCGATCATCCGCCGGCCGATGGCCTGGGCGCAGAACCAGGTGCCCTTCAGGTTGGTGTCGACCACGAAGTCGTAGTCCTCGGCGGTCATCTGCTGCGCCGGCTTCTGCACCGTCACGCCGGCATTGTTGACCAGGATGCCAAGCGGCCCGATCGCCGCCTCGGCCGCCGCGACCGCCGGGTCGATGGCGTCCGCGTCGCGCACGTCCAGTTCGCAAGCATGGGCGCGACGGCCCAGCGCCTCGATTTCCGCCGCCAGGTCGGCGACCCGGTCGGCGCGCCGCGCGCTGACCGCCACGTCGGCGCCCGCGCGAGCCAGGGTCAGCGCGAAATGCCGGCCCAGGCCGGTCGAGGCGCCGGTGACAAACGCGGCGCGTCCGGCCAGCAATCCGGCCTCGGTCATTTGGTCTTCCTCCAGTCCCGAAATCCGCCGATTGTTGCAACTTGGTCGCACAAGCCGGCTGCGATATGGTGCGACGCCAATGACGCGAAAACAACCGAGCCAGCCTGTGGCCAGCCGTATAGTTCCCGTTTACCGGGACTTGCTATAAATCGTTCCATGACAACCCCAGCGCGCATCATCCTGCTCGATGACGATCCCGCCAACGCCGAGTCGCTGGCGGAAAGCCTCATGGCCCGTGGTTATGAGGTCACCGTCGCTGCTGGCCGCGAAGCCGCCGTCGACATGGCGCAGGCCGGCAAGGTCACCGTGATGGTGATCGACGGCAGCGCCGTGGAAGACCAGGTGTTCTTGGAGGCGCTGCGGCAATGCGGCGCCGGCGAGACCTTGCCGGTGGTCCTCGTCGGTGTCGGCGGCGACATGCTGCCCGACGCGTCGGCGGTATCGTACCTGCCCCGGCCCTACGCGTTCCTCGATCTGCTGGGCCGGCTGCGCATCCTGTGCCGGCTGGCGACGATGCGCGACGAGATCCTGCGGCGTACGGAAACCGCGCGCAGCTATGGCGTCGGTCAAGGTCCGCAGATCTCGATGCCGAACGAGATTGCCGATGCCGAGGTGCTGTTGATTCGCGGCGATGCCAACCTGGCGGCGCAGGCCGAGGCGGCGCTTGGCACGATCGGCAAGGTCACCGTCGTGGAGTCGATCGAGCAGGCCCAGAACGTGCTGGACAAGCGACGGCTCGATGCCGTGATCGGTGCCGGCGGCGTCGCCGACGACTTCATGACCTTCAGCGCCGATGCCCGGGCCAACCCGCGGCTCTACAATCTGCCGATCCTGATGCTGGACGACATTGCCGACCTTGAGCGCCCCTTCCGGCACGGCGTGTCGGAAGTCGTGGCGCCGCGCGCGGCCGGCAACGAGCTGGCGTTCCGCACCGCCGCCCTGGTGCGCCAGCAGCGCTACCGCTTCGCGATGCAGGAGCAGTATCGCGAAGCGCGCCATTTCGCGACGTCGGACAGCCTGACTGGGCTCTACAATCACGGCTTCCTGCACGCACACCTGTCCAAGCGGATCGACGACGCGCGGATGCGCGGGCGCACGCTGTCGGTCGGCTATTTCGATATCTTCCACATGGCGGTGCTGAACGAGTCGCTGGGCTACATCGGCGGCGACTTCGTGATCCGCCAGGTCGGCGAAATGATCGGCAACCTGGTGCGCGCGGAAGACCTGCCGGCGCGCTATGGCGGCGACGATTTCTGCGTCGTGCTGCCCGATACCACCTACCAGGACGGGCTGCACGTGCTGCAGCGTATCGCCGGGGTGATCAACTTCACCGACTTCTCGGTGCCACGGGTGAACGATCCGGTCTCGGTGAACCTGAATGCCGGTTGTGCCACGCTGGACAACGACGACACCGTGGAGTCGTTGATCGCGCGGGCCCGTTCGCAGATATAGTTGATGGAACCAGCAGGCACCGCCGGCATGATCCATATCGATATCGTCTCCGACACCGTGTGTCCGTGGTGCTACATCGGCAAGCGCCGGCTGGAGAAAGCGATCGCCGAGCGGCCGCTCTACCGGTACCAGACCTCGTGGCGACCGTTTCAGCTCAACCCCGACCTGCCGGTCGGCGGCATGACGCGCGACGACTACCTGCACGCCAAGTTCGGCGGCACCGACCGGGCCTCGCGGGTCTACAGCGCGGTGCTGCAGGCCGGGCGCGAGGAGGCGCTCAACTTCAATTTCGCCGCCATCCGGCGCCAGCCGAATACGTTCGACACGCACCGCCTGGTGCGCTGGGCCGCCTCGATCGGCGTGCAGGACAAGGTGGTCGAGCGACTGTTCCACCGCTACTTCATCGACGGCGTCGACATCAGCGCACAGGACGAACTGCTCCGGGTCGCCGGGGACTGCGGCATGGATGCCGACCTGGTCGCCGACCTGTTCGGTGCCGATGCCGATGTTGAGCTGGTGCGCGAGGAAGAGACCGTGGCCCGCAAGATGGGCATCAACGGCGTCCCCTGCTTCATCATCAACGGCAAGTACGCGGTGTCCGGCGCCCAGGACCCGACCGTCCTGGTGCACGTCTTCGATCTGACCAGCGGCGCGGATGCGGCTCAGGCCGCCGACGGTGCCGCCGCCGACTGAGCCAGGTCGGCCAGCCGGCGCATCAGCGCCTCCACCCCCTGCAACCGTTCCGCCGGGGTTTCCCAATCGCGACGATAGACCAGCTTGTGGTCCGGCCGCAGCTTGGTGGTGCCGGACTGCTCGTTGATGAAGGTGACCAGCCCGGCGGGGTTGTCGAACCGGTCGTTGCGGAAGGACAGTGTCGCGCCCTTCGGGCCGGCCTCGACCTTGTCGACGTTGGCGGCGCGGCAGGCCTGTTTCACCGCGACGATGCGCAGCAGGTGGTCGACCTCGTCGGGCAGCTTGCCGAACCGGTCGATCAGTTCGGCCGCGAAGCCGTCGATCTCGTCGCGGCTCTCCAGCGTAGCGATGCGGCGATAGAGGCTCATGCGCACGTCCAGGTCGGCGACGTAGGATTCCGGGATCAGCACCGCGGTGCCGATGGCGATCTGCGGCGACCAGTCGTGCTCGCTGGCGGTATCGTCCTGGCCGCGCGCGGCGGCGACCGCCTCCTCCAGCATCTGCTGGTACAGTTCCAGGCCGACCTCGCGGATGTGGCCGGACTGCTCCTCGCCCAGCAGATTGCCGGCGCCACGGATGTCGAGGTCGTGGCTGGCCAGCGAGAAGCCGGCACCCAGCGTATCGAGCGTCTGCAGCACCTTAAGCCGCTTCTCCGCCGTCACCGACAGCGGCTTGCGCGCGGGCCAGGTGAAGTACGAGTAGGCGCGCAGCTTGGAGCGCCCGACCCGGCCGCGAAGCTGGTAGAGCTGGGCCAGGCCGAACATGTCGGCGCGGTGCACGACCAGGGTGTTGGCGGCCGGGATGTCGAGGCCGCTCTCGATGATCGTGGTCGACAGCAGCACCCCGACCTGACCCTCGTAGAAGCTGGTCATCACGGCGTCGAGTTCGGTCGGGCTCATGCGGCCATGGGCGCTGGCGAACTTCACCTCCGGAACGTTGCGGCGCAGGAAGTCGGCGATCTCGCCCAAATCCTCAATGCGCGGCACGACGTAGAAGGTCTGGCCGCCACGATAGTGCTCGCGCAGCACCGCCTCGCGCACCACCACCGGGTCGAACGGCATCACGAAGGTGCGCACTGCCAGCCGGTCGACCGGCGGCGTGGCGATCAGGCTCAGGTCCTTCACGCCGCTCATCGCCAGTTGCAGGGTGCGCGGAATCGGCGTCGCGGTCAGCGTCAGGACGTGCACGTCGGCGCGGAGCTGTTTCAGGCGCTCCTTGTGCTTGACGCCGAAATGCTGCTCCTCGTCGACGATCAGCAGCACCAGACGCTTCATCGAGATGCGCTTGGAAAGCAGCGCGTGGGTACCGACGATGATGTCGACGGTGCCGTCGGCAAGGCCAGCGCGGGCTTCCGCCGCTTCCTTAGCCGGCACCAGTCGGGAGAGCTGCCGCACCTGCACCGGCAGGCCGCGAAACCGTTCGACGAAGGTCTGGAAGTGCTGGCGGCACAGCAACGTGGTCGGCGTCACAACCGCAACCTGGCCGCCCGACAGTACCGTGGCCATGGCGCTGCGCAGCGCCACCTCGGTCTTGCCGAAGCCGACGTCGCCGCAAACCAGGCGATCCATCGGCCGGCCGACGGCGAGGTCGTCCATCACGTCGTCGATGGCGCGGCGCTGGTCGTCGGTTTCCTCGAACGGGAAGCGGGCGCAGAACTCGTCGTACAGGCCCTCCGGCGGGGTTACGCGCGGCGCCTCGCGCACGGCGCGGGCGGCGGCGATGCGGATCAGCTCGTCGGCCATGTCGCGGATGCGCTGCTTCAGCTTGGAGCGCCGCGCCTGCCAGGCCCCGCCGCCGAGCCGGTCGAGCGCGACCGTGCTGTCCTCGTCGCCGTAACGGGTCAGGACCTCGATATTCTCGACCGGGACATACAGCTTGTCGCCGCCGTCGTAGGCAAGCTGCACGCAGTCGTGCGGCGCGCCGCCGATTTCCAGCGTCACCAGGTCGATGTAGCGGCCGATGCCGTGCTCGACATGCACCACCAGGTCGCCCGGCGACAGCGCGGACGCCTCGGTCAGGAAATTCTCGGCGCGGCGCCGGCGTCGGCTGTCGCGGGTCAGACGGTCGCCCAGCAGGTCGGATTCGCTGACAACGGTCAGTTCGCCGTCCTCGAAACCGTGCTCCAGATTCAGCACCGTCAGGCCGACACTGGACGCCGGCGCGGCGGTCGCCTCGGCCCAACCCTCGACCCGCACCACGCGGTCGATGCCGTGATCGGCCAACAGCAGAGCCAGCCGGTCGGCGGCGCCGTTCGACAGCGCGGTGATCAGACAGCGCTTGCCCTCGGTGACCCGTGCCGACAGCAGGCTGGCCAGGGCGTCGAATACGTTGACGTCGGACTGCGCCCGCTCGGCGGCGAAGTTGCGGCCCTGGCGGCCGCCGGCGTCGAGGCTGGTCGCGCTCTGCGGCGCCTGGAACGGCGAGAAGGTGATGACCCGGCGGTCCGCCGCCGCGCGCTGCCAGTCCGCCTCGGTCAGGTAAAGGCGTTCCGGCGGCAACGGCTTGTAGGGCGGCGCGTCGGACTGGACCTTCAGGCCCTCGACCCGGGCGTCATAGTGCTCGTGAATCTGCTCCAAGCGCGCGGCGACGGCTTCCTCGGCCTGATGGTCACGGCTGACCAGCGCTTCGGACTGATAGTCGAACACGGTGTCGAGCCGCTCGTGGAACAGCGGCAGCCAGTGTTCCATGCCGATATGCTTGCGGCCCTCGCTGACCGCCTCGTACAGCGGATCGGCGTCGGTCACCGCACCGAATGCCTCACGGTAGCTGCGGCGGAAGCGGGCGATGGTGTCCTCGTCGAGGCCGAACTCGCTGACCGGGATCATCTCCAGCCGCTGCGCCGTGCCGGTGGTGCGCTGGGTCAGCGGATCGAACACCCGGATACCTTCCGGCGTGTCGCCGAACAGGTCGAGCCGGTGCGGCGCCTCCACACCCGGCGGATAGATGTCGACGATGCCGCCGCGCATGGCGAACTCGCCCGGCTCCATCACCTGCCCGGTGCGCGAGAAGCCGTTGCGGACCAGGAAGTTGGTGAGCGCGTCGAGATCGACCTCGCCGCCGACCTCGACCTCGAAACTGCTGCCGCCGACTGCCTCGCGCGGCGGCACCCGTTGCAGGATCGCGTTGACGGTAGTGAGCAGCAGTCGACCGCCCGGTGCCGCCGGTTGCAGCAGTCGGGAGAGCGCCCGCATGCGCTGCGCGCCGATATCGGCCTTGGGCGAAACGCGGTCGTAGGGCAGACAATCCCACGCCGGCAGGGTCAGCACCTCGATGTCCGGCGCGAAGAACCGCACCGCGCCGGCAAGCCGGGACAGCCGCAGGTCGTCCAGCGCCACGTGCAGCACCGGGGTTTCGGCGACCAGCGCTGCCAGCACGCGCGCATCCTCGCCCTCCGGCACACCGGAGAGCGTCAGCGGGCCGCTGCCCGAAACGATCCGGGCGGCCTCGATCACCGGCTGGTTTTTTCGAAGTCGTAGCTGAGGATCATCGCCATGACGTCATTGTCGAGCTCCGGCGGCACCGGCTCGCGTCGCGACAGCCAGCCATAGATGTCGGTCTCGTCGCGCTCCAGGATCACTTCGTAGCGGTCGAGCTGCGCTTCGCTGAGCGTGGCCAGGTGCGCGTCGGCGAAGGCGCCGATGAACAGGTCCAGCTCCTTGGTGCCCCGGTGCCAGCTCCGGTACAGCAGCCGCTTGCGTCGGATGTCGAGGTTATCGTTCATGACTTCCGTATAGCGCGCGCGACGGCGGCTTGTCAGCGCCGACTTGCGTCCCTTGGCCTGCTATGAATCCAAAGTCATGCGCCCGGAGATACTCAACCCACTGTTCCGCCCGGTCACCGGCCTGAAAGGGGTCGGGCCGCGCACCGCGACCCTGGTGGAGCGGGTCGCCGGGCCGATGCTGGTCGATCTGGTGTGGCACCTGCCGACCGGACGCATCGACCGGCGGCTGGCGCCGTCGATCCGTGCTGCGCCGGAGGACATGACCTGCACCCTGAAGGTGAGCGTCGTGCAGCATCAGAAGCCGGCGACCCGGCGCCTGCCCTACCGCGTGGTCTGCGCCGACGACAGCGGCTCGATCGACCTGGTGTTCTTCAACGCCAAGGAGGACTACCTGCGTCGCGTGCTGCCCGACGGCGAGATCCGGCTGGTCAGCGGCCGGGTTCAGAGCTTCCGCGACCGGCTGCAGATGACGCACCCCGACTACATCCTGGCCGAGACCGAGCTGGCCGAGTTGCCGCCCTACGAACCGGTCTATCCGCTGACCGAGGGCCTGACGCCGCGCGTGCTGCGCCGCGCCATCGACCAGGCGGTGGCGTCGGCGCCGGAATTGCCGGAATGGCAGGACGCGGCATGGCTGGCGAAGCATGCCTGGACCGGCTGGCTGGAAGCGCTGAACACGGCGCACCGGCCGGAGACCGAGGCGGCGCTGCTGCCGGAAGCACCGGCCCGGATGCGGCTGGCCTATGACGAACTGCTGGCCAACCAACTGGCGCTGGCGCTGATCCGGCAGCACATGCGCAAGCGCGGCGGCCGCTCGCTGGTCGGCGACGGCCGGCTGCGCGACAAGCTGCGTGGGAAACTCCCGTTCTCGCTCACCGCCGGGCAGGATCAGGCGATCGACGAGATCCTGGCCGACATGGCCGCCCCGGCCCGCATGCTGCGCCTGATGCAGGGCGACGTCGGCAGCGGCAAGACCGTGGTGGCGCTGTTCGCCATGCTGGCCGCCGTGGAGAGCGGGACACAGGCCGCGCTGATGGCACCGACGGAAATCCTGGCACGCCAGCATTTCGCCAATCTGGCGCCGCTCTGTGCCGCAGCCGGGATCAAGGTCGACCTGGTGCTCGGCGCGCAGCGCGGCAGCGCCCGGGCCGCCGCCCGCGACGGGCTGGCCAGCGGACGCACCGACATCGCCATCGGCACGCATGCGCTGCTGCAGGCCGACCTGGCGTTCCGCGACCTGGGGCTGGCAGTGGTCGACGAGCAGCACCGGTTCGGCGTGCACCAGCGGCTGAACCTGTCCGGCAAGGGCGACGCGGTCGACGTGCTGGTGATGACCGCGACGCCGATCCCGCGCACGCTGGCGCTGACCGCCTATGGCGACATGGACGTCTCGATCCTGCGCGAGAAGCAGCCCGGCCGGGCGCCGGTCGATACCCGCGTGGTGCCGCTGGCGCGGCTGGAGGACGTGGTCGGCGCCATCGGCCGGCGGCTGGACGACGGCGACCGGGTCTACTGGGTCTGTCCGCTGGTCGAGGAATCAGAAACCCAGGATCTGTCCGCCGCCGAGGAGCGCCACGCCACGCTGGCCCGGCTGTTCGGCGCGGAACGCGTCGGCCTGCTGCACGGGCGGCTGTCGTCGCAGGCCAAGGACGACGCGATGACCGCCTTCGCCGAGGGGCGGACGCGGCTGCTGGTCGCCACCACGGTGATCGAAGTCGGGGTCGACGTGCCGGAAGCGACGGTGATGGTGATCGAGCATGCCGAACGCTTCGGCCTGGCCCAGTTGCACCAGCTTCGCGGCCGGATCGGGCGCGGCGGCCGGGCCGGCACCTGCCTGCTGCTGCGCGGCGAGGACCTGACCGAGACCGCGCGGGCGCGGCTGGAGGTGCTGCGGCGGACCGAGGACGGGTTCGAGATCGCCGAGACCGACCTGGACCTGCGCGGCACCGGCGAACTGCTGGGCACGCGGCAAAGCGGCCTGCCCGCCTTCCGCGTCGCCGACCTGGCCGCCCATCGCGAACTGCTGGCCGTGGCCGCCGACGACGCCCGGCTGGTGCTGCACCAGGACGAAAAGCTCAGCAGCCCGCGCGGCCAGGCGCTGCGTGTGCTGCTCTACCTGTTCCAGCGCGACGCGGCGATCAGGTACCTGGAGTCGGGTTAGCGGCCCTTGCCGCCGGCGGCGATCGGGCCGGTGTCGTTGGCGGCCGCGGCGGCCGGGTCCGGCGGGGTGATGACGCCGGCGGAGATGATCAGCTTGGCCGCCTCCTCCACCGACATGTCGAGGAAGATGCAGTCCTTGCGCGGCACGAACAGCAGGAAGCCCGAAGTCGGATTCGGCGTCGTCGGGATGAAGATGCTGACCAGTTCGTCCGGCAGGCGCCGGGTCAGTTCGCCCTCGGTGTTCGCGGTGACGAAGGCCAGCGCCCAGATGCCCTCGCGCGGATACTGGACCAGCACGACGTCCTTGAACGAGCGTGACGAACTCTTAAGTACTGTCTCAAGAATTTGCTTTAATGCACTGTAAACAGTGCGAACAATCGGCATCTGATTGACCAGCCGCTCGCCGAACGCCAGGATCGTGCGGCCGAACAGGTTGGCGGTAATGAAGCCGATGAAGGTCAGGAAGATGACCACCACCACCAGCCCCAGCCCCGGCACCGAAAACGGCAGATAGGTCTCCGGGTTGTACTTGTGCGGGATCAGCGGCGTGATGGTGTCGTCGACCCAGGCGACGAACACCCAGGCCAGGTAGATGGTGATCGCGATCGGCGCGGTGACCACGATGCCGGTCAGGAACCAGTTGCGTAGCCGGGTAACCGGGCCGGATTTCACCGGCACGATGATCGGCGGCAGTTTCGGTTCGGCCTCGTTGTCGCGCGTATCGCTCATGTCCATGTTTCCAACGCCAGGCCCGTCGCATCGCGACACGTGCACCATCCTGGCAACGCCGGCGACGCAGAATTGATCCTGTCCGCTCGCTCGGCTGCCCTATCTTAACGGCATGAACGACACTCGCACATCGTCTTTTCGCACCCGCAGCGAAGATCGTGCTGCGCCGCCGCGCCTGGCCGCCCTGGCCACGGCGGTACCGGACCACGTGCTGCATCAGGACAAAGTGGCCACCGAAGCCGCCAGTTTCTTCGGCAAATCCTTCGGCGCGTTCGATCGTCTGGCGCCGGTCTACCGCAATGCCGAGATCGAAACCCGCTATTCCTGCGTCCCGATCGACTGGTACACCGCCGACACCGGATTCAAGGCGCGCAACGACCTGTTCCTGGTAAACGCCGTGGAACTGCTAAGTCGCGCCGCCGAGCAGGCAATCGCCGAGGCCGGACTGGCACCGGCCGATATCGACATGGTGGTCACGGTCTCCTCCACCGGGATCGCCACGCCGTCGCTAGACGCGCTGCTGATGCAGCGGCTGGCGCTGCGCGCGGATGCGATGCGCCTGCCGGTCTTCGGGCTGGGTTGCGCCGGCGGGGTGATGGGCCTGGGCCGGGCCGGCGCGATGGCGCAAGCGATGCCCGGCAAGCGCATCCTGCTGCTGGTGGTCGAACTGTGCGGCCTCACCTTCCGCGCCAACGACCGTTCCAAGAGCAACGTCATCGCCACCGCGCTGTTCGGCGACGGCGCCGCGGCAGCGGTGATCTCGACCGCCGGCGACGGTCCGGCGCTCACCGGCTGGGGCGAGCACCTGTGGCGCGACACGCTCGACATCATGGGCTGGGACGTGCGCGACGACGGCCTGGCGGTGGTGTTCAGCCGCGACATTCCCCACTACGTGCGCGAGAACATGCGCGCCCCGATCGTCGACTTCCTGGCGCAGCACGACCTGAGGCTGGCGGATATCGACCGCTTCGTCTGCCACCCCGGCGGCGCCAAGGTGCTGGACGCCCTGGAGGAAATCTTCGAGCGGCCGGCCGGGGACCTCGCCGAGAGCCGGGACACCTTGCGGCACTACGGCAACATGTCGGCGGTGACGGTGCTGTTCGTCTTGCGCGAGGCGATGGCGCGCGCAAAGGCCGACGAGACCTGGCTGCTGACCAGCCTTGGCCCCGGATTCAGCGCCGCGTTCGCGCTGATGGAAAGCTAGATGCTGCTTTACGCCGTCCTCGGCCTGGTGGCGCTGCAACGGCTGGCCGAACTGGCCTGGTCGCGGCGCAACGAGCGCGCATTGCGGGCGGAGGGCGCGGTCGAGCATGGACGCGGCCACTACCCGCTGTTCGTCATCCTGCACGGCTGCTGGCTGGCGGCGATGGCGCTGTTCATATCGCCCGAGGCGCCGGCGGCGTGGAACTGGCTGGGGCTGTTCGTCGTGATGCAGGCCGCGCGGGTCTGGACGGTGGCCAGCCTCGGACGCTACTGGACCACGCGGGTGATCACCCTGCCCGGCGAACCGCTGGTGCACCGCGGCCCCTACCGCTTCTTGCGGCACCCGAACTACCTGATCGTCTCGGTGGAGATCGCGACCCTGCCGATCGCGTTCGGCGCCTGGCAGATCGCGGCGATCTTCACCGTCCTCAACCTGGCGTTGCTCTGGCATCGCATCCAGGTCGAAGAAGCGGCACTGGCCGAACGGCGCGCCTTGGGCTAAATCTGGAGCATGCGAAATCTGATCGCCGCAACCGCTGTGGCGCTGGCCCTGCTGACGCCCCCCGCCGCCGCCGAAGACGCGACGGAGAAGCGGTATACGACCGCCGTCCTGGCCTATGATCGGGGCGATCACGGCGATGCACTGACCGCCTTCCGCGAACTTGCCGTCACCGGCTATCCCGGCGCCGAGTTCATGCTCGGCGCGATGTATTTCTACGGCAAGGGCGTCATCCGCGACGACGCGCTGGCGGCGATCTGGTTCCACAAGGCCGCCGACAAGGGCAATGCCAACGCGCAATTCGCGCTTGGCTCGCTGTTGATCGGCGGGCTGGGCGTACGCCAGGACCTGGTGCGTGCCTATACCTGGCTGACGCTGGCGGCCAATGATGGACAGCCGGCGCTGCGCCACCAGGCCATCCTGCTACGCGACGAGGCGGCGGGCTTGATGCGGCCCGACGAGGTCGCCAAGGCGACCCAGGCCGCGGCGTCCTGGCGCCCACGGCGGTCCGGCCTGACCTGGGGCGAGTGACCGGTCCGGCATCGCGGAACAAGAACCATCTTCGAAGGGGAACCAATGGCGGGACGGCTGGACGGCAAGGTCGCTATCGTAACCGGCGCCGGAGCCGGCTTCGGCGAGGCGATCGCGCGCGCCTATGCGGCAGAGGGCGCCGCGGTGATCGTCAACGACGTCGGCGATGCCGAGGGCGTCGCAGAGGCCATCACGGCTGCCGGCGGCAAGGCCAGATACGTTGGCGGCGATGTTTCCAAGGACAAGGACGTTGCCCGGCTGGTCGCCGAGGCACAAAGCGCCTTCGGCGGGCTCGACATCTTCTTCTCCAACGCCGGCGTGGCGCAGGCCGGCGACCGGCTGGAAGAGACCGACGAGGCCACCTTCGACCGGCTGTTCGAGGTGAACGTCAAGGGCATCTACTGGGCCGCCAAACACGCCGTGCCGGTGTTCAAGGCGCAGAAGCGCGGCTGTTTCATCAACACCGCCTCGACCGCCGGCTTGCGCCCGCGCCCGCGCGGCGCCTGGTACGCTGCCTCGAAGGGTGCAGTGGTGACGCTGACCAAGGCCATGGCGTTGGAGCTTGCCCCGCATGGCATCCGGGTCAACGCCATCCTGCCGGTCGCCGCCGAGACCAAGCTGATGATCGACTCGGTCGGCGGCGATCTGACCGACCAGATCCGCGATACCATGGTCGGCACGATCCCGCTCGGCCGCTTCGCGACACCGACCGACATCGCCAGCGCGGCGGTGTTCCTGGCCTCCGACGAGGCCGCCTTCCTGACCGGCGTGAACCTGCCGGTCGACGGCGGCCGCACCGCTTGAATTCGAGGAGAACGACATGAACCGTAGCTTCAACCCATCCGGCATTTCCGCGCCGCTGGGCGCTTATCATCACGGCGTCGAAGTACCGGCCGGCGCCCGCTGGCTGCACGCCTCCGGCCAGGTCGGCATCACGCCCGACGGCAAGGTCGCCGAGGGCTTCGAGGCCCAGGCCACGGCGGCGATGAACAACCTGACGGCGATCTTGAAGGAAGCCGGCATGGAATGGACGGACGTGGTGAAGCTGAACTCGTTCATCACCAACCCGGCCGACATCGCCGCCCTGCGCAAGGTGCGCGGGCCGATCATGGGCGACGCCAAGCCAGCCTCGACGCTGCTGGTGGTGGCGGGGCTGGCGAGCCCGGACCTGCTGGTCGAGATCGAGCTGATCGCGGCGAAGAGCTAGGGTTCGAGGGCGGCGCGCAAGGCCTGCAGCCGGCTGGCCAGCAGATCGGCCGGATAGGTCGTCGGCACGCCGATATTCCAGACCGGCCGGGGCCAGGCGGCATCGTTCTCGAAACGGGCGATAAGGTGGACGTGAAGCTGCGGCACGATGATGCCGCTGATCCCCAGATTGACTCGCGCCGGCCGCCACAGCTCGTTCAGCTTCGTGGTGAGGAAGCGAATTTCGTCCCACAGGAGCTGCTGGTCGTCGACGTCAAGATCGAGGATCTGGGTGACGGCCGCGCGCTGCGGCACCAGCAGGAGCCAGGGATAGCGTGCATCGTCAAGCAGCCGTAACCGGCACAGGGCGAGCGTGGCGACGTCGTGGGAGTCGCTGTCGAGTTGCGGGTGAAGCTCGAACGTTGCCGTCATTGTTGCCCTCTGCCGGCGTCTTGCCAGCGTTCGATCGTTGCCGCACCGTAGCTTGCAAGTATTACGGAGGACTTTCTAATGTCGAAGATCACCAAAGGGATCAAGCAACTCTGCGCCGAAGCCGAGGCCGAGGTCGAGACCTGGTCGATCGAGCAGGCCAAGGCACAGCTCGGCAATGACGACGTGGTCTTCGTCGATATCCGCGACATCCGCGAGCTGTGGCGCGACGGCGCGATCCCCGGCGCCATGCACGCGCCACGTGGGATGCTGGAATTCTGGGTCGATCCGGACAGCCCCTACGCCAAGGAAGCGTTCCAGTCCGGCAAGAGGTTCATGTTCTTCTGCGCCGGCGGCATGCGCTCCGCGCTGGCGGCCAAGGCCGTGCAGGACATGGGGTTGAGCCCGGTCTGCCACATGGCCGGCGGCTACGGCGCCTGGAAGAAGGCCGACTTCCCGACCGAGGCGAAGGAACAGAAGCCACCGAAGGGGTAAAGCCGTGGCCGTCGACCTGCACGGCTACAAGTACAGCGTCTACGCCTGGATCGCGCGGCTGACCTTGCGCGAGAAAGGCGTCAACTGGCGCTGGCACGAGATCGACCCGTTCGCGCCCGACCTGCCGGCGGCCTATCTCGACTTGCATCCCTTCGGTCGGGTGCCGGTGCTGGTCCACGACGGCGCCACGATCTACGAGACCGCGGCGATCACGCAGTACATCGACGAGGCGTTCGACGGCCCTGTCCTGCAGCCGACGGCGCCGCTGGCCCGCGCGCGGATGCGCCAGGTGATCGGCGTCGTCGACAGCTACGCCTACTGGCCGCTGGTGCGGCAGGTGTTCTCGCATGGTGCGTTCCAGCCCGCCGCCGGGGTCGCGTGCGACCAAGGCGAAATCGAAACCGGGCTGGCCGCCGCGCCGCGCGTGCTGTTGGCGCTGGACAACCTCGCCGACGAGCTCGACGCGGCGTCGCCGACGCTGGCCGACCTGCACCTGGCCCCAATGATCGCCTACTTCACGACGGCGCCGGCGGCCGCCGAGATGTTGCACAAGTATCCCGCAATCGCCGCGTGGTGGGCCACGATCCGCAAACGCGAAAGTGTCACAGCGACTTGGCCGCCGCTACCACGGTCAGATCCGACGGCGCCAACTGGCGAAACCGACGAGCGCGGCGCCCAGAAGTAGCCAGGTCGCCGGCTCCGGCATGTCCATCTCCTCTTCCGCCTCGACGACCGGCGTCAGCAGGAAGGCGGTAAGGAAGTTGTTCTGGCCGACGACGCTGGCCCAACCGACGATCTGGCCCTTGTTGTTGATGTCGCGCGCCGCGATCAGCCGCAACGTGCCGAAATCCGGATCGTTCGGATCGACCAGCGTGTTGAGGTCGTAGACCATGTCGTCGACGGTGTCGAAATAAGCCGCGCGGATATCGTCGAACGCTCCGCCCGGACTGACCACCGCGGTACCGACAATCTCGCCGACATCGTTGATCGACCGCGCACTGCTGCTGAATTGCCCGAACTCGCCCGCGGCGCCCGACAGGTCGATGTTCGCACCACCGCCGGAACTATCGAACAACGTGGCGTGGATCACGCCGCCGGGGAAGGTCTCACCGACAATGTCCCCGTTCGCGTTGGCACCGAAGGCCTGCGAGAAGCTGTTGCCGATGCCGCCGAGCTCGGTGAGAACCGGAATGCCCGAGGTCGTGAAGCGCACCGCCCTGGCGTTCACCGGCCGGTCGCCGACCGCGGTGCCGTTGTCGCTGAGGCCGTAGGCGACGCTGCTCGTCGGTGTGACCGACAGCGGCGAAATATTGCTGGGGGCACTGCCGTTGGCGAAGAAGCGCGCGGCGTTAGGAACATTGTCCAGCGTATTGGTGATGTCGGTGGTGTCGGCCTCGCCGACAATGACGCCGCTGTTGTTGACGGCGTAGGCCTCGCTTTCCGGGCCGCCGAAGGTGCCCAGGTCGACGACGAAATTGCCGAACACGACAGCCCGTCTCTGCCCCGCCGCATTGTCCGATCGACCGACGATGAGACCGTTGTTGTTGATATCGTTGGCGCGGCTGCTGTCGCCGCCCAGCAGCGTACCGAGCGATTGGTTGAAGTTGCCGCCGGCACCGTCGAACAACGTGGCCAGCGTGTTGCCATTGGTGTCGCGCGCGGCGCCGACGATGGTACCATTGTCGTTGATCGCCAGGGCTTCGGCATAGTTGCTGCCGAGCCCGCCAAGATCGGTCAGATTGTAGATCTTGGGCGCCGCTTCTGCCGCGCTCATGCCGGCTAGCAGGCCAAGCCCGAGCAGACAGACACCCGTCGGGTTACCTCGGAGGGTCAGCCTCATCGTCCGCGTCCTCGATCACCAGCGAGCAACGCAGTCGTCGCCGGCGCCAGGAACGCGAACAAGCAAGCCCCGGCATGTCGCGTCATCGATGACCATTCACGACCGGTCATGCGTTCGTCCCCTTTGTTGATCTGGCGTACGGCGCCAACGACGCAAGCGACGTGCCAATAAGATTTGGGCTTTATATCAAGGGGTTAGGTCACGGCTTCGATGCCGGTGTCACGTTTGTCGTCACCGGCATTTGGCGGGCATGAACCGTCAGCGCGTTGATATCATTAAGCTTCGCGCGTGAGCCGCAATCTACCCGCGGCGAACGGCCGTCAAGGATCGCGACAGTCGAGATCGGGCACCACAGGTACCGCGGCAAGCACGCCGACCAACTCGGCCTGGCGCCGTGTTCCGGTCTTGCGAAAAATCTGGTGCAGGTGCCCGGCTGCGGTTTTGCGCGTGATATCGAGCGCGGCAGCGGCACTGGCAAGGTCAGCGCCTCGCGCGAGTGCCACCGCCAATTCCGCTTCCTTCGGCGTCAGGCCGTAGAGTCGGCGCAAGAGGTCACGCGGCGGCACTGCGGGCTCGCCCGGATCATGCAAAAACAGCAGTACCTTCGGTGTTGCGAAGCCGTACGCCGGGGTCCCCGCCGAACGTGGCACCGGCGCAACGATAACGCGCAACGGCTGCGGCTTGTCCGGCCGCGGCAACGCCAGCGTGGTGGCAACGGCCGTTGCCGAAGCGGCGTGAGAGATGGCCTCGCGCAATCGATTATCCTCGTCGAGGCGCAAGCCGGCCACGCCATCGGGACCGAGGCGCAGCCCGGCACCGGCGGCCACGATCGCCTCCGCCAGCCGGTTCATCCCCAGCACTCGACCACCCCGGTCCAGTGCGATCAGGCCATAAGGCAGCTGGTCGATCACGCTGCCGCCGATGGCGCGCGCCGTTTGGAGCTCAGCCATGCGCTCGTTGATCAACAGCGCCCGACTCTGGTGCGGCATCAGGAGTTCGAGCAGGCGCATCGCCTCGTCGTCGGCGGGTCCGTGGCGTTGCGAGAACAGCGCGCCGGACCAGACGATACGGCTCTCGGCCTTCACCACCGAGCCGCCGGCGAAATAGAACAGGTCGAACGGGCGTAGGAAACCATTGAAATACTCGCCCGCTGCCAGCTGGGCGTCAGGGATATGGCCGGCGCTGTTCCAGACCTGGCCGGCGGCGAAGCCGGCCCGCGCGTCAGCGAGCGCGAACTCGTCGTACTGCCAGTAGTACTGCTCGTAGTGCTCGTACATCTCCAGCGGCGCGCCGACCATCTCGCCGAACTGCCCGCCGCCGCTGGGGCCGAAATCGAAGCCCAGCAGGCAAGCCGACGTCGAGCCGGTCTGTGCGCGTAGCTGAGTCAGATACTCGCGCCACTTCGCCGGGTCGTAGGCGGCATCGTAGACCTTGCCGATCAGGTCGAGGACCGCGGCATCGTCCATCTTGCTATTCCGCGGCGTCCCGCTGCCGGTATGGCGCCGCGCCGTCGCGGGTCACGAAGCCCAGTGCCAGGTCGCGTTCGACGTCGCTCTGGGCGCGTTCGGTCGGATCGCCGAAGCCGGCGCCGCCGCCGGTCTCCATCACCAGCCGGTCGCCCTTCCTCAGCGCGAAGCTGGTTTTCGAGCTGAGCTCGATATGCTCGCCGTTGCGTTCGACCCAGGAGCGCGCGCGGGCGCCGTCGTGGCCGCCGAACAAGCCCTCCGGCACGATCCGGAAACGGTCGCCGTAGGTGGCGAAGCTCACGTCGTCGCTGACGATGTCATAGACCCGGCGCAGGCCCAGGCCGCCACGCCGACGGCCGGCGCCGCCGCTGTCGGCGACCAGGGCGTACTCGGCGACGCGGAAGAAGTCGTACTCCATGTCCATCGCCTCGACTGGCACGTTGGCACAGTTCGACAGCGGGCTGTCGACCGCATCGCAGCCATCGCGCAGGTTGCCGGCACCATAGCCGCCGCCGAAGATCTCCAGGTAGATGCGATAGCCGCCATCGCCGAGTTGCGACAGGCAGGCGACCTCGGTGGTGTCGAAGCCGCCGGCGATCACCTGTTCCGGCACGGCAGGCGCAAGCGCCTTCATCACCGCGTTGAACACCCGGTAGCCGGGGATCATGCGCGCGCGCACTGGCGCCGGCGGCTTCGGGTTCAACAGGCAGCCATAGGGCGCCGTCACCTCGATCGGTCGCTTGGAGCCCTCGTTGAACGGAATGTCGGGGCTGGTCAGCACGCCCTTCACGCAGGACAGGGCCGCGGCGATGGTCGAAGCGAAGGGACAGTTGATGTTGGTCTTCACCTGTGGATCGGTGCCGGTGAAGTCCACCAGGACCCGCTCGTCCTCAATGGTCACGGTGGCCCGGATCGCGACCGGCTGCTCGCCGATGCCGTCGTCATCGATGAAATCCTCGCCGGTGTAGGTGCCGTTCGGCACGGCGCGGATCGCGGCGCGCATGCGGCGCTCGGAATAGTCCATCAACTCGGCCATCGCCGCCTTCACCGCCGCGACGCCGAAGCGCTCGGCCAGGTCGATGACGCGGCGCGCGCCGATGCCGTTGGCGGCGAACTGCGCGTTGAAGTCGCCAATGGTCTGGTCCGGGACGCGGATGTTGGCGCGCACCAGCCGCTCGAACGGGCCGCCGTTCCAGTCCTTGTGCAGGTTGTATTTCGACGGCGGGAAGATGATGCCTTCCTGGTGCACGTCCGAAGCATGCGGGTTCAGGCCCGGCGCGCCGCCGCCGAGGTCCAGGTGGTGCGCCACCGTGGCGGAGAAGCCGAGCAACTCGCCCTGGAAGAAGATTGGCGAGAACAGGAAAACGTCGGGCACGTGCTGGCCGCCGTGGAACGGATCGTTGTTGATGTAGAAATCGCCCTCTTGCAGCGTTTCGGGCGGATAAAGCTCGGCGCAGGGCCGGAAGGTGGTGCCGATCGGTCCGAGCTGCATCGGGATCAGCTCGGCCTGGCTGACGACATTGCCGGTCGCGTCGTGCAGCGCGGCGGAACAGTCCGACGCCTCGCGCACGATCGGCGAATAGGCCGAGCGCACCAGCTTCACGCCCATCTCCGCAGCCGCCGCGATCAGCCCCTGGCTGATCACCGCCTGATCGACATTGCGTAGTTCGGCCATTTCCACTCCTTTCCCTCGTCATGCCAGCGAAAGCTGGCATCCAGAGCCACCTGGCAACATCCTCGCCCTTGGCCAACGCCGCCTGGATTCCTGCTTTCGCAGGAATGACGACCTAGGTGCGCGTCAGGATCAGGTTATCACAATCGTCGATCGCCGCCCGCCAGCCGGCGGGCAGGTAGACGGTCGAGGTCACGTCCTCGATCAGGGCCGGGCCGGCGGCGCCCTTGGCCACGTGCCGGCGCGACAGGCGCTTGGCGTCGACCCAGGCGCCGTCGTCGTAGATGCGCACCTCGCCGACCTCGACCGCGTCGGCGTCGGCGGCTTCGCTCAGTGCCGGCACGGCACCCGGCGGCGCGGCGGCGCCGAGGCGGAAGGAAACGATCTCGGCCTTGTTCACCCGGCTGTCGTCGAACTCGAACACCCGCGCGTGCGCCTCGTTGAAGAGATCGAGCAGCTTGTCGGCGGTGAGCGACGGCAAGCTGGCGTCGGGCAGTTCGACCAGCACCTCGAAGGCCTGGCCGACATAGCGCATCGCCAGCGCGTGGTCGAAGCGCGGTGCGTCCAGCCCAAGTTCGGCGAATTGCGTCGTGGCCTCCACCGCCAGTTCGGCGAAGACCTCACGCACGGTGTCGGGCGTGTCGGTCTCCACGGTCATGCGCCGGGTGCGGGTGCCGTACTGCACGAAGTCGGCGGCGAGCAGGCCATAGGCGGACAGCACACCGGCGTTGGGCGGCACGCAGATGGTGGCGATGTCCAGTTCCTCGGCGATTCGCGCGGCGTGCAACGGGCCGGCGCCGCCGAACGGCACCAGGACGTAGTCGCGCGGGTCGCGCCCGCGCGCGGTCGAGACCAGGCGGATGGCGCCGACGATGTTGCTCTCGGCCAGCCGGATGGCATCGGCCGCCAACCCCTCCGGCGTGGTCTTCAAGGTCTCGGCGACGGGGGCCAGCGCGGTCTCGGCGGCAGTCGGGTCGACCGACATCCTGCCGCCCAGGAAAGCCGCCGGCCGCAGTGTCCCACGCGCCACATGAGCGTCGGTGATCGCGGGCTCGGTGCCGCCGCGGCCGTAGCAGGCCGGTCCCGGCTCGGCGCCGGCCGAACGCGGGCCGACGCGCAGCAGGCCGCCGTCGTCGACCCAGACGATGGAGCCGCCGCCCGCGCCCACGGTGACGATGTCGAGCACCGGCGTGCGGATCGGCAGGCCGTCGACCTCGGTCTCGTCGGCGAGCGCCGGCTTGCCGTCGGCGACCAGGCAGACGTCGGTGCTGGTGCCGCCCATGTCGAAGGTGATGAGGTCGCGGTAGCCGGACTGGCCGGCCTGGCGCACCGCGCCCATCACGCCGGCGGCCGGGCCGGAGAACAGCGCGGTGATGGCGTTGCGACTCATGCCCGCCGCCGGCAGCCGGCCGCCGTTCGACTGCATCATCGAGAAGCGGCCCTTGAACCCCTGCCCGCGCAGTGCGGTCTCGAACCGCCCGAGGTAACGGTCGATGACCGGCTGCACGTAGGCCGCCAGCGTCGTCGTCGACGCGCGTTCGTACTCACGGAATTCGCGCGTGACCTCGTGGCTCAAGGTGACGGTGAGATCGGGATGGTCGGCGCGCAGCATCTCGCCCAGCGCCTGTTCGTGCGTCGGGTTGGCATAGGCGTTGAGCAGGCACACGGCGACCGCCTGATAGTCGCCGCGCGCCAGCACGGCGTCGATCGCCGCCTTCGCGGCTGCGGCATCGAGCGCCGTCGCCACCTGCCCCTTGGCGTCGATGCGCTCCGGCACCTCGATGGTGTCGGCGCGGCTCACCACCGGCACCGGCTTGGCGTAGAACAGGTCGTAGATCTGGCGCCGGTTGTGGCGTTGCAGCAGCAGCAGGTCGCGGAAACCTTGCGTGACGACGAAGGCGATCCTGGCGCCCTTGCGCTCCAGTATCGCGTTGGTGGCGACGGTGGAGCCATGCACCAGGTCGGTGACTTCGGCCAACGCGATTTCCGCCGCGGTGATGGCGGCCAGCGCACCCTCGTCCGGCGCCGACGGCGTCGACGGCACCTTGGAGATCGTCACCCGGTCGCCGTCGATCGCCACCAGGTCGGTGAAAGTCCCGCCCACTTCAACGCCTACGCGCATGTCCGCCCTTTCGTCTGTCTCGCGCTAGTATAGCCGCAGCGTGGAGGATTCCAGATGAGCGACGATGACCTGCCCGGCCTGTTCGGCGGCCTGACCAACTACGGCGACGCGGACTTCGCGCGCTACCTGCGGCGATCTTTCGCGCGTTCCATGGGCTTCTCCTCGGAGATGCTGAACAAGCCGGTGATCGGCATCGCCGACACGTCGAGCGGCTTCAACAACTGCCACCGCGGCGTCCCGGACCTGATCGAGGCGGTGAAGCGCGGCGTGCTGGCGGCCGGCGGGCTGCCGCTGCCGTTCCCGACCATCTCGCTGGGCGAGACCTTCCTGAACCCGACCTCGCTGAAGTTCCGCAACCTGATGGCGATGGACACCGAGGAGATGATCCGGGCGCAGCCGATGGACGCGGTGGTGCTGGTCGGCGGCTGCGACAAGACCGTGCCGGCGCAGCTCATGGCCGCCGTGTCGGCCGACAAGCCCGCGGTGCAGCTGCTGACCGGACCGATGCTGACCCATACCCTGAAGGGCGAGCGGCTGGGTGCCTGCACCGATTGCCGGCGCTTCTGGGCCAAGTTCCGCGCCGGCGAAATCGACGAACCGGCGATAGCTGAGATCGAGAGCGGCCTGGCGACCACGGCCGGAACCTGCGCGGTGATGGGCACCGCCTCGACCATGGCCGGTATCGCCGAGACGCTGGGCCTGGCGCTGCCCGGCACCGCCGCGATCCCCGCCGTGCACGCCGACCGGCTGCGCGCGGCGGAAGCGTCGGGCGTGGCGGCGATGGCAGCGGCGCGTTCAGGCCTGAAGCCATCGGCGCTGATCACCGGGAAATCGATCGAGAACGCGCTCACCGTGTTGCTGGCGCTTGGCGGATCGACCAACGCGGTGTTGCACCTGGCCGCCATCGCCGGCCGCGCCGGCGTGGAACTGTCGCTCACCCGCCTCAACGAGCTGTCGGAACGCACGCCGGTGCTGGTCGACCTGAAACCGTCGGGCGTGCACTACATGGAGGACCTGTTCGTCGCCGGCGGTATCGGCGCGGTGCTGCGCGAGTTGAAGCCGTTGCTGCACCTGGACTGCCTGACGATCACCGGCGACACGCTGGAACAGCGCCTGGCCGCCGACGACCCTTACGTCGACCGCTCGGTGGTGCGCGGCTTCGACGAGCCGTTCGACCGCACCGGCGGCATCCTGGCGCTGTTCGGCTCGCTGGCGCCGGGCGGCGCGATCATCAAGCGCTCGGCCGCAGACGCCAATCTGTTCGAGCGCGAGGCGCGCGCGGTGGTGTTCACGTCACTTGAGGACCTGGCGGCGCGGCTCGACTCACCGGACCTGGACGTTACGCCCGACGATGCGCTGGTGCTGCAGAATGCCGGGCCGACCAGCCCGTCGGGCATGCCGGAGGCGGGCTACCTGCCGATCCCGAAGAAGCTGGCGGCCAAGGGCGTGAAGGACATGATCCGGATCTCCGACGCGCGCATGAGCGGCACCGCGTTCGGCACCGTGGTACTGCACGTGACGCCGGACGCGGCCAGCGGCGGGCCGCTGGCACTGGTCGAGAATGGTGACCGGATAAAGCTATCGGTGAAGGATCGGCGGCTCGATCTGATGGTCGACGACGCAGAACTGGCGCGTCGGCGCGCAGCGCTGCCGCCAGCCCCGCCGCCGCCGTCGCGCGGCTACCGCAAGCTGTACTACGATCACGTCATGCAGGCCGACCGCGGCGCCGACTTCGACTTCCTCGCCGCTGGTTAGCCCGCCGCGACATGAGGGGCCCGGGTTATCACCCCGGGCCACCCGATCATCGATTGCGGTTGTTGAACATGTTGAAGAGGGCGCCCGCCGCGCCGGCGCCGCTGTCTTGCTGCTGCGGCGCTACCTGTTGCTGTTGCGCGGTCGGCGCCGGTGCCGGCACGGTGCCCGCGACCCGCATCATCAGCGACTGGGCGGCGCGCGATGCCGCCTGCTGCAACGCCGCGCCGATCACCTGACCGGACGGCGTGCCGGTCGCCACCTTCTCCTCGTGCACGCCACGCTCGATGGTGGTGCGCCCGGTGTGGCGGTCGAGCGCGCTCAGCATGATCTCGACACGGTAGACGTCGACCGTCGGCGCCACGTTGGCGGTCATGGCTCGGCCAAGATTGCCGAACACCGCACGCGCCATCGCCGCGCCCTGCGCCTCCGGGTTTGCCATGGTCCGCTTGTTGACCTGGCCGACCCGGCCCGAGACCACCACGTCGGCATTGTTCATCTGCGATGAGCCGAGTATCTGCGCGTTCGGCAGGCTGGCGATCACGTTGCGCACCGAGTCGGACACGAAGCCCATGTCGGCGCCGTTGTTGTTGGCCACGCCCTGCAGGTAGACGCGGGTCAGACCGATCTGGCGTGGCGGCGGCGCGCCGCTCGGCGTCCCGGCCAGCGCCGACGACGTGGTGGTCTGCCGTTGCACGGTCCGCTGCTGGCGGGCCTGCTGCTGCTGTTGCAGCATCGCCATGCCCTGCGCCTCCGGCATCACCAAGGTGCCGTAGATGTAGCCGATCTCCTGGCCGTTCTGGGCGATCAGGTACCAGTCCTCGCCCTGCACCTTGGCCAGCGCCGTGATGCGGGTGCCGACCGGCAAGGTCACCACCTTGGCACCGCGAACCGACGGCTCGCTGCGGACATTGGAGTTCTTGATCGTGACGTAGGTCTCGTCCAGCGGCACCAGCTGCGGCCCGGTCTGGGTTGCCGGCGGCAACGCCGTCAGGCGCTGCTGTTGTTGCTGCTGCTGGATCGGTTGCTGCGCCGGCTGCTGCTGGTTCAGCGCCAGTGGCTGGGCCTGCAACGGCTGGCTCGTCGTCAGTGGCTGCTGTTGCTGCTGCGGTGCCGGCTTTGTTGCCGCGGCGGCAACCAGTTGCGGCCGCAACGGCGGGTTGCCGGCATCGAAGCGCGCGACGACGGTATCGTCCTTGCCGGAGAAGGCCGGCTGCTGCTGGCGCCCGAAGGTACGGCGCGCGGCACGCGACATGTTGCGGCTCAGGTAGGCGTTGACCTCCGACATGGTGACCTGGCCGTCTCCGTTGCCGTAGCGCGAACCGTCGGCCTCGCCGTAGAGCGCGTTCAGCAGGTAGTTGGTGAACAGGCCGTGGCCGGCCTCGCGATCCCAGGAGGCGATCTGGTCGGCCTGGCTGGCGGTCAGCACGGTAAGCTCGGCCGGCGCCACGGTCTTGCGCGCGGCCTGGAACACCGGCGAGGCATCGCGGAACAGCACGCCGCCGCCACTGTCGCCGGAGAAGCAGGCATCCAGGTACACGGTGATCGACTTGGCCTTCAGCGCCTTCAGGTTGGCGTAGAACTCGGCCAGCGGGTAGCCGGAGATTTCCGCCTTGTTCGGATTGCCGTCGACCGGCAGCAGGTAGCTGTTGCTGTCCTCCAGCCCGGGCACGCCGTGGCCGGAGTAGAACACCACGATGTCGGAATTGCCGTTCGGCTCGACCCAGTCCTCCAGGATGCCGCCCTTGGAGAAATGGGTCTCCATCTGGTTCTTGGTGGCGTCCTTCAGGACGATGACGTTCTCGGGATCGAAGCCCAACACCTCGACGACGAATTTCTTCATCGCCTCGGCGTCGTTGTGGGCGAACTCGACCGGCGCGACGCCGCTGGCGTAGTTCTTGTTCCCGATGATGATGGCGACGTCGTCGAAGGTGTCGTCATCGAGCGCCAGCGCCGGCCCGGCCAGCGTTGCCGCGGCGAGCGCGGCGGCGGCGGTGGTGGCGACGGCGTGACGGAGCGTGGCAAACGCGTTGCGCATGATGCAGCCCCCTTGCCTCTGCATAGCGGTGAATGATCTCAAAGCTTACCGTTCATTATGTGCCAATCAGGGACGATCGACAAGGCCGGCGACCGCCCGGTCGGCTTGCCAGACGCTATGCCCGGTCGAGCCACGGTTTCCCGCACACGGCTTGACCGACCGCATCGTCGGACCTAGGGTCCGCCCCCTGCCGGCGCGCCCGTAGCTCAGGTGGTAGAGCAACTGACTTTTAATCAGTGGGTCACAGGTTCGAGTCCTGTCGGGCGTACCAAATCCCTAAACGATCCCAATGAAGTATCGATGGGCCGGCGTTGTAGTGCCGACGTCGTTGCCTGCACTGTTGTTGTGGGGCTGCACTGGGGCTTCAGCCGGCGCGCGTTCATCCTCTTGAACTTGCCGGCAGCGGTAGGTGTCGTGGTGGTGGGGTGACGCATGCGAGTGCCGGTGACGACCATCATCGAGATCGGGGTGGGCGACCGTTGCAGCTTGGAGAACCCGGTCGGCGCGGTCTCGGTACCAAGCTGCAACGAGTGGCGCACATCTTCACAGCAACTGGCGCGAGGCTTCGGCCGGGCTGCATCAAGCACCAGCCCGATGGAGCAGAATGCGGAATGGCCCTCCGGGCACTCCCGCATATCGTCCTGGAAAACACCGCAACCCTGCGCGATGATCCTATCTCCACGTCGCTCCCAGCGAGCTCACGTGCGTTCAGGCGGCTGCCCGGGGAGAGCTCACCGTGCCGAGTTCTTCGACCACCACCTGGGAAATGACCGACGGCACACGGCGGACAGCACAATCGCGACAGATGCCGCCTGCGAGAAGATAGGGAGTGGACACGGTGACCAAATCATCCCAAAACGAAGCGGGCGCGCAGCGTACGCAGTTTGAGGCCGAGGTCGCCGATCGTATGGGCCTTGTGCCAAATTTTTTCCGACCTGAGGCGGCGGCATTTGGCGCCGTTCGCGAGCTTTGGTCTTTTGCGAAGACCGCCTATCTGGACAATCCACTCCCGCCGCTTTTCAAGGAGCGCCTCTTTGTTCACCTTTCACGCTTTTGCCGGGCGCGATACTGCATTGTCAGGCATGTAGGTTTTCTCGTCGGCAAGGGCCACATCGCAGGGACGGCCGAGGTGCCCGCGCAATCGGTCCAGGACGTTATTGCCTTGCTGCGATACCCTGGTACCGAAGATGGCACATTGACCAAAATCATCGCCAGGGTAGATGCGATGACGGCAGGCACAATCCCACCCCCTGGCAGCCCCGGAGAACAGGATCTATTTTTCCTAGCCGGGCTCGTTTTTATAGACCCATTGAGGGCTGAGAGGGCGCAGAAAGCCCTGAGAACTCCATTGGGTCCGGAGGGACTGGAGTATCTCCTCGCCTTTCTCGCCTTTGTCCGAACAGCGCACTTCTGGACACTGACGCATCCCCGCATTCAACCGGAAGGTGACATTCTGGCCTTCCTGGAGGAGCATCAGGCGCTGGCCGAACTAGTCCTGGAAGATCGGGATATAGCCAGCCTGCCTATTGGCGAGAGGCTGATGCAGGAGCTAGACGCGTTACGCGTCGAACGGAACGAACAGGAACATGCGAACCAGCAGCAAGCTTTAATAATCAATGAGTTGAACCATCGCGTAAAGAACATGCTGGCGATTGTGCGTTCGGTCGTCCGGCAAACACTCAAGCGCGCGGACGTCCCTGGGAACGTAGATGAGATAATCGGCGATCGGCTGCATGCCATTGCAGCTGCGCACGATCTTCTGACCAAGGAAGACTGGAACAACGTCTCGCTGACTCAACTTGTTCGCGAGTCGATCCGATCCTTTTGCCCTACCAGCTCCCAAGTCACTTTTGAAGGACCGCCCGTACCTCTTTCAGCAAAGACGGCCGTTTCCTTCGCGATGGCCATACATGAGCTTGGCACCAATGCCGTAAAATACGGAGCCCTGTCGAGTGCTAAAGGTCATATCAACATCGAATGGTCCGTCAGGGAAGAGGCTGAGAGCCCTCGTCTTCATTTTACCTGGCGCGAAACCGGCGGCCCTCCTGTGGCGCCACCCTCACACACCGGCTTTGGAACGTTCCTCATTGAGAAGAACCTGGGCGCAGAACTTGAAGGAAATGTCGATCTTCGCTTTGATCCGACAGGACTCGTTTGCGTTATTGATTCACTGATACCTGCCGCTTCGGCCGATCATCGATAATCACCGATGCCCCCCCACATCGCCACGGTACTGGTCGTCGAAGACGAAGCCCTTATCGCTTTCGATCTCGAAGAAGAACTAACTGAGTTGGGCTATCGCGTGGTTGGACCAGCGTTCAATGTTTCACAAGGTTTACGACATGCAGAAACCGGTCATTTTGATGTAGCCCTACTTGACATCAACCTATCTTCGGGAACCTCTGCCCCCATCGCAGAAGTGTTACGGGAAAGGAAAATTCCTTTTGCTTTCTTGACTGGCTATGGACTCGCCGCCCGCGACCATGGTTTGCCGGAGGCTCCCGTTATTACAAAGCCGCTTCGATCCGGCGAGCTAAAAGTCCTGTTGGAATCGCTTCGTGGCACGGACATTGCGACATAACAAGACTGGATCGCCCGCTCCCTGCGCTGCCGATATACTGACCTGCTCCCCTGCGGCTCCCTCGGTTGATATGAGAGTCCGTCATCTGGAGACGGACGATGAAGAAGAGCAGGTTCACGGAGGAGCAGATCGTTGGCGTGCTGCGCGAGCAGGAGGCTGGTGCGGCCACGGTCGAGG
>JAVKFY010000065.1:0-49959 GCA_040223615.1 Alphaproteobacteria bacterium
CCCTGGGGGTTTTTGGCCCCAAGGGGTTATGTCTTTACCCCCCCCACCCCGCCATTTTGGGGGTGTCTGTGTTGGGGTGTGGGGGGGTACGCGCCGCCACAACAGAGTTCGCTGTTCGCCGACTGCCCCGTCCTGCAGGTCGTGTTCTCGGGCGGCACGCGCGAGACCTGGGCCGACAACACCGCCGGCCTGTCGGCGCGCGACATCGCCATGCATGTGGCCTTGCCGGAGGTCGACGGGCGGCTGCTGACGCGCGCGGTGTCGTTCAAGGCCGAGGCGGCGTTCGACGACGTGACGCAATGCGCCATCGTGCGCCCGCAGGCCGAGCCGGACCGCGTTGCCTTCGTCGCGGCATTGGCGGCGAACTGGGCGCGGCTGCGGGCGACGCCGGCGGCGACGCGCAAGGTCGCGCTGCTGCTGGCCAACTACCCGAACCGGGACGGCCGGCTGGCCAACGGGGTCGGGCTCGATACCCCGGCCAGCACGGTGGCGATCATCGAGGCGATGGACGCCGCCGGCTACGACGTCGGCGCGGTGCCGCGCGACGGCGCCGGCCTGATCGCAGCGCTGCAGGCCGGACCGACCAACGACCTCAAGGCGCTGGACCAGCGCGCCGTGGCGGAAACGCTGCCGGTCGCCACCTACCGCACGTGGTTCGCGCGGCTGCCGGCCGAAGCACGCGACAAGGTGACGGCGCGATGGGGCAATCCGTCCGCCGATCCCGTCGTCCGCGATGGCCACTTCCGGCTGTCGCTGCATCGGTTCGGCAACGTCGTCGTCGGGGTGCAGCCGGCGCGCGGCTACAATGTCGATCCCAAGGCCAGCTACCACGATCCCGACCTGCCCCCGCCGCACCACTATCTGGCAGCCTATGCCTGGCTGCGCGCGGTGTTCGGGGCGCAGGCCGTCGTGCATGTCGGCAAGCACGGCAACCTGGAATGGCTGCCCGGCAAGGCGCTGGCGTTGTCGGAGAACTGCTATCCGGAGGTGGCGCTCGGGCCGCTGCCGCATCTCTATCCGTTCATCGTCAACGACCCCGGCGAGGGCGCGCAGGCCAAGCGCCGGGCGGCGGCGGTTGTGATCGACCATCTGATGCCGCCGCTGACCCGCGCGGAGAGCTACGGTCCGCTACGCGAGCTGGAGCGGCTGGTGGACGAGTATTTCGACGCCGCCGGGCTCGACCCGCGCCGGCTGAACCTGCTGCGCAAGCAGATCCTGGAACAGTGCGCCGCGATCGGCCTGGACAAGGATCTTGGCTTCGACGCCAACGAAGCCGCCGATCTGAACCGCCTCGACGGCTATCTGTGCGAGCTGATGGAAATGCAGTTCCGCGACGGCCTGCACATCTTCGGCGCCAGCCCGGATGGCGCGTTGCTCACCGACCTGCTGGTGGCGCTGGCCCGGGTGCCGCGCGGCGACGGGCGGGGCTCGCTGCACCAGGCGCTGGCCCGTGACCTGGGGCTGGGGTTCGATCCACTGGACTGCGACATGGCCGAAACCTGGGACGGCCCTCGTCCGGACATGCTGGTCGGCGATGGCCCGTGGCGCACCGTTGGCGACACGGTGGAGCGGCTCGAAGCGCTGGCGGTGCGACTGGTTGCCGGCGCCGACGCGCCCGGGCCGGAGAGCGCCGCCGTGCGGGACGAGATCGAAAGCCGATTGCGACCGGCCGTCACCAGCAGCGGCGCGGCCGAGGTCGCCGGCCTGCTGACCGGGCTGGACGGCCGCTTCGTGGCGCCGGGGCCGAGCGGGGCGCCGACGCGGGGGCGGCCGGAGGTGCTGCCGACGGGGCGCAACTTCTACGCCGTCGATACCCGCTCGGTGCCGACGCCGGCGGCGTGGCAGCTTGGCTGGAAATCGGCCGGGCTGCTGGTCGAGCGCTATCGGCAGGAGCATGGCGAATGGCCGCGCGCGGTGGCGCTGTCGGCCTGGGGCACGGCCAACATGCGGACCGGCGGCGATGACATTGCCCAGGCACTGGCGCTGATGGGCGCGCGGCCGACCTGGGACGGCAACTCCGCGCGCGTCACCGGTTTCGAGATCATGCCGTCGAGCCTGCTGGATCGGCCGCGCGTCGATGTGACGCTGCGGGTTTCCGGCTTCTTTCGCGATGCCTTCCCGCACCAGATCGCGCTGGTCGACGCCGCGGTGCAGGCCATCGCCGCGCTGGACGAGCCGGCGGCGACCAACCCGCTGGCCGCCCGTGCCGCCGAGGATGCCGCGCGCCTGACCGCCGAGGGCGCCACGCGGGAACAGGCGAAACGACGCGCAAGCTTCCGCGTCTTCGGGTCCAAGCCGGGCGCGTATGGCGCCGGCCTGCAGGCGCTGATCGACGAGCGCGGCTGGGAGGACGACGCCGACCTGGCGCGGGCCTACGTCGCCTGGGGCGGCTATGCCTATGGCGAAGGCGTCGCGGGCGTGGCCGCGCCGGCGCTGTTCCGCCGCCGGCTGGGCGCGGTGCAGGCGGTGCTGCACAACCAGGACAACCGCGAGCACGACCTGCTCGACAGCGACGACTACTACCAGTTCGAGGGCGGCATGGCCGCCGCCGTGCGGGTCGAGAGCGGGAAGCAGCCGGCGATCTACCACAACGACCATTCGCGCCCCGCCAGCCCGAAGGTGCGCCGGTTGGAGGAAGAGATCGCCCGCGTGGTGCGCGCGCGGGTGGTGAACCCGAAGTGGATCGCGGGCGTGATGCGCCACGGCTACAAGGGCGCGTTCGAGATCGCCGCGACGGTCGACTATCTGTTCGCCTTCGCCGCCACGGCACGGGTCGTCGGCGACCACCATTTCGACGCCGTGCACGACGCCTTCGTCGCCGACCCGGTCGTCGCGGCGTTCATCGCCGAACACAACCCGGCGGCCGGCCGCGAGATCGCCGAACGGCTGCTGGAGGCGCAGCAGCGTGGCCTGTGGCGCCCGCGCCGCAACGCCACGACCGCCGAGTTGCAAGACAAGCTGGAGGAGCGCGCATGACTGATGCGGACCTGGATGCCCGGCACGCGGAGAAGATGAAGAAGCGCAAAGCCGCGCGCGACAAGATGCTGGCCACCAAGACCATCGAGAAGGGCCTGCTGATCGTTCACACCGGCAAGGGCAAGGGCAAGTCGACGGCGGCCTTCGGGCTGGTGATGCGGGCGCTGGGGCATGGCTTCCCCGTCGGCATCGTGCAGTTCGTGAAGGGCAAGTGGCAGACCGGCGAACGCGGCGTGTTGGAGCGCTTCCCCGACCTGGTCACCATCCGCACGATGGGCGAGGGCTTCACCTGGGAGACCCAGGACCGGCAGCGCGACATCGCCGCCGCCAAGGCCGCGTGGGCGGCGGCGTGCGAGATGATCGAGGCGTGTCGCGGGCCCGAACCGGCCTACAAGCTGCTGCTGCTCGACGAGCTCAACATCGTGCTGCGCTACGACTATCTCGACCTGGACGAGGTGGTTCGGGTGCTGCGCGACCGGCCGAAGGATCTGCACATCGTGGTCACTGGCCGCAACGCCAAGGAACCGCTGATCGACGCGGCCGACCTGGTGACCGAGATGACCATGGTCAAGCACCCGTTCCGCGCCGGCGTGAAGGCGCAGCAGGGCATCGAGTTCTGAGACAATGAACCGGCCTTCGACACCCCACCTCACCCCAACCCTCTCCCCCCCAGGGGGGCGGAGAGGGAGCGGTTACGTCATCACCTTTTCGTTCCTCTCCGCCCCTGGGGGCGGAGAGGACAGGTGAGGTGGGGGACCACCGTTGCCAGCAGCGCCAGCGATCATGTTCCAGGGTACCGGCAGCGACGTCGGCAAGTCGCTGCTGGTCGCCGGGCTGGCGCGGGCCTATGCGCGGCGCGGGCTCAAGGTGCGGCCTTTCAAACCGCAGAACATGTCGAACAACGCCGCCGTCACCGTCGATGGCGGCGAGATCGGCCGGGCGCAGGCGTTGCAGGCCCTGGCAGCCGGCATCGAGCCCATCACCGACATGAACCCGGTACTGCTGAAGCCGCAGACCTTGGTCGGCGCGCAGGTGGTCGTGCAGGGCAGGGTCGTCGGCAATGCCGACGCCCGCGCCTATCACGACTTGAAGCCGACCTTGATGCCGCGCGTGCTGGAGAGTTTCGAGCGGCTCGGCGCGGCGGCCGACCTGGTGCTGGTGGAGGGCGCCGGCAGCGCGGCGGAGGTGAACCTGCGCAGCCACGACATCGCCAACATGGGCTTCGCCGTGGCCGCCGGCGTGCCGGTGGTGCTGGTCGGCGATATCGACCGCGGCGGGGTGATCGCCAGCCTGGTCGGCTGCTGGACGCTGCTGCCGGCCAGCGAACGCGCGCTGCTCGCCGGCTACGTCATCAACAAGCTGCGCGGCGACGTCTCGCTGTTCGACGATGGACTGACCGTGATCGGGGAGCGCACCGGCCTGCCGTCGCTGGGCGTGGTGCCGTGGTTCGATGGCGCGTCGCGGCTGCCGGCGGAGGACAGCATGGCGCTGACCCGACCGGCGGCGCCGGGCGGCGGCGCGATCCGGATCGCCGTTCCGATGCTGCCGCGGATCGCCAACTTCGACGACCTCGACCCGTTGCGGTTGGAACCGGATGTGGCGCTGACGATGGTTTCGCGCGGCCAACCGCTGCCGGGCGATGCCGATTGCGTCCTGTTGCCGGGTTCGAAGGCGACGCTGGCCGACCTGGCGGCCCTGCGCGAGGAAGGGTGGGACATCGACATCGCCGCGCACGTGCGTCGCGGCGGCTGGGTCGTGGGCTTGTGCGGCGGCTACCAGATGCTCGGACACACGGTCGCCGACCCCGACGGCATCGAGGGCGCGGCGGGCGCGGCGGCGGGGCTCGGGCTGCTCGACGTGAACACGACGTTGCAGCCGAGCAAGCAGCTCAGGCAGGTCGCCGGCGCCGCATGGGGCGAAGCCATCACCGGCTACGAAATGCACATGGGTGCGACCGACGGGCCGGATCGCGTACGGTCCTTCGTGACGCTGGACGACGGGCGCGAGGACGGCGCGGTATCGACCGACGGGCGGGTGATGGGCGGCTATGTGCATGGCTTGTTCGCCGCCGACGGGTTTCGGCGCGCGTTCCTGGCGCGTTTGGCCGGGCGGCCGGTTCCTGGCATCGCCTACGGTGCCGACCTCGACGTGACGCTGGATGCGTTGGCGGACCACCTCGAACGACACATGGAACTGGATCGGCTGCTCGACATCGCGAGGCGACAGCGATGCGCCGCCTAGTACAGCCACCACAGCAGCGCCAGCACCAGCAGCAGCATGCAGGCGCGGACGTAGACCTTCAGCGCGGCGTCGATGTCGTCGGCGCCGGCGTCCTCGCGCCCGTCCCCAAGCCACGGCAGCTCGGCAAGATCATCGCCATAGTAGCGCGGGCCGTTCAGCCGCAGGCCGAGCGCGCCGGCCATCGCCGCCTCCGGCCAGCCGGCGTTGGGCGAGCGGTGCTTGTCGGCATCGCGCCACATGGTCGCCAGCGCGGTGCCGAGTCGGTGCGGCACCGCGAGGACGATCAACAGCCCGGCGATGCGTGCCGGCACCAGGTTGGCGCCGTCATCGGTCCACGCCGCCGGCCAGCCGAAATGGCGGAAGCGGGCGGTCTTGTGGCCGATCATCGAGTCGGCGGTGTTGACCGCCTTGTAGGCCAGCATGCCGGGCAGCCCGAACAGCGCCGCCCAGAAGGCCGGCGCTACCACGCCGTCGGAGAGGTTCTCCGCCAGGCTCTCGATCGCGGCGCGCGCCACGCCGGGCTTGTCGAGCTGGGCCGGGTCGCGGCCGACGATGTGCGCCACCGCGTCGCGGCCGGCCGGCAGGCCGCCGTCGCGCAGTGCCACGGCCACGGCGCGCACGTAGCGGTACAGGCTGCGCTGCGCCAGCATCACCGCGATCACCGCGACCTCGATCAGCCAGCCATAGGCGAACGCGTCGGCGAGGCTTTCCAGCGCGAGGCCGGCGGCAATGGCGATGGCGAGCAGCACAGCCATCAGCACCGAGCCGGCGAACATCAGCCAGAAGCGGTTGCGCCCCGGCCGGTTGAGCCAGCCCTCCAGCGTGGCGATCAGCCAACCGAACCACACCACCGGATGCGGCGGGCTCCAGGCGAATGGCCACGGCAGCAGGCCGTCGAGCAGCAGCGCCAGGGCGAGCAGCGGCAGCGATTCAGGCATTCAAGTAGGGTAACGAACGGGAGGACATGGGCGTGAGCATTCTAGGCGTCATGGTCTGCGGCCACGGCAGCCGCGACAACCAGGCGGTGGACGAGTTCGCCGCCGTCGCGCGCGGCATCGCCGAACGGTTGCCGCAGTATCCCGTGGAAAGCGGTTTTCTGGAATTCGCCACGCCGGTGATCGCGCAAGGCCTCGACGCGCTGCGGGCGCGCGGCGTGACGGAGGTGCTGGCGGTGCCGGGCATGCTGTTCGCCGCCGGCCACGCCAAGAACGACATCCCTTCGGTGCTGAACCGCTATCAGGCAGAGCACACCGGGCTGAACATTCGCTACGCGGCCGAGCTCGGCTTCGATCCCGGGTTGCTGAAGGCGAGCGCCGACCGCATCGAGGCGGCGCTGGCCGAGGCGCCGGGCGACGTGCCGCGCGAGGAGACGCTGCTGGTGGTGGTCGGACGCGGCGCGTCGGACCCTGACGCCAACGGCAACGTCGCCAAGGTCACACGGCTGCTGTGGGAGGGGTTCGGCTTCGGCTGGGCGATGCCGGCCTATTCCGGCGTGACCTTCCCGCTGGTGGCGCCGGCGCTGCGCCACGCGGCCAAGCTCGGCTTCCGGCGGATCCTGGTGTTCCCGTATTTCCTGTTCACCGGCGTGCTGGTGAAGCGCATTTACGACCACACCGATGAGGTCGCCGCCGCGCATCCCGACGTGCAGTTCGTGAAGGCCGGCTATCTCAACGATCACCCGCTGGTGCTCGACACCTTCGCCCGACGGGTCGAGGGCATCCTGGTCGGCGACAACGCGATGAACTGCCAGCTCTGCAAGTATCGCGCGCAGGTGCTCGGCTTCGAGGACGAGGTCGGCCTGCCGCAGGCCAGCCATCACCATCACGTCGAGGGCATCGGCACCGGCGACGCAGGCCACAGCCATGCGCATGACCACGACCATGATCATGGTCATGCGCACGATCACAACCACGGCCACCACCCCTACCCTCACGCCGACCACCCGCTCGGCCCGAAGACGCTGAAGGAACGGAAGGGGTGAGGCGCGTTCGCCACAACCCGTCATTCCTGCGAACGCAGGAATCCAGACAACGGTCGAATTCGGCACGCGAAGACGCAGAGACGCGGAGACGTCGAAGCTGCGACTCCACGCCTCCGCGGCTCCGCGTGAGTCCTTCACAACGGTTGGTCTGGATTCCCGCCTTCGCGGGAATGGCGAGTATGTAGATGCTGTTCGACGCCTACATCGTGGTCGACTGGAGCGCGTCCGCCGTCCCGAAGCGCGGGGCGGACAGCATCTGGTACGCGGTGCTGCGGCGCGAGGCCGGGCGGCTGGAACGGACGGCGTTGGCGAACCCGCCGACGCGGATGGCGGCGATGGCGGCGGTCGAGGCGGAGGTCGCGGCGCTCGTCGCGACGAACCAGCGCGTCCTGGTGGGCTTCGACTTTCCCAATGCCTATCCGCGCGGTTTCTCGCGGCGCGCGGGCTTCGACGGCGCCGAGCCGTGGCGCGCGATCTGGGACGGGCTCGACGGCCTGATCGAAGATTCGGCGAACAACGCCAACAACCGGTTCCAGGTGGCGGCGGAACTGAACCGCCGTATTTCCGGTGGCTCGTTCCCCTTCTGGGGCTGCCCGCCGTCGGCCGAGGCGAAGACACTGGGGCCGAAGAAGACGGGTGCGTATGACGACGACGTACCGGAGCGGCGGCTATGCGAGAGCTGGATTCCGAAGACGCAGCCGTGCTGGAAGCTCTATACCACCGGTTCGGTCGGCAGCCAGGCGCTGCTCGGCATCCCGATGCAGCGACGCCTGCGGGAGAGGTTCGCCAAGCAGTCGATGGTGTGGCCCTTCGAGACCGGCATGAAAGCACCGCCGACCGACGCGAAGCCCGTCGTGATCGCCGAGGTCTATCCGTCGATGGTGCCGGTCGACGTGCCGGACGGCGTGGTCAAGGACGCGGCGCAGGTGGAGACGCTGGCGCGGCATTTCGCGCGGCGCGATGCGGCCGGCTTGCTGGCGGTTGATTTCGCCGGGCCGGAGTTGAGCACGGCCGAACGCCGGCTGGTCGAGGTCGAGGAGGGCTGGATCCTGGGCGTCGGTACCGATCGGGCCGAGGCCGTGCCGATCACCGACCCTGCGGCGATCTACGAACGTTCCTTCGCGATCATCCGCAGCGAGGCCGACTTGTCGCGGGTGCCGGCCGACGCGGAGCCGCTGGCGGTGCGGCTGATTCACGGCTGCGGCATGGTCGACCTCACCGACGACCTTGAGGTCAGCGACGACCTGATGGCCAGCGCCACGGCGGCGATGCGGGCCGGCGCGCCGATCCTGTGCGACGTGACCATGGTGGCCAGCGGCGTAACCCGGCGCCTGCTGCCGGCCGACAACGAGGTGGTCTGCACGCTGGCCGAGGCAAGGCCGGCGAAAGGCAACACGCGCTCGGCCGCCGCCGTCGTTCTGTGGCGCGACCGGCTCGACAGCGCGGTGGTGGCGGTCGGCAACGCGCCGACGGCGCTGGTCCGGTTGCTGGAACTGGTGCGCGGCGGGGCGCCGAAGCCAGCAGCGGTTCTGGGCTTTCCGGTCGGCTTCGTCGGCGCGGCGGAATCGAAACGCGCGCTGGCGGCGGCAGGTTTGCCCTACGCCACGGTGCACGGCCGGCGCGGCGGCAGCGCGATGGCGGCCGCCGCCGTCAACGCTATCGCCGAGGCGTCGCGATGACGGCCTGGCTCACGGTGCTCGGCATGGGCGACGACGGGCTCGACGGCCTGCCGCCGGCGCGGCGCACGCTGATCGAGACGGCGGAGGTGCTGGTCGGCGGCGAGCGGCACCTGGCGCTGGTCGATCACACGAGCGCGGAGCGGCTGGGCTGGCAGTTCCCGCTCGACCCCTTGATGGACGAACTGAAGGCGCGGCGCAGCAGGCGGGTGGTGATCCTCGCGACCGGCGATCCGCTGTGCTTCGGCATCGGCACGACTCTGCTCAAGCATCTCGACCGTGAAGAGATGATCATTCTGCCGGCGCCGTCGGCCTTCGCGCTGGCCCGCGCCCGGCTCGGCTGGCCGGCCCACACGACGACCGAACTCACGCTGCACGGCCGACCGCTGAGCCTGCTGAACGGCTGGCTGCAACCGGGCCGGCGCCTGCTGTTGCTGAGCCACGATGGCGCCACGCCGGCGCAGGTAGCCAAGCTTCTCGCCGCGCAGGGTTTTGGGCCGAGCCGCCTGTCGGTGCTGGCCCACATGGGCGGCGACGAGAGCCGAGTCGATGCGGCCGCCGCCGATTGGTGCGCGGAACGCTTGCCCGACCTCAACACCATCGCCGTCGAGCTTGTCGCCGCGCCCGATGCCGTGGTCCGGCCGCGCCTGCCCGGCCTGCCGGACGACGCCTTTGAAAATGATGGCCAGCTCACCAAGCGCGAGGTGCGCGCCGCCACGCTCGCGGCTTTGGCGCCGCTGTCGGGCCAGCGCCTCTGGGATGTCGGCGCCGGCAGCGGGTCGGTCGCCATCGAATGGCTGCGCGCGGTCGAGAATGCGGACGCCGTCGCCATCGAACGCGACCCGGCCCGCGCCGCCACCATCGCCCGCAACGCCGAGGCGCTGGGCACGCCGTTCCTGGAGATCGTTACCGGCACGGCTCCGGAGGCGCTGCTTGGCCAGGCGCCGCCGGATGCTGTTTTCGTCGGTGGCGGCCTGAGCGCCGACGGTCTGCTGGACGCGGTGTGGCGCGCGCTGCGACCCGGTGGGCGGCTGGTCGCCAACGCGGTCACCGTGGAGGGCGAGCAACGTCTGCTTTCGGCACGGTCCGAGCATGGCGGAACGCTCACCCGACTGTCGATCAGCCGGGCCGAGCCGGTCGGCGGCTATCTCGGCTGGCGACCGCTGATGCCGGTGACGCAGTGGGCGGCGACCAAGCCATGACTGGTACCGTTTTCGGCCTCGGCATCGGGCCCGGCGATCCCGAACTCATCACGCTGAAGGCGTTGCGCCGGCTGCAGGCGGCGCCGGTGCTGGCCTATCCGGCGCCAGAGGACGGCGACAGCCTGGCGCGCGCCATCGCCGCGCCGCACCTGCCGGGCGGCCAGGTCGAGATCGCCATCCGCATGCCGCTATCCGTGGATCGCTTCCCGGCCGAGGCGGTGTACGACAAGGCCGTGGTGAAGCTCGCCGCGCATCTCGAGGCCGGCCGCGACGTGGCGGTGCTGTGCGAGGGCGACGGATTCTTCTACGGCTCGTTCATGTACCTCTACGCGCGCCTGGCGGACCGGTTTCCGGTCGAGGTGGTGCCGGGGGTGTCGTCGCTGACGGCGTGCGCGGCGCGGGCCGGCCTGGCGCTGGCGGCGCAGCGCGATGTGCTGACGGTGTTGCCGGCGCCGCTGCCGGAACAACGTCTCGCGGCGGCGCTGACCGCGACCGAGGCGGTGGCGCTGATCAAGGTCGGCCGGCACCTGGGCAAGCTGCGTCGGGTCCTGGCCGATGCCGGCCTGCTGGAAACGGCGGTGCTAGTGGAGCGCGCGACCATGGCGGCGGAGCGGGTTCGGCCGCTGTCCGAGGTGGCGGACGACACGGCGCCATACTTCTCGATGATCCTGGCGCACCGGCGCGGGCAGGCGTGGCGATGACCGTCATCGTGGCGCTGACCGCCTCAGGCCTGCCGACGGCCAAGCGGATCGCGGCGGCCTTGCCCGGTGCCGAGATCTGGGGCCTCGACGGACGGGTCGAGACGGCGAACAGGATCGACGACACTATCGGTGCCTTGCGGGACTGGTTCCGGGAAGGCCGTCCCATCGTCGGCCTGTGCGCGTCCGGCATCCTGATCCGGGCGCTGGCGCCGTTGCTGGCGGACAAGCGTGCCGAGCCGGCGGTGGTTGCGGTGGCCGACGACGGCAGCGCCGTGGTGCCGCTGATCGGTGGTCATGCCGGTGGTGCCAATGCGCTTGCAGCCGAGATCGGTGCGGCGCTGGGCGTCGCGCCAGCGATCACCACCGGCAGCGACCTGCGAATGGGCGTGGCGCTGGACGCGCCGCCGCCGGGCTGGACGGTTTCGGGCGACGTGAAAGGGGTAGCGGCGCGCCTGCTGGCCGGCGGGTTGGTCGACCTGCGGGTCGAGGCGGGCGACGGATCGTGGCTGGAGAACCTGCCGCGAGGCGATGGACCGGCGGTGGTCGTGACCGACCGGCTTGCCCCCACCTCACCTGTCCTCTCCGCCCCCAGAAGCGGAGAGGGACGAAGTGGTGATGACGTTGTGGCTCCCTCTCCGTCCCGGGGGGCGGAGAGGGTTGGAGTGAGGTGGGGCGATGGCGATGTCGTCCTGCACCCACCGACACTCGCCATCGGCGTCGGAGCCGAGCGCGGTGTCGCGTCGGACGAACTGCGTGAGCTGGTCGACACGACGCTGGCCGATGCCGGCCTCGCTCCGGAGTCGGTCGCGGCATTGGGCACGCTGGATCTGAAGGCGGACGAAGCGGCGGTGCTGGCGTTGCCGTGGCCGCTGCGCCTGTTCGACGCGACCATGTTGGAGGCGGAAACGCCACGCCTGACCACGCCGTCCGACGTAGTGTTCGCCGCCGTCGGCTGTCATGGCGTCGCGGAGGCGGCGGCGCTGGCGCTCGCCGGGCCGGACGCGGAACTCGTCGTGGCGAAGCGCAAATCGGCGCGCGCGACTTGCGCGGTGGCACGGGCGCCGAAGGGCCTGCCGCAACCGCTGGCCGGCCGGGCGCGCGGGCATCTGGCCATCGTCGGTATCGGGCCGGGACGCGCCGACTGGCGCACGCCGGCGGCGACGGCGGCGCTGCGCCAGTCGGAGGTGGCGATCGGCTACGGCGGCTATCTGGACCAGGTCGCCGATCTGATCGGACCGGCGCGACGCTTCGAGCTGGGGCAGGAGCGCGACCGCGTGGTCGCCGCGCTGGACGCGGCTGGCGCGGGCCAGCGCGTGGCCCTGGTCTGCTCCGGCGATGCCGGGATCTACGCCATGGCGGCGCTGGCGCACGAACTGCTGGATACCGAAACGAAGCCGGCGTGGCGCACGGCCGAGGTCGAGGTGATCCCGGGCGTGAGCGCGGCGCAGGCCGCCGCCGCGCGGGCCGGGGCGCCGCTGGGGCACGACTTCTGCTTCATCTCGCTGTCCGACCTGCTGACATCGTGGCCGGCGATCGAGAAACGGCTCAAGGCGGCGGCGGACGGCGACTTCGTGATCGCGATCTACAATCCCGCCTCGAAGACACGGCGGCAGCCGCTGGACGACGCGCTGGCGATCCTGCGCGGCGCGCGGGCGCCGGCGACGCCGGTGGTGGTGGCGCGCAATGTCGGCCGGCCGGACGAGCGTGTCTCGACCACCACGCTGGCTGACATCGACGCAACGACGGTCGACATGATGACCTGCCTGATCGTCGGCAGCAGCACCACGCGGGCGGCGCCGACCGGGGTCTACACGCCGCGCGGCTACAAGCCATGACGACCGCCGCATGAGCGACCGTCATCTCGGTATCTTCCTGGCGCTGCTCAGCGCGACGATGCTTGGCCTGGCGGTGGCGATCTCGCGTTTCGCCTACGACGGCGGCACCAACGGCCTGACGGTGGCGAGCCTGCGCAGCGTGGTGGCGGTGGGCTGGCTGTTCGCCTTCTGCGTGCTCACCGGCCGGTCGCTGCGGCCGCCGCCGGGCATGTATCCGCACCTGTTCGGGCTCGGCCTGCTGATGCTGATGATGTTCTACGGCAATGTCGGTGCGGTGGAATTCATCTCGATTCCGCTTGCGGCGCTGCTGTTCTTCACCTTCCCGCCGGTGATTGCGCTGATCAACGGGCTGGTGCTGCGCTTCCCGGTCGGGCCGGTGCGCTACGGCGCGGTCGCGGTGGCGTTCGTCGGCATCGCCTTGATGCTCGGCGTCTCTTTCGCCGCGGCGGTCGATCCGCTCGGCGTGATCCTGGCGCTGTCGGCCTCGATCTGCACCGCGATCAATGGCGTCTGGATGGGCCAGAAGGTCGCCGGCAAGATCGACACCTGGGTCGCCACGCTGCACATGGCGGCGGTGGCCTGCGCGGCGCTGCTGCTGATCTCGGTGCCGAGCGGCGCGCTGCAACTGCCGGCGACCACCGGCGGCTGGGCCGGCATGTTCGGCGTCGCCATCCTGCAGGCCTCCGGTTTCCCGCTGTACTATCTGGCGATCGTGCGTATCGGCGCGCTGAACTGCGCCATGTTCGGCAATATCCAGCCGGTGGCCTCGATCGTCGCCGGTTTCGCGCTGTTCGGCGATTTGCTGACCGGGTTCCAGTTCGCCGGCGGCGCGCTGGTGCTGGCCGGGATCATCATCCTGCAGTGGCAGGATCGCCGGGAGGCGCGAACATGACGGTCCATTTTATCGGCGCTGGACCGGGGGCGCCGGACCTGATCACGGTACGTGGCCGGGAGCTGCTGGCACGCTGCCCGGTGGTGCTGTACGCCGGCTCGCTGATCCCGGCGGAGATGCTGACCTGGGCGCCGGCGGGGGCGGCGGTGACCGACACGGCGCCGCTGCACCTCGACCAGATCGTGGCGCTGATCGAAGCCGCGCACGGGCAAGGCCAGGATGTGGCGCGGCTGCATTCCGGCGATCCGTCGCTCTACGGCGCCATCGCGGAGCAGATGCGACGGCTCGACGCTCTCGGCATCGACTACGACGTGGTGCCGGGCGTGCCGGCCTTTGCGGCGGCGGCCGCGACGTTGAAGCTGGAGCTGACCCTGCCGGAGATCGCGCAGTCGGTGGTGCTGACGCGCACGGCGATGAAGGCGTCCGCGATGCCGTCGGGCGAGAGCCTGGCCAACTTCGCCGCCACCGGGGCGACGCTGGCGATCCACCTGTCGGTGCGCAACCTGGCGCATGTCTGTCGCGAGCTGGCGCCGCATTATGGCGACGATTGCGCGGTCGCCGTGGTGTACCGGGCGAGCTGGCCGGACGAGTTGGTGCTACGCGGCACGTTGGCCGACATTCGCGAGCAGGTGCGCCAGGCCAAGATCACCCGCACCGCGCTGATCCTGGTCGGACCGGCGCTGGCCGGCCACGACTTCACCGACAGCCGCCTCTACGCCGCCGACCACCGTCATGTGCTGCGGCCGCGGCGGAGTTAATCCTCGCTCACGCGCCAGGCCGGCAGCGGGTTGCCGTCGGCCTCGCAGGGCACGGTGTAGAGCAACACGCGGCCGACCGACCCGTCGGCCGCGGCGAACGGCAGCAGCAGTCGGTGCCAGGTGTAGGGCGTGACGGCGTGCTCGCGCTGCTCGGCCATGTAGAGCGCCTGCCGCGCCTGGATCGCGGCGCGAAATGTAGCCAGGTGACAGGGAATCATGACTTCGGGGATACGGCGCAGGGCGTGGGTCTGCGACAGCAGCTTGCCGGTGAAGTCCATGCCGACGAACTGCGCGATGGTGCTGCCGTACAGTCGGTAGCGGAAGTCGGCGCCATCGTCGATCGGCTCCAGTACGATCAGCCGGCCGAGGAATGGCTTCAACGTCGCCGGCGAGATCAGGTCGAACGGCGGCAGGTGCTCCGGCCCGCCTTTGTCGATCCACCAGGTCCACAAGGTGCGGTGCGTCGGCAGGGGGATGTCCTCGGCGCCGGGCGCCAGGGTGACGACCGGCGGTTGCAGGTCGTTGTCGCGGTACAAGGTGGCGAGCTGGCCCAGGTCGCGGCCACGACTGCGGATGATCGACGCCGCTGACTGCTCGACAACATCCATCACGCCATCTCGGATACCAACCGTTCCAGCCAGGCGCGCGCCGCCGCCACGTCGGTGACGGTCGCTACCGGGACACGACACGGACGGTCGACCATGAGCACCGGAAGCGACATGAGGCGCGCGGCGGCGATTTTAGCATAAGTGGCGGCGCCGCCACTGTTGCGGGCGACCAGAACATCTATGCGGTGACGGCGCATAACCGAGAGCTCGCCCAGCAGAGAGAACGGGCCTCGACCGGCGATCACCCGGCCGCGGCGGAACGGCCGGTGGCGCGGCGGGTTGATGGCGCGGGCCAGCAGCCAGGGCCGGCGGCTGGCGGAGAACGCATCAAGGTGCGCGGCGCCGAGGCTGAGGAAGACGCGGACCTCGAGATCGGCGATCAACGCGGCGGCGGCGGCCAGGTCGGGCAGGTGCAGCCAGGTGTCGGCCGGCCGCTCGGACCAGGGCGGGCGTTCCAGGCGCAGCAGCGGGATGCCGGCTGCCGATGTGGCCGCCACCGCGTTGGCGGCCATGCGGGCGGCGAAGGGATGGGTGGCGTCGATGACGGCCGCCGGCCGGCGGCTGCGCAGATAGCTCTCCAGTCCTCGGGCGCCGCCAAAGCCGCCGGTGCGGTCGGCGTGCGCGGGTCGCGGGGTGCGGCCGGCGAGCGAGGTGAGCGGCGCGACGCGACCGTCGGCGACGAGTTGCCGGGCCAGCTCGGCGGCCTCGGCGGTGCCGCCCAGTATCAGCACCTCAGGCGCGGCCAATCAGCGCTCCCTGGCGGTCGAAGACACAGACCTCGACCTCGGTGCCGCCAGCCAGTGTCGCCAGTGCCGCGGTCCGCGCCCGCGCCGCGACCCGCTCGGCCAGCGGCAGCCCGGCCGCCGTCGCCAGCAGCAGCACTTGCGCGGCGGTATCGGCGGCTAGGGCCCGCGCCTGCACGGCCTCGGCGGCGCCGAGCTCGGCCAGCATGGCGGCAAGCAGCGCCGGATCGACCCGGCTGCGCGACGAATGCAGGTCCATTTCGCCGGCGGCCAGCTTGGTCAGCTTGCCGAAGCCGCCGGCGATGGTCAGGCGGGGCACCGGGTGGCGGCGGAGATACTTGAGCGTGCCGCCGGCGAAGTCGCCCATGTCGATCAGCGCTGAATCCGGCAGGTCGTGAAGGCGTTGCACGGCGGCCTCGGAAACGCTGCCGGTGGCGGCGGCGAGGTGGGTCAGCCCTTCGGCGCGGGCGACGTCGATGCCGCGATGGATCGAGGCGATCCAGGCGGCGCAGGAGAACGGCACCACGATGCCGGTGGTGCCCAGGATCGACAGGCCGCCGACGATGCCGAGCCGTCCGTTCAACGTCTTCGTCGCCAGGTCCACGCCGCCGGGAATCGAAATCTCGACTTCGGCGTCGGGCAGGCCGGCTTCGGTCAGCGCATCGGTGATCATCCGGCGCGGCACGGGGTTGATCGCCGGCTCGCCGACGGCCAGCGGCAGGCCCGGCTTGGTCACCGTGCCGACGCCGTCGCCGGCCTTGAAGTGGACGCCCGCGCCGCCGGGCCGCACCCGGGCCAGCACCAGCGCGCCGTGGGTGACGTCGGGATCGTCGCCGGCGTCCTTGACGATGCCGGCCTCGGCGACGCCGTCCCCCAGGCTCTCGCGGGTCAGCGCGAAGGCCGGTGTCTGGCCGCCCGGCAGGCGGATGGTCACCGGATCGGGGAAGGCGCCGGTCAGCAGGGCAGTGGCCGCCGCCTTGGCCGCGGCGGCGGCGCAGGCGCCCGTGGTCCAGCCGCGGCGCAACGGCTGCCCAGGCTTGGTTTCGGCCGGCTCCGACATGGCCGCAGTCTATAGGACGGCTGCGTCCGACATGCGATAAAGCGGCTATCATGTCGTCGTCTTCGTCCCCCGCATTGCCAGATTTCCCGGACCTGGAACCGGGCTGGGTATGGCTGGCCGGTGCCGGGCCGGGCGACGCCGGGCTGCTGACCCTGCTGGCCTGGCACGGGCTGCGCCAGGCCGACGTGGTGGTGCACGACGCGCTGGTCGACGCCTCGGTGCTGGGGCTGGCACGGCCGGGCGCGGAACTGGTCCACGCCGGCAAGCGCGGCGGCAAGCCGTCGCCGACCCAGGCCGACATCTCGCGCCGGCTGGTGGCGCTGGCCCGGGCCGGCAAGCGCGTCTTGCGCTTGAAGGGCGGCGATCCCTTCGTCTTCGGGCGCGGCGGCGAGGAGGCCCTGGCGCTGGTCGAGGCCGGCATCCCGTTCCGCATCGTGCCCGGGGTGACCGCCGGGATCGGCGGGCTGGCCTATGCCGGGGTGCCGCTAACCCATCGCGACGCCAACGCCGCCGTCACCTTCATCACCGGCCATGCCGCCACCGGGGCGCCGCCGGACGGGCTGGACTGGGCGGCGTTGGCGCGCGGCGCGCCGGTGCTGGTGCTGTACATGGCGCTGAAGCACCTGGATACCATCGCCGGGCGGCTGATCGCCGGCGGCCGCGATCCGGCCGAGCCGGTCGCGGTGATCGCCGAAGCCGCGACCGACCGGCAACGGGTCTTGGAGACCACGCTGGGCGCTTGCGCGACGGATGTCGCCGCTTCGGGCATTGAGCCGCCGGCGGTGATCGCCATCGGTCCGGTGGTACGGCTGCGGGCGGGTCTGGACTGGCTCGGCGCTCTGGCCGGCCGGCGCCTCGATCCGAACCCGCTGGGCCTGGACATGGACGAGGCCGCCGGGTGATGACGCCGACCATCGTCGTCGCGGCGCCTGCCACGGGCAGCGGCAAGACCCTGATCGCCGCCGGCCTGGCGCGGTCTTTCGCGCGAGCCGGGCTGGTGGTTGGCGCCTTCAAGGTCGGGCCGGACTATATCGACGTCGGCTACCTCGATGCTGCCACCGGTGGCCGGGCTGGCAATATCGACCCCTGGGCGATGCGGGTGGCGACCCAGGACCTGCTGCTGGAGGCGGTGGCCGACGGCGCCGACATCGTCATCGGCGAGGGCGTGATGGGCCTGTTCGACGGCGCCCGCGACGGTTCCGGCTCAACCGCCGATCTGTGCGCCCGGCTGCGGCTGCCGGTGTTGCTGGCGGTCGACGCGCGGCGCCAGGGGCCGTCGCTGGCCGCCATCGTGCATGGCTTCGCGACCTATCGTGCCGAGGTCGAGGTCGCCGGGGTTGTCTTGAACCGCGTCGGTGGGCCGAGCCACGCCGACCTGCTGTCCAGCGCGCTGATCGGCCCGCCGCTGGTCGGCACGGTGCCGGAGCATGAAGCGTTGACGGTGCCGTCGCGGCACCTGGGCCTGCGGCAGGCGCGCGAGAACCCGGAACTCGACCGCAAGCTCGATGGGATCGCCGACATCCTGGCCGAGCATATCGACCTGCGGGCGGTCCAGGCGTTGGCGAAAGTGCCGCAGATCGACCTGGAAGCCGCGCCGGGCACGCCGATCCCGCCGCTGGGCCAGCGTATCGCGGTCGCCGACGACGAGGCCTTCGGGTTCTGCTACGCGCACGTGATCGCCGGCTGGCATGCCGCCGGGGCCGAACTCAGCCGGTTCAGCCCACTGGCCGACCAGACCCCGGACCCGACCGCCGACGCGATCTACCTGCCGGGCGGCTATCCGGAAGTGTGGGCCGGGCAGCTTGCCGACTCGCGTCGCTTTCTGGCCAGCCTGGGCGCGGCGGCCAAGCGCGGCACCACGATCTATGGCGAGTGCGGCGGCTATATCGTGATGGGCCAGGGACTGGTCGATGGCGCCGGCAAGCGCCACCGCATGGCCGGCCTGCTGGGCCTGGAGTGTTCCTTCGCGACGCCGCGCCGGCGCCTGGGCTACCGCAACGTGACGCTGGCCAGCGATGGCCCGCTGGGGCTCGCCGGGCGCAATTTCCGCGGCCACGAGTTCCATTATGCCACCGCGATCGTGGCGGCGGCGGCGAAACCGCTGATGCATGCCAGCGACGCGATCGGCCGCGACCTGGGGCCGCTCGGCGAGACCCGCGGCCACCTGGCCGGCTCCTTCGTGCACCTGGTCGACGCGGCGAACTAGCCAAATCTTCGTCATGCCGGGTTTGACCCGGCATCACCGGATTGCTGGTTTTGTTGTCGTCGACCCGTCATCCCGGATCGGCCTGCGGCCGTCCGGGATGACGGGATGGTCTTATGAATTCCGCTTGCGGCTGGGGTCGGCGTTGCGGCGTTCGGCGACGTCGCGCAGGACCTGGCGGCGTTCGTCCTTGCTCATCATCATCCAGCGTCCGACCTCGGAGATGTGCCGATAGCAGCCGTAGCACATGCCGGTGTCCTGGTTGATCACGCACACGCCCACGCAGGGGCTGATCGGTTCGGCCTGTTCACTCATGCCGCAGCCTTAGGAAATCGCCGCCGCCAAGGCCAGCAGAAACACGGTCTCGGCGACCTGGCAGCCGGCGCCGAGCACGTCGCCGGTCTGGCCGCCGAGCCGCCGCCGCGCGAGCCACGCGACACCGCCGGCGGCCAGCATCGCCGCGACCAGGGCCGCCACCGCCGGCCCCAACGGCAACGCCAGCAGCACGATCGCCCAGGCCAGTAGCAATGCGATCAGCGTCGCTCGCGTGTCGGGCATGCCGGCACCGTGGCCGAGGCCGTCGGTGCGGGCCGGCGGCACGCGCATCAGATGCACCAGCAGCCAGCGCGAGGCCACCGGCGCGGCGATCAGCGCCGCCGGCGCCAGGCCCAGCGGCAAGCTCGCCAGCGCCGCCCAGCGCAGGCCGACCGAGCAGATCAGTGCCAGCCCGCCATAACTGCCGAGGCGGCTGTCGCGCATGATGACGAAGGCGCGGGTGCGGTCGCCGCCGGCGCCCATGGCGTCGGCGCTGTCCGCGAGTCCATCTTCGTGCAATCCGCCTGTCATGCCGATCAGCGCAACAATGGCGCAACCGGCGGCCAGCGGTCCGGGCAATCCGGCGCCAGTCAGCGTCGCGTAGACCACGGCCGCGAGGGTGCCGAGCAGGGCGCCGACCACCGGGAAGGCATAGGCGGCGCCGGCCAGCTTCGGCGAGCCGGCGTCGGCCGGCGGCGTCGGCAGGACGGTGAGAAAACTTGTGGCCAGGGCCAAGTCATGCGAACAACGCCGCCACGACTGGTTCCATTCCGACACGGCCGGCTCCTTCGCGGGCATGCATTCAACCCCGATCTAGCACAGCGACCGGCCGCGCACAGCCCTGGGAGAGCCCTCCTGACCCTGCCCCCGCTGGCACGGCTCGCCGATCTTGCCGACCGCCTGGCCGCCGCGCCGGGGCCGGATGCGGCCGCGACGGCGAAGGCCGAGGCGCGCGAGGCGACGCTGACCAAGCCGTCCGGCGCGCTGGGGCGGTTGGAGGGGCTGACGGCGTGGCTGGCGGGCTGGCAGGGCCGGCATCCGCCGCGCCTTGACCACGTTCGCGCGGTGGTCTTCGCCGGCAATCACGGTGTCGTGGCACGCGGCGTTTCCGCCTTTCCCGCCGAAGTGACGGTGCAGATGGTGGCGAATTTCGAGGCCGGCGGCGCGGCGATCAATCAACTTTGCCAGGCCAACGGTGTGGCACTGGCGGTGGTCGCGCTGGACCTGGACATGCCGACGGCGGACTTCACCGACGCGCCGGCGATGGACGAGGCCGGCTGCGTGGCGGCGCTGAACGCCGGCATGGCGGCGGTGCCGGCCGATACCGACCTGCTCTGCGTCGGCGAGATGGGGATCGCCAACACCACCAGCGCGGCGGCGCTGTCGGCGGCGCTGTGTGGCGGCGCTGGCGCCGACTGGGTCGGGCCGGGCACCGGGGTCGACGATGCCGGCCTGGCGCGCAAGCGCGAGGCGGTCGACGCGGGCCTGGAGCGCCATCGCGACGCGATCGGCGATCCGGCGCAAGCCTTGGCCTGCCTGGGCGGGCGCGAGCTGGCGGCGATGGCCGGCGCGGTGCTGGCGGCGCGGTTGCGGCGGATTCCGGTGCTGCTGGACGGCTATGTCTGCACCGCGGCGGCGGCGGTGCTGGAGAAGATCAAGGGCGGCGCGCTGGACCACGCGGTGGCGGCGCATCGTTCGGCGGAACCGGCGCACGGCCGGCTGCTGGAACGGCTCGGCAAGGCGCCGCTGCTCGACCTCGGCATGCGGCTGGGCGAGGGCAGCGGGGCGGCGCTGGCGGTCGGTCTGGTGCGTGCGGCGCTGGCCACGCATGTCGGCATGGCCAGCTTCGCCGAGGCCGGCGTCAGCGGGCGAGATCGTCAGGGGGGTTGATGGATGGCCAGTCACCGACTATCTAACCCGACCGAAATCAGACCGTGTCAGGCGGCGGCGCCGGAATTCCGGCGCGCAGGGAGCGTATGACGACGATGGCGGCGATGATCGAAATCACCGACCTGGTGAAACGGTTCGGCCCGTTCACCGCGGTGGATGGCGTCACCTTCAACGTGGCGAAGGGCGAGGTGCTGGGCTTTCTGGGCCCGAACGGCGCCGGCAAGTCGACCACGATGAAAATGATCACCGGATTCCTGACTCCGACCGGCGGCCGCGCCGTGGTCTGCGGCCACGACGTCGTCGAGGACCCGATTCCGGCCAAGGCGGCGATCGGCTACCTGCCGGAAGGCGCGCCGGCCTATCCCGACATGACGCCGGCCAGCTTCCTGAAATTCTGCGCCGCAGTGCGGGGGCTGAGCGGGGCGGAGGCGGCTCGCGCGATCGACGACGCGGTCGCCAAGATCGAGCTGGCGGACGTGCTGGAGCAGCCGATCGAGACGCTGTCCAAGGGCTTCAAGCGCCGTGTCGGCCTGGCGCAGGCGATCCTGCACGATCCGCCGGTGCTGATCCTGGACGAGCCGACCGATGGCCTGGACCCGAACCAGAAGCACCAGGTGCGCACGCTGATCCAAGACATGGCGCGCGACAAGGCGATCGTGATCTCGACGCATATCCTGGAAGAGGTCGACGCGGTGTGCAGCCGGGCCCTGATCATCGCCCAGGGCAAGATCCTGGCCGACGGCACGCCGGCGGAATTGGAGCGGCGATCGGCGTTCCACAATGCGGTGACCCTGGCGACCGGTCACGCCGAGGCCGAAGCCGGGCTCGCCGGCCTGGCCAGCGTGGCGCGGGTCGAAGTGGTCGAGGCCGGCGTCTACCGGGTCTATCCCAAGGGCGGCGCCTCGATCGTGGCGGAAGTCTCCGACCATGTGCGGGCGCAGGGCTGGAGCGTCGACCGGCTGAGCGTCGATCCCGGGCGGCTGGACGAAGTGTTCCGCACGCTGACCCGCGGCGACGACGTGGAGGCGGCCTGATGCGCGGCGCCCTGGTCGTGATGAAGCGCGAGCTGGCGGGCTATTTCAATACCCCGCTGGCCTACATCTTCATCGTCATCTTCCTGTTCCTGACCGGTATCTTCACCTTCTACCTGGGGAACTTCTTCCCGCGCGGGCAGGCCGACCTGCGGCCGTTCTTCATGTTCCATCCTTGGCTGTACCTGTTCCTGGTGCCGGCGATCTCGATGCGGTTGTGGGCCGAGGAGCGCCGCCAGGGTTCGATCGAGTTGCTGCTGACCCTGCCGATGCCGCTATGGGCGACGGTGGTCGGCAAGTTCCTGGCGGCCTGGGCGTTCTGCGCCATCGCGCTGGCGCTGACCTTCCCGATGTGGATCACGGTCGGCTATCTCGGCGCGCCCGACCATGGCGTGATCGTCGCCAGCTATATCGGCAGCCTGCTGCTGGCCGGCGGCTACCTGGCGATCGGCGGCTGCATCTCCGCGGCGACCAAGAACCAGGTGATCGCCTTCGTCGTGGCCGTGGTGGTGAGCTTCCTGGTGACCGTGTCCGGCGCGCCGATCGTGCTCGACTTCTTCACCGGCTGGGCGCCGCAGGTGGCGGTGGACGCGATCGCCTCGTTCAGCTTCCTGACCCGGTTCCAGTCGATCACCGAAGGCGTCATCGACGTGCGCGACCTGGTCTACTTCGTCACCGCGATCGGCCTGTGGCTCTACGCCACGCTGATCGTCGTCGAAGCGCGCAAGGCAGGTTGAGGAGGATGGGCGAATGACTCGCGGACTACTCTCGCCGATTGGCCTGATCCTCGCGGTGATCCTGTTCGTGGCGCTGAACGTGGCCTCGCTGGTGGGGCTGAACAATGCCCGCGTTGATCTGACCGAGAACAAGCTGTTCACGCTGTCGGACGGCACCCGCAACCTGATCGCCGAGGTCAGGGAGCCGATCACGCTGCGCTTCTATTTCTCGGAAAAGCTGGCCGGCAACATCCCGACGCTGAAGACCTACGCCAACCGCGTGCGCGAGATGCTGCAGACCTACGTCAACGCCTCGGACGGCAAGATCCGGCTGGTCAGCATCGACCCGGAGCCGTTCACCGACGCCGAGGACGACGCGGTGCGCGCCGGCATCCAGGCCTTTCCGCTGGGCGCTGGCGAGAACCTGTATTTCGGCCTCGTCGGCACCAACATGGTCGACGACCAGGAGACCATCGCGTTCTTCCAGCAGGACAAGGAACCGTTCCTCGAGTACGACCTGACCAAGCTGATCTACGCGTTGTCGGACCCGAAGCGGCCGGTGGTCGGCCTGCTGACCGGGCACCAGATGAACGCCGACGTGCCGCCGATGCAGCGGCTGGCCGGCACCGGGCCGCAGCCCTGGGCGATCGTCGACTCGATGCGCGCGGAGTTCACGCTGAAGCCGGTGAACGACGCCGATGGCGAGCTGCCGGCCAATCTCGACGTGCTGGTGATCGTCCACCCGACGAAATATTCCAACAAGATGCTGTACGCCATCGACCAGTACGTGATGCATGGCGGCAAGGTGGTGGTCTATGTCGACCCGGTCTCCGAGGTCGGCGTGGCGTTCCGGCAGGCGGCGCAGCAACGCGGCAGCCAGGCGGCGCCGCCGCGTTCGGAGCTCGACACGCTGCTGTCGGCCTGGGGCGTGAAGGTCGATACCGACAGCGTGGTCGGCGACCTGGCGCTGGCGCAGCAGGTCAATGGCGGCACACCGGGCAATCCGCGGCTGGTGCGCTACCTGCCGTGGCTGGAGCTGGGCCCTGAGAACTACAACCGCGACGACGTGCTGATGGCCAACCTGGGGCCGATGGTGTTCGCGTCGGCGGCGCCGATGACGCCAGTGGAAGGCGCCGGCACCACCTTCACGCCGCTGATCACCACCTCCGACCAGACCATGCTGTTCAAGTCGGAGGAGCTGGTCTACGGCGCCAGCCCGGTGCGGCTGCTGGAGAAGTTCAAGCCGGAGAACCAGACGCGGGTGATCGCCGCGCGGCTGACCGGCACGGCGAAGAGCGCTTTCCCGGACGGTCCGCTGGCCGAGCCGGAGCCGCCGGCCGGGCATGGCATGGCGGGCACCGACGACAAGGCGGCCGACGAAAAGAAGGCGCCGGAGAAGCCGCCGGTGCCAGACAGCCACCTCGCGGCATCGAACGGCTCGATCAACGTCATCGTGGTCGGCGAGGCCGACAACCTGTTCGACCAGTTCTGGGTCCGGGCGCAGGAATTCTTCGGCGAGCGGGTCTACGTGCCGACGACGTCGAACGGCGACTTCCTGATCAACACGCTGGACAACCTGGCCGGCTCCAAGGACCTGATCAGCCTGCGCAGCCGCGGCAAGTCGACCCGGCCGTTCGAGGTCGTCGACGGGCTGCGGCGCGACGCCGAGCAGCGCTTCCTGGCCGAGGAACGCGACCTGACGCAGAAACTGGAGGAAAGCCAGAAGCGGATCGTCGAGCTGCGCGGCAAGGCCGCCGGCGAAGGCGGCGCGCTGCTCAGCCAGCAGCAGCAGGACGAGATCCTCAAGGCGCAGGACGAGGTGCTGAACACCCGGCGCCAGTTGCGCGACGTGCAGCGCAACCTGAACAAGGACATCGAGGCGCTGGAAACCCGGGTCAAGTTCGTCAACATCGCCGGGATTCCGGCGGTCGTGGCCGTGGTCGCGCTGGTGCTGGCGTTCGCGCGCTATCAGCGCCGCCGGCGGCGGGCGCAGGGCTAGGCGGGAGGACGAGGCGATGCGTTCGAGGATGGGATTGCCGATCCTGGCCGGGGTGACGGCACTGGCTGTGGCGCTGGCCGCCTGGGTGATCGTCGACCGGCAGGCCAGCCAGACTCTGGCGAAGCCGTCCGACGCGCTGTTCCCGGGCCTGGTGGATCGGGTCAACGACGTGGCCAAGGTCGAGGTGGTGACGCCGACGGAGACCTTCACCGTGGTGCGTCACGACGGTGGCGAATGGACCATGCCGTCGAAGGGCGACTATCCGGTGCTGTTCGAAACGGTGAAGCAGGCGGTCGTCGGCATCGCCTCGCTACGGCCCCTGGAGGCCCGCACCGCCGCGCCCGACCGCTACGGCAAGCTGCGCGTCACCGCGCCGACGCCCGATAGCAATGCTGGCGACGGCGAGGGCAACCTGCTGCGCCTGCTCGGCGCCGGCGACAAGCCGATCGCGGAAGTCATCGTCGGCAAGCTGAAGTCGGTGCCGACGACGGCGCGCGAGGGCTGGTACTACGTGCGCAAGCCGGACGAGGCGCAAAGCTGGCTCGCCAGCGGCCGCATCGAGGTGTTCGAGACCGGCACCGCCTGGCTCGATCCGAAGACGCCGACGATCCCGCGCAAGCGCATGTACCGCGTCTCCGCGATCAATCAGAAGGGCGAGGAAGTCCTGGTCGAGCGCGAACTGCCCTCGCAGAGCGACTTCAAGCTGCTGACCGTGCCCGACGGGCGCAAGCCGAAGCACAATTCGGTCGGCAATTCGCTGGGCTCGTCGCTGGGCTTCATGTCGTTCGAGGATGCCGGCAAGGCGTCGGAAATCGACTTCTCCGGCGGCCGCAAGGTGGTGTTCCAGACCTTTGACGGCGTCATCGTCACCGTCGACATGGCCGAGCGCGAGACGGGCGCCTGGTGGGCCAAGTTCACCGCCAGCTACGATCCCGAAGCCTCGATCGCCGAGACGCTGCCGGAGAGCGAGCGCGAGACCCTGCTCGACCCGGAAGCCGCGGCCGAAGAGGTGCAGAAGCTGAACGACCGCTTCGGCGGCTGGGCCTACCGCCTGCCGGAGTACAAGGCCAAGGACTTCGGCGCCGATCTGGACATCGTGACGGTGCCGAAGACGCAAAACGACTCCTGAATCGCCGGTGAGACTTGACACTCGCGGGCGCGCCGATTAGGTCTCTGGCACTCATTGACGGAGAGTGCTAAGCGGCGCCGGGGGCGCCGTGGCACTGACCGCGGAACCACAACCTACCAGCGATACGGGAGCTAACAACATGGCGTTTCGGCCTCTGCACGACCGCGTTGTCGTGCGCCGCATGGACGGCGAGCAGAAAAGCGCCGGCGGCGTGATCATTCCAGACTCCGCGCAGGAAAAGCCGATGGAAGGCGAGATCGTCGCCGTCGGCCCCGGCGCGCGCAACGAGAAGGGCGACCTGGTCGCGGTTTCGGTCAAGGCCGGCGATCGCGTCTTGTTCGGCAAGTGGTCGGGCACCGAGGTGAAGCTCGACGGCGAAGACCTGCTGATCATGAAGGAAGCCGACCTGATGGCCGTGATCGAGGCCGCTGCCGCCAAGCCGGCGGCGAAGAAGGGCAAGCGCAAGGCCGCCTGAGGCACCTGCCCGCCGATCCGCACAGGTCAACAAGACACTAGGAGATAGAGATGGCCGCGAAAGACGTGAAATTCGATACCGATGCCCGCAACCGTATGTTGAAGGGTGTCGACATCCTGGCGAACGCCGTGAAGGTGACGCTGGGCCCGAAGGGCCGCAACGTGGTGCTGGACAAGTCGTTCGGCGCGCCGCGCATCACCAAGGACGGCGTCACCGTCGCCAAGGAAATCGAGCTGTCCGACAAGTTCGAGAACATGGGCGCGCAGATGGTGCGCGACGTCGCCTCGAAGACCAACGACGAGGCCGGTGACGGCACCACCACCGCGACCGTGCTGGCCCAGGCGATCGTGCGCGAGGGCATGAAGTCGGTGGCCGCCGGCATGAACCCGATGGACCTGAAGCGCGGCATCGACCTGGCCGTGGACGCCGTGGTCGCGGACCTGCAGAAGCGCTCCACCCCGATCAAGACCGAGGCTGAGGTGAAGCAGGTCGGCACGATTTCGGCCAACGGCGAGTCGGAAGTCGGCGACATGATCGCCAAGGCGATGCAGAAGGTCGGCAAGGAAGGCGTGATCACGGTCGAGGAAGCCAATGGCTTCGACACCGAGCTCGACGTCGTCGAGGGCATGCAGTTCGACCGCGGCTACCTCAGCCCGTACTTCATCACCAACGCCGAGAAGATGGTGGCCGAGCTCGACAATCCGTACATCCTGCTGCACGAGAAGAAGCTGTCGTCGCTGCAGCCGATGCTGCCGGTGCTCGAAGCGGTGGTGCAGACCGGCCGTCCGCTGCTGATCATCGCCGAGGATATCGAGGGCGAGGCGCTGGCCACCTTGGTGGTCAACAAGCTGCGCGGCGGCCTGAAGGTCGCGGCGGCCAAGGCACCGGGCTTCGGCGATCGCCGCAAGGCGATGCTGGAAGACATCGCGATCCTGACCGGCGGCCAGCTGATCTCCGAGGATCTCGGCATCAAGCTGGAGAGCGTCACGGTTGAGATGCTCGGCACGGCGAAGCGGGTCACCCTGAACAAGGAAGACACCACCATCGTCGACGGCGCCGGCAAGAAGGCCGACGTCGAGGGCCGTTGCTCGCAGATCCGTTCGCAGATCGACGAGACCAGCTCCGACTACGACCGCGAGAAGCTGCAGGAGCGGCTGGCCAAGCTGGCCGGCGGCGTCGCGGTGATCAAGGTCGGCGGTGCCACCGAGATCGAGGTGAAGGAGCGCAAGGACCGCGTCGACGACGCGCTGAACTCGACCCGCGCCGCGGTCGAGGAGGGCGTTGTGCCGGGCGGCGGCACGGCGCTGCTGTACGCCACCCGGGCGCTGAAGAAGATCAAGGGCGCCAATGACGACCAGCGTGTCGGCGTCGAGATCGTGCGCCGCGCCCTGGAGTCGCCGGTGCGTCAGATTGCCGAGAATGCCGGCTTCGACGGCGCGGTGATCGCCGGCAAGCTGCTGGAAGGCACCGACGAGAAGCAGGGCTTCGACGCGCAGTCGGAGAAGTATGTCGACATGCTCAAGGCCGGCATCATCGACCCGACCAAGGTGGTGCGCACTGCGCTGCAGGACGCCGGCTCGGTCGCCGGCCTGCTGATCACCACCGAGGCGATGGTCGCCGACAAGCCGGACGACAAGGCCGGCGGCGGCGCCCCGGCGATGCCGGACATGGGCGGCATGGGCGGCATGGGCGGCATGATGTAAGCCAGCCTACCCAGGCTCGAAACGACGAGGGGCGCCCCGCGGGGCGCCCCTTTTCGTTGTCGTCGATCCAGGGCTGGCAATCGGTTGCGGGGTAGGTGACGCTGACCGCCTCCTCGCCATCAACCAGCCGTCGGAGCGTCGATGTCCCGCCCGCCCAGGAACCGGCCCAATCATGCCGCCGCCCGGTCCCGGCGAACCGGCTGGCGGTGGCTGCAGCGGCTCGCGCTGGTGCTCGTCGGGCTGTTGCTGCTGCCGGTGGCGCTCGCCGTTCTCTATCGTTTCGTGCCGCCGCCGGGGACGCCGCTGATGGCGGTCCGGGCCCTGGAGGGCGACGGCGCCGCGCGCACATGGGTGGCGCTCGCCGCGCTCCCCGACGCCGTGCCGCTGGCGGTGATCGCGGCCGAGGACAACCGCTTCTGCGCGCACAGCGGGTTCGACTGGGACGCGATCGGCGAGGCCATTGACGAGGCGCGTGCCGGCGAGGGGCTGCGCGGCGCCAGCACGATCTCGATGCAGCTCACCCGCAACCTGTTCCTGTGGCCGGGCGGCGGCTGGGTCCGCAAGGGCCTGGAGGCGCTGTGGACGCCGGCGGTCGATCTGATCCTCGGCAAGCGGCGCATCGTCGAGCTCTACCTCAACGTCGTCGAGACCGGCCGCGGCATCTTCGGGGTCGAGGCGGCGGCAAGGCGCTACTACGAGAAGTCCGCGACGGCGCTGTCGGCGCGCGAGGCCGCCGGCATCGCCGCGATCCTGCCGAACCCGCGCGCGTGGTCGCCGGCCAGCGGCTATGGCGCCAGCCGCGTCCCCGTGCTCACCCGCCGCATGCGCGACATTGCACCGCTGGCGACGTGCGTGACCGGGTGACGCGTCACATCCCCAGGATCAGCTTGGCCATGATGTTGCGCTGGATCTCGTTGGAGCCGGCGTAGATCGAGACCTTGCGGTAGTTGAAGTAGTGCGGCGAGACCGTCGGCGCGTAGTCCGGGCCGATCGGCTCCATGTTGGTGCCGGGCAGGTACGGGTCGTTCGGCTGGCCGTACTCGGCGACGGCGATCAGCGCCAGCTCGCTCACCTCCTGCTGCAGCTCGGTGCCGCGGCACTTCATGAACGAGCTTTCCGGGCCGACATTCTGGCCGCTGGACAGGCGCGAGAGGATGCGCAGCTCGCTCATCTCCAGCGCGTCGACGGCGATCTCGGTCCGCGCCAGCCGGGTGCGGAAGTCGTCATCGTCGAGCAGCCGGCCGCCATAGGCGCTCTCCGCCTCGGCGATCTGGCGCACCTGGGCCAGGCCCTTGCGCAGCCGCGAGGCGTAGGCGTTGCCGCGCTCGAACTCCAGCAGGTACTTGGCGCAGGTCCAGCCCTTGTTGAGTTCGCCGATCAGGTTCTCCTTCGGCACCTTCACGTCGGAGAAGAAGATCTGGTTGACCTCCTGCGCGCCGGGCGCCGGCATATCGATGGTGATGATCGGCTCGACCTTGATGCCCGGCGTCTTCATGTCGATCAGCAGGAAGGAGATGCCTTCCTGCGGCTTGCCCTCGCGCGACGTGCGGACCAGGCAGAAGATCCAGTCGGCGTGCTGCGCCGCCGAGGTCCAGATTTTCGAGCCGTTGCACAGGAAGTGGTCGCCGGCGTCGTCGGCGCGCATCTGCAAGGACGCGAGGTCGGAGCCGGAGCCGGGCTCGGAGTAGCCCTGGCACCACCAGACATTGCTGGCCAGGATGTCCGGCAGGAAGCGCTGCTTCTGTTCCTCGGTGCCGAACTTCATGATCACCGGAGCGACCATCTTCAGCCCGAAGGGCAGCACGCCGGGGGCGCCGGCGGCCGACATCTCGCTCTCGAAGATGTACTTCTGGGTCACGCTCCAGCCGGTGCCGCCGAGTTCGACCGGCCAGTTCGGCGCCACCCAGCCCTTCTCGTAGAGCCGCTTCTGCCAGCGCACCTGGGCTTCCTTGCCGATATAGCCGTTGCGCGACGACTGCATCTGACGGCGCATGTCGTCGTCATAGGCCTCGGCGATGAAGCCGCGAACCTCGTCGCGGAAGGCGAGGTCCTGCTCGGTGAATGCCGTATCCATGTCGGTTCTCCCTTGGCCGCGCCCTTAGAGGTCGCGGAAGCCCTTGCCCTGCTTCGCCAGCCGCTCCAGCAGCGGCGAGGGCGCCCAGTCCTCGCCCTGCTCGGCGCGGTAGTGCTCCAGCCGGGCCAGTATCTTATCCAGCCCGACCGAGTCGGCGTAGAACATCGGCCCGCCGCGATAGACCGGCCAGCCGTAGCCGTAGACCCAGACCACGTCGATGTCGGAGCCGCGGATGGCGATGCCTTCGTCGAGGATCTTCGCGCCCTCGTTGATCATCGGATAGATGCAGCGCTCCAGGATTTCCTGGTCGTCGATCTGGCGGCGCTTGATCTGATGCTTCTCGGAGAATTCCAGGATGATCTTCTCGACCTCCGGGTCCGGGATCGGGGTGCGGCTGCCGGCCTCGTAGCGGTAGTAGCCGGCGCCGGTCTTCAGGCCGCGCCGGTCGGCCTCGCACAGCCGCTCGCGAATGGTCGAGCCGGTCGAGGTCTCCTTGCTCCAGCCGATGTCGAGGCCGGCCATATCGCTCATCTGGAACGGCCCCATCGGCAGGCCGAAGTCGTACAGCACCTTGTCGACCTGGTGCGGCAGCGCGCCCTCCAGGATCAGCTTCTGCGCCTCGCGTTGGCGCTGCGCCAGCATGCGGTTGCCGACGAAGCCGTGGCACACGCCGACCAGCACCGAGGTCTTGCCGATCGCCTTGCCGATGCCCATGGCGGTGGCGATCGTGTCCTTGGCCGACTTCTCGCCGCGCACCACCTCCAGCAGCTTCATCACGTTGGCCGGCGAGAAGAAGTGCATGCCGACCACGTCCTGCGGTCGCTTGGTGGCCGAGGCGATCTCGTCGACGTTCAGGTAGGACGTGTTTGACGCCAGCACCGCGCCCGGCTTGGCGACGCCGTCGAGCTTGGCGAAGATCTCCTTCTTCAGGTCCATGTTCTCGAACACCGCCTCGATCACGATGTCGGGCTTGGAAAGCGCATTGAAGTCGAGGGTGCCGGTGATCAGGCCCATGCGGGTCTCGACGTCGTCACTTGAGATGCGGCCGGTCTTGGCGGTGTTCTCGTAGTTCTTGCGGATCACGCCGAGGCCGCGGTCGAGTGCCTCCTGCGAGGTCTCCACGATGGTCACCGGGATGCCGGCATTGGCGAAGTTCATCGAGATGCCGCCGCCCATGGTGCCGGCGCCGAGCACGCCGGCGGCCTTGATCGGCCGCATCGCGGTGTCCTTCGGCACGTCGGGGATTTTCGCGGCCTCGCGCTCGGCGAAGAAGAAATAGCGCTGGGCGGCGGACTGCAGGCCCTGCATCAGACCGTTGAACAGCTCGCGCTCGCGCTTGAGCCCCTCGTCGAAGGGCAGATTCACGGCCGCCTCGATGCACTGGATGCAGGCCTCCGGCGCCTCGAAGCCGCGGAACTTGCGGGCGTTCTTCTTGCGGAAATCGTCGAACAGCGACGGGTTCTGCTTCGCCGCCTCGATTTTGTCGCTACGGTCGCGAATCTTCACCAGTTCGCGGTTGCCGGCGACCAGCTTTTCGGTGAACGCCACCGCCCCGTCGGTCAGGTCGCCCTCGACGATCTCCTCGATCAGGCCGCCGGCCAGCGCCTCCTTGGCGCCGATCATGTTGCCCGAGGTGATCATCGCCAGCGCCTTCTCGACGCCCAGCACGCGGGGCAGCCGCTGCGTACCGCCGGCACCCGGCAACAGGCCCAGCTTCACCTCCGGCAGGCCGAAGCGCGCCTTCGGGTCACCGACCCGGTAGTGGCAGGTCAGCGCCACTTCCAGGCCGCCGCCCAGCGCGGTGCCGTGGATCGCCGCGACGATCGGCTTGGTCGCGCTCTCCATGTCGTCCAGCACGCCGTGCAGGCCCGGTTCCTTCGGCGGCTTGCCGAACTCGGTGATGTCGGCGCCGGCGATGAAGGTGCGCCCGGCGCAGGTCAGCACGATGCCCTTCACACCGTCGTCGGCATTGGCCTGCTTGAATGCCTCGGCCATGCCGGCGCGCACCGGCTGGCTGAGCGCGTTGACGGGCGGGCTGTCGATGGTGATGACGGCGATGTCGCCGCGCTGGTCCAGGCTGACCACGTCGTCGATGGCGGGCATGACGGTCCTGCTTTTCTGAGCTGATTATGCTGCCCTGATCATAGCGGCAATGGGCAACGCTGGGCTAGGCGAGTCACGGCCCGCTGGCGCGCCCCGGCCGGTCATCTCGATATGCTAGAGCGCGCCGTCGTCGGCGAGGCGTTGGCGGGCGGCCTCGTCGACGCCAAGTTCTTGCAGCAGTTCCGCGTTGTGCTGGCCCAGGATTGGGGCCGGGCGGCGGATCGCGCCTGGCGTACCGGTCAGGCGGACCGGGAGGTTGTGGATCGGCAGGCTGCCGTCGTCGGCGTCGGCGTCGGGCACGTCGACGAAGATGCCGCGGCCGGTGATCAGCGGATGGTCGACCAGGTCGGAAATGTCGTTGACCGGGCCGACGGTGATGCCCTCGGCCTCGAACACCGCCAGGTTTTCGGCCAGCGAGCGGGCGCCGATCCAGCCGCCGATGATCGCGTCCAGCTCGTCGCAGTTGGCGATCCGGTCGCCGTTGGTGGCAAAGCGCGGATCGGCCATCACGTCGGCCGCGCCGATCGTCTTCATCAGCCGCTCGTAGGTGCCCTGGGTGGAGGCCGACAGCGCCACCCACCTGCCGTCGGCGGTGCCGTAGACGTTGCGCGGCGCGGTGGCATGCGCGCGGCTGCCGATGCGGGCGTCGACCTGGCCGGAGAGCTTGTAGTTGGCGGCCAGCGGCCCAAGGATCGACAGCAGCGGATCCAGCAACGGCAGGTCGATGACCTGGCCCTTGCCGCCCTTCACCTCGACCTCGCGCAAGGCGACCAGGGTGGCGACGGCGCCGGCGGTGCCGGCGACCCTGTCCGCCAGCGCCAGCGGCGGCAGCACCCGCGGCCGGTCGGCGAAGCCGTTCAGCGACGCGTAGCCGGAGAACGCCTCGACCAGCGAGCCGAAGCCCGGCTTGTCGCGATACGGCCCGGTCTGGCCCCAGCCGGACACGCGCACCACGACCAGGCCGGGATTGCGCGCCCACAGCACGTCGGGACCCAGGCCCATCTTCTCCAGCGTGCCGGGGCGGTAGTTCTCCACCAGCACCTGCGCGGTCTCGACCAGGCGCAGCAGGATGTCGCGCGCCGCCGCGTGGCGCAGGTTCAGCGTCAGGCTCTTCTTGTTGCGGGCGTAGGCCTTCCAGTAGGTCTGGTTGCCCTTCACCCGCCAGGCGCGCAGGTCGTCGCCCTTGCCCGGCGGTTCGACCTTGATCACCTCCGCGCCATAGTCGGCCAGCGCCACGGTCAGCGCGTTGCCGGCGACCACGCGCGACAGGTCGAGCACCCGCACGCCGTCGAGCGGACACGACGCGCCGGGGTCAAAGCCGCTCAATGCGCGGCCTCAGCCGGCGAACGGATATCGCCGCAGCTTGCGGAACGGGTGCCCGGCCTCGGGCTGCATGAACAGGGTGACTGCATCGATCGTTACCGGCTTCTCGATAGCCGAGGCGGCGCGCGCCCGCAAGATCGGTTCCCAATTCGCGCGCTCGGTGTCGTTCAGCCGGCGGGTCAGCGTCATGTGAAAACGGAACGCGTCGAACACGTAGGGATAACCCCAGCGTTCCAGGTTGCGCTCGTGCGCCGGACTCAGCTTGGCGCGGCGCCGGCGGGCCAGCTCGGCCGCCTCCGGCGGGGCGCGAAACCCGTCGAAATCGCGCACGCAGTCGTCGGCCAGCACCTGCATCGCGGGCGACGGCTCGGCCAGCATCAGCGCCAGGAAGCCATGCAGCGCGCGCAGCTCCAGTCGTGCGGCGAACGCCGCGTGGCCGGCGGCGAAGTCGATCAGCGCGCGGTCCAGTTCCTTCGCGGTGCAGCCTCTGGCCAGTACGAAGGGCGGCTTCAGCGTGGCGTGAAAGCGATAGCTGCGCGCCGCCTCGGTGACCTCGGCCCAGGCCGCCGTGTCGACGCCACCGGGCGGCACGTCGCCAAGCCAATCCCGCCCGAACGCGTCCAGCGCGGTGTCCGGCGCCGGGGCGAAGTAGATCGCGTAGCGTTGCGTCATGCGAGGTCCCTCGGCCGGCCGCCACGTCAGCCGGCGGCCGAGGGTGCCGGGAATCGGGCAACCGGGCAACGCCGATCAGACGTTTCGCCGCGGCCGCATCCGGGTGCGCAGCATTTCGGACCGGTTGGTTCCAAAGTCGTTCAGTCTGTGCAGAATCAAGCGGGTGGGGCGCGGACGTCCCTTTGTTTGGGGGGAGGTCCAGGCGGTGGCCACGTTCACGAAGATTTTCGGGTCGGACGGCATCGACTTCTTCTCCGCGACGGGGACGTTCGAGAGTTACTTCGGGCTCGGCGATGGCGACATTTTCCAGTCCATCTCTGGCGCCGCCTTCACGTTCTTCTTTGGCGGTACCGGCGGTGACAGCTACGCCGTCGGCGCCAACACGTCGGTGATCTTCGGCGCGGTCGGTGGTGGCGTCGACGTTTTCAGGGCGCCGTCCTTGGGCACCGTCTCCGCGACCACCCATGTCGGCACCGTCGACGGTGGCTTGCATCTCTACCTGCAAGAAGAGTCCAGTGGCGCGGAAGCGATCATCCTCAACTGGCTCGACCCGGCGTGGGAGTTCTTCCAGTACGACATCGACGACGGCACTCTTGATCTAGCCGCGCTGCAGTCGAATGTCGCCACCGCCACCAACCAGCTTGGCGACATGACCTGGGAAGAGGTGTCCGACGGCATCATCACCACGTCGCAGGCACGCGCGCTGATCACCGAATATGCCGCCCTGGCGCTGACGTCCGGCGTGGCGGGCGTGACCCTGACTGGCGCCGCGGGCAGCGACAGCGTCACCGGCGGTGACGGCAACGATGTCCTGATCGGTAACGCCGGCAACGACACCATCGACGGCGGGCTCGGCAACGACAGCATCGACGGCGGCGACGACGACGATGTGCTGATCTCCGGGACCGGCAATGACTCGATGTTCGGCGGTAACGGTACGGACATCGCCGTGCTCGACTTCGCCACCCGTGCCGAATTCGAGGTCCGGCTTCTGTCGGGCGGGCGGCTGACGGGGCAGTTCGGGCTCGCGCAGGAAGCGGACGGCGTGCTGCGCGAGGGCGTGTTCACCGGCGCCGCCGTGCGCATGGAGTTCCGGGGCGGCGAGGCCGGGTTCCAGTTGCTGGCGTCAGACATCGAGAAGGTCCAGTTCGGCGACGGCACCGTCGACCTGTCCGAGATCGTCGACCTGTCGCTGGCCAGCGTCGGTGTCGAGGACATCTTCAGCGGCGGCGGCGGCGACAACACGTTGAGCGGCCGCGAGATCGACGACGTGCTGGCGGCCGGCGGCGGCGACGATATCATCAACGCGGCCGGTGGCGACGACCGTGCCTATGGGCAGGCCGGCAACGACTCGCTCGTCGGCGCCGCCGGCAACGACAGCCTATTCGGCAATTCTGGCCGCGACACGGTGGTCGGCGGCGACGGCGATGACTCGCTGAAGGCGCAGACGGACGACGATTCAGTGAGCGGCGATGCCGGTAACGATGTCGCCTTTGGCGGCGGCAACGACGATTCGATCGACGGCGGCGCCGGCAGCGACACCCTGAACGGCAACTCCGGCTTCGACACCGTGATCGGCGGCACTGGCGACGATACGTTGCGCGGGCAGGGCGGCCGCGACAGCCTGAACGGTGGCGACGGCGACGACCTGCTGCTCGGCATGGCCGGGTTCGATACGCTGGTCGGCGGCGACGGCGACGACACGCTGGTCGGCGGTCCGGCCAACGACACGTTGACCGGCGGTGCCGGCGTCGACGTCTTCAGCTTCGCCGCCGGACAGGGCGACAACACGATCACAGACTTCGCCGATGGCACCGACCTGATCTCGATCCAGGGCGTGTCGGGTATCGGCGATCTCAACATCGTCGCGTCCGGCGGCGGCGCGCGCATTACCATCGCCAGCGGCGGCGACGATCTGTCGGTCAAATTGGCGAACGTCGGCGTCGGACAGCTGACCGCGGCCGACTTCCTATCCGCCTGAACGGCGGCGCTGGCCGCCGACACGTGATCACCGGCCATTCAGCGCACTGATGGCGCGCGCGATCACCAAACTGCCGCCAAGGCCGTCTCGCCGCCATCGTCGCCGGCTACGCGCGTCTGGTCGCCGAAGCTCAAAGGCTGGCGCCGGTCGCTGTGCGCGAGGCGGCGCGCTACGATGACGTCCGCGATCCTGCGCACCTGCGTCGCGTGCAGGACGGGGGTGTCGCCGGGTTGCCGGAGAACCAGACGACGGGAGAACGAGGCGATGACGATCACGGTCTATGGCGGCGGCCTGTCGCCCTACACGCGCAAGGTGATGGTCTTCCTGGCGGAAAAGGGCGTCGACTTCGAGCACGAGCCGTTGAGCCCGTTCAACGCGCCGGGCTGGTTCGCCGAGATCAGCCCGCTGGGCAAGATGCCGGTCATGCGCGATACCGACGTCGGTGAGGTTGCAACCGTGCCAGACTCTTCGGCGATCTGCGCCTATCTGGAACGCAAGCATCCGCTGCCGGCGCTGTACCCGGTCGATGCCTTCGAGTACGCCCGGGCGCTCTGGTACGAGGAACATGCCGACACCGCGCTGGCCGAGGCCATCGGCGGTATTTTCTACGCGACAGTGGTGTTGCCGCGGATCGGGCGCGAGCCGGACGAGGCCATGGCGGCTCGCGCGCGCGAGAAGCTGGTACCGAAGGCCTTTGCCTACATGGACCGCGAGGTGGCGGACAAGGAGTTCCTGGTCGGCGACGCCTTCTCCATCGCCGACATCGCCGTCGCCGCGCAGCTCGCCAATCATTCGCTGGCCGGCGAGACCATGGACGCGCGAACCTATCCCAACCTGGCCGCCTATGCCGACCGGCTGCACGCACGGCCGAGCTTCGCGCCGCTGCTCGAGGCGGCGAGGACGGCGCTGGGCGGCTAGACCACCTGCACGCCTTCGCACCAAACCTGGCGGACGACGGGCACGTTGCCGGCGAGGCGGGCGCGGACCAGGTCGGCGCGCTGGCCCGGGGCGATCTCGCCGCGGTCGTCCAGACCCAACATGCGGGCCGGCGCGGTGGCGACGGTGCGGATCGCGGCCGGCAGGCTCAGGGCCTCGATCAGGTCGGCCAGCATGAAGGCGGCGTGCAGCAGGCTCACCGGCACGTAATCCGACGACAGCGCGTCCAACAGGCCGGCGCCGGCCAGTTCGGCGGCGGCGATGTTGCCGGAGTGCGAGCCGCCGCGCACCACGTTGGGCGCGCCGGCGACGGTGACCATGCCGTGCGCGTGTGCTGCCGAGGCTGCCTCGCGCGTGGTCGGGAACTCGGCGATGGTGATGCCGGCGCCGGCGGCGTCCTCGACGTCGGTCACCGTGGTGTCGTCATGACTCGCCAGCATGGTGCCGCGCGCCTTGGCGGTCTCGATGACGCGGCGCTGATTGCTGGCCGAGTGTTGCGCCCGCATCTCCAGCTTGGTGGCGATGTGCTTGTCGAGCTGATCGTCGTTCAGGTTGTAGCGGCCACCGTGATAGATGCGCCACTGTGCCATGTCACGGAACTGGCGTTGGCCCGGCGTGTGGTCCATCACCGAAACCAGGGCCAGGTTCGGCTCGTCGGCGAACTGTTCGAACACGTCGGCGGCATCGGGCGTGCACAACTCGCAGCGCAGGTGCAGGCGGTGGTCGGCGCGCAGCAGGCTGGCTTCGCGCGCCATGGCGATGCCGTCCAGCGTCGCACGGACCAGGTCGGCGCGGCCCTGGCCGTCGCCATAGTCGCCGATGCGCAGCGCGTCCAGCACCGTGGTGATGCCGGCCGAGGCCATGTCGGCGTCGTGCGCGATCACCGCCGGCAGCGTTGGCCACACCACCTTGGGGCGTGGCGCGATGTGCTTTTCCATGTTGTCGGTGTGCACTTCGACCAGGCCGGGCAGCAGCACGTCGCCGTCCAGGTCGATGGCGCCGGGCGCGTCCGAGCGGCCGCTGTCGACGCCGGCGATAGCGCCATCGCGGACGACGACAGTGCCGACGGCGATTTCCTCGTCGGCCAGCACGACGCGGGCGTTGGTCAGGATGGTCTCGGTCATGCGGCTTGTCTTGAGTTAGTCGCGTGCTGTTGCGCGCTCATGTGGTGTGTATTCGGTTATTCACGTGCTGTTGCGCGCTCATGCGGCCATCTCGAAGTTGCGGCTGGCGACGGCGCTGCGCACCTCCACGTCGTGGAAGATGCCGACGACGGCGGCGGCGCGCTCGCGGGCCTCCTTTATCAGGTCCATGACCACCTGGCGATTGTCGGGGTCGAGCGAGGCGGTGGGCTCGTCCAGCAGCAGGATCGGATAGTCGACCACGAAGCACCGGGCAATGTTCACACGCTGCTGCTCGCCACCGGAAAAGGTCGCCGGCGGCAAGGTCCACAGCCGTTCGGGCAGGTTGAGGCGGGCCAGCAGGGTCTCGGCGCGGGTCCGCGCCACGTCCTCCTCGACGCCGAGCGCCAGCAGCGGCTCCATCACCAGCCGGACCGTCGGGATGCGCGGGATCACGCGCAGGAACTGGCTGACATAGCCGATGGTGGCGCGGCGCAGGCGCAGGACGACACGCGGTTCGGCACCGACCAGTTCCACCATCTCGTCGCCCTCGCGCAGGCGGATCGAGCCGCCGGTCGGGCGGTAGTTGCCGTACAGGCAGCGCATCAGGGTCGACTTGCCGGCACCGGACCGTCCGGTCAGTGCCACGCATTCGCCGGGCTTCACCTTGAGCGCGGTGTCGCGCAGCACCGGCAGCTCGGCGCCGTCCTGCAGGTGCAGCGTGAAGGTTTTGGCCAAAGCGTTGGCATCGATCGCCAAGGTCATGTTCAGGCGCTCACGATGGAGGAGACCAGGAGCTGGGTGTAGGGGTGCTGCGGGTCGTCGAGCACCTGGTCGGTCAGGCCGTGCTCGACCACCTGGCCGCGCCGCATGACCATCAGCCGGTGCGACAGCAGCCGCACCACGCCCAGGTCGTGGGTGACGATAATGCACGCCAGTTGCAGCCGGGTGACGAGCTGGCGCAGCAGGTCGAGCAGGCGCGCCTGCACCGAGACGTCGAGGCCGCCGGTCGGCTCGTCCATCAGCACCAGCCGCGGGTGGGTGACCAGGTTGCGGGCGATTTGCAGCCGTTGCTGCATGCCGCCGGAGAAGGTCAGCGGCGCATCGTCGATGCGGCTCCGGTCCATCTCCACCTGATCCAGCCAGTTGACGACTTCGCCGCGGATCTGGCCGTAGTGGCGCGCGCCGATCGCCATCAACCGCTCGCCGACATTGGCGCCGGCGGTCAGGCGCAGGCGTAGGCCATCGCGCGGATTCTGGTGCACGAAGCCCCAGTCGGTGCGCATCAGCAGGCGCCGGGCCGGCTCCGACATGCTCAAAACGTCGGTCAGGCCGTCGACGCGAGTGTCGAACTCGACGGTGCCGGCGTCGGCCTTCAGGTTGGCGGCGATCAGATTGAGCAGGGTGGTCTTGCCGGAGCCGCTCTCGCCGACGATGCCCAGCACCTCGCCAGGATAGAGGTCGAAGTCCACGTCCTCGCAGCCGATCGCCTGGCCGTAGCGCTTCGACAGCCCACGCACGCGCAGCAGCACATCGTCGCTCATGCCGCGCCTCCGTCGCCTTTGTGGCCGGCGGCCTGGCGTTGGGCGCAGTGGTCGCTGTCGGAGCAGACGAACATCCGGGCGCCCTGGTCGTCGAGAATCACCTCGTCCAGGAAGGTGTCGCCGGCGCCACACAGCGCACAGGCGCCGCCGCCATGCTCGGTATCGAACGGGTAGTCGTCGAAGTCGAGGCTCTTCACCGGGGTATGCGGCGGGATCGCGTAGATGCGTTTCTCGCGGCCGGCGCCAAACAGCTGCAGCGCGGGCGAGCGGTCCATCTTCGGGTTGTCGAATTTCGGGATCGGGCTCGGCGACATCACGTATCGGTCGTTGACCGAAACCGGATAATTGTAGGACTTGGCGATCCGGGCAAAGCGGGCGATGTCCTCGTACAGCGAGACCTGCATCGGGCCGTACTCGGCCAGTGCGTGCATCTTGCGGGTTTCGGTCTCGCGCGGCTCCAGCCAGCGCAAGGGTTCCGGGATCGGCACCTGGTAGACCAGGATCTGGTCGGCCTGCAGCGGCGTCTCGGGAATCCGGTGCCGGGTCTGGATCACCGTGGCTTCCGGCGTGCGGGTCGTCGTTCCCACGCCGGCGGTCTTGGCGAAGAAGCGGCGGATGTTGACCGCGTTGGTGGTGTCGTCGGCGCCCTGGTCGATCACCTTGAGCGTGTCGTCCGGGCCGATGATCGATGCCGTGACCTGGATGCCGCCAGTACCCCAGCCATAGGGCAGCGGCATCTCGCGGCCGCCGAACGGCACCTGGTAGCCCGGGATCGCCACCGCCTTGAGGATGGCGCGGCGGATCATCCGCTTGGTCTGCTCGTCGAGGAAGGCGTAGTTGTAGCCGGTCTCTGCGATCGACGTCGCTGCGGTGGCACGCCCCACCGGCACGGGCTCGATATCCCGGTCAGTCCGCGGCATCGGCCTGGGCCTCCTGCGCGGCGCGGCGGTGCAGGTCGCGGACCACCTTCAGTTCGGCCTGGAAGTCGACATAGTGCGGCAGCTTGAGGTGCTGCACGAAGCCGGACGCCTCCACGTTGTCGGCGTGGTACAGCACGAACTCCTCGTCCTGCGCCGGGGCCTCGACCTCCTCGCCCAGCTCGACCGCGCGCAGCGCGCGATCGACCAGCGCCATCGCCATCGTCTTGCGCTCGCAATGGCCGAAGGCGAGGCCGTAGCCCCGGGTGAACATCGGCGCCTCGCTGGCCGAGCCCTTGAACTGATTGATCATCTGGCACTCGGTAACGGTGATGTCGGCGATCTCGATGGCGAAGCCGAGCTCCTCCGGCACGAACTCCACCGCGACCTCGCCCATGCGGATCTCGCCGGCGAAGGGATGGTTGTTGCCGTAACCGCGCTGCGTCGAGTAGCCGAGCGCCAGCAGAAAGCCCTCGTCGCCGCGGGCCAGCGATTGCAGCCGCAGGTCGCGGTCGGCCGGGAAGGTGAGCGGGTCGCGCGTCAGGTCGCCGGGCGCGGTCTCGTCGTCGTGGCTCTCGCGTTCGATCAGGCCCTCGCGGTTCAGCAGATCGGTGACGCGCGGCATCGCCGGTTCGGTCGGCTCCGGCGCGGCCGGCGGTTCCGGGATCGGGGTGCCCGCCGCCAGCGCGAAGTCAAGCAGCCGGTGGGTGTAGTCGAAGGACGGGCCCAGCACCTGGCCGCCGGGCAGATCCTTGAACGCGGCGGAGATGCGCCGGCGGATCGACATCTCGTCGGTGGCGATGGCTTCCGTTGCGCCGAAGCGCGGCAAGGTGGTGCGGTAGGCGCGCAGCAGGAAGATCGCCTCGACCAGGTCGCCGCGCGACTGCTTGATGGCCAGCGCCGCCAGCTCGCGGTCGTACAGCGAGCCCTCGGTCATCACCCGGTCGACGGCCAGGGTCATCTGTTCCTGGATCTGGTCGAGCGTGAGCTCGGCCACGGCGGGATCGCCGCGCCGTTCCGCCGCCAGCAGGGCCTGGGAATTCTCGATCGCCTGATCGCCGCCCTTCACCGCGACATACATCGGCTCACTCCGCTTGGCCGACGGTGCAGGTGCGCGGCAGCGCCGCGACCTGGTTGCCGTCGCACAGGATCAGGTCGACGCCGCGCGGGAACAGCTTCGTGTTGGCTTTCCAGGCGGCGAGGAAATCGTCGGGCATCGGCGCGACGCCGAAGTCGCGGGCGCCGTCGATGCCAGGGCCGGTCAGGTGCAAGCCGCTGGCGCTCAGTGTCTCGACCTGAGCGATCAGCGTCGCGGAACGGTCCGGGTAGGCGTCGGTGCCGGCGGCCAGCGCGTCGAGCGCCGGCCAGTCGCCGAGCGCGATGGCGAAGGCGGCGTGGCCCGGGTCGTCGACAACCGGGCAACCGGTATGAAAACGCAGCCAGTCGGCCACGCCGTGCGCGGCGCCGCCGAGCCAGACCGGGGTATCGTAGTCGACCAGGGCGAGCGCGACGGCGGCCGTGGTCGGCAGCAGCGGTGCCGGCGGGTCCAGGTCGGGTGCCAGCGGCACGCGGCGGCCGGGTTCGGCCATGGCCTGCAGCACCAGGCGGAAGCTCCGCTGGCTCTCCAGCACGGGATCGGCGAAGCCGGGCGCCAGGTCGCGGAAGTCGATGCCGGCGGTGGTCATCAATCCTCGCCCCGCACCAGGGTGAAGAACTCGACCTTGGTGGCGTTGGCCTGACGTGCGGCCAGGTCGCGCCGCGTCGCCTGCGCCTCGGCCAGCGGGCGCACCACGGCGGTCATCGCCGCCTCCGCGCGCTGCCGGTTTTGCATCAGTGCGTCGACGGCGGCAGCGAGCTCGGCGTGACGGCCGTCGCGGCCGGCGACATAGGCATGGCCGACCGCGCCGTCTTTCAGCCGCACCGTGCAGCGGGTGACTGTCATCTCGCCCAGGTTGAACGGGCTGCCATCGCCGCCGGCGCGCCCGCGCACCATGACCATGCCGGTCTCCGGTCCGCGCAACCGTTGCCAGTCCGGGATCTCGGTGAGGTCGCTGCAGAGCCTGGCCCAGCGGTCTTCCAGCTCGGCCGGCCGCGCCTTGGCCAGAGTACCCATCCAGGCGGCGCGCGGATTCGCCGCTGTTTCGTCGTCGTGTGTACGCGCCGTCATCGCGGAAGGAACCTCGGGTTCGACAATTCGGTATAGTTGTCTAGACATCCATATGTATTGTAGTACAATGGCCGCGTACCGATGGCAAGTCTACAGGAGACGTGTTGCGGTGAATTTGCAGTCGCCGAGGAATGAATCCCGACCGCAGACCCGGCTGGCCCGGGGCGACGGCGTGGCCTTGTGGCGGCAGATCGAGCGCCGACTGGCGGACGAGATCGAGCAGGGCGTGTTCGCCGCCGGCGCCCGACTGCCGACTGAGGCGGCGCTGTCGAAACGGTTTCAGGTAAACCGCCACACCGTGCGGAGGGCGCTGGCGACGCTGGCCGACCGCGGCCTGATCCGGGTCGAGCAGGGCCGCGGCACCTTCGTGCGCGAGGACGTGCTGGACTACGCGCTCAGCAAGCGGACGCGGTTCTCCGCCAACATGCAGGCGCTGAACCGACGTCCGGGCGGGCGCCTGCTGCGGACGCTGGTGCTGCCGGCCGAAGCCGCCATCGCGGCCGAGCTGGAACTGGCGGAAGGGGCACCGCTGCTGCTGATCGAGACCGTCGGCGAAGTCGACGGCATGCCGGTCAGCGTCGGCGCGCACTATTTCGACGCGCAGCGCTTTCCCGGCCTGATCGACGCCTACGAGCGCACCGGCTCGCTGACCCCGGCGCTGCGGCAATGCGGCTTGGCGGACTACACGCGCAAGCGCACGCGGGTGTCGTCGCGGCTGCCCGATGGCGGCGAGGCCGACCTGCTGCAGATGCCGAAGACGCGCCCGATCCTTGTCGCGGAAAGCCTCAACGTCGATCCCGACGACCGCCCCTGCGAATACGGCCTCGCCCGCTTCGCGGCGCACCGGGTGCAGATCCTGGTGGAGAACTGAGACCCTAGTCCGCCGCCTCGGCGCGGACGACAGGCAGCGGCTCCTTGAAGGTGAGCGTGCGGTAGGGGAACGGGATCTCGATCCCAGCCTCGTCCAGCGCCGACTTGATCGCCTCGACCACCTCGTCGCGCGAGCGGCGGATGTCGACCGGCTTTGAGTCGGTCCACCAGGCGACCTCGAAGTCGATGCTGGAGCTGCCGAAGCCCTTGGCGAAGACCTGCACCGGCCGCTCGCCGTCCACCGTCTCAAGGCCCTGCATCGCCTTCTCGATCACCGCGCGGGCCTCGCCGACCGACTCGCCGTAGGCGACGCCGACGTCGAGCATCTGCCGGCGCCGGTCCTGGTCGGTCAGCACGCGCACCGGGTTCTTGTAGATGAAGGCGTTGGGCAGCATCACCAGCACGCCGTCGGTGCGCCGCAGGTAGCTGTCGCGGAACTTGATGCTCTCCACCTGTCCGACGATGTCCTGGCACTCGACGAAGTCGCCAATGCGCATCGGCTTGCGCAGCAGGATCAGCAGCCCTGCCAGGTAGTTCTCGAAGATGTCCTTGAACGCCAGGCCGACTGCGAGCGAGCCGATGCCGAGGCCGGCGATGAGCTTGGCCGGCGTCAGGCCGGGCAGCGCCACGGTCGCGGCGAACAGGAACCCCGCCAGCCACAGCGCGGTGCCGGTGAGCGCGACCAGCGCGTCCTTTAGCGCCGGACGCAGGCGCAGCCGGTCGAAGGCGCGGCTCAGCGCAGCGCGCACGATGCGCGCGATAAGCCACGTCAGAACGAGAATCAGCAGCGCGGCCAGCAGGTTCGGGGTCAGTGCGATCAGGCTTCTTAGCGCCGCATCGACCTGTTCGCCCAGGATGCTGACCGGCTCGATCTCGATTCCCTGCACGCCAACCTTCCCCGCACGACGGACCGTCGCAGGAGATAACGCGCAAGTCGGCGGATCGATCCTGACCGGGCGTCTCGCCTCGCCGTCAGGCTGGCAACCTGACCCGCGCCGGCGGCACCGGCAGGCCGGCGATGCCGGCGTCGGCGGCGTAGATGGTGCCGGCATTCTCGCGGTCGGCGCCGCGGCTGCCGGTGACGACGTAGAGCGTCTTCAGGTCGTCGCCGCCGAAGCACAGGCTGGTCACCATCGGCAACGGCACGTCGAGCTTGCGGCGCACCGATCCATCCGGCTCGAAGCCCCAGACCAGGCCGCCGGTGGCGTCGGCGACCCAGACCGAGCCGTCGGCGCCGATCGCCAGCCCGTCCGGCCAGCCGCTGTCGCCGAGCTTGGCGAAGGACCGGCGCGGGCCGACGCTGCCATCCGGGGCGCGGTCATAGGCCCAGACCTGGCCGGTGCGGGTGTCGGCGTGGAACAGCCGGTCGCCGGCCGGGCTGACCCCGACTCCGTTGGTGAGCTCGATGCCGCGGGCCAGCAGGCGGGTGGAGCCGTCCAGGTCGATCATGTGCAGGTATCCGGGCTTCGGTTCGCTGTCGCCGGCGCCGACCGGGCTGAAGCAGAGCGAGCCGACATAGATGCGGCCGTCCGGGTCGGTGCCGCTGTCGTTGAAGCCGACGGTGCCGAGCGTCTCGTCCCGATCCAGCAGCACGTGACCGTCACCGCCGCCGAGCGGCTTCCACGACACGTTGCGGCCGCAGACCACCAGACCGCCATCGGCATGCAGCTTGATCCCGCCGACGCCCTTTCGGTGCGGCAGCACGGTTTCGATTAACCCGTCCGCCGCCAGGCAATGGACGCCGCCGTTCACCACGTCGGAGAACAGCAATCCCTGGCCGGTCGCCCAGGTCGGCCCCTCGATCAGGCCGTAGCCGGTGGCGAGTTCCTGCATGGTGTTTCTCCTTCCCCGATCACGCGGCACGAGATGGCCAGGTCACGTCCGGCCATGACGCAAGATTACGTCGCGCATCATGCCCAGACTTGATTCGGGCACCCACGCCCTAGCGCCGCACCGTCTGGCCGTTGGCGTCGAGCACCAGTCGGCCGGGCTGTTCGCCGCTGGTCCGGGCGTCGCCGGCGATGGCCTCGACGATGGCGAGGTCCAACTTCTGTTGCAGCGCCAGCCGCTGGTAGATGACGCGCCGGTCGTCGTTGACCTGGGCGACGATGGCGCGGACTTGCTCGGTCGCGTCGGTGTCCAGAGGCTGGAGGTAGCCGTGGGTGTTCTCGACGACGCGACCGGCGTCTTTCAGCGATTCCACCGCCGCGCCGCGGCCCGGTTCGCGTGCCTTGGTGTGCTCGTCGGCCAGCTCCTTGGCGACGGCATTGGTCACCGCGACCTGCTGTCCAGGACGCACCTTGGGCGCCGCCGGCGCCGGCGGCAGGTCGCGCGCGCTCTGCGTCTGGCATGCGGACAGGCCGAGCGCGGCCACCAGCAGGACGACCAGGCGGATCACAAGCCGAGCACGAGCTTGGCCATGATGTTGCGCTGGATTTCGTTCGAGCCGGCATAGATCGTGGCGGCGCGGAAGTTCATGTACTTGGCCATCACCGGCACGGCGTGGTCCGGCCCGGCCGGCTCGATATTGTTGCCGGGCACGCGCGCCTCGGGCTGGAACGGTGCGCCGTAGTAGTTCACGGCCTGTACGCCGAGCAGGGAAAGCTGCTGCTGCAGTTCGGCCCGGCGGGTCTTCATCATCGACGAGGCGGCACCGGGATTCTCGCCGCTGCTCAGCGCCGACATCACCCGCTGTTCGGTGAAGTCCAGCGCGGTGATGCCGATCTCGGCCTCGTCCAGCGCCCGGGCGAAGCCGGTATCGTCGGCCAGCCGACCACCGTCGGCATGCTCGGCGGCGGCGATCTCGCGCAGCCGCTCCAGGCCCTCGTACAGGCCCGGCGCCGCGGTCGAGCCGCCACGCTCGAACTCCAGCAGGTACTTGGCCACGGTCCAGCCCTGGTTCTCCTCGCCGACGCGGTTCGCCTTCGGCACCCGCACGTCGTCGAAGAACACCTGGTTGACTTCATGATCGCCGGCGATGGTGATGATCGGCTCGACCTTGATGCCCGGCGTGTCCATGTCGAGCAACACGAAGGAGATGCCCTCCTGCGGCTTGCCCTCGCTCGAGGTGCGGACCAGGATGAACATCTTGTTGGCGTAGTGCGCGCCGGTGGTCCAGATCTTGGTGCCGTTGATCACGTAGTCGTCGCCATCGCTGACCGCGCGGCACTGCAGCGAGGCCAGGTCGGAACCGGAGCCGGGCTCGGAGTAGCCCTGGCACCAGGTGTCTTCGCCGGAGAGAATCCGCGGCAGCACCGCGTCCTTCTGGTCCTGGCGGCCGAACTTCATCACCACGGGGCCGCACATGCGCAGCCCCATGGCGAACAGGCGCGGCGCGCCGGCCCGCGCGCTCTCGGTGTTGTAGATGTACTTCTGCATCACCGACCAGCCGGTGCCGCCGTACTCCACAGGCCAGCCCGGGGCGACCCAACCCTTGTCGTAGAGGGTCTTGTGCCAGCGCCGGCCGATCTCGATGTCGGAGAAGACGCCGCTGGTGAGGTTGGTGGCCTCGCGCATCTCCGGCGTCAACTCGGTGTCCAGGAAGGCGCGAACCTCGTCGCGAAAGGCCTGGTCCTCGGGGCTCATGGTCAGGTGCATGTCGTTTCACTCCGGGTCTTTGACACGAAGTGTAGCGGAGCGCGACGGATGCGTCAGGCGGCTTCGTCGCCGCCGAAAACGAGGTTCAGGCCGTCCTGATAGTAGAGCGTCAGGCCGCCATCGAAGGTGACGAAGTGATAGCCGGAAACGTCGGCGCCGGTCTCGGTCACGTGCGCCTCGACGGTGCCTTGTCCGACCACCTGGCCGCCGGTGAGCGTCAGTGCCTGCACGTCGCCATCGCCGAACAGCACGACCTCGTTGTTACCATCGGCGAGCAGGTCGCCGATGGCCAGCGCCGGTCCTTGCCCGGCCGGCGGGGTGGTCGCCGTGGCGGCGGAGGCGGTGGCGCCCTCCAGCGCCGCCGCCAGAACCATGTCTTCGTCGCCCAGCAGGCCCGCGTCGGGCGCGCCGTCCCGGTCCGCCGGTTTGTCGCCGCCGGCCATCAGCCGGTGCCGCCGTCATCGGTATCGACCTTGATCAGGTCGTTGATCGAGACCGTGGCGTTGCCATCGCTCCAGACGTCGAAGACGTCGCCATCGTCATTGGTCTCGCCTTCGGCGGTCCTGGTCCAGTTGACGCCCTCCAGCGTGACCGTGTCGCCGGCGTCGCCGTCGATGAACAGCTCGTTGTCGCCGTCGGTGGCCTGCAGCACGTCGCTCTTCGACAGCGACACCGAAGTGCCGGTGCCTTCGCCGGCGGCGGAGTCGTCCCCGCCGAGGTCGATACGCTCGATCTTCTTCACATTCGACAGATCGAGCACGCCGCCATCGTCGGCGATCAGCAGGTCCTCGCCGCTGCCACCGTCGATGCGGCTGTCGGCGGCATCCCAGACCAGCGTGTCGTCACCCGCGCCGCCGTAGAGCTTGTCCGCGCCTTCGCCGCCGTCGAGGAAGTCGCCTTCGCCGCCACCGCCGTAGAGCGAGTCGTTGCCGGCGCCGCCGAACAACTCGTCCGGCCCGTCGCCACCCACCAGCTTGTCGTTGCCGTCGCCTCCGAACAGCTGGTCGTTGCCGTCGCCACCGAACAACTGGTCGTTGCCTTCGCCGCCGATCAGCAGGTCGCTATCGCCGCCGCCGTAGAGCTTGTCATTGCCGCCATCGCCCTCCAGGGAGTCTTGGCCGCCGCCGCCGTAGAGTTTGTCGGCCTCTTCGCCACCGAAAAGCATGTCGTCGTCGGCGCCGCCGTAGAGCGAATCCTTGCCGGCATCGCCCATCAGCGTGTCGTGGCCGTCATCGCCCTTCAGCTTGTCGTTGCCGTCGCCGCCGGTCAGCGTATCGTCGCCGTCGCCGCCGAACAGTTGATCGTTGCCCTCGCCGCCGTCGAGCAGGTCACCCTCGCTGCCGCCGCCATACAGCTTATCGGCACCGGTGCCGCCGTAAAGAGCGTCGGGTCCGACACCGCCGAAAAGCTTGTCGTTGTCGGCGCCGCCGAACAACGTGTCGGTCTTCTCGCCGCCATAGAGCTTGTCCTTGCCTTCGCCGCCGAAGAGCTGGTCGATGTCGCCGCCGCCATAGAGCCGGTCGTTGCCTGCTTCGCCCACCAGCGTGTCGAAGCCGCTGCCGCCGTAGAGCTTATCGGCGCCAGCCCCACCGGTTGCCGAGTCGTTGCCGGCGTCGCCATAGAGCTTGTCGTTGCCCTCGCCGCCGTCGAGCGTATCGTTGCCGAAGCCGCCGAACAGCGCGTCCTTGCCGGCCCCGCCCGAGAGGCTGTCATTGCCCGACTCGCCCCTCAGCTTGTCGTTGCCTTCGCCGCCGTCGAGCGTGTCATCGTCAGCGCCGCCAAAGAGCTGATCCTTGCCAGCGCCACCTGACAGACTGTCGGCGCCGTCGTCGCCGTAGAGCTTATCCTTGCCCTCGCCGCCGTCGAGCGTGTCGCTGTCGGCGCCACCAAAGAGCTGATCCTTGCCAGCGCCACCTGACAGACTATCGGCGCCGTCGTCGCCGTAGAGCTTATCCTTGCCCTCGCCGCCGTCGAGCGTGTCGCTGTCGGCACCGCCATAGAGCTTGTCGTTGCCAGCATCGCCGGACAGGCTGTCGGCGCCGTCGCCGCCGAAGATGGTGTCCTTGCCGGCATCGCCACTGATGCTGTCGTTGCCGCCTTCGCCGCTCATCCGATCGTTGCCGTCGTTCAACGCCAGGCTGTCGTCGAACGCGGTGCCGTAGACCGTGTCGTTGCCAGGCAAGGCGTCGTCGATCAGCGCCTCGTCGTCGCCGCGGCCATCGTAGTAGTCGGCCTGTGGCGTGAACCGCGGTGAGCCACCGCCGGTGTCATCACCACCGCCGCCGGTATCGTCGCCACCACCGCCGGTATCGTCTCCGCCACCGCCAGTGTCATCGCCGCCGCCACCGGTATCGTCGCCACCGCCGCCGGTGTCGTCGCCGCCGCCGCCGGTGTCATCACCACCGCCGCCGGTGTCGTCGCCACCGCCGCCGGTGTCGTCGCCACCGCCGCCGGTGTCGTCGCCACCACCGCCGGTGTCGTCGCCACCACCGCCGGTATCGTCGCCACCACCGCCGGTAT
>JAVKFY010000066.1:0-111788 GCA_040223615.1 Alphaproteobacteria bacterium
GCGCAACCGCCTGAGCGGCAATAGGGAATCGACGATCACCGCAAGCTGAACCGGACACCCGTGGACTTGATCCGGGCATCTTATGGCCGCGTTTCAAGGAACGGGTAGACCGCCGCCCACTGGTCGCGGTCCGGAATGCGGTGATCCTCGTCGAACAGTTTCAGTTCCACCGGCACCTTGCGCTTGCGCAGCGCCGCGGCCAGCACTTGCGCCTGGCGTACCGGTGCGCGCTCGTCGTAGCGGCCGTGCAGGATCAGCGTGCGCGGCTTGTAGCGCGCGAGGTGATGCAATGGGGAACGCAGGGCGAAGGCGCCCAGCGACAGCCCGGCCTCGCGGGCGATGTTCCGATCCAGGCGCGGATCGCCGCTCGGCATCGCCGCCGCGAGGTCGTAGATGCCGGCCACCAGGATCACCGCGGCGAGCGAGGGTTCCCGCGTCGCCACCATGGCGCTGGCGATGGCGCCGCGACTGAAGCCGTAGAGCGCCAGCCGTTTCGCATCGACCTGTTTCAGGCCGCGCAGGTGGTCCAGCGCGAGCCGGATCGCCGCCTGGGTCGTCGGGCCGGAAAAATCCGGCGGGCCATCCGAGCCACCGTAGCCCGGCTGCGACACCGCCGCGGCAACGTAGCCGCGTCGCGCCAGCTCGTTCAGGCGTCCGTCATCGATATAGCCGCGCCCGCCCGGCCGCTTGCCGATCTGGTGCCCGTGCACCAGCAGGATCGCCGGATGCGGGCCGGCCCCGCGCGGCATCTCGATGAACAGCTCGACCGCCCGCGCCGCTTGATCCGCACGGCCGGGCAGCGACAGTTCGACGCGTTCGGCCGCCGGCGCGACGGCCGCGAAGAACGTGAATGTGACGACCAGAAGACAGCGAGCGATCATCCGCGCATCCTAGCGCCCGCCCACCGAGATTGACATTTGCCCGCCGCTGCCGCATGTGAGCGCCCGTCGCCCCCAGAATCCCGAGCTTTGCAACGATGTCGATCCGTAACATCGCGATCATCGCGCACGTCGATCACGGCAAGACCACGCTGGTCGACGCGCTGTTCCGCCAGTCCGGCACCGTGCGCGCGAACCAGAACATGGCCGACCGCGTCATGGACTCCAACGACCTGGAGCGCGAGCGCGGCATCACCATCCTGGCCAAGTGCACCTCGGTGCCGTGGAAAAGCACCAAGATCAACATCGTCGACACGCCGGGCCACCAGGATTTCGGCGGCGAGGTGGAGCGCGTGCTGCGCATGGTCGACGGCGTGCTGCTGCTGGTCGACGCGGCGGAAGGGCCGATGCCGCAGACCAAGTTCGTCACCTCCAAGGCGCTGGCGCTGGGCCTGCGGCCGGTGGTGGTGATCAACAAGGTCGACCGCTCCGACGCCCGCCCGCACGAGGTGGTGAACGAGGTCTTCGACCTGTTCGCCCTGCTCGACGCGAGCGAGGAACAGCTCGACTTTCCGGTGCTGTTCGCCGCCGCCCGCGACGGCTGGGCCAGCGCGACGCCCGAGCAGCCGACCGACAACCTGCACGCCCTGTTCGACCTGATCCTGGACCACGTGCCCGAGCCCGAGGTGCAGCCCGACGCGCCGTTCGCCATGCTGGTGACGATGCTGGACGCCGATCCGTATCTCGGCCGCGTTCTCACCGGCCGGGTCGAGGCCGGCACGCTGCACGTGAACGAACAGATCAAGGCGCTGCACGGCGGCGACGGCAAGATCGTCGAGCGTGCCCGGGTCACCAAGCTGCTGGCCTTCCACGGCACCGAGCGCCGGCCGGTCGAGACCGCCGAGGCCGGCGACATCGTCGCCGTCGCCGGCCTGGTCGACGCCACCGTCGCCGACACGCTGTGCGTGCCCGAGGTCAGCCAGCCGATCGTCGCGCCGCTGATCGATCCACCGACCCTGGCCATGACCTTCTCGATCAATGACTCGCCGCTCGCCGGCCGCGACGGCGACAAGGTCACCAGCCGGCTGATCCGCGCCCGCCTGATGCGCGAGGCCGAGGGCAACGTCGCCATCAAGGTCTCGGAGACGCCGGAAGGCGACGCCTACGAGGTCGCCGGGCGCGGCGAGCTGCAGCTCGGCGTGCTGGTCGAGACCATGCGCCGCGAGGGATTCGAGCTCTCCGTGAGCCGGCCGCGCGTGCTGTTCCGCAACAATCCCACGACCGGCCAGCGCGAGGAGCCGATCGAGGAAGTGGTGATCGACGTCGACGACGAACATAGCGGCATCGTGGTGGAGAAGATGGCCACCCGGCGCGGCGAGATGACCGAGATGCGCCCGTCCGGCGGCGGCAAGACCCGGATCAGTTTCCTGGCCCCGGCACGCGGCCTGATCGGCTATCACGGCGAATTCCTGACCGACACCCGCGGCACCGGCATCATGCACCGGCTGTTCCACAGCTACGGCCCGTTTCGCGGCCCGATCAGCGCGCGTCGCCACGGCGTGATGATCTCCAACGCCAGCGGCCCGGCGGTGGCCTACGCGCTGTGGAACCTGGAAGAGCGCGGCCGGATGCTGATCGAGCCCGGCGCGCAGGTCTATCCCGGCATGGTCATCGGCGAGCACGCCAAGGGTAACGACCTGGAGGTCAACCCGTTGAAGGGCAAGCAGCTCACCAATATCCGCGCCGCCGGCAAGGACGAGGCGGTGAAGCTGACCACGCCGATGCGGCTCGGCCTGGAGGAGACGCTGGCCTACATCAACGACGACGAGCTGGTCGAGGTCACGCCCAAGCACCTGCGCATCCGCAAGCAGTTGCTCGACCCGCACGAGCGCAAGCGCGCCAGGCGCGCCGCCGCCGACGGCTGAGCATTGTCCAGAACACCGCACTGCAACAAAGCGGTGTACTGGTCAGCCGATCCCGGCCAGAATAGGCGCGACAAGGATCGGGGGTCCTTCTGAGGGACGGCGCGCAAAGTCGCCGCCCTCATTCGCATGTCTTTAGGGAGGCAATAAAATGAACCATGTGAAATGGCTCATCGGCGGTCTCGCCGCATCGGCCATGGCGCTCGCCGCCAGCGCCGGCGTGGCGCAGGACAAGACCGTCAAGATGAGCGTCGTGTCGTTCCTGTCCGGGCCGGGTGCCGGACCGTTCGGCGTGCCGGGCCGCAATGGCGCGGAACTGATCATCGCGGCGATCAACGCCGGCCAGCTGCCAGCGCCGTACGACAAGCCCGGCCTGGCCGGTGCCATGATCGACGTTGAGTATGTCGACGAATCCGGCGGCAACACCAAGGTCGTCGCCGAGTACCGCAACATGGTGCAGAAGCGCGGCGCCGACGTCGTGGTCGGCTACGTCTCGTCCGGTTCCTGCGCCGCGCTGGCGCCGGTGATCGACGAGTTGAAGAAGCTCACCGTGCTGGCGGTCTGCGGCACACCGCGGATCTTCGAGGAATCGGACCGCACCCACGTGTTCCGCACCATGGGCCACGCCACCGGCGACAACGTCGCGGCGGCGCACTACGTGAAGGAAAAATTCCCCGACGTGAAGAAATACGTCGGCATCAACCAGAACTATGCCTGGGGCCAGGATTCCTGGCGTGACTTCGACCTCGGCATGAAGGCGCTGGTCGAGGGCGCGACCCCGTCCGACAAGGTGCAGTGGCCGAAGCTGTTTCAGGGCCAGTACGGCACCGAGATCTCGGCGCTGCTGCTCGACGACGCCCAGCTGATCCACTCCAGCTTCTGGGACGGCGATCTTGAGTCGTTCATCTTCCAGGGCACCACCCGCGGTATCTTCCAGAAGAAGAAGGTGCTGATGACGGTCGCCGGCACCGCCGCCTACCGGCTCGGCAAGCGCATGCCTGAGGGCATCATCCTCGGCGCCCGCGGCCCCTACGGCGTTCTGGTCCGCGACAACGACTCGCCGCTCAATAGCTGGTTCGTGCAGGCCTATTTCGACCGCTACGGCACCTATCCGTCGGGCCCGCCCTACCAGTACGCGCAGGCGATCCTCGGCCTGAAGGCGGCCTACGACAAGGCCGGCGAGGCGGCCGGTGGTTTCCCGACCCAGGATCAGGTGATCGCCGCATTCAAGGGCTCGACCTTCGAGTCGCTCGCCGGCACCGTGAAGATGGCGCTCGGCAATGGCCACCAGGCGATCACCGAGAACGGCTACGGCATCACCAAGTACGACGCCGACAAGGGCGAGGTGACGGTGACGGACGTTAAGTTCTATCCGGCCGAGTGCGTCTTGCCGCCGGCCGGCACCGACTCCGTCTCCTGGATCGAAGGCGGCATGAAGGGCGCGAAGTGCAACTGATCGGGTTGTAACCGCCCATTTGAGCAAACGACCGGAGGCGGTTTCGGCCGCCTCCGGGACTTGCCTCGACCACCGCGAGTAAACCTGCGCGATGCAAACCGCCATCACTATCCTGTTGGACGGGCTGGTCTTTTCGTCCTACCTGTTCATCGTTTCCGTCGGCCTGACGGTCATCTTCGGGGTCATGAAGATCCTGAACGTGACGCATGGCTCGTTCTACGCCTGGGGCGCCTACGCCGCGGCTTTCCTGATTGGCGTCGCGTTCGACGCCGGTTGGCCCGACTGGCTCGGCTTCGTCGCCATCTTCGCCGCCGCCATCGCCGTCGGGCTGGTGCTCGGGCTGATCCTGGAGCGCGGCATCCTGCGCTTCATGTACCACCGCGACGAGGTGCTGATCGTGCTGGCCACCTTCGGCACCTTCCTGGTGCTGGAGGACGTGATCCTGCTGGTGTTCGGCGTCGACCCGTATTTCGCCTACCAGCCGATGATGCTGCTGGGCGCGTCCGAGATCGGCGGCGTCAGCCGCGACAATTACTCTTTGTCGCTGATCGCCCTGGCGCTGGTCGTCGCGCTGGTGTGCTGGCTCGGACTGGTGAAGACCAGATGGGGCAAGATCCTGCGCGCGGTGATCTTCGACCGCGAGATGGCCGAGTCGATGGGCATCAACGTCACCATGGTCTACATCGTCACCTTCGTGATCGGCGCCATGCTGGGCGCGCTCGGCGGTGCCTACATTTCGCCGACCGTGTCGGTGGCGCCCGGCTTCGGCATCGACGTCATCGTGCTGTCCTTCGCCGTGGTGGTGATCGGCGGCATGGGCTCGATCCCCGGCGCCATCATCGGCGCGCTTGCCGTCGGCCTGTCGCGCGCCCTGGCGGTGCACGAGGCGCCGCAACTTGAGCTGTTCGTGATCTATGCGGTGATGGCGGTGGTGCTGGTGTTCCGGCCGGAGGGGCTGTTCGCCCCGGCCAAGCCGAGGAAAATCTAGGCCATGTGGCGCGACAAGACGATCGTCGGGCTCACCATCGCGGCGGTGGTCGTGGTGGTGGTGTCCTTCTTCCTGCCTAGTTGGCTGCTGAACCAGGCGCTTTTCGGCTTCGCCCGCGCGCTGGCGGTGCTCGGCCTGATGGTGCTGTGGCGCACCGGCCTGGTCAGCTTCGGCCACGCGCTCTACTTCGGCGGCGGCGCCTATGCCGCCGCGCTGCTCAGCCGCTACTACGAGGTCACCGATTTCTTCGTGCTGCTGCTCGCCGGCATGATCGCGACGACCTTCGTCGGCTTCGTGCTCGGCTTCATCATCCGGCGCTATCGCGACATCTTCTTCGCCATGCTGAGCCTGGCCTTCTCGATGATCCTGTACGGCGTGCTGGTGAAGACCGAGGTGCTGGGCTCGACCGACGGTTTCGCCGTCTCCAGCCCGACCTTCCTGTTCTACGCGCCGGAGCCCGGCGACGAAGCCAAGCAGGCCCTGTTCGTGGCGTTGGTGATCGCCGGCTGGATCGCCGCCGTCCTGGTGCAGATGTACCTGAACTCGACCCTCGGCCGACTCACCACGGCGATCCGCGACAACGAGATCCGGGTCGAGTATCTCGGCTTCTCCGCCGAGCACGCGATCCACGTGAAATACGTCATGTCGGCAGCACTGGCCGGTGCCGGCGGCGCCTTCATGGCGATGTCGCTGGGCCAGGTCGATCCCGACTCGATGGTCAACTGGACCGCGTCGGGCGAGCTGGTCTTCGTCACCATCCTGTCCGGTCCCGGCTCGGTCGCCGCCCCGTTCATCGGCTCGCTGCTGTTCGAGCTGCTGCGCACCTACGCGGTGGAGTTCCTGCCGCATAGCTGGCAGATCATCGTCGGCGCCACGCTGCTGATCGTGATCTTCTTCCTGCCGGGCGGCGTCTGGTCGCTGCTCGGCCGGTTGCGCCGGGCCGAGGGCTGAGCATGGCGCCGATCCTCGAAGTCCAGAACCTGCAGAAGACCTTCGGCGCCGTGGTCGCGGCCAAGGATATCAACGTCGACGTCGAGCCCGGCGAGATCGTCGGCATCCTCGGCGCCAACGGCGCCGGCAAGACCACCTTCGTCAACATGGTCACCGGCTACCTGAAGCCGTCGGCCGGCACGATCAAGTTCCAGGGCCGCGACATCACCGGGCTGGCGCCGCGCAAGGTGACGATGACCGGCATCGGCCGCTCGTTCCAGGTCAGCCAGGTGTTCATGACCTTGAGCGTGTTCGAGAACCTGCTGACCGCGCTGGCCATCGCCCAAAGCCCCGGCACCTCGATGCTGCGCCCGCTGCGCCGGCCGGAGCTGATCGCCGAGTGCGAGGCGACGCTCGCGCGCTACGGCATCGCCGACCAGCGCGACCAGCCGGCCAGCCAGCTCTCCCAGGGCGCGCGCAAGCTGCTCGACATCGCCATGGCGATGGTCTCCAAGCCGAAGATCCTGCTGCTCGACGAACCCACCAGCGGCATCAGCGTGGAGGAGAAGTTTCCGCTGATGGACCGGGTGATGGAGGCGCTGAAAGCCGCCAACGTCACCGTGCTGTTCATCGAGCACGACATGGAGATCATCGAGCGCTATGTCAGCCGCGTGCTGGCCTTCTACCAGGGCGAGGTCATCTGCGACGCGCCCCCGGCCGAGGCGCTGGCCGACGCCAAGGTGCAGGAGTTCGTCATCGGCACTGAGGTACACCGCGAAACCCACGGGGGTACCGTCGATGCTTGAGGTCCGCGGCTTGGACGTGAATATCGGCCCGGTGCCGATCCTGCGCGGCGTCTCGATGGAAGTGCCGCCAGGCGCCATGGTCGGCCTGATCGGTCGCAACGGTGCCGGCAAGACCACGCTGCTGCGCTCGATCATGGGCCTGCTGAATAAACAGGCCGGCAGCATCGGATTCGACGGCGCCGACGTGACCAACGCCGCCAGCCATCGCCGCGCCCATCTCGGCATCGGCTACATGCCCGAGGATCGCCGCCTGGTCCCGGACATGAGCGCGGAGGAGAATATCCTGGTCCCGGTCTGGTCGACCGGCCAGAAGGGCTTCAACGAGCGGCTGGACTGGATCTACCAGCTCATGCCGGAGATCAAGGAGTTCCGCGACCGCGGCGCGACGCAACTCTCCGGCGGCCAGCAGAAGATGGTGGCGCTGGGCCGGGCGCTGATCGCCGGCACCCGCCTGCTGCTGCTCGACGAGCCGACCGAGGGCATCGCCCCGGTGCTGGCCCAGCGCATGGGCCAGGTGATGGCCGACCTGAAGACCGCGGGCCAGTCGGTGCTGGTGGCCGAGAGCAACGAGAAACACATCGCCAACGTCATAACGAAAACCTACGTCATCGAGCGCGGCAGCGTCGTCGAGCTGCAGCGCTAAGCTGGAGACGACATCATGGCTGGTTCGAACCGCCGCAATGGCGGCCGTGTCCTGATCGACCAACTGCGCATCCACGGCGTCGACACCGTCTTCTGCGTCCCGGGCGAAAGCTTCCTGGCGGCGCTTGACGCGTTCCACGACACCCCGGAGATCCGCCTGATCACCTGCCGGCACGAGGCCAACGCCGCCAACATGGCGGAGGCCTACGGCAAGATGACCGGCAAGCCCGGCATCGTCTTCGTCACCCGCGGCCCCGGCGCCAGCCACGGTGTCGTCGGCTTGCACACCGCGTTGCAGGACTCCACCCCGGTGATCATGTTCATCGGCCAGATCGGCCGCGACATGGCCGAGCGCGAGGCGTTCCAGGAGATGGATTTCCGCCGCTTCCTGTCCGAGGTCACCAAGTGGACCGGGCAGATCGACGACGTCGAGCGCGTGCCGGAACTGGTCAGCCACGCCTTTCACACCGCGATGAACGGCCGACCCGGCCCGGTCGCGCTGGCGTTGCCGGAAGACATGCTGATGGAGATGACCGACGTCTCCGACGCCACCCGCTACCGCGTCGCGCAGGGCCACCCCGGCCCCGACGACATGGCCGCCTTGCGCGACCTGCTGGCCAAGGCGAAGGCGCCGCTGGTGATGCTGGGCGGCGGCACCTGGACCCCGGCCGCGGTCGCCGACGTCACCGAGTGGGCGACCGCCAACAAGCTGCCCGTCACCGCGTCGTTCCGCTGCCAGGACCGCTTCGACAACCACCATCCCTGCTACGTCGGCGAGATCGGCATCGGCTCGAACCCGAAGCTGATCGCGCGGCTGAAGGCCTCCGACCTGCTGATCGTGGTCGGCCCGCGCCTGGGCGAACAGACCACGCAGGGCTACACCCTGGTCGACCTGCCCAAGCCGGCGCAGACCCTGGTCCATGTCCATCCCGGCGCGGAGGAACTGGGCCGCGTCTACCAGGCCGACCTGCCGATCGTCGCCTCCATGCCGGCCTTCGCGGCCGCCGCCAAGCGCATGGAGCCGGTCGCCAGCCCGGCCTGGGCCAAGGCGACGGAGGAAGCGCGCGCGGACTATCTCGCCAACCTGGAGATCACCGACACCGTCGGCGCGCTCGACATGGCGCACGTCTGCCGGGTCCTGCGCGATGTGCTGCCGAAGGACACCATCATCACCAACGACGCCGGCAACCACACCGGCTGGGCGCACCGCTACCTGCCGTTCTCGACCTACCCGAGCCAGCTCGGCCCGACCAGCGGCGCCATGGGCTATGGCGTGCCGGCGGCGCTGGCCGGCGCCGCCGCTGCGCCGGACCGGCTGACCGTGTGCTTCGTCGGCGACGGCGGCATGCTGATGAGCGGCACCGAGATCGCCACCGCGCTGCAATACGACCTGAAGCCGATCATCCTGGTGGTGAACAACGGCGCCTACGGCACCATCCGCATGCACCAGGAGCGCGAGTTCCCCGGCCGCACCCCCGGCACCGACCTGAAGAACCCGGACTTCGCCGCCTTCGCCCAAAGCTTCGGCGCCTATGGCGAGGTGGTGGAGGAGAACGCGCAGTTCGCCGACGCCTTCCGCCGCGCCCGCGAGTCCGGCCGCTGCGCCGTCCTGGAACTGCGCACCGAGCTGGAAGCGATCAGCAGCCGCGCCACCTTGAGCGGCATCCGCGAGGCCAGCCTGGCCAGGCAGAAGGGGTAACGGCGCTACCGGCCCCTCGCGCGTCAGAGATCGCCGGGTCAAACCCGGCGAAGACGGATTGCCTGAATCGGGCTCCGGGCAGGAGAACCGCGACCGGTTGGTCCAGCTTCTGGACGTGGATGCACCGGACAAGCCGGGGCATGACGGTGCTTTTGGAAAACATGGAGACTCGTCATGGCCCGGCTTGTCCGGGCCATCTACGTCCCTGAGCTTGCAAAGACGTTGACGGGCGGGCGCAGGCCCGGAAGGGCTAAACCGGACAGCCGTGGGCTTGACCCGGGCATCTCATGGTCGCGCAGCTCGGCTCAATCCTCGTCCTCGATCCGGAACAGGGTGGCGACGAAGATCATCGAGACCCGCTCGCCGTCGTCGGACAGCGGCATGTCAACATTCTCCGAGCGGATATGCGCCTTGTCGGCGAACGAGGCGTGGCCCAACGTGCGCACCGGGCGGCGATTGTCCATCGCCCAGCGCGGCCCGGTCAGCAGCACCTTCGCGGCCTCTGGCGAATACAGCTCGTCGAAGTAGCCGCCGGTCGAATCCCGCCCCAGCATGCTGGTCACGTGAGTGCCGATCAGGCGCCAGCGGAACCGGTCCGGTGGGCCGGGCTCGACGTCGATCAGCAGGATATGCGCCAGCACGTCGCGCGGGATATCGAGCACGTCGATGTCGGCGCGCGCGGGCATCGCCTTGCCGCCACACGCGTCGCGCCAGACCTGCAGCGCGGCACGCAGGACCGGCGCCTGAACATTCAGGTCAGGATCGAGCTCGAACGCATAGGAACCGAAGATCGATCGGTATTGCGCCGGGCTCGGCCGCTCGTCAGCCGGCACGGCCGGCCTAATCAGACTGCACCGCCGCGCCCTTGGCGATCAGCGCGTCGATGTCGGCGGCCGGGATGCCCCAGTCGGCCAGCGCCTCGCGGGTATGCTCGCCCAGGCGCGGTGGCTTGCGCTGCACTTCCGGCTTGGTGCGCGAGAATTTCGGCGCCGGCGCCGGCTGGGTCACGCCCTCGATCTCGATGAAGCTGCCGCGCGCGATGTTGTGCGGATGTTTCGGCGCTTCGGCGAAGTTGAGCACCGGCGCGAAACAGATATCGGTGCCTTCCATGATCTCGCACCACTCGTCGCGGGTCTTGGTCTTGAACACCGCTTCCAGCTTGCGCTTCATCGCCGGCCATTGCGCGCGGTCCATCTGCTTCGGCAGTTCCTCGCCCTCCAAGCCGGTCTTCTCCAGCAGCTCGGCGTAGAATTTCGGCTCGATCGAGCCGATCGAGATCGCGTTGCCGTCCTTGCACTCGTACGCGTCGTAGAAGTGCGCGCCACTGTCCAGGATGTTGGTGCCGCGCTCGTTGCTCCAGTAGCCGCGCGCCAGCATGCCGAACATCGGCGTGGCAAGATAGGCGGCGCCCTCGACCATCGACACGTCGACCACCTGACCCTGGCCCGACTTGCCGGCCTCGATCAGCGCCGCCAGCAGCCCAAAGGCCAGGAACATCGCGCCACCACCGAAGTCGCCGACCAGATTGAGCGGTGGTGACGGCGGGCCGCCCGGGCGGCCGATCGCCGCCAGCGCCCCGGCCAGCGCGATGTAGTTGATGTCGTGGCCGGCGGACTGCGCGATCGGCCCGTCCTGGCCCCAGCCGGTCATCCGGCCATAGACCAGCTTCGGATTGCGCGCCTGGCAGACCTCGGGCCCGATGCCCAGCCGCTCCGCCACGCCGGGCCGAAAGCCCTCGATCAGCGCGTCGGCACCGTCGGCCAGGCGCAGAACCGTCTCCACGCCCGCCGGCTGCTTCAGGTCGATAGAGACTGAGCGCCGGCCACGGGTCAGCACGTCGTATTTCGGCTCGCTGGCGATGCCCAGGCCGGAAGGTGCGGTGCGGTCGACCCGCAGCACGTCGGCGCCCATATCGGCCAGCAGCATCGAGCAGAACGGCCCGGGCCCAATGCCCGCGATCTCAACGACTTTGATTCCTGCCAGCGGTCCCATGCCACCCTCCGATCAGCGGTCAATGTAGAGAGTGGGCAGGGTAGCGCAATTTCGCCCTTGACGCGCGCGCCGCGTGGTCAGGCCGTTTGCTGCGCCGACAGGAGTTGCGCCGGTTCGTTGCCGAGCTCGTTCAACAGCCAGCTCGGGTCGACGATCTCGTTGCAGCGGACTTCCAGGGAACGCATCGCCACCTTGCTCAATGCCGGGCTGCCGACGCCAAGCAGCTCGCGCAACGCCAGCGCCAGGCGACCCGGCAGACTGTCGCCGCCAAGCAGCACCCGATCCGGGCCGAGCAACGTCACCACATAGTCGTAGGGCGAAATCTGCGTGATCCGGCCTTGCGTGCCGACCACCCGCCGCAGCAGCCCTTCCGCCAGCCCGGGCGCCAGGCCCGCGGTCTCCACCAGATGTAGGGTCAGCGTCAGGTTGGTGGCGCCGAGCCGGGACATCAGCCGGCCGAGGTCGTCGGTCAGCTTCTCCACCCCGACATCGACGGCCGGCCAGACCGGCGGCGGCACGGCGGCGGCACGAATTGCGCGCGCGGATAATTGCTCTGACACACTCTACTCCCGCTGCGGTGACGCCCAGGGCGCCATGCTTCACGAGATAGAATATAGCGCATCGAAGACGACCAAAACGGGGCAAGGCCGTGGCAAAAGGAAGAATAAGGGGTCGTTAACCATGGCTTTTAGCACGTCTCATTGTCGTCGCCGAGCCATCGATAACCGAATCCGGGATAGCTGCGGATGGCATCGAACTTATAATCCACCCGGCGGAACTTGCGGCGGATCCGCTTGATCGCGGCGCGCACCTGCGCCCGGGTCCGCTCATCGTCCACGCCGCTTGGCGCCAGCCCCGATTCCGCCGCGAGGCGCGCAAAGGAGATATCCTGACCCGGATGCGCGGCCAGCAGTTGCACCAGAGCCAGGTCGATCGGCCCGAAGCGCAAGATCTGGCCGCGCCACCGCAGACGGTGTTGCAGGTCGTCGATCGCCAGCGGTCCGTGCCGGCTGGGCGCCACCACGCGGCGGCCCAGCAGGCGCGTGAGCTGCGCCTGCGGATCGGCCAGCAGGTCAGGCCAGCCCAGCACCGCACGGGCGCCGGCGTCCCGCAACGGCTCAACCTCAGCGCCGGTTTCGTGCTCCAGGACCACCACCGGCGCGACATGGCTGGCGGTGCCCAGCTGCGCCAGGCTGTCGTCGGGCGCCGGCCGGCCATCACCGGCACACAGCAGCACAAGGTCGGCCAGGCCGCCACTGTCGAGCAGCATCACGGCGCGCTCGGCGCTCGCCGCTTCCACGCAGCGCAGGCCATGCCGGCGCAGCAGTCGGGCAAGATAGTGGCGGAACGAGGACTTCGGATCGACCACCAGAACGGTCATCGCCGTTTCGAGCGGCGTGACGGGAACGGCATTCATAAGCTGGCAACTCCAGGCAGCAGGATACGTCCGATCGCCATCGGCACCCCCGCACCGATGTCGTAGAACTACCCCTGCCCGATCGCTCATGTGCGTGCCGTACATGCACGCCCATGTGTCATTTACGAAGGATTTAGCGGGCTGGATCGCAAAGTCAAAACAAGGTTGTTTCGACAATTTTGCCTGGCATTTTAAGTATCGGTTTGAGACTCAACGGTACAAAAAAGCCGGCAGCCACAAGGAAACCGCCGGCACCAGAACCAGGACCGTCAAGCGAAGAATGTCGACGCACCAGAAGGGCGTCACACCTCGAAATATGGTGCCGGTGCGCACGTCGCGCAAGACTCCGGAAAGCACGAAAACGTTGAGACCCACCGGCGGCGTGATCAGGCTGATCTCGGTCACCACCACGACGACGATGCCGAACCAGACCAGGTCGAAGCCAAGCTGCTGCACCAGCGGAAAGAAAATCGGCACCGTCAGCAGCAGCATGGACAGGCTCTCGAACACGCAGCCCAGCACGATATAGACCAGCAGGATCATGCCGATCACCACCATCGGCGACAGCGACGCGGCGGTGACCAGGTCGCGCAGCGCGTCCGGCAGCCCGGCCCGATTGACGAAATTGGAGAAGATCAGCGCCCCGATCAGCACCACGAACAGGCTGGCGGTGGTGCGCGCCGCGTCGGACAGGATGTCGAGCAGCACCGGCCAGGACAGTGAGCGCCGCGCTAGCGCGATGACGAACGCGCCGGCGGCGCCGATTCCGGCCGCCTCGGTCGGCGTGAAGGCGCCGACATAGATCCCGCCCATCACCACGACGAACAGAAGTACCGTGCCCCACACGCCGCGCAGCGCGCGCCAGCGCCCCGGCCAATCGGTGCGCTCGGCACGCGGCCCCTTCTCCGGCCGGCGCCAGACCACGAAGCGCACCGCGGCCATGTAGAACAGCACGCCCAGCAAGCCGGGCAGGAACCCGGCGGCGAACAGCTCGCGGATGCTGGTTTCGGTCAACAGGCCGTAGATCACCAGGATCACCGAGGGCGGGATCAGGATGCCGAGCGTGCCGCCGGCGGCGATCGAGGCGCTCGCCAGGTCGTCGGCATAGCCGTAGCGGCGCATCGACGGCATCGCCACCTTGGCCATGGTCGCCGCCGTCGCCAGGCTGGAGCCGCAGATCGCGCTGAACCCGCCGCAGGCGACGATGGTGGCCATCGACAGGCCGCCGCGGCGATGCCCCAGGAAGGCGTTGGAGGCGGCGTAGAGCTCCGACGACAGGCCGGCCCGGCTGACGAAGGTGCCCATCAGGATGAACAGCGGCAGCACCGACAGGCCATAATCCTGCGCCGTGTCGACCAGCCGGTGCGCCGCCATGTTCAGCGCCGCGTTCCAGTTCCAGCCGATCAGCGCGGCGAAGCCGACATAGCCGACCACGCCCATCGCGATGGCGATTGGCAGGCGCAGGAACACCAGCACCAGCAGCGCCGCGAATCCGATCAGCGCGGCGGTCATCGTCCGACCTGCCCGCTAGACATCGGCCGAACGCGGCGGCGGCGGATACCCCATGGCGCTGCGGATGCCGTTCAGCGCCATCAGCAACGCCGTCAACGCGCTCAACGACGCGATCAGGTAGACGATCGGCGCCACCGGCAGGTGCAGGTATTCGGTCACGTCGCCGTACTCGACCGAGCGGCCGGCAAATTTCCATGCCCGCACCGCGACCGCGGTCAGCGCCGCGGCCGCGATCAGGTTGACCACGAGCTGGCGCCAGCCGACCAGCGCGCGCGGGAAAACGTTGTCCAGCAGGTCGACGACAATGTGCTGGTCACGCCAGCTCGCCACCGGCAACGCGCAGAATACCAGCGCCGCCAGCGCCAAGCGGGTCAGCTCGGTGGCGCCGTTCAGCGGCGCGTTGGCGAGTTCGCGGCCGGCGACGTCGATACAGGTCAGCGCCATCAGCGCGAGCAGCACCACCGCACTGGCGACCTCCAGCAGCTTCAGGGCGCGGTCGACCGCCCGGGTCCAGGCCGGCGCGACGCCGCCCGGTTCGCGCGCCTCGCTCACCCGTCGCTATTTGCCGTAGCCGGCCAGAATCTGGCGGATCTCGGCCATCACGGCGGTGCCGTCGACGTCCTTGGCCTTGGCCGCCGCGACCCATTCGGTCTCCAGCGTCGAGGCGATCTCCTGGAACGTCTTGGCATCGGCCGCCGGCACGTCGCCGATGGTGTTGCCGGCTTCCTTGGACACCTTCATGCCGGCCACGTCGGCTGCATCCCACGCCGCGCCGGCCATCTGCGACAGCTTCTCGCCGGACACGCTCACCAGCGCGTCCTGGTCGGCCTTCGACAGGCCGTCGAAGCTGTCGGGATTCATCACGAAGCCGAAGCTGTTGGTGTAGAGCCCGCCCGGCATCACCGTGGTGTAAGGCGCGATCTCGTAGATGCGGAACGCCTTCTTCGACTCGATCGGGAAGAACACCCCGTCGGCGACGCCCTGCGCCAGGGTCTCGTAGACCTTCGGCGCCGGCACCTGAACGCCGACCACGCCGAGCAGCTCGCCAACCCGGCCCGCGGTGCCGCCGCCGACGCGGATCTTCATGCCCTTGAGGTCGGCCAGGCTGTTGAGCGGCTCCTTGGTGTGGATCATGCCCGGCCCGTGCACCATCAGCCCGAGCAGTTTCACACCGCGATGTTCGTTGACCTTGGCGAAGTATTTCTCGTGCACGCGCCAGTAGGCGACCGAAAGCGCCTCGGCGCTGGTGCTCAACCCCGGCACCTCGATACCCTTGGTCAGCACGTAGCGGCCCGGCGTATAGCCGTGCGAGCCCCAGGCGATGTCGGCGATGCCGTCGCGGGCGACGTCGAACTGCCCCGGCGGCGGCGCCAGCCCATACTCGATCTTGATCGACAGCCGGCCGTTCGACGCTTCCTCGATCCACTTGCCCCAGGTCGGCAGGATCTCCGAGTTGATATGATGCGTCGGCGGCGCCCAGCTCGACACCCGCAGCACCTTCTGCGCCTGCGCCGTGCCGGCGGCGAGCACCGCTGCGGCCGCCGCCATCGTCAACACGCGGACATTCATGACTTTACCTCCCAGGTTTGGCCAACTTTGACTCGGTCCTGGCCGGCGCCGCAAGATCGCCACGCCGAAGGAGACCCCAGCCGTGCCCGAACCGGCGAAATCGTCGCTCTATTTCGACTATCCGCATTTTCCTTTCGTGACGCCGCCGGAACTGCGCGGCGAAGCGGTGCGCCACGGCGTCGCGATCGTCGGCGGCGGGCCCGTGGGGCTTGCCTGCGCCTTGGAGCTCGCCCGCTTCGGTGTCGCCTCGGTGGTGATCGAGGACGACGACACGGTGGCCGACGGCAGCCGCGCGGTCTGCGTCGCACGCCGCTCGATGGACATCCTGCAGCAACTGGGCCCAGGTGGAGGCGTCGCCGAACGCTTCGCCGACAAGGGCCTGCCATGGACCGGCGGCAGGTCGTTCTACCGTGACCAGGTGGTGTTCGAACTGGACATGCCGCACGGGCCGGACGAGCGTCACGGGCCGATGCTGAACCTGCAGCAGTGCTACATGGAGCTCTACCTCGCCGAGGCGGCGGCGGCGTCCGGCCTGGTCGACATCCGCTGGCAGAGCCGGGTCAGCGCCGTCGCGCAGGACGGCGCCGGCGCCACGCTCACCGTCGACACGCCGGACGGCGCGTACGAGCTGATTGCCGACTACGTCGTCGCCGCCGATGGTGCCCGCTCCGCGATGCGCCAGCTCATGGGGCTGCGGCTCAACGGCACCTCCTACGAGGGCACCTACCTGATCGCCGACATCAAGATGGCCTCCACGCATCCGATCGAACGCAGGGCGTGGTTCGACCCGCCCTCCAATCCCGGCTCGACCGTGCTGATGCACAAGCAGCCCGACGACATCTGGCGCGTCGACTACCAGATCCTCGACGACCAGGACGCCGAGGCCGAGATGCGCGAGGACCGCATCCGCGAGCGTATCCAGACTCAGCTCGACATGGTCGGCGAGACGGTGGCGTGGGAGCTCGACTGGTACAGCCTCTACAAGGCGCATTGCCTGTGCCTGGACGATTATCGCCACGGCCGGGTGTTCTTCGTCGGCGATGCCGCCCACCTGGTGCCGATCTTCGGCGTGCGCGGGCTGAACTCCGGCTTCGCCGACGCCAACAACCTGGGCTGGAAACTGGCCTGGGCGGTGCAGGGCAAGGGCGACGACGCCCTGCTCGACAGCTACAGCGCCGAGCGCCGCGCCGCGACCCTGGAAATCTTCCGCCAGGCCGGCAAGTCGACCCGCTTCATGACGCCGCCCAGTCGCGGCTATGCCCTGATGCGCGAGGCGGCGCTGGAACTGGCGCTGGACCACGACTGGCCGCGCCCATTGATCGATCCGCGCCAGTCGGCGCCCTACGACTATGCGGACTCAACGCTGAACAGCCCGGGCGACGATTTCGCCGCCGGCCCGGCGCCCGGCGCGCCGCTGGCGAACGCACGGCAGGGCCAGCTGGGCAATCGCGCGACCTTCCTGCTCGACCACCTCGGCCCGGACTGCACCCTGTTGCATTTCGCCGGCGCCGATCCCGTGCCGGCCGAGACGCTGGCCGCCTGCCTGGTCGACGGCCCGCCGTGCCGCGCGCTGGTCGTCGCGGCGACAGCGCAGGACATGACCGGAATGACGGTACTGGCCGATGCGACCGGAAAACTCGCCGCGACCTATGGCGCGGAGCCGGGCACCACCTACCTGGCGCGGCCCGACGGCCACGTCGCGGCACGCTGGCGCCAGCTCGACGCGACCCAAGTGCGGGCAGCCCTGGCTCGCCTGACAGGGCGTTCGCCATGAGTTCGGGCGATCGAGCCGACGATCTGGAAGCGGCATACGAGCTGATCGCCCATGCGCTCGACGAAATCGGCCCGGCGCGCGAACGATTGTTCCTGGCCAAGCTGGTGCTGGCGCTGGTGCACGAGACCGGTGACCTGGCGCGCGTCGAGGCAGCGATTGCTATGGCCCGGCGGCGGCTAGGCTGAGCTGCGGCGCATCGTGCTCGGCCGCGTCGGCCAGCCGGCGTTCCACGACATCGAACAGCGAGCGGTGGTCGACGGGCTTGGCCAGGTAATCGTCCATACCGGCCTCCAGGTACGATTCCCGGTCGCCCGGCATCGCATTGGCGGTCACCGCCACGATCGGCACCAGCCGATGGCCGTTCGGCAACTGGCGGATCGCCTGGGTCGCGGTAACGCCATCCATGCCCGGCATGCGCACGTCCATCAGCACCAGGTCGTAGCCGCCCCGGGCCACCGAGGCCACCGCCGAGGCACCGTCCTCGACCACGTCGGCCTGATGCCCGAAGGCCTTCAGCATCGACACCAGGACGTGCTGGTTCACTCGATTGTCCTCGGCCACCAGGATCCGCCCCGGCCGTTCGGTTTGCGACGTCGGGCGCCGGGCGCTCACCGCAGGTTGTTGGCGCGCCGGAACCGCGCTGCGCTCGACCCGCCGCATCGGTACCGCGATCCGGAAGGTCGAGCCGCTGCCGGCCTGGCTCTCGACCGCCACCTCGCCGCCCATCAGGTCGACCAGGGCGCGCACGACCGTCAGGCCGAGGCCGCCGCCCTCGAAGCGCCGCGTCGCCGAACTGTCGGCCTGGGCGAAACTGTCGAAGATACGGGCCAGCTCGTGCGGCTCCAGGCCGATGCCGGTGTCGACCACCTCGAATGTGAGCACGCCATGGAAATCGCCGCGGTCGGTATGCCCGACCTTGAGGTAGATGTGGCCGCGTTCGGTGAACTTGACCGCGTTGCCGACCAGCGCGACCAGGACCTGGCGCAGCCGATTGACGTCGCCGATGAACCGATCGGGCAACATCGGCGAGGCCACGGCCATGTATTCCAGGCCCTTGCGCTGGGCCTGTGGCGCCCAGATCAGCCCGACCGTGTCCATCAGTTCGCGCAACGAGAAGGCATCCGCCGCCAGTTGCAGCGCGCCGGCGTCGATGCTGGCCAAATCGATGGCATCGGACAGCAACTGCAGCAACGACAGGCCCGACTGCTGGATCGCCGACACCCGCGCCACCTGCGCAGGCGCCATGTCCTCGGCGAGCAGCAGGTCGGCAAGGCCGAGGATGCCGTTCAAAGGCGTGCGTATCTCATGGCTGATGTTGGCCAGGAAGTCGCTCTTGGCGCGATTGACGCGCTCGGCCTGAGCCTCGACTCGCGCCGCCGCCGCTTCCGCATGCACCGTGGCGTCGCTGAACATGACCAACGCCGGCCCATCAGCCATTGGCGGCGGCAGCAGCACGGCATCCATCACCCGGGTCTCGCCATCGGCACATTCGATCCGGCATCGCCGGCGCCAGAACGTCGACTGCGGCGCTTGACATGGGCCTGGCTCGACGAAGCTGTGCAGCGGCGAACCGACCATCTGAACAGGCGATAACCCGGTCTGCTCGACCATGGTTGGCGGCCACCCGGCGATCCGGCCATCGCCGGTCACCGGCAGCACCATCACCGCGATTTCAGGCGCATCATTCAAAGCCGCCGCGGTCTCGGCAGTCGTCCGATCAACGCTCATGTGGCCGCACCCCCGTTACTCGACTAGATGAAACCTCAAGCCACGTCTTATATGACTATGGTTGTATTTAACGATCTATGAACAGCTATAAGTTTCATAAAATATTGCTGTTTTTCTCACCGCGGTTGCCTTCGTTGCCCGCCGGCCTCACATGTGGGCGCAGCCGCCATGATCCCGCTGCACGACGACACTCCGACCCGCCGCTTCCCGTTCGTCACGGTGGCGATCATCGCTGCCTGCGTGCTGGTCTATTTGTGGCAGTTCGTGCTGCCGGCGCCGGCCGACGCGCGCTTCGTCTATGCCCTGGGATTCATCCCGGCGGTTTGGTTCGACGGCCGTACGCTGCCGGCCGAGCTCGCCATGGTGCCGACGGTCGCGACGGCGCTGACGTCGATGTTCCTGCACGGCGGCTTCATGCACCTGGCCGGCAACATGCTGTACCTGTGGATCTTCGGCAACAACGTGGAGGACGCGATGGGGCACGCCCGCTTCGTCGCCTTCTACGTGATCTCAGGCATCGTCGCGGTGGCCGCCCACGGTCTGTCCGACCCGGCTTCGACCACGCCGCTGGTCGGCGCCAGCGGCGCCATCGCCGGGGTGCTGGGCGCCTACCTGCTGCTGCACCCCAAGGCCCGGGTGCTGGTGCTGATCCCGCTGGGGATCATCTTCTGGACCATGCGGCTGCCGGCCGTGGTGGTGCTGGTCGGCTGGTTCGGCCTGCAATTCCTGCAGGTCGCGATCGGCGGTGGCGGCAATGTCGCCTGGTGGGCGCATATCGGCGGCTTCGTCGCCGGCATTGCGATGATCCCGATCTTCAAGGAGCGCGGCGTGCTGCTGTTCGACCGAGCCCGTCCGCGCGGCCGCTCCGGCGTGCCGCTGGTGAGCCGGCGACGCGGCCCCTGGGGCTAGGTCGGGATCACCCCTTCGCTGGCCAACATCGCCAGTTCGTCGCCGCTCAGCCCCAGTACCTCGCCCAGCACCGCGGCGGTATCCGCGCCCGCCGGTTGCGCCGCCGCCGCGGGCGGCCGCTCCTGGCCGATGAAGTCCAGCGCCGAGCGCGCCGCCAGCACCTGGCCGACGCCCGGCTGCTCGATATGTTGGAACATCGGGTTCGCCGGCGAGGCGCGCCAGTCTTCGTCCAGGAGCTGGCGCACGGTGCGGTACGGCCCCCACAGGATGCCCGCCGCCTCCAGCTTCTCCGACAGTTCGGCGAAGCTCTGGTGCGCGCACCACGGCGCGATCAGGGCCGCGATCTGGTCGGTGGCGCGGTAGCGGTTGCCCTCGTCGGACAGGTCCATGTCCAGCATCGCCTCCAGCTTGGCGACCTGCTCCGTGATCCCGGCCAGCTCGACCAGCGCGCGCCAGTGCCGCCGGGTCAGCGCCACGATCATCACCCGGCGTCCGTCCGACGTCGCGAAGTCACGCCCGAAGCTGCCGTAGAGGTCGTTGCCGGAGCGCCGGCGTGGCTCGACCGCGTGCTCGGCCTCGGCAAGCAAGCCGAGATTGGCGATCGCGCCCAGCGCCACGTCGGCCAGCGCCAGACGCACTTCCTGTCCGGCGCCGGTCAACCGCCGCTGCCGCTCCGCCGCCAGCACCGCATTCACCAGGCTGGCGCCGGCCAGCAGGTCCCAGGCCGGCAGCACATGGTTCACCGGCGCCCGCATGTCGGCCGGCCCGGTCAGCCACGGCAGCCCGGTGGCGCAATTGACCGTGTAGTCGACCGCCGCCGAACCGTCCGGATTGCCGGTCAGGCGAACCACGATGACATCCTCGCGCCGCGACTGCAGCTCCGCGTATTCGAGCCCGACCGGGGCCGGCAGGTTGGTCAGGTAGATGCCGGCATCGTCGCCTTCCAGGATCAGCCGCGCCAGCAGGTCGCGCCCCTCCGGCCGGCGCAGGTCGAGCACAACGGAGCGCTTGCCCCGGTTCAGGCTGGTCCAGTAAAGGCTGACGCCATCGGCGTTCAGCGGCCATCGCCCGGCGTCCAGCGCGCCGCCGATCGGGTCGACGCGGATCACCTCGGCGCCAAGCTGCGCCAGCGTCAATCCGGCCGACGGCGCGGCGACGAAAGCGGAATGTTCGATTATTCGCAGACCTTCAAGGACGCCCGGCATGTCCCCTCACACGCAGCGAACGACCCCCGTCGGAATTATTTAATCTAGCGCGACGGCGCCGCCTGACAAATGATGCGCTCAAATTCAATCACGGGAGCCGGTATGTCCGACCTGAATAACATGAGCGCCGTGGCCTTGCGGCGCCTGATCGCCACCAAGAAACTTTCGCCGGTCGAACTGCTCGACGCCTGCCTGGCGCGAATCGGCGAGGTCAACGCGGCGGTGAACGCCGTGGTCGCGATCGACGAGGAGTGCGCGCGCGCCGCTGCCAAGCAGGCCGAGCAGGCGGTGATCGACGGCGACGAGCTCGGCCTGCTGCATGGCCTCCCGGTCGGCATCAAGGATCTCAGCTCGACCAAGGGCCTGCGCACCACCTTTGGCTCGCCGCTCTTCGCCGACAACGTGCCCGACGCCGACGAGGTCAGCGTCGCGGCGCTGCGCCGGTCCGGCGCGGTGATCACGGCGAAGACCAACACCCCAGAATTTGGCGCCGGCGCCAACACCACCAACAAGGTCTACGGACCGACCCGCAACGCGTTCGATACCGCGCGCATCTGCGGCGGCTCGTCGGGCGGCTCCGGCGTGGCACTCGCCACCGGGATGTTCCCGCTGGCGCACGGCTCCGACATGGGCGGCAGCCTGCGCATCCCGGCGGCGTTCTCCGGCGTGGTCGGCTTTCGCACCACGCCCGGCACGGTGCCGGTGGAGACCCGCGCCGATGCTTTCTCGCCGCTGGGCGTGCAGGGGCCGATGGCGCGCTCGGTCGACGATTGCGCCTTCATGCTGCGCGCCTATGCCGGGCGCGATGACCGCGACCCGCTGAACCGCAACGACGATCCGGCCGCCTTCTGGCCGCTGCCGGAGGCCGACCTGTCCGGGCTGCGCATTGCCCTCTCCACCGACCTGGGCTTCGCCGGCGTGGAGAAGCGTGTCGCCGAGACTTTCAGGAACGCGGTGAAGCCGCTGGAGGGCGCAGTCAAGGAACTGCGCTGGGTCGACCCGCCGCTGGAAGACTCCGACGAGGTGTTCGAGCTGGTGCGCGCGGCAGCGTTCCTGGCCAGCCACCTGGAGAAGTACCAGAACCAGCCCGAGATGCTGGGCCCCAACGTCACCGCCAATGTCGAGTACGGCATGACTCTGTCGGCCGCCGACGTCGGCCGCGGCCTGAACCTGCAGGCCAAGCTGTACCAGCGCTTTCGCGACTTCATGGCCGACATCGACCTGCTGATCACGCCAACCGTCGGGGTGGTGCCGTTCCCGGTGGAACAGCTCTACCTGGAAGAGATCGAGGGCCGCCAGATGCGCAGCTATATCTCGTGGCTAGCCTGCACCTACGGCATCACGCTGACCACCTGCCCGGCGATCTCGATCCCCGCCGGCCTGGACCCGACCGGCACGCCCTTCGGGTTGCAACTCGTCGCCGGCTACGGCCAGGACGCGCGGCTGCTCGGCATGGCCAAGGCGGTGGAAAGCGTACTTCCGCCCCGCCCGACGCCCGATCTCGCGGCGCTCGCCAAGATCCGGCACGATTAGCGCGGGATATGCGACACTGGCGGGGCGATGACCCGCCGGGTGCTGCGCTTCTGCCGCCAGGTACTGCTGGCGCTTCTGATCCTGCTCGTGCTGATCGGCGCGGCCGCCTGGCTGTGGCGCCTGCCGCTGGCGGAGCGCGCCGCAGCGATGCTGGCCGCCGCCCAAGGCGTGTCGCTCGACCTCACGGTCACTGCGTTGGAACTGGACCATGCCGCGGCCGAGGCGATCCGCATCGGTACCGACCGGCCGATCGCCATCGCCGCCGCCCGCGTCGACTACCAGTTGCCGCAGGTGCTGCGCGGCATCGTCGACCGGGTGTCGCTCGACGGCCTGAATGCCGCCATCGTCATCGACAACGACGGCTTGCGGATACCGGCGCTGGCGAACCTCGACGACGCCGCTTCCAGCGAGACAGCACCGTTGCCGCCGCTGCCGCCGATCCACCTGACCAAAGCGCGGCTGTCGGTCGACACCGCGCAGGGCACCGTCGAAGCGGCCGGCAACGCCACCCTCGCCGCCGGCACCAATGGCCAGACGATCGAGGCCCAGCTCGCCGCCGGCCTCGGCGGCAACCGGTTGGAAGGCGCGTTGACGGCGACCCGCGGCGTCGACGGCCGGCTCTCCGGCCGGCTGCGGCTTGACGGCGGCGCGCTGGCCCAGGGCGACATCGCCGCGACCCTGGCGAAGGGCGAGGCGATCTTCGAATGGGACCCGGCGAGCGAGCCGCTGCCGCGCGGCACCGCCGACCTCGCGCTGCCCGGTCTGCGATTGCGAGACGTGTCGCTGGGCGAGACGACCTTGCGACTGGTGAGCGACGGCCAGTCCGCCACAGCCGATCTGGTGACCGCGACCGACGCGCAACGACTGGTCGCGCACCTCGACCTGCAGGACGCCGCCGGCCCGGCCCCGACCGCGGCGCTGACCGCCGCACTGGAACTGGACGGCTTCGCGCCGTTCGCCGATCTGCCGGGCCGCGGCCGGGTCGAGGTCGACGGCTTCGCAGCGCTGCCACCATTGACCGAACTGACCGGCATCAGCGACCTGCCGGTAGAGGCGACGGTTCGGATCGAGCTGGCCGACCTGACTTTCCCGCCGCTGGCCGACGGCTCCGCGACGGCCGCGCTGCACGCGCGAACGACGGCATCCGGCACCGTCGACGTAACACTGCTGGAGCCGGCCATGCTGGCCGGAACGCTGCCGGAACCGATCGACGTGACCCTACACCTGACTGAAGGGCCGCTGGCCCGGATCGACCTCGCGACGCAACGCGCCGCCGGTACCCTGAACGCGACCGTGAGCGTGGTGCCGGGCACCGTGGCGCTGAAGTCGGACTACGCGCTTGTACCCGAGGGCGAACACTGGCGCCTCGACTTGCCTGAAGCCACCGCCAGCGCCGATAGCATGGACCTGCCCGATATGAAGCTCGCCGGGTTGGATGTGATGGCGAGCGATATCGCCATCAGGCTGGGCGGCGCCATCGCCGTGACCGCCCCCACCGTCATGCTGCGCGCCGGCCGATGGCGCGCGCAGGGCTACACCGGGTCGGCACGCGCCGACGCCAGCGACCTCGCCTGGTCACCGGACGGCTATGGCGGCAAGGTCCGGATCGGCCTCGACGTGCAGGACACCGCCAAGCTGGACGCCGCGCTCTCGATCTCCGGCCGCGACGAGACCGTCGAGGCCCGATTGGACGACTGCGCCACGGTGACGCTGCCGAAACTCCAGCTGGGCGACAACACGATCGCCGGCGGCCCGGCGCGGGCCTGTCCGCGTGGCGACCTGCCGCTGCTGCGCCGCGACGGCGATATCGCCGTGAACGCCCGCCTGCGACCTAGCCAGTGGCGAGTCGAGACGTCGGCGTCGCCGGTGTCCGTCGAACTGGCGGCGCTCGACCTCGCCGGGCGGCTTGTCGGCAAGACATGGTCGGCCAGGGTCTCGGGCAGCGGCCACCGTGTCGTCGCCGACGATCTGCGGATCGCGGCCGAGGACATCGCGCTCGACGCTTCGTTCGCCGGAGACGCCGGCAAGGCCAAGCTCGACATCGCCCGCATCGTCGACCGCCAGCCGGCCCCGCGCTTCGCCCCGCTGCGCCTCGCCGCCAACGCGACGCTCGCCGCCAACGCCGTCGCCACCGAAGGCACGATCACCGACCCGAAGGACCGCGCGACAATCGTTTTCGCCGCAAAGCACGACCTCGACACCGGCAAGGGCGACGCCCGGCTGGCCAGCGAGCCGCCGCTGGCCTTCGCCAAGGACGGCCTGCAACCGACGCAACTGCTACCGCTGCTGCGCGGCCTGGTGACCTCGGTGGAAGGACTGCTCGACATCCGGGCCAAGGCGGCTTGGGGCGGCGATGAGCTGACCAGCGAGGCCACGGTCGAAGCGACGGCGATCGGCGCGCAGACCCCGCTGGCGGTGCTGGAAGGGCTGAACGGCAAGGTCGCCTTCACCAGCCTGGTCCCGCCGCAGACCGCGCCGCGCCAGACAATCACCCTGGCGCGGCTGGATATCGGCCTGCCGTTGATCGACGGCGAGGCGGAAATCACGCTCCGCCCCGACGGCAAGCTCGACCTGCACAAGCTCGGCTGGCCGTGGGCCGGCGGGCGCATCCACCTGGCCGACGAGGTGATCGACCCGCTGGCCGACACCATCGCTGCGACCTTGCGTGTCGACGACGTCGACCTCGCCGAACTGGCCCGCCTGCTGGAGAACGAGAATGTCGACATCACCGGCCGCATCGGCGGCACCATCCCGGTGGAGATCAAGGGCGACAGCGTCTTCATCCGCGACGCACGGCTGGCCAGCATCGACGGCGGCACCATCCGATATGTTTCGCAAGGCGCCGAGGCGATCATGGACAAGGGCGGCGCCGGCTCGGAATTGCTGATCCAGGCGCTCAAAGACTTTCGCTACGACAAGCTGATCGCCACGCTGAACGGCGAGACCACCGGGAATCTCGATCTCGCCCTGCAGCTTCGCGGCGCCAATCCAGAGCTTTACGACGGTTATCCGTTCGAATTGAACTTCGCCGTCGGCGGCGCATTGGTGGAAATGCTGCGCCAAGGGTTGGCCGGTTACCGCATTCCCGACAATATTGTCCGTGAATTACGGGGAGAACCCAAACAATGACCCGCATCGCCTGGCCGATCGCGGCCCTGCTGCTGGCCCTGGCCACCGCTTGCGGGCCGACGGTCAAGCTCGAGGCCCCCGACAAGCCGATCGTGATCAACCTCAACGTGAAGATCGAGCAGGAGGTGCGCGTGAAGATCGAGCGCGACGTCGACGACCTGCTGACCAAAAACAGCGATCTGTTCTAGGAACGCCGCCATGCTGACGATTTCTCGACGTCTCGCGCTGCTGCTGGGTCTGATGCTGTTCGCCCTGCCTGCCGCCGCGCAAAGCCTGGACGCCGCCAAGGCCGCCGGCCAGATCGGCGAGCTGCCGAACGGCTACCTCGCCGCGGTCGGCAGCCAACCGGCCGCGATCCAGCGCCTGGTCGACGACATCAACCTGAAGCGGCGCGAACAGTACCGCCAGATCGCGCAGAAGAACGGCACCTCGCTCGCCGCCGTGGAGAAGGTGGTCGGCGAGAAGCTGCAGAGCCGCGCCAAGTCCGGCGAGTTCATCGCCGACGCCGGCGGCAACTGGCGCAAGAAGTAGTGTCCGACGAGGCCACGGCGGAAGTCTTCCGGCGCCTGCCTGACCTGGTCAACGGCGACGCGGCGCTGGTCCGGCGCGGCCAGTGGCTGACCGGTTGCATCCGGATCGACTGCGGCGCTGTGCCGGTGTTCGTGTCCGTCGAGGCTGGCCGCATCGCCGCCGTCGAAGTTGGGCCAAGACTGCTGCGCTCGGTCCTGTTCTCCATCGCCGCGCCGGCCGACGCCTGGCGCAGGTTCTGGGAGCCGGTGCCGGTGGCCGGCTTCCACGACCTGTTCGCGATGACCAAGGCCGGTGTCGCCACGGTCGACGGCCACCTGGAGCCGCTGATGGCGAGCTTGCGCTACGTGAAGGAAGTGCTGGCCGCGCCGCGAGGCCGCGATGCCTGATTTCGAGCCCAAGCTTGAACCCATGGTCGGCCGCTACGTCGCGCTGGATTTCTGGGGCCAGCGCCAGCGGGTCTATTTCGAGGAAGCCGGCCGGGGCATCCCGCTGGTCTGCCTGCACACCGCCGGCGCGGACGGCCGGCAGTTCCGCCACCTGCTGACCGACTCAGGCGTCACCGACCACTTCCGGGTGCTGGCCTTCGACCTGCCGTGGCACGGCAAGTCGACCCCGGCGCCGGGCTGGCACGACGAGGAATACCAACTCACCACCGAGAAATACTGCGAAGCGGTGATGGCCTTCTGCCGCGGCCTCGGCCTGGCCGGCCCGGTGATCATGGGCTGTTCGATGGGCGGGCGCATCGTGCTAGAGCTGGCGCGCCGCCATGCCGGCGAGTTGCGCGCGGTGATCGGCCTGGAAGGCAGCGACCATCAGCAGCCGTGGTACGACACGACGTGGCTGCACCGGGCCGACGTGCACGGCGGCGAGGTCTGCGCCGCGCTGATCTCCGGACTGGTGGCGCCGCAGAGCCCGGACGAGTTCCGCTGGGAAACCCTGTGGGCCTACATGACCAGCGGCCCTGGCGTGTTCAAGGGCGACCTCTACTTCTACCGCGAGGATTCCGACTTCCGCGACCGGGTGTCGCAGATTGATGCCTCGGCCTGTCCGGTGTACCTGCTGACCGGCGAGTATGATTTCTCCTGCACGCCGGCCGACAGCGAGCGCACCGCCGCCGCCATCGCCGGCGCCGAATACCAGATGATGCGCGAACTGGGCCATTTCCCGATGTCGGAGAACCCGGCCCAGTTCCGCCAGTACATTCTGCCGGTCCTGGAGCGGATCCGGCGCGAGGAGGCCTGATGAGCGACGCGTTCGACGTGGTGGTGGTGGGTGGCGGCAACGCCGCGATGTGCGCGGCGCTGTCGGCGCGCGAAAGCGGCGCCTCTGTGGTGGTGCTGGAACGCGCGCAGGAGGACGAAAGCGGCGGCAACTCGCGCTTCACCGCCGGCGCCATGCGCACCGTCTACAACGGCCTCGACGACATCGTCTCGCTGATGCCCGACCTGACCCCGGACGAGCGCGAGAATACCGACTTCGGCACCTACACCCGCGAGCAGTATTACGACGACATGGGCCGGGTCACCGACTACCGCTGCGACCCCGAGCTGGTCGAGCTGCTGGTCGAGAACTCGCTGCCGACCTTGCAATGGATGCGGACCAAGGGCGTGCGCTTCATGCCGCTGTGGGGCCGCCAGGCGTTCAAGGTCGGCAACAAGTTCAAGTTCTGGGGCGGCCTGACGGTGGAAGCCTGGGGCGGCGGCCCGGGCCTGGTGCAGGCGTTGCAGGAGGGCTGCGCCAAGCAGGGCATCGAGGTCCGATTCGGCGCCCGCGCCCTCGGCCTGCTGGCCGACGACGACGGCGTGCACGGCGTCAAGGTGAAGGCCAACGGCAAGACCGGTGAGATCAAGGCCAAGGCGGTGATCCTGGCCTGCGGCGGCTTCGAATCCAACGCCGAGTGGCGCACCCGCTATCTCGGCCCGGGCTGGGAGCTGGCCAAGGTGCGCGGCACCCGCTTCAACACCGGCGACGGGTTGCAGATGGCGATGGATATCGGCGCCATGCCGTGGGGCAACTGGTCCGGCTGTCACGCCGTCGCCTGGGACCGCAACGCGCCGCCCTTCGGCGACCTCGCGGTCGGCGACAATTTCCAGAAGCACAGCTATCCCTTCGCGCTGATCGTCAACGCCAACGGGGACCGCTTCGTCGACGAGGGCGCCGACTTCCGCAACTACACCTATGCGAAGTACGGCCGCGAGATCCTGAACCAGCCGGGCCAGTTCGCCTGGCAGGTGTTCGACGCCAAGACCCAGCACCTGCAGCGCGACGAGTACCGCATCCGCCAGATCACCAAGGCGCAGGCCGACACCATCGAGGAACTGGCCGGCAAGCTGGACGGCGTCAACGCGGAACGCTTCGTGGCGATGGTGAAGGAGTACAACGCCGCGGTGCGCACCGACATCGAGTTCAACCCGACGGTGAAGGACGGCCGCCGCACCGAGGGCCTGGCCCTGAACAAGACCAACTGGGCCAACACCCTGGACGAGCCGCCGTTCACCGCCTTCGCCGTGACCTGCGGGCTCACTTTCACCTTCGGCGGCCTGAAGATCACCCCGGACGCGGAAGTGACCGACACCGACGGCGGCGTCATTCCCGGCCTCTACGCGGCAGGCGAGATGGTCGGCGGCCTGTTCTACTTCAACTACCCCGGCGGCACCGGCCTGACCTCCGGTGCGGTGTTCGGCAAGATCGCCGGCGCCGCCGCCGGTAAGCAGGTGACGGGCGGATGACCACTTTCGCTTCCATCGGCTTCATCGGCCTGGGCGTGATGGGCGAGCCGATGTGCCGCAATCTCGGTAAGAAGGCCGGCGTACCGGTCACCGGCTTCGACGTGGTGCGCGCGCGCCTCGACGCGGCGGCCGAGGACGGCGTCATTCCTGGCGCGTCGCTGGAAGAGGCCGCCAAGGCCGACCTGGTGTTTCTGTCGCTGCCCGGCGGCAAGGAGGTCCGCGCCGTCGCCGACCTGCTGCTACCACTGGTCGACGCAGGCCAGACCGTCGTCGACACCTCCACAGCGCCGGTCGCGCTGGCCCGAGAACTCGATAAGCAGTTCGCCGAAAAAGGCGTGGCGTTCGCCGACGCGCCAATCGCCCGCACGCGGCAGGCGGCACGCGACGGCACGCTCTCGGTTATGGTCGGCGCCAGCGAGGATCTTTCCGCGAAACTGGAGCCGGTCATCGCCTGCTACGCGTCGGACATCACCCACTGCGGCGCCGTCGGCACCGGGCAGATCGCCAAGATCTTGAACAACATGCTGCTGTTCCAGCAGGTCAACGCCCTGGCCGAGGCACTGACCATCGGCCGGCGCGCTGGCATCGACGCCGAGGTGCTGTTCGACGTGATCTCGAAGGGCTCTGGCGACAGCTTCGCGCTGCGCAACCACGGCCGCAAGGCGATGCTGCCTGGGGTGTTCCCGAAGCGCGCCTTCTCCGCCGAGTACGCGCTCAAGGACCTGAGCTATGCGCTGGAACTGGCCGAGGACAACGGCGTCGACGCCGCCGGCGCCCGCAACGTCGACCGCGTGCTGCGTGCGGCCATCGAGCACGGCAACGGCGAGGGATACTTCCCCGTCATCCTCGCCGAACTCGACGACACCCTGAAGCCGGAGCTCCCGGACGGAGACTGACCCATGCGAGCCTTTCCCGATCACCCCTTCCTGCGCGGCAACTACGGCCCGGTGCTGCTGGAGGCCGACGCGCCCGACCTGGTGATCGAGGGCGAGGTGCCGAAGGACCTGGCCGGGACGCTGTACCGCAACGGCCCGAACCCGCGATTTCCGCCGCGCGGCAAGGGCCACCACTGGTTCCTCGGCGACGGTATGGTGCACGCCTTCCACATCGAGGACGGGCGGGTTGGCTACCGCAATCGCTGGGTCCGCACCGGGAAATTCATCGCCGAGAGCGAGGCCGGCGAGCCGCTGTTCGGCTCCAGCTTCGGGCCGATGGGTCACGACCCGCGCGCCGCCAACCTGAAGCGCAACGTCGCCAACACCAACATCGTCTGGCACGGCAACAGGCTGCTGGCGCTGGAGGAAGGCAACCCGCCGGTCGAGCTCGATCCCGTCACGCTCGAAACCAAAGGCTCGTGGACCTTCCACGAAGGCTATGCCGGCCCGTTCACGGCGCACCCGAAGCTGAACCCGGAAACTGGCGAGATGCTGTTCTTCGGCTACCAGGCCAAGGGGCCGGCGAGCCCGTTCCTGGCCTACGGCGTGGTCGGCGCCGACGGCAACCTGACCCGGCTCGACTTCATCGAGGCGCCCTACTGCGCCATGGTGCATGACTTCGTCACCACCGATCGGCACGTGATCTTCCCGGTGTTCCCGGCGACTATCGACGTTGAACGCATCATGGCCGGCGGCCCCGCCGTCGCCTGGGATCCCACGAAAGCCAGCCACATCGGCATCATGCCGCACGACGGCGACATCGATGACCTGCGCTGGTTCACCGGCGATCCCTGCTACGTGTTCCACCCGATGAACGCCTTCTCGCAAGGCGACCGCGTGGTCTGCGACATGATGAAGTACGACCGTGTGCCGCTGTTCCCGAACGCGGACGGCAGCGAGGTCGGCACCCTGCGCAACACGCCGGCCAAGCTGGTGCGCTGGACCTTCGATCTCGCCGACAATACCGAGTCGTTCACCGAGGCCCCGCTCGACGACCTGCCCGGCGAGTTCCCGCGCCTGGACGAGCGCCGCACCGGCCTGAGCTATCGCCACGGCTACTTCGGCGCAGTCACCGGCAGCGGCGACGATCCGGCGAGCTTCGACACCATCGCCCACCTCGACTTGCAGACCGGCGCCCGCGACTTGTGGCGCCCGGGTGACGGCATCACCGTGATGGAACCGGTCTTCGTGCCGCGCACCGAGGCTGAGGGCGACGGCTGGCTGCTGGCCGTCACCTATCGCCCCGACGAGAACCGTTCCGACCTGGCGATCCTGGACGCCACCGACGTCGCCGCCGGCCCGGTCGCGCTGGCCCAGCTCCAGACCCGCGTGCCCTACGGTTTCCACGGCAACTGGCGCGGGGCTTGACGGCGGCGGCTGGTTTCCGCTTCTCTCCCGACCGCTAGCTCACTGTTGGCTGGCCAAACAAAATAACCGGGAGGATCGACATGGCCGATGCGCCGCCGTTCCGTGCCGAACATGTCGGCAGCCTGCTGCGCCCGCCGAGCCTGACCGCCGCGTTCAAGGAGATGCAGGCCGGACGGCTCGACGCCCCTGGGTTCAAGGCGGCGCAGGACGCCGCCATCGCCGAAGCCGTGAAGCTGCAGGAAGACTGCGGCCTGCCGGTTGTCACCGACGGCGAGTTCCGGCGGATCTCCTACTGGGGCCATTTCCTGGGGCCGGTTGCCGGCCTGAGCACCCGCAACTCGCCGTTCAGGTTCCGCGACGACAGCGGCGCCGAGCAGCCTTTCCTGGCGCCGCACGCGGAAGCCCCGGTCCGTCGCGTCACGCCGATATCCGGCAACGATTTCGCGTATCTCAAGTCGGTCGCCACGGTGACGCCGAAGGTGACCATGCCGACGCCGTCGACCTTCCACTTCTATGGCGGCAGCCAGGCCACCGCGCCCGGCCTGTACCCGACCGACGACGACTATTTCGCTGACCTGACGGTGGTGTTCCGCGAGGAGATCGCCGACCTGGCCAGCCGTGGGGCGACCTACCTGCAGATGGACGAGGTCGCGCTGGCGATGCTGTGCGACCCGCAGATCCGCGAGATGGTCGCCGCCGACGGCCGCGATCCCGACTATCTGATCGGCCGCTACGTGCAAGCCATCGCCGAGGCCGTCGCGGATCGCCCTCCCGGCGTGGTCATGGGCGTGCACCTGTGTCGCGGCAACCTGCGCGGCAAGTATCTCAGCGCCGGCGGCTACGAGCCGGTCGCCGAGATGCTTTTCCAGGCCCCGGTCGACGTGTTCTTCCTGGAATACGACACCGAGCGTGCCGGCGACTTCGCGCCACTGCGGTTCCTGCCCAAGGGCAAGCGCGCGGTGCTTGGTCTGGTCAGTTCCAAGGTGCCGGAACTGGAGAGCGTCGACGACCTGGCGCGACGCCTCGACGAGGCCGCCAAGGTCTGCGACCTCGACCAGCTCAGTATCAGCCCGCAATGTGGATTCGCTAGCGTGGTTTCGGGAAATCCGGTAACCATGGACGACGAAAGAAAGAAGCTGACGCGCGTCGTCGAGACGGCCCAGCGCGTGTGGGGACACGCGTAGTGCCGCGAGGCGGCGTTTGACGTTGGTCCAGTCGGGAGGCAGGAACGATCGCAAGCGACGGCGCTAATCCGTTATTGCAGGTCGAAGCGGTCGATCTACGCTTCGGCGGCGTGCACGCGCTGTCCGACGTCGGATTCGACGTGCGGCCGGGCGAACTGTACTCGATCATCGGCCCGAACGGCGCCGGCAAGACCTCGATGCTGAACTGCATTTCCGGCCGCTATCAGCCGCAGTCCGGCTCGATCCGCTTCCAGGGCCAGGAGCTGATCGGCAAGCCGCCGGCCGCCCGCGCGCCGCTCGGTATCGGCCGCACCTTCCAGAACCTGGCGCTATTCAGTCACATGTCGGTGCTCGACAACATCCTGGTCGGCCGCCATCACCTGCTGAAGAACAACTTCCTGACCGGCGCGCTGTACTGGATCGGCGGCGCCCAGAAGGAAGAGATGCGCCACCGCGAGGCGGTCGAGGAGATCATCGACTTCCTGGAAATCCAGGAGATCCGCCACGCCCCGGCCGGCACGCTGCCCTACGGCCTGCGCAAGCGGGTCGAGCTGGCCCGCGCCGTCGCGGTGAACCCGCAGCTGATCCTGCTGGACGAGCCGATGGCCGGCATGAACCTGGAAGAGAAAGAGGACATGGCCCGCTACATCGTCGACCTCAACGAGGAGTGGGGCATGACGGTGATCATGATCGAGCACGACATGGGTGTGGTCATGGACCTGTCGCACCGGGTCATGGTGCTGGACTTCGGCCGCAAGATCGCCGACGGCGTGCCCGACGAGGTGCGCGAGAACGAGCTGGTGAAGAAGGCTTATCTCGGCGAGGACGACCCGATGCTCGAAGAGGAGGCGCGCGCGGCGTCATGAGCAGCACCGCGAAACCCGACCTGTCCACCCACGACACCCTGCCCAAGGTGCTGCGCTGGAACACGCAGACCGCCGGCGGCGACGTCGCCATGCGCGAAAAGCAGCTTGGCCTGTGGCGCAGCTTCACCTGGGCCGAGGCCGACGACCGCACCCGGCACTGGGCGCTGGGCATGCGGCAGCTCGGCATCGGACCGAGCGACGTGGTCGGCATCATCGGCGACAGCCGGCCGGACTGGATCGCCTCGGCGATCGGCGCGCACGCGCTTCGCGCCATGACCATGGGCATCTACCAGGACTCGCTCGACGCCGAGGTCGAGTATCTGATCAACTATTCCGGCTGCCGGATGATCGTCGCCGAGGACGAGGAGCAGGTCGACAAGATCCTCAACCTGGCCGACCGCATCCCGACGGTCGAACGCATCGTCTATTGCAACACCCGCGGCATGCGCAAATACGACGACCCGCGGCTGACCTCGATGGACGAGATGTGGCGCCTGGCCGACGAACTGGCGGCCAGCGACCCCGGCCTGTACGACCAGCTCGTCGACGCCACCCGGGGCGACGACGTCGCCGTGCTCTGCACCACGTCGGGCACCACGTCGAACCCGAAGCTGGCGATGGTCACCGGCGGGCGCATGATCCGCCACGTCGAGGCGTACAACGAGCTGCTGCCGCTCGGCCCGGCCGACGAATATGTCTCGGTGCTGCCGATGGCCTGGATCGGCGAGCAATTCTACGGCCTGTACATGCCGATCGTCTGCCGCGTGCGCCTCAACTTCGTCGAGGAGCCGGAGACATTGATGGCCGACATGCGCGAGATCGGCCCGTCATTCATGCTGCTGGCGCCGCGGGTGTGGGAACAGATCGCCGCCGACGTGCGCGCCCGCATGATCGACGCCTCGCCGCTGAAGCGCCGCGCCTTCGACTACGGCATGAAGGTCGGCCTCGGCGCGCTGGAGCAGGGCCGGAAGAGCACGCTGGCGCACTGGCTGCTGTTCCGGGCACTGAAGGACCGGCTCGGCTTCTCCAACCTGCGCTACGCCGCCACCGGCGGCGCCGCGCTCGGCCCCGACACCTTCAAGTTCTTCCAGGCCATGGGCGTGCCGCTGCTGCAGCTCTACGGCCAGACCGAGATGCTGGGCGCGCAGGTGATCCACCGCATCGACGACGTCGACTTCGACACCGTCGGCAAGCCGCTGAACGACCAGTACGAGCTGCGCATCGACAAGCCCGACGCCAACGGCGTCGGCGAGATCATCTGCCGCAGCCCGAACATGTTCACCGGTTACTACAAGAATGAGGCGGCGACCGCCGAGGCGATCGTCGACGGCTGGCTGCACACCGGCGATGCCGGGTTCTTCAACGAGGCCGGCCACCTGGTGGTGATCGACCGGATCAAGGACATCGCCATCACCGCACGAGGCGACCGCTTCTCGCCGCAGTTCATCGAGAACAAGCTGAAATTCTCGCCATACATCGCCGAGGCGGTGGTGTTGGGCCATGGCCGCGACTACCTGTCCGCGATCGTCTGCATCCGCTTCGACGTGGTCTCGCGCTGGGCCGAGCAGCGCCGCATCGCCTTCACCACCTATTCCGACCTGTCGAGCCGGGCCGAGGTGCGCGAGCTGATCGGCGCCGAGGTCGAGAAGGTCAACGCCACCCTGCCGCCGGCACAGCAGGTGCGGAAATTCCTGTTGCTCTACAAGGAACTGGACGCCGACGACGGCGAGCTGACCCGGACCCGCAAGGTGCGCCGCGGCGTGGTCGGCGAGAAATACGGCGACATCGTCGACGCGATCTACGGCGACCAGCCGTCGATCGACATCGACACCGTGATCAGCTTCCAGGACGGCACCAAGCAGCGCATCAAGACCCAGCTTGAGGTCGTTACCATGCGGACCGACGCGCCGCTCGCGCAGGCGGCGGAGTAGGCGCGATGAACTGGGAATTGCTGGCGCAATTGATGATCAACGGGCTGATCGTCGGCACGCTATACGGCGTGGTCGCGATGTGCTTCGTGCTGATCTACAAGTCGACCCAGGTGGTCAACTTCGCGCAGGGCGAGTTCCTGCTGGTCGGCGCCTGGATCTGCTGGTGGGTGGTGACCGACCTGGGCCTGCCCTTCTATATCGGCTTCCCGGTCTCGCTGGTGTTCATGTTCGTGTTCGGCGTGCTGCTGCAGGTGGTGGTGCTGCGGCCGCTGATCGGCGAGCCGATCATCTCCATCATCATGGTCACGGTCGGGCTGGGCCTGTTCTTCCAGGCGATGATGAACTGGATCTTCGGCGTCTTCGCGCAGCCCTTCCCGCCAGTCTTCGAGACCCGGGTGGTGAATATCGGCGGCCTGAACGTCGAGTCGGCCTACCTGATGAGCCTGGCGATCTCGGTGGTGATCATGGGCGGCTTCGCCTGGTTCTTCAAATTCACCTCCATGGGCCTGGCGATGCGCGCGACCGCCTTCGACCAGCAGGTGGCGCAAAGCCTGGGCGTGTCGATCAAGCAGGTCTTCGCACTGTCCTGGGCGATCTCGGCGCTGGTCTCCTGCGTCGCCGGCGTGGTCATGGGCATCGTCAACGGGGTGTCGTCGTCGATTGCCTTCATTGGCATCAAGGTGTTCCCGGCGGTGATCGTCGGCGGCCTGGATTCGATCGTCGGCGCCGTCGTCGGCGGCATCATCATCGGTCTGCTGGAGAACGGCGCCGAGTTCGTCGACAGCCAGTGGCTCCACTTCGGCAACATGTTCACGATCGCGCCGTTCTACGTGCTGATCATCATCTTGATGATCAAGCCGTACGGGCTGTTCGGCACCAAGGACATCGAGCGGGTCTAGCGCATGTCCATGACACTGCCTTCGGGCGAGTACCACAGCACCTACGAGGCCGACAGCACCATCTTCCCGTCGAAGATGTCGCGCAACTTCGCCATCCTCGGCGTGGCGGTCCTGTGCGTGGTGCCACTGCAGATCGGCGATGTTTCGCTGCTTGGCGCCTACGAGCTGAACCTGTTGATCACCATCGGGATCTACGGCATCGCCGCGCTCGGCCTGAACCTGCTGGTCGGCTTCACCGGGCAGATCTCGCTCGGCCATGCCGCCTTCTTCGGCTTCGGCGCGTTCAGCTCCGCGCTGCTGAACAACAATTTCGAGATCCCGGTGCTCATCGCGATCCCGCTGGCCGGCCTGATGACCACCGCGATCGGCATGATCGTCGGCCTGCCGGCCGCCCGTATCCGCGGGCTCTACCTGGCGATCGCGACGCTGGCCTCGGAATTCATCCTGGAGGACTTCTTCGCCCGGGCCGACTGGTTCTCCGGCGGCGCCGCCGGCGCGCTGGCCAACTCGCCGGAATTCTTCGGCTTCGTGTTCGACACCGACCGCTCCTATTACTACGTGGTGCTGGTATTCATGGTGGTGATGTACCTGCTGGCATCGAACATGCTGCGCACCCGCGACGGCCGCGCCTTCGTGGCGGTGCGCGACCACTACCTGTCGGCCGAGGTCATGGGCATCAACCTGACCCACTACCGGGTGCTGTCCTTCGGCGTGTCGTCCTTCTATGCCGGGGTCGCCGGCGCGCTGTACGCCCACTACCTTCAGTTCGTCTCGGTCGAAGGTTTCACCATCCTGCTGTCGATACAATTCCTGGCGATGATCATCATCGGCGGCCTCGGCTCGGTCATGGGCACCCTGATGGGGACCGCCTTCATGGTGCTGCTGCCGGAAGTGATGGAGGCGCTGGTGTCCTACGCCAGCGACGTGACGCCAGACTCGCAGTTCCTGTCCGACGGCCTGCCCTACATCAAGGAGGGCGCCATCGGCCTGGCCATCATCCTGTTCCTGATCTTCGAGCCGGACGGCCTTGCGAACCGTTGGCGACTGATCAAGAGTTACTGGAAGCTCTACCCGTTCTCGTACTGAGCGACGGGGAAATGCGACGCGCGACCACAACCAAGACGGAACCATGCAGCGCGCGGCGTGAGAATACTGCAGCCTAGGGAGAGACCATCATGCGTATCTTGAGAACCACCCTGCTGGCCGGTGCCGCGATGGCACTGACCGCGGGCGTCGCCGCCGCCGACGGCATCTTCATCGGCAACCTCTACGACTTTACCGGTGCCACGTCGGCGGTCGGCAAGTTCGCCGGCCAGGGCAAGATCGACGCGCTCGCCTACATCAACGCGCACGGCGGCATCAACGGCAAGAAGATGGAGGTCGACAACTACGACTACTCCTACAAGGCGCCGCAGGCCATCGCCGCCTACAAGAAGTGGAAGCAGAAGGGCGTCACCGTCGTCCAGGGCTGGGGCACCGCCGATACCGAAGCGCTGGTCGGTTTCGTCGGCAAGGACCAGATCCCCTACATGTCGATGTCCTTTTCCGGCCACCTGACCGACCCGATGGGCAAGGGCCCGAAGACCAAGGCGGCGACGCCGTACAACTTCTTCGCCGCGCCGTCCTACTCCGACGGCGCCCGCGCGCTGCTGCAGTGGGCCAAGGCCGACTGGGAGAAGAAGGGCGGCCAGGGTGCACCGAAATACGTCCACATGGGCGACAACCACCCCTACCCGAACGCACCGAAGGAAGCCGGCGAGACCTACGCCAAGGAGCTCGGCTTCGAGGTCGGCCAGCCGATCCAGTATTCGCTGCGCGGCGGCGACTTCAAGGCGCAGTGCCTGAGCCTGAAGGACTCCGGCGCCAACTACGCCTTCCTCGGCAACACCACCGGCTCCAACATCGCGCTGCTGAAGTCATGCGCCACGGTCGGCGTCGACACCCAGTTCATGGCCAACATCTGGGGCATGGACGAGAACGGCATGAAGGCCGCCGGCAAGGCCGCCGACGGCGTCACCTGGGTGATGAGCAACCCGAGTTGGAACGACGAGGCGCCGGGCATGAAGACCATGCGCGAGGTCTCCAAGATGTCCGACCCGACCGGCAAGGAGTACCGGCCGGTGCACTACATCCGCGCCGCCTGCTCGATCTTCTACATGAAGGAAGCGCTGGAGTGGGCCGACAAGAACGGCGGCATCACCGGCCCGAACGTGAAGAAGGCGCTGGAAAGCAGGACCGACTGGGTGCCGGCCGGGCTGGAAGGCGTGTGCGGCCCGGTGACCTGGACGCCTGAGGACCATCGCGCGCAGATCGACATCCCGATCTACCAGGCGGTGGTCAGCGGCGACACCACCCAGGACGACATGGCGATGCTGATCGAAAAGGGCACCATCGGCATGAAGCGGGTGTTCGACGCCAACATCCCGCGGCGTCCGGAATGGCTCGGCTGGTAAGCCGCGTCGTCTGAGCCGACAATCGACGGGGCGGCTCCCACGGGGCCGCCCCGCTCGCATCCGCAACGCACATTTCGGGAGGCCGCCATGACCGACGCCGCCGTCGCCAGCCAGAGCGCGCCACGGACCGGCAACGCGCCGATGTTGAACGTGAACAACATCGAGGTCGTCTACAGCGACGTCATCCTGGTGCTGCGCGGGGTCAGCCTGGCGGTGCCGCCGGGCCAGATCGTCACCTTGCTGGGCCCGAACGGCGCCGGCAAGTCGACCACCCTGAAAGCGATATCCGGTCTGCTGAAGACCGAGGACGGCGAGGTTACCGGCGGCGGCATCGAGTTCGAGGGCGACAGCATCCAGAATGTCGACGCCGAGAAGATCGTCCGCCGCGGCATCTTCCAGGTCATGGAGGGCCGCCGGATCATCGCCGACATGACGGTGATCGAGAACCTCAAGCTGGGCGCCTACAGCCGCAAGGGCGGCGCCACCGAGGAAGCGATCCAGCGCGTGTTCCACTATTTCCCGCGCCTGGCCGAGCGCACAGGGCTGGCCGGCTACCTCTCCGGCGGCGAGCAGCAGATGCTGGCGATCGGCCGGGCGCTTATGGCGCAGCCGAAGATGATCCTGCTCGACGAGCCGTCGATGGGCCTCTCGCCGCTGCTGGTGCAGGAGGTCTTCGCGATTATCAAGTCGATGAACGCCGATCTCGGCATCACCATGCTGCTGGTCGAGCAGAACGCCAACATGGCGCTCAAGGTCGCCAACTTCGGCTACATCATGGAGAGCGGCAAGATCGTGCTCGACGGCACCCGCGAGCAGCTCCTGTCGAACGAGGACGTGAAAGAGTTCTACCTCGGCGGCACCGATGAGCGAAAAAGCTTCAAGAACCTGAAATCCTACCGCCGCCGCAAGCGTTGGCTGTAACATCCGGGCCATGGCCCGCTACGTCCAACGCGACATCGACGGCCGCATCATCGCGGCCTTCGCCACCGAACAGCCCGGCGCCGGCGAGGCGCTGGCCGACGACCATCCCGACCTGGTCGCCTTCCTGCTCGGCATTGCCCCTGGCGAGCCCGCCGCGACCCTGCTGCGCTCCGACCTGGAGATGGCGCGGGTCGTGGAGGACATGATCGAAGTACTAATCCGGCGCAACGTCATCCAGATCACCGATTTCCCCGAAGTGGTGCGCGACAAACTGCTGCGCCGGCGCCAGGATCGCGGCCGCCTGGCCGGGATCGCCGACCTGATGCCCGACGCCGACGATCAGATCCTGTAGCGCCCGCCGTCCCGTATCGGGACACATCTGCCAGCCACAACCTGGCACGACTATCGCTACGCCGGGCCCATGAGCCTGAGCTACGAGTTCGACTATTCAATCCGGGACAGCGGCGAGGTGTTTCTCGCCGAGGTGCTCGACGGCCTTGAGCTGGCCATCGCCATCATCGGCCGCGACGGCACGGTCAGCGTCTGGAACCGCACCCTGGCCAGCCTGACCGGCGTGCCGGCGATGGCATTGGAAGGCTACCGCCTGGACGAGCGCTTCCCCGACCTTGACGCTGCCTGGTTCCACGACCTGACCAACGAGGCGCGTCTGCTCGGCCGTTCCCGGCGCTGCACGCCGGCCGCCGGGCGCCGCGTGCTGACCGCGCTCGGCGTCGACGCCGAGGTGAGGCTGGCGTCCTGTTCGGTCGTGCGCGTGGGCAGCTACGTGGCCAACACCGACAGCATCTGTCTCAGTTTCCAGCTCGCCCCTACCGCTCCCTGAGCGCGGTCTCGCGGGCCCGCAGGATCGGGTTCAACAGGTAGTCCAGGATCGTCTTGCGCCCGGTCAGGATGTCGACCGTCGCGGTCATGCCCGGAATGATCGGCAGCGGCTTGGCCTCGGTGCCAAGGAAGTTGCGCTCGGTGCGCAGCCGGATCACGAAGTAGCTCTCGTCGTCGGCGTCGGTGATGGCGTCGGCGCTGATCTGCTCGACCTTGGCCTTCAGGCCGCCATAGACCGCAAAGTCGTAGGCCGAAATGCGTACGTTGGCCGCCTGGTCGGCGTGCAGGAAGGCGATGTCGGAGGGCCGCACCCGCGCCTCGATCAGCAGCCGGTCCTCCAGCGGCACGATCTCGACCAGGTCGGCGCCCGGCCGCACCACGCCACCAACCGTGTTGACCATCAGCCGCTTCACGGTGCCACGCACCGGCGCCTTCACCGCGGTCCGCAACACCCGGTCCTCGGCCGCGACGCTGGTGGCCTCCAGCGTCGCCATGTCGGTCTTGGCCTCGTTCAGCGCCGCCTGCGCCTCGGCCCGATAGGCGGCACGGCGCTCCTCGATGCGCCGCTCGGCTTCCTCGATCGCCGTCTGCGCGCGCGGGATCGCCAGCCGCGTCGCCTCCAGCGTGCCGCGCAGGTCATTCACCTGCCGCTTCAGTCGCAACAGTTCGACCTTGGAGATCACGCCGCGGTCGGCCAGCGGCTCGGTCACCTTCAGCTCCTCCGAGGCCAGCCGGAACGCCTCCTGGTCGCGGGCCAGGTTGCTGCGCAACTCGGTCAGTTCCTGCCGCTTCTGCGTCGCCTGGTTTTCCAGCACCGCCACCGTGGAGGCCAGCTCGGCCCGGCGCGAGGCGTAAAGGTCCTGCTCGTTCGCCATCAGGCCGGGGCGCGAAGCCGCCTCCGCCGTCGGCCAGATCGGCTCACCGCCCTCGACCTCGGCGGTCAGCCGCGCAATCTGGAACAGGCGTGCCAGCCGCCGCTCGGTGGTTTCCTGGAAGCTGGACTGGAAGGTGGTGTTGTCGATCCGCAGCAAGACCTGGTCGCGCTCGACGATCTCGCCCTCGCGCACCAGTATTTCAGCGACGATGCCGCCCTCAAGATTCTGGACCACCTGCACCTGGCCGGACGGGATCACCTTGCCGGCGCCGCGCGTCACCTCGTCGATGGACGTGCTGTGCGCCCACCAGACCGCCAGCCCGACCAGGTAAGCGACCAGCAGCAACAACAGTGTCGCCGCCCGGCGCGGCCCGCGCAGCGACACCGCGCGCACGTCGGTCAGGAAATCGGCGTCTTCCCAGCGCAAGCCCGCCATCAGCCGGCCCCGCCTTCCTGGCCCTCGGCGGCGCGCAACCGGCCCTGGGCCAGGCTTTGCAGCACTTTGTCCTTCGGGCCGTCGGCGACCACCCGGCCGGCGTCGAGCACGATCAGCCGGTCGACCAGCGCCAGCATCGACGAGCGGTGCGTCACCACGATCACGGTGCGCCCGGCCCGTGCCTCGGCCATGCGGCGCAGGAAGCGCTGCTCGGTGGCGTTGTCCATGGCGCTGGTCGGTTCGTCCAGCATGATCAGCGGCGGGTCGAGCAAGAGCGCGCGGGCCACCGCGATGGCCTGGCGCTGGCCGCCGGACAGGCTCTCGCCGCGCTCGCCGACGATCAGGTCCAGGCCGCGCGGGTGCTGGCTGGTGAACTCGTCGACGCCAGCCAGCCGCGCGGCCCGCAGGATCGCCTCGTCCTCGGCGTGCGGCGCACCGTAGGCGATGTTCTCGCGCACGGTACCGTAAAACAGGTACACGTCCTGCGGCACGAATCCGGCGGCGCGGCGCAGGTCGGCCGGATCGATCTGGCGCATGTCGGTGCCGTCGACCAGCACCGAGCCCTCGCTCGGCTCGTACAGGCCCAGGATCAGCCGCACCACGGTGCTCTTGCCGGAGCCGATGCGGCCGATGATGCCGACGCGTTCGCCGGCGCCGATGCGGAACGAGACGTTGTTGAGCGCCGCGATCTCCTGTTCCGGGTAGTGGAAAGTGACGTCGCGGAACTCGACCTCGCCCTCGATCGTCGGCCGGTTCAGGAATCGCTGTCCGTCCGACCGGTCCAGCGGCAGGCCCATGATCCGGTTCAACGCGCCGAGCGAGGCCATCGACTGGTTGTACCGGGTCAGCAGTCCGGCGATCTGGCCCAGCGGTGCCATCGCCCGCGAGCTCAGCATGGTGCAGGCGACCAGCGCGCCGATGGTCAGGTCGCCGGCGTTGATCAGCAGCACGCCGACCACGATCACCGCCACCGTCACCAGGCTCTGCACCGAGGCCGAGAAGTTGACCGCCAGCGCCGACAGCAGCCGGGCCTTCAGGCCGGACTGCGCGGTCAGGCCGACCATCTCTTCATAGGCGCGCTGCGCCCGGCCTTCCGCGGCCAGCCCCTTGATGGTCTCCAGCCCGCCCAGCGCCTCGACCAGGATGGCGTGCTTCTGCGCCGACTCCCGGAAGGTCCGGCGCACCACCCGGTCGAGCGGGATCTGCAGCAGCAACCCGACCAGCAGCACCGCCGGCACCGCCGCCACCAGCACCCAGGCAACCGGCCCGCCGATGAACGCCACCACGGCGATGAACAGCGCCACGAACGGCACGTCGACCACGGCGACGATGGTCGCGGAGGTGAAGAAGTCGCGCAGCGCCTCGAATTCCTTGACGTTGTTGGCGAAGGCGCCGGCCGAGGCCGGCCGGTGGGCCATCTTGATGCCGAGCACGTGGGCGAAGATGCGACTGGCCAGCAGCACGTCGGCGCCGCGCCCGGCGACATCGACGAAATAACCCCGCAAGGTCCGCATCAGGAAGTCGAACAGGTAGACCACGACGATACCGCTGGCGAGCACGCCTAGGGTCTCCGTCGCCTGGTTCGGCACCACCCGGTCGTAGACGTTCATGATGAACAGCGGCAGCGCCACCGCGAACAGGTTGACCATCGTGGCGGCGACCACGACCTGGGCGTAGACCCACCAGAACCGCGCCAGCGTGCCCCAGAACCAGCTCTTGCCGGCGGGGGCCTCGAAGCCGGCGCTGCGCCGGTCATAGCGGAATTGCGGCTGCACGAAGATCGCGTAGCCGGCATATTGCCGCTCCAGCTCGGCCAGCGGAATCGTGCGCGCGCCCTCGCCGCTGTCGGGGAAGATCACCTCCACCGAGTCGCGACCCTGGCGCGCCACCAGCACGCAGGCCTGGCGGTCGGCCAGCAGCAGCACCGCCGGCAGCACCAGGTCGGAAATCCCCGCCAGCCGCCTGCGCATCACCCGGGCAGACAGGTCGGCACGCTCCGCGGCGCGCACCGCCAGCCCGGGCGTCAGCCGGCCCTCGACCAACGGCAGCCCGGCAGTCAGCGCCTGGGCCGAGAAAGGACGTTCGTAGATCTTGGTGATCGCGACCAGGCAGGCGGCCAGCGGATCGTCGGTCTCGCGTGCTGCCGCGTCGAGCGACCAGCCGCCATCGGCAGGCTCGGCCGGTGCCGCGCCGTCCGCCGGTTGGTCGTTCGCCGCCTGTTTCGCCATATTGTCGGACCGATTCACCGTAGGTCGACGATTCTAGATGAGCCAGCACGCCGACGACACCGAAAACCGCAAGGAATCCATGCTCATAGCCGATGTTGAACGAGACAGGTCGGTGCTATACACCTTGCCTTCGGGGACGCCCGCCATAAGGCAGCGCGCACGATCGGATCGGCGTTTGACAACGAATTGGACAGAAGTGTGACCGGCCCTCGCGGCTGGCTCGCTTTGGCTATGCTGTTCGGCGTCCTGACCTGGCAACCTGCCTGGGCCCAAAGCCTGCAGGAGGTGGTGGGCCGCGTGGTGGTCGAGCATCCCGAGATCCAGGCGGCGGCGGCCAATCGGCGCGCCATCGACGCCGAATACGACCAGGCCTTCGCCGGCTTCAAGCCGACCATCGACCTGGAGGCGGCCACCGGCTACCAGCGCGACGACACCCTGGCGACACGCCAGCGCGCCGGCCGCGGCACCGGCAGCGGCACGGTCGACGCCTGGCGTAACGAGGCCCGGGCGACCTTGCGTCAGATGCTGTTCGACGGCCGCGACGTGCTGGCGCAGGTCGACCGGGCCCGCGGCCGCCAGCGTTCCGCCGCCTGGCGCATCGTCGACACCGCCCAGTTCCAGGGCCTGCGCGCCGTCGAGGTCTACCTGGAGGTGCTGCGCCGGCGCGAACTGGTGCGCCTGGCGGAGGAGAACTTCCAGATCCACATCGATATCCTGGGGAAGTCGCGCGAGCGGGCGGAAAGCGGCGTCGGCCGGGCCGCCGACCTGGACCAGGCCGAGGCCCGCCATGCCCGCGCCGCGGCCTCGCTGATCCAGTCGCGCGGCGACCTGCTGGAGGCGCAGGACAACTACACCCGCATCGTCGGCGAGGCGCCCGGCGAACTGTCCGACCCGACGGTGCCGCGCGACCGGGTCGCGCAGGACATGCAGACCGCGCTGGCTCGTGGCCAGGCCGACCATCCGGCGATCCGCATCGCCATGGCCGACATCAAGGTGTCCGAGGCCGACTCGCTGCGCGCCGAGGCGCCGTTCTACCCGCGCGTGGAACTGGAAGTGAGCGGCGCGCGCGAAAAGAACGCGGAGGCCACGAGCGACAACGCGACCACGCTCTCCGCCCTGCTGCGGTTCCGCTACAACCTGTATCGCGGCGGTGCCGACGAGGCGCGCCAGCGCGAGACGCTTGAGCGCGAGTACGAGAGCCGCAGCGTGCTCGACAACATCCGCCGCATCGTCGACGAGGACGTCCGCACCTCCTGGCACGCGCTGATGACCGCAGAAGAGCGCCAGCCGGCGCTGGAACAGCACGTGATCTCGGCCGACCGGGTGCGCTTCGCCTATCGCGAGCAGTTCGACATCGGCGACCGCAGCCTGCTCGACCTGCTGGACTCGGAGAACGAGCTGTTCGCGGCGCAATCCAACGCCGTCACCGGCAAGTACCTGGCGATGCTGGCCGCCTACCGGGTGCTGACCGCTAGCGGCGAACTGCTGCAGGCGATGGCGATTTCGGTTCCCGACGACGCCGCGCGCCGCGCCGGGCCGGACGCGTGCGGACCGGAGGCACGGGTCGGCTATTCGCCGAACTGCTGGGTCGACCGCGCCCTAGAATAAGACGAAGGCACCACCGGCCGACGTGCGACGCAGGCTCAGGCGGGCGATGCGGACCCGCCCGGCGACCACCAGATTGACGATGCCGTCGACCGGCCGTCCGCGAGGTTCGCGCTGACAGCGCCCCCAAAGCTCGTCCAGGGCGTCACGCGCGCTACGCGCCACCAGCACCTCGAAGCGCCGGCCATCGACCGCTTCCGCCGGTACGCCAATCCAATCCAGGAAGGCGATGCTGCGCGCCGCGATGGTGCGCCGCGCGTCGAGCAGCAGCGCCGGCATCGGCAGCATCGCCAGCAGCGCGACAGCGTCCTCACGCGCACCGGCGGCCGCCAATTCGGTGAGCGCCGCCTCGCGCCGTGCCAGCGTCGCCGTCACCGACCTGAAACAGTGCAGACGCAGTGTCGAGGTGAAGTTCTCGCTCGCCGGCACCTGCCGCCGCAACCGTGTCAGCAGCACCGACAGCGTCTCGCCCTCGGTGGCGGCCTGGTGTTTCAACAGGCGCCAGAAATCGTCTTCGATCTGGATCGACGTGACCCGGCCGTCGATCCGCACAGATCGCCGTTTCACCGGCCCCAACCCATCGTCGATACCGGGTTTACCATACAGAATCTTTACCTTTTTCCACGACTCTGAGGTTCGCGTGTAAGCAGTATCGCTCAGGGGTCATGAACGCGCCGCATCATCATCTGGAAAAGTTGGTCAATCTCGCCAGCGAGCCCTCGACGGACAAGCGTCGTGAGCTGCTGGAGGAGGTGACCGACATGTTCCTCGAACAGCCGGCGGCGCATTCCGACCGGGAGACCGAGCTGTTTGGCGAGGTCATGGGCAAGGTCGCCTATCAGGTCGAGATGCAGGTACGCCAGAAGCTGGCGCAGCGGCTGGCGCAGGTCGACGAGTCGCCGCGCGACCTGATCGTCGCGCTGGCCAATGACGAGATCGACGTCGCCGGACCGATCCTGCGCCACTCCGGCGTGCTGCACGACGAAGACCTGATCGCCGTCGCCAAGAACAAGGGCCAGGGCCACCTGCTCGCCGTGTCGCAGCGCGAGGTCGTTTCCGAGGCGGTCTCCGAGGTACTGGTCAACCGTGGCGACGACGAGGTGCTGGTCACGCTGGCGAAGAATGCCGGCGCCGAGTTCTCGCGCGAGACCATGTCCGCACTGGTGGAGAAGTCGGAGCATATCGAGGACCTGCATCGGCCGTTGGTGGAGCGCCACGACCTGCCGCCGGATCTGATGCACAACATGTTCTGGTGGGTGTCCTCGGCGCTGCGCGAATACATCGCCACCCGCGACGACGTCGACGAGTCGATTCTGGAGGACGTGCTCGACGAGACCCGCGCCGATCTGGAATCGCAGATCAAGGCGAACGAGGAAGACCTGCTGCGCGCCGCCCGCCGGGTCCGCAAGATGCATCGCGCCGGCCAGCTCAACGAGATCGCCCTGGTGCAGTTCCTGCGCCAGAAGGAAATCCCCAACTTCATCGTCGCCTTCGCCCTGCTGTGCGACGTCGACATGCAGACCGGTCGGCGCATCCTGTTCGACCCGGGCCACGAGGGCCTGGCGATCGCCTGCAAGGCGACCGGCTTCGATCGCACCACCTTCTCCGCCATTGTCCTGCTCGGCGACGAGAATGGCGAGAAGCGCACCCATTCCGCCAAGGCGGTGAACAACCTGATGAAGCTGTTCGACCGCATGCCGGCCGACGCGGCCAAGCGCACCATGCGCTTCTGGCGTATCCGCAAGCAGATGACCGCCAACGAAGCGGCCAACCAGGAGACCCAAGCCGCGGCCGGCTGAGCTTGCTATCATCGCCCCTCCTGTACAGCGAGGGGACGATGCCGGAACTCCACGAACTGAACGTCCGCGAGGCCGCCGCCGGCATCGCCGGGGGCACTTTCACCAGCCAGGCGCTGACCGAGGCCTGCCTGGCCCGGATCGCCGCGCGCGAACCCGACGTGCAGGCCTTCATCCACCTCGATCCCGACGCGGCGCTGGCGCAAGCCAAGGCACGCGATGCCGAACCCCCGCGCGGTCCGCTGCACGGCGTGCCGGTGGGCCTGAAGGACATCATCGACACCGCCGACATGCCGACCGGCTACGGCTCGCCGATCTATGACGGGCACCAGCCGAAGAGCGACGCGGCGGTGACAGCGTTCTTGCGCGCGGCCGGCGCGGTGATCGTCGGCAAGACCGTGACCACCGAATTCGCCGGCCCGCACCCCGGCAAGACCCGCAACCCGCACAACCCGGCGCATACGCCCGGCGGCTCGTCGAGCGGCTCGGCCGCGGCGGTCGGCGCTGGCATGGTACCGCTGGCTTTCGGCAGCCAGACCGCAGGCTCGGTGATCCGGCCGGCCTCGTTCTGCGGCGCGGTCGGCTACAAGTCGACCTTCGGCCAGCTTCCCACCGTCGGCATGAAGGTGCTGGCCTCGACGATGGATACGCTGGGCACCTTCACCCGCGCGGTCGCCGACATCGCCACGGTGCGCGCCGCCCTGATCGGTGCACCGGCTGACGTCGCCGAGCTGAGCGGGCCGCCGCGCATCGCGTTGTGCCATACGCCGATGTGGGACCAGGCCGATGGCGACAGCCAGACCGCCTTGGAGTCCGCCGGCAAGGCGCTGGCCGATGCCGGCGCGGAAGTCACCGTCTTCGAACTGCCCGCCAGCTTCGACGGTCTGGTCGAAGCGCACCTGGTGGCGATGCGCTTCGAGGTCCGCAACGCCTTCGGCTGGGAGCTCGACAACCACCGCGACAAGCTGAGCGACGATTTCATGGCGATGATCGACGGCGCCGGCACCGCGGCAGCCTACACCGACTTGCTGAAGGCCAGCGAACACCGCGCCGAGGCGGCGCAGATGCTGCCGGTCATCTTCAACCGGTTCGACGCGATGCTGGTGCCCAGCGCGCCGGGCGAGGCGCCGAAGAAACTGGACTTTACCGGCGACGCGATCATGAACCGCATCTGGTCCTATCTCGGCGTGCCCTGTGTCAGCTTGCCGTTCGCCACCGGCGGCAACGGCCTGCCGGTCGGGGTGCAGCTGGTCGGCGCGCAGGGCGACGACGAGAAGGTCTTGAGCGTCGCGGCCTGGGCGGAGGCGCGACTCTAGGTGCGGCGCCAGGTCGCGGCCCCGTCATACCCCCGCGGCGTTAGGCTGATCCTCGCGATACGTCGATGCGAGGGAGGATCGCATGACGGAGACCGTGAACGCCGCTCGGCCGGGTCGGCCAGCCAACGGCCCGGCGCTACGGCGGGTTGGCGCGAATGATATCGTTACCTGCTTGGTCGCCGGCTTGCGCGACTTCCGCGCCGCGCCGCTCTACGGTATCGGCATCGGCTCGATCTACACCATCGGCGGCTGGCTGCTTATCCTGCTGCTGGTGCGGTTCGACCTGCCCTTCCTGGTCTACCCATTGGCGGCGGGGTTCGCGCTGATCGCGCCGTTCGTCGCCACCGGCTTCTATGCCGTCAGCCGTGCGCTCGAACGCGGCGAGAGGCTGTCGTGGACGGCAGTGCTGGGCGCCGTGCGCGGTGCGCTGGGCCGCGACCTCGGCTGGATGGCGCTGGTCACCGGCTTTTCGTTGTTCATCTGGATGGATATCGCCGCGTTGCTGTCCTTCGGCTTCCTCGGTCTGAAGTCGTACAGCGCCACCGAACTGCTGCGCGAGATATTCACCACGCCGATGGGCCTGCTGTTCCTGCTGATCGGCAACGCGGTTGGCGCCGCGCTGGCGCTGGCCGTGTTCGCCTTCTCGGTGGTTTCGTTCCCGCTGCTGTTCGACCGCGACATCGATTTCATCACCGCGATGATTGCCAGCGTAAAGCTGGTTCTGGGCAGTCCGAAGGCGATGGTGTTGTGGTGCGCCATCATCGCCGCGCTCATCGCGCTGTCGCTGATATCTGGCCTGGTGGCGCTGCCGGTGGTGCTACCGATCCTCGGCCACGCCTCCTGGCACCTCTACCGCCACGCAGTGGTGCAGCCGGCGAGCAATGCCTAGGTGGGCCGCCTAACTGGCAATGCGAACGTCAGCGTTCACGGCGCCGGTGTCGTGCACGATCCGGCTCGCCGGCAACACCACCGACATCCGCGTGCCGTTGCCGACCTGGCTGTCGATCCGCAGTTCGCCGTCGTGCAGTTCCAGCAGCGAGCGGGTCAGCGGCAGACCGAGACCGGTGCCCTCATAGCGGCGCGCCAGTTCGCTGTCGATCTGGCCGAACGGCGCCAGCGCCCGCGGGATGTCCGCATCGGCGATCCCGATGCCGGTGTCGACGACAGTCACGACAAGGGCGCCCGTTTCGTCGAGGGCGCCGGCGATGTCGACGCGGCCGCCCTGCGGCGTGAACTTCACCGCGTTGGACAACAGGTTCAGGAACACCTGCTTGATGCGCCGCTCGTCGACGATGACCGGCGGCAGCCCGTCGAGACCGTCGACCGCGAGCGTCACCTCGCCCTGCTCCGCCCGGTCGCGCACCAGCCGCAGCGCACCCTCCACGGTGAGCGCGATGTCGCACGGTTCCTCGTGCAGCTCGACCTTGCCGGCTTCCAGTTTCGACAGGTCGAGGATGTCGTTCAGCAGGTCAAGCAGATGAGTGGCGCTGGCATGAATGTCGCCGGCATAGTCCTGGTAGCGGTCGGCCGCGCCGGAGCCGAACAACTGGTCCCGGATCACCTCAGAGAAACCGATGATGGCGTTCAACGGCGTACGCAACTCGTGGCTCATCATCGCCAGGAATTCCGACTTCGCCCGATTGGCGCTCTGTGCCTCGTCGCGCGCCGCCTTCAGCGCCGCCTCGCGCGCGACCCGTTCGGTAATGTCGGCCCCGCTGCCGCGGAAGCCCTTGAAGATGCCCTCGGCATCGAAAACCGGCTTGCCGTTGATCGACAGCCAGACCTTGGAGCCGTCGGCCAGAATCCGCGGATGGACGAAATTGCGGAACGGGCGGTGGCTGTGCAGGTCGTCGAGGTGACGCTGAAACACCTCCGGATTGACCATCTTGGCGACACCGGACTCTTCGCGTCTCTTGCCCAGAAGATTGGCTGGCGGCACCCCGGTTATCGCTTCGAAACGTGGCGAGAAGTAGGAAAAGCGCAGCTGGTCATCCATCTCCCAGAACCAGTCCGAGGCCGAATCGGCAAAATCGCGGAACCGCTCTTCGCCGGCGCGCAGGTCGTCGCGCCGCACCCGCGCCACGCTGTCGAGCAGGTCATTGAGCGCGCCCTGCGCCTCGCCGACCTCGTCGTCTCGCAACACCTCCACCTTGTAGTTGTCGGCGTGTGCCGGGTCGTCGCGCGCTGCGCGCATCACCGCCCGCAGGTCGAGCATTGGGTTCAACACCAGCCGGCCCATCAGGTTGACCGCGATCACGCTGACGCATACCGAGATCAGCAGCACCAGCGCGGCGATGCGCCAGACATAGCCGTCCAGTTCTTGTTCGATGTGGCTGATGTCGAAGCGCACCGCGAGCGCCACCGGCAGCCCGGTTTCGGTCTCCGGCCAGTAGGCATCGAGCCATTGCCCGCGGCGACCGCGCGCGCTCGGCGGTGGCGCGGCGCCAAATCGCGCCAGCACGAGGCCTTTGGCGGTCTGCAACGAGCCGCCCAGCACCGAATGCCGGCCGACGACCGGGCGTACCGCCGCCAGCATCGTCAGTAGCTCGTCGTCGCGGCGCGCGTTGAGCGCGGCGACCAGGGCCGCCTGCCCGACCTCCTCCACCCGGTGCAGCAGATCGCGCTCGTGGTTGCGGTAGGACGGCACCAGGATCACCGCCTCGACGACCAGGATGCTCAGGAACAAGGCCAGCGCCACGCGCAAGCAAAGGCGGCAGCGCCCCAGCAGGCGCCAGCGCGCCAACAAGCCCGTGCCCATGCCCTCGCTAAGATGCGGCTGCGACGCTGCCTTCGCCATGCCTGATACCCAACTATGTCGGTTCCCGCGGCGCGACCGCGAGCCTCAAGCAAAGCTGAACGAAGTCGGCAAAAAATTAGTTAATGGCGGTTTGCGCGATCAGGTCGGCCCAGACCTCGTCGGCAATGGCCATCGGCGGCCTCAGTCCACCCTGACCATCTTCGGTGAGGACCGTGATCCAGGGGCACGGCCGCCCGGACCGCGCCAGGCCGGCGTAGACGTCGGCGACGGTGGCCATGTAGTCGCCGGCGGTCTCGTGCAGGTCGCGGGTCGCCTCGGTATAGGTTCGCGCGCCCTTGCGCCCGACCAGGTCGTCGGCCACCGCCGGACGCGTCGCCACCAGCACGATCGAACGCGGCACCGGCAGTTCGAAGGTGCCGTATTCCACCTCCCGCACCCACTCGATCAAGGTATCGCGCTGGTCCGGCGGCAGGCGGGCGGCGTTGTAGGCCACGTTGCTTTCCACGTAACGGTCGAGCAGCACCAGATCATGGTCAGCGATCAGGTCGAGCAGCATCTGCCGGCTCTCCAGCCGGTCGCCGGCGTAAAGCAGCGCCGCGAACTCCGCCGCGACATCCTTCAGGCCGCCGAAGCGCCCGTTCAGATATTGCTCGATGAGGGCGGAAAACCGGGTCTCGCGGTAACGCGGGAAGGACAGCGTCGCGACTCGCCTGCCGGCGGCTTCGGCGGTCGCGGCCAGCGCCTTGGTCAGCGTTCCCTTGCCGGCGCCGTCGATACCCTCGATCGCAATCAGGTCGGCCAACGGGAACGCCCTCGCGGATCATGACGATCCGCGAGGTTAATCGGTACCTCGTCAGTAGGAAACCGAGTCGGTGATGAACCGGACGCTGCCATCGCCCAAGGCCGAGGTGCGAGACGCCGCCTCGCGCACCTTTTGCACCGCCGGCAACAGCAAGCCACCCTTCACGCTGTCCAGCTCGGTTTCGGTCAGCGTCACGGCCTTGGTTTCGGTCTTGCTCATGGTCGTCTCCATTGTGTTCATGCCTCGTTAACCATGAGATGGCGGCGGCGTGCCGGATCAACAGTGACCTGCGTCACCGGCGCCGTAGAATACCGGCGGGAGGAATGTCCATGGAACCGAGCCTGACGGCGAACGAACAAGCCCTGGTCGAGCGCGCCACCGCCTTCGCGCGCGACGAGGTGGCGCCGAATGCCGCCGCCTGGGAGACCGGCAAGGTGGTGCCGCGCGACACCCTGGCGGCGGCGTGCCGCGCCGGTTTCGCCGGGCTGCTGGTCGACGAGGCCCAGGGCGGTGCGGGCATCGGCGCGGTCGCCGTCGGCCGGGTGCTGGAAGAACTGGCGGCGGCCGACCTCGCCTTCGCCTTCGCCGTCGTGGTGCACGCCAATCTGGCCGGCAACATCGCCCGCAACGGTTCGCCGGCGCAGAAGGCCAAGTACTTGCCGGCGATGCTGGCCGGCGAAACCATCGGCGCCTTCCTGCTGACCGAACCCGGCGCCGGCTCCGACGCCACCGCCATCGCCACCCGCGCCAGCCAGCACGGTGACGGCTGGCGGTTGGATGGCGCCAAGGCCTGGTGCACCAATGCCGCCACCGCCGACGTGCTCTCGGTCTACGCCCAGAGCGGCGACAAGGCCCGCGACATCGTCTGCCTGCTGGTCGACGCCGACCACGATGGCGTGACCCGCGAGCCGACCTACGCCACCCTGGGCTGCCATGCCATGGGCACAGCCGGCTTCAGCTTCGGCAACTGCCGGCTCGGGCCGGAGGCGCTGTTCATCCAGGCGCCGCGCGCCTTCGCCGCCGCCATGGGCGGCATCGACATCGCCCGCGCCGTCCTGGCGGCGATGTGTTGTGGTCTGCTGCGCACCAGCCTGGAGGTGGCATTACGCTATGGCGCCAGCCGCCACGCCTTCGGCCAGCCGATCGGCGACTTCCAGGGCTGGCAGTGGCAGCTCGCCGACGTCGAGACCGACCTAGCGGCCGCCCGCCTGTTGGCCTACGACGCGCTATCGACGATGCAGGCCGGCGCGCCGGCGACGCTGGCCTGCGCGCACGCCAAGAAGTTCGCCACCCGGGCGGCGATGACCGGCGTGACGCAGTGCATGCAGGCGATCGGCGCCAACGGCTTCCGCCACGACCTGCCGCTGGCCCGCGCGCTGGCGGCGGCGAAGATGGCGGCCTTCCTGGACGGCACCACGGAAATCCAGAACGTGGTGATTTCCCGCGACCAGCGCCGCCGCGCCGACATCCTGGCCGGCGCGTCGGCCTGATGGGAAAGCTAGGCCGCTTCCGCCTGTGCCGCGCCGACGCGCATCTCGTGCGCGACAATGGTGTAGGCGCAGGCCCAGGCGCGCGCCACCGCCGGCGTCCAGGCTTCGCCCAGCCCTTGCTCCAAGGTCGCCAGCAACGACCGACCGACCGACTCGTAGTGCGTCGGCGTGACGCCGTAGCCGGCGTGGCGGCGGCCAAGCTCGCGCACCAGCGGCAACAGCCGGTCGAGCTGATCCAGTCCGCTGACCACCGTCGACAGTACCATCAGCAGCTTGTGCCGCTGCTTGGTCATGTCCGTTTCGCGGAACAGTGCCGCTGTGCTTTCGTCGATCTCGAACAGCCGTCGATAGAACATCGCCGCCGCCGCGTCGGCGACCGGCAGCACCAGCTTCCATGTCCGCTGCACATCGGTTTTCTGTTGCGGGGTCATCGCAATAGCTCCAGCTCGTTGACGCCAGAGTGGCGCCGTTGAGCCATAGCTGGGGCGGCGAGCCGGCGCCGCGAAGGCAGTGTTACCGCGCGGAAACAATATTTCTAGGCGGCGGCATCAGCCGGCGGGTCGCGCATCACCGCCGCCAACAGGTCGTAGGTCGCGGCCCAGGCGTCTGCGAGCTCATCGTCCCAGAGCTCGCCCAGACCTTCTTCCAAGGTCCGCAGTAACGCCGCACGCACCGACAGGTAGTGCGCGTCGGTGACGCCATAGCCGACATGACGGCGGCCGAGGTCGGCGATCACCGGCCGCAACTTGTCGAAATGCTCCAGCCCGCTGACCGCGGTCGACCAGATCTGCAGGAACTTGTTGCACTGCGCCGCCATGTCGGTGCTCTCGAACAGCGGCGCGGCGGTGGCGTCGATCTCGAACAGGCGGCGATAGAAGCGCCGCGCCACGTCGTCGGCGATCGGCACCACGTGGCGCCACGAGTTCTGTACCAGGGCGATCTGTTCGGGCGTCATGGCCACGCCTAGTGCCGGGTGCGCGGCGCATCGTCGCCGCCTGGCTCCGGTTTGCCGTTGGTCGGCCCGGACTGGTGGTTGATCAGGCGCCAGGCGCCGTCCTCGCGCACGAACATGTTGGTGGCGATCAGGTACTGTCCGGAGATCGTCTCGTAGCAGACCACCATCGCGACGTCGCCGTAGATCTGCACCACCGGCTGCACCATTTCCAGCGCCGGCTGGTCGGTGTTCGACAGGATCGAGCGCCAGCTCTGCAGCACCACCTCGCGTCCGAATAACGGCGGCCAGCCGGGATGCAGGCAGGCGACTTCGACGCGCTGGGCCCATAGCTCGGCCATGGTCTCCCCGTCACGGTCGTTGAACGCCTGATAGAAGGCGTCGTTGGCGAACAGGACGGATTCGCGATCGCTCATGGCCCTAACGTGGCCCGGAAATAGGTCACCAGCAAGCCCAGGGTGACGATTGAGGCCGCGGTCGACAGCACGATGGCGGAGCTGGCCCGCGCCGTGTAGGTCCCATAGGTCTGCGCCAGGATGAACACATTGACCCCGATCGGCAGCGCCGCCGCCGTGGTCGCCACCGCCACCTGCAACGGCGGCAGGCCGAGCACCTGGCTCGCCATCAGCCAGACCAGCACCGGATGCAGCAGCAACTTCACACCGGCGGTGAGCACCGCGTCGCGCATCGCCCCGGCCAGCCGGTAGCCGGCCAGCGCCGCGCCCATCGCGAATAGCGAGCACGGCACCGCCGCCTGGCCCAGCATGCCGGCGAAGCGGTCGACCAGCGTCGGTAGCGGCCAGCCAGCGAGACCCCAGGCCAGGCCGGCGACCAGCGCCACGATGATCGGGTTGCGCACCAGCGCCAGCACCGTCGTGCGCAGCACGGTACGCGCGCGATCGCCCTTGCCGCGCACCACCTCCATGATCGCCGTCGGCACCCCGATCATCACGATGGAGTGCACCGAGATGATCAGCATCAACAGCACCAGCCCGCGCTCGCCGTAGCCCGCCAGCACCAACGGGATGCCGAGCTGCACGTTGTTGGAGAAGGCGCCGCCCATGCCGAACACCACGCGCTCCGTTGGCTTCAGCCCCAGCAGCCGGCCGAGCAGCAGGCCGCCGAGCGCCATGATCGCGAAACACGGCACGAAGTAGGCAGCCACGATCGCCAGGTCGGCCAAGCCCGGCGTCTGGCCCTGGGCCAAGTTGCGGAACAGCAGCGCCGGGATCGCCACGTAGAACACGAAAGTGGTGAGGCCGCGCACGCCGTCCGGGCTCAGCAGCCGGACGCGGGCCATCAGCCAGCCGGCCAGCAGCAGCCCGAACACGGGCAGCACGATGTCGATGACGGTGCTCAATGGTGAAGCTTGTGTTTCAGGTGGGTAACAGGAGCTGGCGTCTGCGCGTCGCCTCCCCTATCTACCGTCTATTGCAGGCCAACCGATAGACGAGAGGACCATTCAGATGTGCAAGATGTTCGAGACCATGGCCACCCACGCCAAGCCGACCACCAACGGCAAGCCGGCCAAGGTGACCTACGACAAGGCGGCGTTCGAGAAAATGGCGGCACCCGCGCCGAAGGTCGACAAGGCCGCGTAACCCCATTGCTGCCGGGCGGTTCAGGCGTCGCGGATCGCGCGCCAGAGCCGCTCCGGCGTCACCGGCATGTCGACATGCTCGACGCCGAGGTCGGCCAGCGCGTCGACCACGGCGTTGATCAGGGCCGAAGGCGCGGCCATCGTGCCGCACTCGCCGACGCCCTTGATGCCGAGCGAGTTGTTGCCGGTCGGCGCACCGGCCAGCGTCACCTCGAAACCCGGCATGTCGGCGGCGCGCGGCAGCGCGTAGTCCATCAGCGAGCCGGTCAGGAGCTGGCCGTCCTCGGTGTCGTAGCGGACATGCTCGCACATCGCCTGTCCCAAGCCCTGCACGATACCGCCGACGAGCTGGCTCTCCGCCATCGCCGGATGCACCAGCGTGCCGAGGTCGTCCACCGACACGTAGCGCAGCAGGTCGAGGGCGCCGGTCTGCGGGTCGATCTCGACCTCGCAGGCCTGCACGCCGTAGGGGAAGCTGGCGTTGTCCTCGTCGAACTTGTTGGTCACGGCGAGCGGCTCGACCAGCTTCGCCGACAGTTCGAACAGGGCGATGCGCCGGTCGGTGCCCGCGACCTGGAACACGCCGTCCGCATATTCGATGTCGGCTGCCGCGACCTCCAGTTCGGCCGCCGCCGCCTCACGCCCGGCCTCGATCAGCTTGCTGCCGGCGGCGACCAGGCTGGTGCCGGAGATAATCAGCGACGACGAGCCGCCGGTGCCGCCGCCGTGCCCGATGGCCGACGCGATGCCCTGGCGCACCTCGATGACATCGAGCGGCAGTCCCAGCCTGTCGGCCAGGAGCTGCGCGTAGACCGTGCGGTGGCCCTGGCCGGAATCCTGCGTGCCGGTGTAGGCCGCCAGAGCGCCCGACGCCTCAGCCACCAACCGGCTGGTCTCCGACGGATCGCCGCCGGTGCCGTGGACGTAGTAGGCGAAGCCCAGGCCGCGCCGTTTGCCGCTTGCCGCCGAGCGCGCCCGCCGGTCGGCGAATCCGGCACGGTCGATCACGGTCAGCGCCCGGTTCAGCGGCTTCTCGAAGTCGCCACTGTCCATGGTCCAGTTCACCGGCGTCGTCCACGGCATCTCGTGCGTCCGGACCAGGTTGCGCCGGCGCAGCTCCGCCGCGTCCATGCCGAGCCGGCGCGCCGCGACCTCGATCAGCCGCTCGAAGACGTACTGCGCCTCCGGCTTGCCGGCGCCGCGATAGGCGTCGATCGGGGCGGTGTTGGTGAACACGCCCAGCACGTGCATGTGGATTCGGGTCAGCCGGTAGACGCTGGGCGCCATCTTGGCGTAGCCCAGGGTCGGGATGGTCGGCGCCACGGTGGACAGATACGCGCCCAGATTGGCCACCGTGTCGATCTTCAGCGCCAGGAATCGGGCCTGCTCGTCCAGCGCCAGCCAGGCCTTGGTGACATGGTCGCGGGCATGCGCGTCGCTCTGGAACGACTCCAGCCGTGTCGACGTCCAGGCCACCGGCCGGCCGGTCACCTTGCTGGCCCACAGCACGCACGGATGCTCCGGATAGAGAAAAATCTTCATCCCGAAGGCGCCGCCGACGTCCTCGGTCAGCACCTCGATCTTTTCCTTGTCGACCCCGAACACGTCGTCGGCCAGGCACGAGCGGATGTGGAACACGCCCTGGCTCGGCGTATGCAGCAGATAGGTGTCTGCCGATGGGTCGTAGCGGCCCCAGGTGCAGCGCGGCTCGACCGTGGTCACCGCCAGCCGGTTGTTGATCAGCTCCAGCTCGACGACGTGCGCCGCCTCGGCCATCGCCGCCTCGACCGCGCCGGCATCGCCGGTCGACCAGTCCACGCACACATTCTCCGCGGCCTGCGGCCAAAGTTGCTCGCCGGCCAGCGCGCCGGCGGTATCGGTAACCGACGGCAGCGGGTCATAGTCGACCTCGACCAGCGCCGCCGCGTCACCCGCCTGCGCCTCGCTCTCCGCGACCACCATCACCACGGGGTCGCCGATGAACCGCACCCGGCCCTGCGCCAGGATCGGCCGTTTCGGGTCGACGAAGCTGTGGTCCGGCAACTTGCGCGGACAGGTGATCTTGCCGAGTCCGGCCGCCTCGGCGTCGGCCCCGGTCAGCACCGCCAGCACGCCCGGCGCCGCGTTCGCCGCCGCCACGTCGATACCCACGATCTCCGCATGCGCATAGGGCGAGCGCACGAACACCGCGTGCGCCGCGTCGGCCGGCGCTGTATCGGCGGTGTAGCGCCCCTCTCCCGTCAGCAACCGACGGTCTTCCAATCGCGGCACCGATTGGCCGACAAGTCCCATGCCTCTCTCCCGAAAGCTGCGCTAGAGTACGCACCCCAGGAGGAACACGCGATGGCCTACGAGCAAATTCTCTACGACGTCAGCGACCGGATCGCGACCATCACGCTGAATCGGCCGGAACGGCTGAACGCCTGGAACCGGGTCATGGACCGCGACATCCGCCAAGCCATGCAGGCCGCCAGCGACGACGACGATGTCCGCGTCATCATCGTCACCGGCGCCGGGCGCGGCTTCTGCGCCGGTGCCGACATGGACGCGCTGTCCGGCATCCAGGCCGCCGGCAACGATGCCCGCGAGCAGATCGAAACCGGCCCGATTCGCGGCGGCGTCGACCTGCCGAAGGATTTCCATCGCCGCATCACCTACTGGCCGACCGTGCCGAAGCCGATCATCGCCGCGATCAACGGCCCCTGCGCCGGCATCGGCCTGGTGCTGACGCTTTACGCCGACCTGCGTTTCGCGGCCGACAACGCCGTGTTCACCACCGCCTTCTCGCGCCGTGGCCTGGTTGCCGAGCATGGCTCGTCGTGGCTGCTGCCGCGCCTGATCGGGCCGCAGAACGCGCTCGACATCATGATCTCCGGCCGCAAGTTTTCCGCCGGCGAGGCCCGAGACATGGGTCTGGTGAGCCAGGTGTTCACCAGCATCAACTTCATGAGTCACGTCCGCGCCTATGCCAGCGAGATGTGCCACGTGGTCTCGCCGCGCTCGATGCGCGAGATGAAGCGGCTGATGTACCACGCCATGCTGCAGCCGCTGGACGCCGCCATGGATGCCGCCGACAAGGCGATGGAGGAAAGCTTCACCTCGGAAGACTTCAAGGAAGGCGTCGCGCATTTCATGGAGAAGCGCGCGCCCAACTTCACCGGTCGATAGGAGCGCCCGTTGACGATTGAGCTCAAGACGCCGGTCCGCGCCGCCATCTCCGAGATGGAGAACCAGCGCATCGGCGCCGTCTCGCGCCTGGCGATCGGCGACCCCTCGGTGATCGCGCTGTGGTTCGGCGAGAGCGATTTCGACACGCCCGAGTTCATCCGCCAGGCCGCCATCGATGCGCTGCAGTCCGGCCACACGCGGTATGTGAACAAGCGCGGCGTGCCGGAACTGCGCAATGCGATCCACGACTACATGTGCGCCCATTACGACATCGAGCTGGAGATGGAGCGCATCACCGTCACCGGCTCCGGCATGACCGCGGTGATGATCGCGGTCGAGACGCTGGTCAACAACGGCGACAACGTGGTCACGGTCTCGCCGGTGTGGCCGAACATCTTCTATGCCATCGAGACCATGGGCGGCGAATGCCGCCACGTGCGCCTCGACCAGACCGACGACGGCACCTGGAAGCTCGACCTGGAGAAGCTGTTCGCTGCCTGCGACGCGCGCACCAAGGCGATCTTCATCGCCTCGCCGGGCAACCCGTCGGGCTGGATGATGAGCCGCGAGCAGCAGCAGGCGGTGCTGGACTTCGCGCGCGATCGCGGCATCTACATCATCGCCGACGAGGTCTACCACCGCATCGTCTACGACCGCGACGTGGCGCCCTCCTTCCTGCAGATCGCCGAGCCCGACGATGCGCTCTACGTCATCCACACGATGTCGAAGTCATGGGCGATGACCGGCTGGCGCTGCGGCTGGCTGATCCATCCGGCGCCGCTCGGCGACCGCATGGGCGATCTCTCCGGCATCAACAACACCGGCTCTACCGCCTTCGTGCAACAGGCCGCAGCGGTGGCGATCCGCGACGGCGAGCCCTTCGTCCAGGAGATGGTCGAGCGCTGCCGGCGCGGCCGCGAGATCGTGTTCCAGGGGCTGGGCAGCCTCGACCGTGTCACCCTGGCGCGCCCGCAGGCCGCCTTCTACGCCTTCTTCAAGGTCGACGGCGTCGACGACGACCTGGAACTGGCCAAGCGCCTGGTCACCGAGGCCAAGGTCGGCCTGTCACCCGGCAGCGCTTTCGGCCCCGGCAATGAGGGCTACCTGCGCCTCTGCTTCGCCAGCGCCGAGGCGCGCCTGACGGAGGCGCTGGGGCGGCTCGGTGATGCGCTGGCGAAAATGTAGCCCGTCACCCCATCCCGAGCTCTTTCGCCTTGTCGACGTCCCAATAGGTCGCCTCGATTTTGTGGCCGTCAGGGTCGTAGCAGAAGGCGCCGTAGTAGGGCTCGCCATATTCCGGACGCGGGCCAGGCGCGCCATCGTCCTTTGCGCCAGCCTTGACCGCAGCCGCATGGAACGCGTCGACCTGCTCGCGCGTGTTCGCGAAGAAGGCGAAGTGCGTGCCGTTGGCCGTGGCCGGCGTACCGCCGTCATAGGGCTGCTGGATCCAGAATTCCGGGAACTGCCGGCCGTAGGCGATGGCGCCGTCATGTTCGAACACGCGCTTGGCCCCGAGCGTCGCCATCACCGCGTCGTAGAACCTGGCCGAGGCCGCAACGTCGCGCACGCCGACCGAGACGTGCGACAGGATTGACGGGTTATCCATTCCAAGGCTCCTTCCGTCCGGTGAAGTTCGGCGCACGTTTCTCACGCAGCGCGGCGCGGCCCTCCTCGCCATCGGCGCCCTCGCGCAGCTCGGTGAGCTGACGCCGGCCGTGGCCGTACAGTTCCGCCGCACCCTTCGGCATCAGGTCCTGGATGTGCCGCTTCAGCATGCGCATCACCGCGGGCGAGTTCGCCGCCAGCGTTTCGGCGTAGGCCATCGCCGCCGGCATCAGGTCCGCGCGTGGCACCACCTTGTTGACGAAGCCGACCTCGTAGGCGCGCTCGGCCGTCATCTCCTCGCCGACCAGGATGAATTCCATGGCGATCTTGTGCGGCATGCGCGGCACCAGCGAACTGATCAGGCCGCCGGAGAAGCCGATCTTGGCCTCCGGGTACGAGAACTTGGTGCCTTCCACCATCACCGCCAGGTCGCAGAACTGCACCAGCACCACCGCGCCGCCGACGCACCAGCCATTGATCGCCGCGATCACCGGCTTGTCCACCGCGACTCCCAGGCCCGGCGCGAAGGACCATATCTCCGGTGGGGCCGACAGGTCGGCGCCGCCGGAGAAATGCTTCTCGCCGGCGGCGGTCAGGATCGCGACGCGGTCCTCGTCGGTCGCCTGGAAGCGTCGCCACGCGTCGCGCAGCTCAACCGCGACCTCTTCGTTCAGCGCGTTGGCCTTGTCCGGCCTATTGATGGTGATGACGGCAATGCCGCCCTTCGACTCGTACGTCACGACGCTCATGCGCTTCTCCTCTATCCCTACCCGTCACCCCGGACTTGATCCGGGGTCCATGTCGACACCCGTGCGTTGGAGCAAGATGGATCCCGGCTCGGGGCCGGGATGACGACTATTCCTTCGCGACCAGCTTGACCCAGTCTTCCTCGCTGATGATCTCGATGTTCAGCTCCGCCGCCTTCTTCGCCTTGGAGCCGGCGCTCGCACCGGCAACCACCAGGTCGGTCTTGGCCGACACCGAGCCAGCGACCTTCGCCCCGAGGCTCTCCGCGCGCGCTTTCGCCTCCGCGCGGGTCATGGTCTCCAGCGTGCCGGTGAACACCACCGTCTTGCCGGCCACCGGCGAGTCGTTGGCCACGGCCTCCAGCGGCTGCGGCGTCACTTCCTTGAGCAGCGCCGCGATCACCTCGGCATTGTGCGGCTCGGCGAAGAACTCGACGATGGCGTCGGCGACCTTATTGCCGATACCGTCGATGTTCAGCAGGTCGGCGTAGGCGTCGCTCTCCGGGTCGCTCGCCGCCCGCATCGCAGCGGTCAGTGCCTCGATGGTGCCGTAGCTGCGCGCCAGCAGCCGCGCCGTGGTCTCGCCGACGTGTCGGATGCCGAGCGCGTAGACGAAACGGTCGAGCCCGACCTCGCGACGCACGTCGATGGCGTCGAACAGCTTCGTCGCCGACGTCTCGCCCCAGCCCTCGCGTTCCTCCAGCTTGATTTCGTCGTTGCGCGCGCGAAGCGTGAAGATGTCGGCCGGTCCGGCGATCAGGTCGTCGGCCAGGAAGGCGGTGACCTGTTTGTCGCCCAGCCCCTCGATATCGAAGGCGTCGCGCGCCACGAAGTGCTTCAGCCGCTCCACCACCTGTGCCTGACAGATCAGCCCGCCGGTACAGCGCTTGATCGCGCCGCGCTTCTCGCCGTCGTCGTCCTCGCGCACCGCGTGGCTGCCGCAAACCGGGCAGCTATCGGGGAACTTGTAGGGCTTGGCGTTCTTCGGACGCTTGTCGGCGACGAAGCCGACGACCTGCGGGATCACGTCGCCGGCGCGCTGCACGATCACGGTGTCGCCGACCCGAATGTCCTTGCGCGCGATCTCGTCCTCGTTGTGCAGCGTGGCGTTTGTCACCACCACGCCGCCCACGGTCACCGGCTCCAGCCGCGCGACAGGCGTCAACGCGCCGGTACGGCCGACCTGGATGTCGATCTCCTTGAGCAATGTCTGCGCCTGCTCCGGCGGGAACTTGTGCGCCGTGGCCCAGCGCGGCGAGCGGCTGACCTGGCCGAGCCGGCCCTGCCAGTCTAGCCGGTCGACCTTGTAGACCACGCCGTCGATGTCGTAGGGCAAGTTGGCCCGGTCGGCCTCCAGCGCCTTGTAGAACTCGAGAATCTCTTCGACCGTGCGGCAGACCTGGAGTCGCGCCTGCGTCTTCAGGCCCCAGCGCCCGAACGCCTCGATGACGCCGGACTGCGTGTCGGCCGGCACCGCGGAAGCCTCGCCCCAGGCATACGCGATGAATTCGAGGTGCCGCTGCTTGGTGATCGCCGGATCGAGCTGGCGCAGCGACCCGGCGGCCGCGTTGCGCGGATTAGCGTAGAGGGGCTTCTCCGCCGCCGCCTGCGCTTCGTTCAGCTTGAAGAAGCCATCGCGCGGCATGTAGACCTCGCCGCGCACCTCGAACACGTCGGGCACGTCGTCGCCCTTCAGCGCCTGCGGCACGCCGTCGACGTGGCGCAGGTTGCGGGTGATGTCCTCGCCGGTCTGGCCGTCGCCGCGCGTCGCGCCGACGACGAAGCGCCCCTTCTCGTAGCGTAGCGCCGCCGACAGGCCGTCGATCTTCGGCTCCGCCAGCACCGCGACTTCCGCTTCCTCCGCCAGGCCAAGAAAGCGCCGCACGCGGGTCAGAAATTCCTTCACGTCCTCGTCGTCGAAGGCATTCGACAGCGACAGCATCGGCCGGCTGTGGGTGACCTTGGCGAAGCCGTCGGCCGGCGCCGCGCCGATCCGCTCCGATGGGCTGTCGGCGCGCTTCAAGTGCGGGAAGCGCGCCTCGATGGCGTCGTTGCGTTGACGAAGCGCGTCGTAATCGGCGTCCGTCAGCGTCGGGGCGGCTTCGTTGTAGTAGAGCTCGTCGGCCTCGGCGATGTCCGCCGCCAGCCGCGCCAGCTCGGCCTTGGCCTCCGCCTCGGTCAGTGCGTCGACCGGCGTCATCCGCGCCCGCCCTGCAGCAATGAGCGCGCCGCGGCGCGGGCCTCGCGGGTCACTTCGGCGCCGGCCAGCATGCGGGCGATCTCCTCGCGCCGGCCGGCCTTGTCCAGCGGCTCGACGGTGGTCGTGGCGCTGTCGGCCTTGGCCAGCTTGGCGACGCGCCAGTGGTGGTCACCGCGCGCCGCGACCTGCGGCGAATGCGTCACCACCAGCACCTGCGCGGTCGCCGCCAGGGCCGCCAGCCGCGCGCCAACCTTGTCCGCCACCGCGCCGCCGACGCCGGCATCGACCTCGTCGAACACCAGGGTCGGTGCGCCGCGGGTCTCGGCCAGCGCCACCTTGATCGCCAGCATCAGCCGCGACAGCTCGCCGCCGGAGGCGACCTTGTCCAGCGGCCCGGCCGGCATCCCCGGCGTCGTCGCCACCGTGAAACGCACCCGGTCGGCGCCCTCCGGCCCGTCCTCGCCCTCGTCGACCAAGGTCGCGAACACCGCCGGCGCCAGCCGCAGTTCCGGAATCTCACGCGCCACCGCCTTGTCCAGGCGTTTCGCGGCGGCGCGGCGTTCCTTGCTCAAGCCGTCCGCCGCCGTGCGATAGGCCGCCTCGGCCGCCGCCAGGGCATCGCGCAGACCGCCGACTTCCGCGTCACCGCGATCCAGCGCCGCGAGCTGCGCCGATAGCTTCTCGTGCAACGCCACCAGGCCATCGCAGGTCGTCCGGTGTTTGCGGGCAAGCTGGCGCAGGCCGAACAGGCGCTCCTCGACCTGCTCCAGCCGCTGCGGCGCCCGGTCCAGCTTCTCGGCAGTCTCTTCCAGCACCGCGACCGCCTCCATCGCCTCGCTGGCCGCCCGCGACATCGCCTGCAACGGCGCCTCGAAGTCTTCCCCGGCCTGGCCCAGCAGGCGCTCCAGCGTCTTCTCCGCTGTGCGCAGCCGCACTTCCACGCCGCTATCGCCTTGCAAGGCCGCCAAGGCCTCGCGCAGGCCCTCCGCCAGACGCTCGCCCTGCTGCAACAGCGCGCGTTCCTCGGCCAGGGTGGTTTCCTCCGCTTCGGCCGGCGCGATGGCGTCGAGTTCGCCGACGGCGTGGCGCAGATACTCTTCCTCCGCCCGCGCCGCGGCGAGCGCCGCCTCGGCCGCCTCCAACGCCTCGGCAGCCTCGCGCCGGCGCCGATAGGCGGCGCGGCACGCGCCCAACGCGTCATCCAGGCCGGCATAGGTATCCAGCACGCCGCGATGCCGGCCAGGATCGAGCAGCCCGCGGATGTCGTGCTGGCCATGGATCTCGACCAGCGCATCGCCGACCGATCGCAGCAGCCCGATGCTGATCGCGGTGTCGTTCAGGTAGGCGCGGCTGCGCCCGTCGGCGCCGACCACGCGGCGCAGCACCAGTTCCTCCTCGTCGACGACGACGTCCTGCTCGGCCAGCAGCGCATGGACCGGATGGCCCGGCGGCGGCGCGAAGGTCGCACTGACCGTCGCCTGTTTGGCCCCGCCGCGCACCAGTGCCGCGTCCGCGCGCTGCCCCAGCGCCAGGCCGAGCGCATCCAGGAGTATCGACTTGCCGGCGCCGGTCTCGCCGGTCAGGGCGCTCAGGCCGGCCTGCAGCGCCAGGCTCAGCCGTTCGATCACCGCCAGGTCCTGGATCGTCAGGCTGCGCAGCATCGCGGCATCAGAAGACCGCACGCCAGGTGCGCGAGATCCACGAGCCCTCGCTGTCTTCCGGCGCCAGTCCCTTGCCGGTCAGCAGCGCGTAGCTGTCGCGATACCAGTCACTACCGGGATAGTTGTGGCCAAGCACCGCCGCGGCGGCCTGCGCCTCGTCATTCACGCCAAGCGACAGGTAGCTCTCGGTCAGCCGATGCAGCGCCTCGGCGACGTGGGTCGTGGTCTGGTAATCCTTCACCACCGCCTGGAACCGGTTGATCGCCGCCGCGTACTTGCCGCGCACCTGGTAGTAGCGGCCGATCTCCATTTCCTTGCCGGCCAGGTGATCGTGCGCCAGGTCGATCTTCAGCGTCGCGTCGCGCGCGTACTCGGTGCCGGGGTAGCGGTCGACGACCTCCTGCAACCGGTTCAGCGCCTGCGCGGTGACCTTCTGGTCGCGGCCGATGTCGGCGATCTGCTCGTAGTAGCTGATCGCGATCAGGTAGGCGGCGTAGGCGGCATCCTTGTTGCCGGGGTGCAGTTGCAGGAAGCGCTCCGCCGCCAGGATCGATTCGTCATACTCGTTATCAAGGTAATAGGCGTAGGCGGCCATCAGCTGCGCCTTACGCGCCCACACCGAGTAGGGATGCTGACGCTCCACCTCGTCGAAATTCTGCGCCGCCTCCTTGACCTCGCCAGCGAGCAGCTGGTCCATCGCCTGATTGTAGATCTGCTCCACCGGGCGCTCGACATAGGGGGTCTCGTCGCCCGAACAGGCAGCCAGCCCCAGCATCAGGGTCAGGGCGGCAAGCCAACGGAGGGGATACGCGGTCATCGAAGCCTACGGGCGATTGAAATTCTTTACCGTGTCGGCGCAGCATGTCGATGCGCGCCGCACCGGCCCAATGTACCCCGGCCGCCGGGACACGCAAGGGTCGGTCTCGCCAACATCTGTTGCGCCACATGAGGAAAAGCCAATGAATCGCCGTGGGTTTCTCGCCGGGCTCGCCGCGGCCTGCCCGCTTTGCCTTTCGGGCCAGCTCGGCCACGCCGCCGGGGGCGGGCATCGCTGGGGCTACGAAGGCACCGGCGCGCCGGGCAACTGGGGTGCGCTGGCCAAGGAATATGCTGCGTGCGGCGTCGGCCGGCGGCAGTCGCCGATCGACCTGGCCAACGCAGTGCCGGCCGACCTCGACCCGGCCCAGGTCGCCTGGCAGGCGGCGCAGAGCTACGACGTGCTGAACAACGGCCACACCATCCAGGTGAACTGGCCCGGCGGCAGCGCCATAACCATTCAGGGGCGCAAGTACGACCTGCTGCAGTTCCACTTCCACCACAAGAGCGAACACACGCTGGCCGGCCGGCAGTTCCCGCTGGAAGCTCACTTCGTGCACAAGAGCAAGCAGGGCGACCTGGCGGTGCTCGGCGTGTTCATGGCCGAGGGCCAGCCGCATCCCGACCTCGACGCGATCTGGAAGGTCGCGCCGGGCAAGGAGGGCAAGGCGGCCGGCACGGCGCCGGTCGATCCGCGCCGGATGCTGCCTGGCGCCTCGCCGGCCTTCGTCTATTCCGGCTCGCTGACCACGCCGCCGTGCACCGAGATCGTCACCTGGACCGTGCTGGCGACGCCGATGTCGGCCTCGGCGGCGCAGATCGCCGCCTTTGCCAAGCTGTTCCCGAAGAACTACCGCCCGACCCAGCCGCTGAACGGCCGCTTCCTGCTGCGCGTCGGCGGTTAGAAAATTTTCAGCCTGACTCGCGGCAGACGCTTCGTCGAAGATAGCCGGGTCAAGCCCACGGGCGTCCGGTTAAGTTTGCGGTGATCGTCGATTCCCTATTGCCGCTCAGGCGGTTGCGTCACTTCGGACGGCACCGGACAGAAGACCCGCAACCGATTGAGGCAGCTTCTGGACGTGGATGCCCCGGACAAGCCGGGGCATGACGAAATCATTGAGAAACGTAGAGAACGCGTCATGGCCCGGCTTGTCCGGGCCATCCACGTCCCTGAGCTTGCAAAGACGTCGAGGGGTGGGCGCAGGCTCGGAAGGGCTAAACTGGACATCCGCGGCCTTGACCCGGGCATCTCAACTCCGCGGCCGCAAACATCCGGCAAGCCTGATGGCGCGCCAGCGGAACTCAGGCGCTGGCGGCGACCGCGACGGCGGCGGGGCGCGACACCAAGCCGGCAGCGACGTCGACATAGTCCCAGGCCGTGTCATCGGCCATCAACGCCCGCAGCAGCCGGTTGTTCAGGCTGTGGCCGGAGCGGACCCCTTCGAAGGCGCCCAGGATCGGGGCGCCGGCGAGGTACAGGTCGCCGATCGCGTCCAGCGCCTTGTGGCGCACGAACTCGTCGTCGAAGCGCAAGCCGCCCTCGTTGAGGATGCGGTGGTCGTTGCCGACCACGACGGCATTCTCCAGCGAACCACCGCGCGCCAGGCCAAGCCGGTGCAGCTGCGCCACGTCACGCTCGAAGCCGAAGGTGCGCGCGCGCGCGATATCGCGCTTGAAGGCGCCGTCGTCGAGGTCGAACTCGCCCTCGGTCAGGTCGACCGCCGGGCTGTCGAAGTCGATCTCGAAGCGCACCGAGAAGTGCTCGTCGGGATAGAGCGAGGCGGACTTCTCACCGTCCTCGATCCGCACCGCCCTGCGGATGCGGATGGCGCGCCGGCGCGCGGCCTGCTCGACCTGGCCGGCGCATTCGATCAGGAACACGAAGGGCGCCGACGAGCCATCCATGATCGGCACTTCCGGCCCGTCCAGCTCGACCCGCACATTGTCGACGCCGCAACCGGCGAACGCCGCCATCAGGTGCTCGACGGTGGCCACGGTGACGCCATCGGCATTGCCCAGCGTGGTGCCGAGCTGGGTATCGACGACGCGGTCCCAGCGCGCCGGGACCAGCACGTCGCGCTGGCTCGGCGCCAGGTCGGTGCGTTCGAACACCACGCCGCTGCCGGGGGCACCGGGACGCAGGCACATGTTCACGCGGCGACCGCTGTGCAGGCCGATGCCGGTACAGTTGATCGCGTTCTTCAATGTCGATTGGTGTCGGCCGCTGACCATCTATGTCCCTCTATCGGCGCCGCGCCTTTCGCGTCCCCCGCGCGACCGGCGGGCACCCAGGCTGATTACGCTGCCCTTGGTGCCCGCCGTGCCTCTCCGTGGCGCATTCGCCGTACTGTAAAACTCTTCGATCCGAGTAACTTACAAGGCTAAGTAACAACGTCGCTGCAAGCCCTCAAATCAAGAGTTGTTACATTCTGTTGCGACGCCTCAGTTGGCCTGGCGGCGCAGAAAAGAGGGGATTTCGAGCAGGTCCTCCTCCTGGCGACGACGCGGCAGCCGATCTTCCGGATCGGGTCCGGCCAGGTCCGGCGCAACCGCGTCCCGATTCGGGTTGCGACGCGGCAACGGCGCCCGCGCGGTCTCGGTTTCCGCCGCCTTCGACGATACCGCACCGGTCATCCGCGCGAACAGGCTCAGGCCCCGGCTCCGCTTCGGTGCCGTCGGCTCGGCCGGCGCCTCCGCCAGCGGTTCCGGCATCGGCTCCGGCTCCGGTTCGGCATAGCCGGCCGGGATCTCGTCCGGATCGATCGCCGGCGCGGCGACGAACGGCTCGTCGACCGGCAACGTCGCCTCGACCATCGGTTGCGCCTGCGGCACGCCCGCCAGTTCCGGTGCCGGACCCAGCGGCTTTGCCCGCGGGATCGGTGCCGGCTCCGGCTCGGCCTCCGCCGCGAACGGGGTCGGCTCCGGCAGCGGTGACATCTCCGGCTCGGCGATCGCCACCGCGTCCGGCATTTCCACCGGCTCGTCGACGTCGAACTGCGGCTCCGCTTCGGCGACCGGTTCCGGCATCGGCTCCGGTTCCGCCATCACCGCGGCCGCCGCCGCGCCCGCGCCGACCGCGTACAGCTTCGGCGGATGCCGCAACTGGCCCTCGATCACGTCGATGCCGGTGGCGACGACGGAGACCCGCATCCGGCCCTCCAGCTTCTCGTCCAGCGCCGAGCCGACGATGATGTTGGCCTCCGGGTCGACCTCCTCGCGGATCCGGTTGGCCGCCTCGTCGACCTCGAACAGCGTCAGGTCCATGCCGCCGGTGATGTTGATGAGCACGCCCTTGGCGCCCTTCATCGACACGTCGTCGAGCAGCGGGTTGGAGATCGCCGACTCCGCCGCGTCGACCGCGCGCTTGTCGCCGTCGGCCTCGCCGGTACCCATCATCGCCTTGCCCATCTCGCCCATCACCGTGCGCACGTCGGCGAAATCGAGGTTGATCAGGCCCGGCATGACCATCAGGTCGGTGATGCCGCGCACACCGGAGTGCAGCACGTCATCGGCCATCGAGAAGGCATCGGCGAAGGTCGTCTTCTCGTTCGCCACCCGGAACAGGTTCTGGTTCGGGATGATGATCAGGGTGTCGACATTCTCCGACAGTTCCTCGATGCCGCGCTCCGCCAGCTTCATGCGGTGCGAGCCCTCGAAGTGGAACGGCTTGGTCACCACGCCGACGGTGAGGATGTTGTGCTGTCGGCAGACCTCGGCGATCACCGGCGCCGCGCCGGTACCGGTACCGCCGCCCATGCCGGCGGTGATGAAGGCCATGTGCGTGCCCTGCAGATGATCGAGGATCTGATCGATCTGCTCCTCCGCCGCCTGCCGGCCGATTTCCGGCCGCGCGCCGCAACCCAAGCCTTGCGTGATCGACACGCCGAGCTGGATCTTGCGGTCGGCCTGGCTGTTGCCGAGTGCCTGGGCGTCGGTATTGGCGACCAGGAACTCCACGCCCTCCAGACCCGACCGGATCATGTTGTTGACGGCATTGCCGCCGGCGCCCCCGACCCCGATAACGACGATCCGGGGCTTCAGTTCCGTCATCTGTGGGGCTGCGAATTTCAACGTCATCTAAGCCTCCTGACCTTGCGAGGTCCGCTCCTTTGGTGCCGCACCCATATGTTTCAAATCCCTCCAGCCCTCGGCAGCGGGCTAGAGGCTCTCCCGCAACCAGCGACCCAACCGCGCCAGGCGGCCGCTGCGATGGTTGATTCCTGGCGCCGAGAGGGCGCCGCGCGCCTCGCTCGGCGGTCGAATGGCAAAGGTCAAAAGGCCGGCGCAGGCGGCGAAGGCCGGCCCGCCGGTGGCTTCCGCCAGACCTTGGATACGTAGCGGCCGGCCGGGCCGGACCTGCTTGTCGAGGACCCGTGCGGCCAGCTCCGGCACGCCGGTGAGCTGACTGGCCCCGCCGGTCAGCACACAGCGCCGGCCAGCGAGGTGCGCCAGCCCGGAACCCTCCAGGCGCTCGCGCACCAGTTCGAAGGTCTCTTCGATGCGCGGCTGGATGATCCCGGCCAGCATCGAGCGCGGCACCTGCGGCGCGCTCAGCGATTCTTCCTCGCCGACCTGCGGCACGACGATCATCTCGCGCTCGTCGGCCGGGCTGGCGATGGCGCTGCCGTACAGCGTCTTGATCCGCTCGGCATGCTGCGTCGACGTCGACAGGCCCCAGGCCAGGTCCTTGGTGACCTGCGCACCGCCGACTCCGACCACGTCGAAGAAGATCAGCGCGCCGTCGTAGAACACCGCGATCGAAGTGGTGCCGGCACCCATGTCGATCACCGTCGCGCCGAGGTCGATCTCGTCCTCGACCAGCACCGCCAGGCCGGACGCGTAGGGCGTCAGCACGAAGTCCGCGGTCTCCAGGTGGCAGCGTTCGGTGACCAGGCGCAGGTTGCGCAGCGGGCCAGCCGGCGAGGTCGCCATGTGCAGCGCCACGCCGAGCTGCTCGCCATACATGCCGCGCGGGTCGCGGATGCCGCGGCTGCCATCGATGGTGTAGCCGGTCGGGATCGCGTGCACGATCTCCCCGTCCGACGGCAGGCAGCGCTCGCGCGCCGCGCCCATCACCCGGCGCAGGTCGGCCTCGGCGACCTGCTGGCCGGCGGTCGCGACCTCGACGCCGACAATGCGGCTTTGCGTCTCGGCGCCACCGAGCGCGACATAGACGTCCTCGATACGCTCCTCGGCCATGCGTTCAGCGGCTTCCACGGCGGATCGGACCGAGACCTCGACCTGTTCCATGTCGGTGACCGAGCCGGCACGCATGCCCTTGGCGACCTGGTGGCCGATGCCAACCACGCGGGCGCCGCCATGGCCGTCGGCGCGCGCCAGGAAGCAGCACACCTTGGAGGTGCCGATGTCGAGCGCGGCGATCAATCCGTTGCGCTTCATGTCTTGCGCCCCGGATCGCGCCGTCGGGCCGCCGCCTCCGGCGACAGCCGCACCACCAGCCGGTCCGGCACCCGCAGGTCGACGGCGACGATGTCGCGCTCGAACAGGCCCTCGTCGTTCGCCAGGTTGGCGAGCTGGCGCCACGCCGCCTGGAGCTGGTTCTCCGGCAGATGCACGGCGATGCCGCCGGTCAGCACCACGTCCCAGCGCCGGCCGCCGACGCGGCGCGCCAGTTGCACCTCTTCATAAAGCCCGGGATCGGCGCGCAGCGCGTCGAGCAGCGCGGCGGCGTTCTCCGGCGCGTCGTCGCCCTGCACCACCGGCAAGTGCCTGAACGGTTCCAGGTCGGAAACCGCGATCGGCGCGCCGTCGCGGTCGATCAGGGTGCGGCCCTTGCCGGAGCGCCACAACGCCAGCGGATCGCGCTCGACGATGGCGACTTCCACGGTACTCGGCAGCAGGCGGGTGACCGTCGCCGCCTTCACCCAGGGCAGCGCCAGCAGCTTGGCGCGCGCCTGGTCGGGATCGAAGCCGAGGATCGGGTCGCCCTGACGCAGCCCCAGCGCGGCGATGATCTCGTCCTGCTCGGAACGTTCGCGCCCGGTGACGTAGACCTCGCGCACCCGCAGGCCGGCGTCGGCGACGGCCAGCTTCACGCCGTCCTCGACCGCGCGCGCCGCCCGCGCCAGATAACCGTCATAGACCAGCACCAGGCCGCCCGCGACACCGGCGATCAACGCCCAGGCCAACGTCGAGACGCGCAGCACGCGGCGCCAGCGGATCGGGTCGGCGCGCCCACGCGTCGGCTTCTTCGGCCGCACTTTCGCCTTGCCCTTGGCGGCGGCGGGCTTGCGGCTCAGCGGCCACATGTCGCGTCCTCCACCATCCAGCGCACCAGCTCCGGAAAGGAAATGCCGTGGTAGGCGGCGATTTCCGGCACCAGCGACAGCGGCGTCATGCCGGGCTGGGTATTGACCTCCAGCATGTAGAGCGCGCCGGGCTCGCCGGCGGTGTCGTCGTAACGCAGGTCGGACCGGCTGACGCCGCGGCAGCCGAGCGTCTGATGCGCCCGCAACGCCATGTCGCAAGCCTTGTCGTACATCGCCGGCACCATCGGTGCCGGCATCAGATGCTCGGCCTTGCCGTCGGTGTACTTGGCCTCGTAATCGTAGAACTGATTGAACGGCCGGATCTCGATCGCGCCCAGCACCCGTTCGCCCATCACAGCGACCTGGATCTCGCGGCCGGGGATGTAGCGCTCGACCAGCACCTCGTCGCCGAACGGCCAGTCATCGGCCAGCGGATGCAGGTTGTCGCCGGCCATGATGATGTGCACGCCGACCGAGCTGCCCTCGTTCAACGGCTTCACCACGTAGGGCGGGTCCATCACCTCATGGCGCAGCACCTGCTCGCGGCGGAACACGCCACCGTCGGCGCAGGCGATGCCGACATCCATGAACAGCTCGCGCGCGATCGGCTTGTACATGCCGAGCGCCGAGGCGCGCACGCCGGAATGCGTGTACGGAATGCCCTGCAATTCCAGCAAGCCCTGAATGCAACCGTCCTCGCCGAAGGGACCGTGCAGCGCGTTGAACGCCACGTCGGGCTTCAGTTCGGCTAGCACCGCGCCGATGTCGCGGTCGACGTCGACCTCGGTGACCTTGTCGTAGCCGGCCGCGCGCAGACCGGTGGCGCAGGCCTTGCCGGTCACCAGCGAGACCTCGCGCTCGGCGGACCAGCCGCCCATCAAGACGGCGACATGGGTCATGGCCGTGCCCAACAGGCTCGACGCAATGCGTCGAGGGCCCGCCCAAAGTCATGAGCGTGGTGTCGCGCGCTCATGACGTCACCTGCCGCCCGATCCGCTGGATCTCCCACTCCAGCTCGATGCCGCTGTTCTGCTTCACTTTCTCGCGTACGCGCTCGCCCAACGCCTCCAGGTCGGCCGCGGTGGCCTCGCCGGTGTTGATCAGGAAGTTGGTGTGCTGGTCGGAGACCTGCGCCCCACCGAGCCGCAGCCCGCGGCATCCGGCGGCGTCGACCAGCGCCCAGGCGCTGTGCCCAGCCGGGTTCTTGAACGTGCTGCCGCCTGTGCGCGCCTTCACCGGCTGGCTCTCGGCGCGCGCCTTGGAGATGTCGGCCATCGCCGCCTGCACCGTCGCCGCGTCGCTGGCGGTACCGCGCAGCGTGGTTGAGGTGAAGATCCAGTCGGCCGGCGCGTCACAATGCCGGTAGCTCAGATTCAGGTCGGCCGCTGCCACGCGATGTACCACGCCGCGCCGGTCGATTGCCGTCGCCTCGACCAGCACATCCCTGATCTCGCGGCCGTAGGCGCCGGCGTTCATCCGCACGCCCGCGCCGATGGTGCCCGGGATGCCGACCAGGAACTCCAGTCCTGCGATACCCCAGTCGGCGGCCTGACGCGCCACCGCCACATCGTTGGCGCCGCCGCCGACACGAATGGTGGCGTCGTCGATGCGCTCGACCCCAGCGAACTCGCGGCCCAGCCGAACCACCACGCCATCGACGCCGCCGTCGCGCACCAGCAGGTTCGAGGCCGCGCCGATCACCGTCACCGGCACGTCGGCTGGCAGCTCGCGCAACAGCGTGGCGAGGTCGGCGTCGTCGGCCGGTCGTACCAACACCTCCACCGGCCCGCCGACCCGGAACCAGGTCATCGGCGCCAGCAGCGCGCCGGCCTCGACCCGGCCCCGCAACGGCGGCAGGCGGTCCAGCAATGGTTGCATGCGTTCGGCCGCCATCATCCGCCGGCCTCCGACTGCTTGCCCGGCGACAGCAGCCCCTCCAGCTCGGCGGGCAGCGCGTTGGCCCAGGCGGTGATGTTGCCGGCGCCGAGGCAAACCACCATGTCGCCCGAGGTCGCCAGTGCCGCCACCATCTCGGCCAGCCGCGCCGGGTCCTCCAGCGGATGCACGTCGCGGTGGCCATGCGCGCGCAGTCCTTCGACCAGACCCTCGCGATCGATGCCCTCGATCGGCTGCTCGCCCGCCGCGTAGACCTCGGCGACGATCACCGTGTCGGCATGGTTCAGGCAGCTGCAGAAATCCTCGAACAGGTCAGCCAAACGCGAGTAGCGGTGCGGCTGCACCACCGCGATCAGCCGGCCCTCGCAGACCTGACGCGACGCGGTCAGCACCGCGGCGATTTCCACCGGGTGGTGGCCGTAGTCGTCGATTACGGTGATGCCGGCGACCTCGCCGGTGCGGGTGAAGCGCCGCTTGACGCCGGAGAAGCCGGCCAGCCCCTTGGCGATGATGTCGTCGGCGATGCCCATCTCGCGCGCCACGGCGATCGCCGCCAGGCTGTTCTGCACGTTGTGCCGGCCCAGCATCGGCAGCTTGAGGCCCTTGATGCGGCCCGCCCCGCTGATCACCCGGCCGGAGAACACCACGTCGAAGCTGGCGCCATCGGACGCGAACTTCACGTCGGCGGCGCGCACGTCGGCCTGCGGGTTGAAGCCATAGGTCAGCAGCCGCCGGTCGCCGACCCGACCGATCAGCGCCTGCACCTCCGGGTGGTCCAGGCACAGCGCCGCGAAGCCATAGAATGGCAGGTTCTCCAGGAACGCCTGGAAGGCGGCGCGCACGCCATCGAAGTCGCCGTAGAAGTCGAGGTGCTCGGGATCGATGTTGGTGACCACCGCGATGGTCGCCGGCAGCTTCACGAAGCTGCCGTCGCTCTCGTCGGCCTCGACCACCATCCAGTCGCCGGCACCGAGCCGCGCGTTGGTGCCGTAGGCGTTGATGATGCCGCCGTTGATCACCGTCGGGTCCATGCCGGCGGCATCCAGCATCGCCGCGACCAACGAGGTGGTCGTGGTCTTGCCGTGCGTGCCGCCGACCGCGATCGCCCACTTCAGGCGCATCAGCTCGGCCAGCATCTCCGCCCGCCGCACCACCGGGATCAGCCGCTGCCGCGCCGCCGCCAGTTCCGGGTTGGCGGACTTCACCGCGGTGGAGAACACCACCACCTGCACGCCATCGACATTCTCCGGCCGATGCCCGACCTCGACCCGGATGCCGAGGTCGCGCAACCGGCGAACGTTGGCGTTCTCGGCCTGATCGGAGCCCTGCACCTTGTAGCCGAGCGTGTGCATCACCTCGGCGATGCCGCTCATGCCGATGCCGCCGATGCCGATGAAGTGGATGACGCCGATGTCGAGAGGAAGCGCTCTCATGCCGCCTGCCTCCCCAATCTGTCGCGCTGGCCGTTGGCTGGCGCCAGTTCGTCGACCATGTCGGCCAGGCGCGAAGCCGCCTGCGCGTCGCCCAGACCGGTGGCGGCTGCCGCCGCCTGTTCCAGCGCCGCCGGCCGCGCCAGCAGCGCCATCAGCCGTTCCGCCAGCCGCTCCGGGCTGGCCTCGGCGTCGGGATAGACCCAGGCCGCGCCGGCCTTCTCCAGGTGTTTCGCGTTCGCCGTCTGGTGGTCGTCGGCGGCGTGCGGGTAGGGCAGCAGCAGCGCCGGCCGCCCGATGGCGATCAGCTCCGCCGCCGTGCTGGCGCCGGAGCGCGCCACCACCAGGTGTGCCCAGGCCATCCGCGCCGGCAGGTCGTCGAAGAAGCTGGCGACCTCGGCCTCGATGCCGGCGCCGGCATAAGCCCCCGTGACCCGCTCAACGTCGCCGGGTCGTGCCTGCTGCACCACATGCAGGCGCCGGCGCAACGCGGGCGGCAGCAGGTTCACCGCCAACGGCAGCCGCGCCGCCATGATCTCGGCGCCCTGGCTGCCGCCGAACACCAGCAGGTTGACCGGCTCGTCGCCTTCCGGGGGCACGTAACCCTTACCGGTAAATGCGGCGACCGCCGGCCGCACCGGGTTGCCGGTGACCGAGACCTTGGCCGCGTCGCGCAGTCCGATGGTATCGGGGAAGCTGGTCGCGATGCGTTCCACCCGGCCGGCCAGCATCCTGTTGGCGCGTCCCAGCACCGCGTTCTGTTCGTGGATCATCCGCGGCAGCCGGCTCAGGCCCGCCGCGAGCAGCGGCGGCAGCGACGGGTAACCGCCGAAGCCGACCACGGCGCGCGCCGCCAGCCGGGCCAGCAGGCCACGAGCCTGCATCACGCCGATGGCGATGTCGCCCAGCGCCGCGACCCGGCCGATCAGGCTGCGCCCGGTCATCGTCGCGGCCGAGATCACGTGCACCGGCGCCTCGCCGAAGCCGCCGAGGTCGCGCCCGCGCCCGTCCGTGCACCACGCCACCTGGCGCCCACGCGCGACCAGTTCGGCCGCCAGCGCCTGCGCCGGGAAGATGTGCCCGCCGGTACCACCGGCGGCCAGCACGACGCAGCCGCCAGTCATGTGTCGTCCCCCAGCGTCGCGCGCCGGCGGGTCAGCGCCAGCACCATGCCCATCGCCAGGGCCAGCGCCAGCAGCGACGAGCCGCCATAGGAAATGAACGGCAGGGTCATGCCCTTGGTTGGCAGCAGGTCCAGATTCACGCCCATGTTGATCAGCGCCTGCAGCCCGAACTGGATCAGCAGGCCGCCGGCGGCCAGCAGCACGAACAGGCTGTCCTGGCGTAGCGCCCGGCTGAACCCGCGCAGCACGATGAAGGCGAACAGCGCCACGATCAGCAGGCAGACCACGACGCCGTATTCCTCGCCGGCCACGGCGAAGATGAAATCGGTATGCGCATCGGGCAGCACCCGCTTCACCACGCCCTCGCCCGGCCCGCGTCCCAGCAGGCCGCCGTCGGTGAAGGCGCGCAGCGCGGTGTCGACCTGATAGGTATCGGCCCCTTCCGGATGCAGGAAGCGGTCGACCCGGCTGGTCACGTGCGGCACGTACAGATAGGCCAGCATCGCGCCGCCGGCGGCCAGTCCCGCCAAGACGCCGATCCAGACCAGCGACAGCCCGGCGACGAAGATCTGCGCCGCCCACACTGTGGAGACCACGACGGTCATGCCGTAATCCGGTTGCAGCACCAGGCAGCCGAGCACGAGCACCAGCAGGCCGACGGCGATGGCGTCGCCCGGGATGCCTTCCTGCCGGCGCTGCTCGCTGAACAGCCAGGCCGCGACCACGACGAAGAACGGCTTCACGAATTCCGACGGCTGCACCGAGATGCCGGCGACATAGAGCCAGCGCGTCGCTCCCTTCACTTCCGGACCGACCAGCAGCGTCGCCAGCAGCAACAGGAAGCTGACGGCGAAGCCAGCCAATGCCAGCCGGCGTACGCCGCGCAGCGACAGCAGCGAGACCGCGAAAGCCACGCCGGCGGCCGGCAGCAGAAACAAGATGTGGCGCTGCGCAAAGTGGAACGAGCCAAGCCCAATGCGCTCGGCCACGGCGGGGCTGGCAGCCAGCGTCAACAGCGCGCCGACCACCACCAGCAGCGACAGCGCCGCCAGCATCCAGCGGTCGACGGTCCACCACCAGCGGCCGATGACGGACGTGTCGGTGCGCGCGACGGTCAGCATGACTTGCCCCGCCGCGCCAGCAGCGCGCTTGCCAGATCGCGGAACGCGTCGCCGCGCGCCTCGAAGCTTGTGAACTGATCGAACGACGCGCAGGCCGGCGACAACAGCACCACCGAACCTGGCACCCCGTCGCCGGCGGCGCGCATGAACGCCGCATCGACCGCCTGTTCCAGGGTGCCGACGATATCGTGGCCGACATGGCCGTCGAGCGTCGTGGCGAAGTCGTCCGCCGCCTCACCGATCAGGAAAGCGTGCGCGATGCGATTGAAGTACGGCGCCAGTGGCGCGATACCATCCGCCTTCGCGCGGCCGCCGGCGATCCAGAAGATGCGCTCGTAGGTCGCCAGCGCGTTCGCGGCGGCAGCCGCGTTGGTGGCCTTGGAATCGTTGACGAAGCCGATGCCGTCGGCCTCGCCGATCCATTCCATGCGGTGCGGCAGGCCCGGGAAGCTGGCCAGGCCGGTCACCGCGGCATCGGCCGGCACGCCCAGCGCCAGCACGGCGGCCAGAGCGGCGGCCGCGTTCTGGCCGTTGTGGCGCCCGGCCAGCGAACGGATGCCGTCGAGGCTGGCAAGTACCGTCTCGCGCCCGCCCTCGGCCCGGATCACCTGGCCGCCGCGCCAGAACACGCCCTGGCTCAGGCTGCGGTTGGCGGAGATCGCGATCACCTTGCGGCTGGACATCGCTTCGGCCAGCGCCTGGCCGTGTGCGTCATCAATGCCGATCACCAGCGCGGCATCGGCCGGCGACATGTCGAGTAGACGGCGCTTGGCCAACACGTAGCCTTCCAGGCTGCCGTGCCGGTCAATGTGGTCGGGCGTGATGTTGAGCAGCACCGACACTGCCGGGCGCAGACCGTCGGTCAGGTCGATCTGGTAGGACGAGAGTTCCAGCACATAGGCGCTGGCCGGCGCCGACCCGTCGATTGACGGCAGGTCCAGCACCGGCGTGCCGATATTGCCGCCGACACGCACGCTGCGCCCGGCCGCTTCCAGCAGGTGACCGATCAGCGCCGTGGTCGTCGATTTGCCGTTGGTGCCGGTGACCGCGACCACCGGGGCCTCGGGTCGGGTACGCGCGAACAGCTCGATATCGCCCAGCACTTCGGCGCCCAGCTGCCGCGCCAAGCCGACGACGGGGTGCGGCCGCGGAAAGGTCAACGCCACGCCTGGACTCAACACAACCGCGCGCACGCCAGCCCAGGCCTCGGCATCGGGCGCGCGCGGCTCCACGTTCGGGCCGCGCAGCGCCTCGGCCTGCGCCGGATCGTCGTCCCAGACATAGACCCGGGCACCGGACTCCGACAGCGCCCTTGTCACCGAGCGGCCGCTGCGGCCCAGGCCGAACACGGCCACGGCGCGATCCCTGTATGCGTTGAGCGCGGTCATCGGCTCACCGCAGCTTCAAGGTGGCGAGGCCGACCAGGGCCAGCACGACGGAGATGATCCAGAACCGGATCACGATGGTGGGCTCTTGCCAGCCCTGCTGCTCGAAATGGTGGTGCAGCGGCGCCATGCGGAACACTCGCCGCCCGGTCAGCTTGAACGAGGCGACCTGGACGATCACCGACACCGTCTCCAGCACGAACAGGCCGCCGACGATCGCCAGCACCAGCTCGTGCTTGGTCACCACCGCCACCGCGCCGAGCCCGCCGCCGAGCGCCAGGCTGCCGGTGTCGCCCATGAACACCATCGCCGGCGGCGCGTTGAACCACAGGAAGCCGAGCCCGGCCCCGACCAGCGCGCCGCAGAACACCGCCAGCTCGCCGGCACCCGGCACAGAATGAATCTGCAGGTAGTTGGAGAACACCGCGTTGCCGACCAGATAGGCGATCAACGCAAAGGTCGCCGAGGCGATGATCACCGGCCCGATCGCCAGCCCGTCCAGCCCGTCGGTCAGGTTCACCGCGTTCGACGCGCCGACCATGACCAGCGCGGCCAGCGGCACGAAAAAGATACCGAAGTCGAGCAGCACGTTCTTCAGGAACGGCACCGCCAGCGTGGTCGACAGCTCGTCCGGCGCGACCTGGACGATGAACAATCCGGCCAGCACCGCGATCGCCAGTTCCAACAGCAGCTTCAGCTTGCCGGGCACGCCACGGCTGTGCTGGCGCGTGACCTTGAGATAATCATCGGCGAAGCCGACCAGGCCGAAGCCGGCGGTGACGAACACCACCGCCCAGACGTAGGGGTTCTCCAGGTCGGCCCACAACACCGTGGCGATCGACAGCGCCAGCAGGATCAGGAAGCCGCCCATGGTCGGCGTCCCCTGCTTGGCGACGATGTGCTGCTGCGGGCCGTCGTCGCGGATCGGCTGGCCCTTGCCCTGGCGGCTTTTCAACCAGCGGATCACCGCCGGGCCGAGCACGAAGCTCAGCACCAGGGCGGTCATCACCGCGCCGCCGGTGCGGAAGGTGAGGTAGCGAAACACGTTGAAGATCGCCACTTCATCCGCCAACGGCACCAGCAGGTTGAACAGCATCGCCCGGCCCCGCCCGCTTACCCGAAGGCCACGGCATCGCCGGCGCCGCGCGCCAGCAGGGCTTCGACGATCGGCGCCATGCGCACGCCGAGCGACCCCTTGACCATCACCACGTCGCCGGCACGCACCTGCTCCACCAGAGGCGCGACCAGGTCGGCGGAAAGCTCGGTGTGCAGCACGCGCCGGTCCTGCGGCAGCGCCTGGAACATGTGCGCGGCCTGCTCACCGCAGGCGTAGACCATGTCGATCGGCCGCTGCTTGATCTCGTCGGCGACTTCGCGGTGCAGCCGCGGCGCCTCGCTGCCGAGCTCCAGCATGTCGCCCAGCACCGCAATGCGTCGGCCGTTCGGGCCCGGCCGTGCCATCGCCAGCAGCTCCAGCGCCGCGCGTACCGAGGCCGGGTTGGCATTGTAGCTCTCGTCGATCAGCTCGAAGGCGCCGTCGGCCACGCGCACCTGATGACGCTCGCCGCGTCCCTTCGGCGGGCTCAGGTCGGCCAGCGCCAGCGCCGCCATGCCGATGTCGGCGCCCAGCAGCTTCGCCGCCGCCAGCACCGCGACGGCGTTGATCGTCCAGTGCCGGCCCGGCGCGCCAACCTTGTAGGTCACCGCCTGGCCGATGATGTCGGCCGACACGGTCGACGAGGTGGCGTGCAGCACCGCGTTGATCAGCCGCGCATCGGCCCCGGCCTTGGCACCGAAGCCGAGCACCCGTCCGGCGCCGGAGCGCACGGCGGCCTCGCGCAGGGTTTCGGCATAGGCGTTGTCGGCATTGATCAGCGCGGTGCCGCCGTCGACCAGCCCCTCGAAGATCTCCGCCTTGGCGTCCGCGATCTGCTCCACCGACTCGAAGAAGGCCAGGTGCGCCGCCTCCACCGTGGTGATGATCGCCAGGTGCGGCCGTACCAGCCGCGACAACGCGCGAATCTCGCCGGGCGCGTTCATGCCGAGCTCGAAGATCGCGAAGCGCGCGTCGCGCGGCAGCCGCGCCAGGCTCAACGGCACGCCCCAGTGGTTGTTGAAGCTGGCGATGTTCGCGTGCGTCGGCGCCTGCTGGCACAGCACCCGGCGCAGCGCCTCCTTGGTGCCGGTCTTGCCGACCGAGCCGGTGATCGCGACGACCGCGGCGGCGGTGTAGGCGCGCCTCGCCCTGGCCATCGCGTTCAGGGCTTCCAGCGTGTCGCCCACTTCGATCAGCGGCGCGTCGGCCGGCAGCCCTTCCGGGCGCCGGTGCACCAGCGCCGCGACCGCGCCGGCGGACAGCGCGTTGGCGACATAGTCGTGTGCGTCGTTGTTCGGACCGACCAGGGCGACGAACAGGTCGCCCGGCTGTACCGCGCGGCTGTCGATGGCGATGCCGCTGCAGGTCCACTCGCCACCACCGACACCGCCGGTGGCCTCGCGCACCTCGATCGACGTCCACAAGCCCAACCGGTTCATGCCGCCTGCTCCTTCGCCGCCACCGCCGCCCGTGCCACCCCGGCGTCGTCGAACGGCCGCACCTCGCGGCCGACAATCTGGCCCTGCTCGTGGCCCTTGCCGGCGACCAGGAAGACGTCGCCCGCTTGAAGCATGTCGACGCCAGCCGCGATCGCCGCCGCCCGGTCGCCGATCTCGATCGCATCCGGGGCGCCGGTCAGGGCCTCCGCCCTGATCTTCGCCGCATCCTCGGTGCGCGGATTGTCGTCGGTCAGGATCGCCACGTCGGCATTCTCCGCGACCGCCTTGGCCATCAACGGTCGCTTGCCCGGGTCGCGGTCGCCGCCGCACCCGAAGGCACAGATCAACCGGCCGGCGGTGTGCGGCCGCAACGCGCGCAAGGCATGAACCAATGCGTCCGGCGTGTGGGCGTAATCGACGAAGACACGACCGCCGGTGGATCGCGCGGCGACCCGCTCCAGCCGGCCACGCACGCCTTTCAGCGCGGAGAGCGCGGCGATGGCGGCATCACGCTCGGCGCCGCCGGCCAGCACCAGGCCCAGCGCCGCGAGCGCGTTCTCGGCCTGGAAGGCACCGACCAGCGGCAGGTGCAGGTGCGCCTCGCGGCCCAGGATGTTCAAGGAAAGCTTCTGGCCGTCGTCGCTCGGCTCACGCGAAACCAGGCGCAGCTCGCAATCAGCGCCCGGTCCGTAGCGCCGAACCCTGGCGCCGCGCGCCGTCGCGGCGGCGACGATGGCGTCGGCCATCTCGGCCTCGGCATTGACGATCGCGGTGCCGCCGACGTCGAGCAGTTCGTCAAACAGCCGCCGCTTGGCCGCGAAATACGCATCGGCGTCGACGTGATAGTCGAGGTGGTCGCGGCTGAAGCTGGTGAAGGCGGCGGCCGCGACCGGCACGCCGTCGAGCCGGTTCTGGTCCAGACCATGGCTCGACGCCTCCAGCGCCACGTGGCTGACGGCATCGTCGAACAGCTCGCGCAGCGCTCGATGCAGCCGCACCGGGTCCGGGCTCGTGTGGGCCAGCGGTTCGTGGCCCGACGGCCCGACGATACCCAGCGTCCCGACCGACGCCCCGCGATGGCCGAGCGCACCCCAGATCTGGCGGCAGAAGTCGACCACCGAGGATTTGCCGTTGGTGCCGGTGACCGCGACCATCGTCGCCGCCGGATCGAGCCCGTAGAACCGGGCGGCCATGCGCGCGAAGCTGTGCCGCGGCCGCGTCGACACCACCACCGGCAGGGTCAGCGCCGACAGCCGCGGGTCGGGGCGCGACAGCACCGCCGCTGCGCCGCGCTGCACCGCCTGATCGACATGGTCCAGGCCGTCCGACTGGCTGCCCGCCAACGCCGCGAACAGCCAGCCGCGCTCGATCTCCCGGCTGTCCGCGCTCAGACCGGTGACGTCAACCGCCGCCGGGTTGCTGATCGTCTCGTCGGTCAGCTCAGAAAGATGCAAGCTTGGTTCCCTTCTGCATCGCCACCGCCATCCGGCCTTCGCTTTCCGGCGGCGGCGCGAATTCGGGACGAACGCCAAGTAGCGGGGCGATCCTGGCAATAATGCGGCCGGCGGTCGGCGCCGCGTTCCAGCCGGCCGACCGGAAGCCGTGTGTCTCTTCGATGCCGCGCGGCTCGTCGAGCAGGGCGTAGACCACATAGCGCGGCTGCTTGATCGGGAAGGCCGCGACGAACGAGGAGATCAGCGCCTTGCGGGCATAGCCGCCGTGCTTCGCCTTCTCCGCCGTGCCGGTCTTGCCGCCGACCAGGTAACCTGGCACATCGGCCTGCTTGCCGGTGCCGTCGGCGACCACCAGCCGCAGCAGCCCGCGCATCGCCCGCGACGTGCGCTTGCTGATCACCCGGTCGGCGCGCGGCTGCGTCTTCTGCTTGATCAGGGTCGGGCGCGCCAGGGTGCCGCCGTTGACCAGGGCCGACATGCCGCTGGCGAGTTGCAGCGGCGAGACCGCCAGGCCGTGCCCGAAGGCCACCGTCATGGTGTTGATGTCGCGCCACGGCGACGGCGCCAGCGGCGCGCCGGTTTCCGGCAGCTCGAAGTCCGGCCTGGTCAGCATGCCCAGGCGGGCCAGGAACTGCCGCACCCGCGGGGTGCCGACGTCCATCGCCATCTTCGCCGCGCCGATGTTGGACGAGTACTTGAAGATTTCCGGCACCGACAGCCAGCGCGCCTTCGGGTGATCGTCGCGGATGGTGAAGCGCGCCACCTTGATCGGGTGTGTCGCGTCATAGCCGCCACGCATGTCGACGGTGCCGGTGTCCAGCGCCATCGCCACGGTGAAGGCCTTGAACACCGAGCCGAGCTCGTAGACGCCGAGCGTGATGCGGTTGAAGCGCGCGTCGTCGCTGGCCGTGCCGGCGTCGTTCGGGTCGAAGTCCGGCAGCGAGACCATCGAGACGACCTCGCCGGTGGTCGCGTCGAGCACCAGCCCGGCCGCGCCCAGCGCCTTGTAGCGCGCCATCGAGGCCGCCAGCACGTCGCGCACCGCATGCTGCACGCGCAGGTCGATGGACAGCTCCACCGGGCCGTCGCGCCGGGTGCGCAATCGCGTATCCAGCGACCGCTCCAGGCCGGCGATGCCGCCATTGTCGATGTCGGTGAAGCCCAGCACGTGCGCCAGCAGCGGGCCTTGCGGGTAGATCCGGCGCTGGGCCTCCTGGAAGTCGAGGCCGGGGATGCCCAGCCGGTTGACCGCGAACTGCTCCGCCGGCGTCAGGTTGCGCTTGATCCAGACGAAGGCACGACCCGAGGTCAGCCGCGCGCGCATCGCCGCTTCATCCAGGTCTGGCATGATCCGCACCAGCTTCGCCGCCACGGCCGCCGCGTCGTCGATCAACCGCGCGTCGGCATAGAGCGACACGGTCGAAAGATTGCTGGCCACCAGGGTGCCGTTGCGGTCGACGATGTCGCCGCGTTCCAAGGTGTCGGAAATCGCCGCGGCGGCCGTGCCCGGGCGCGCTTCGCCGTCGCCGTTCGGCCATGCCAGGTCGCCCAGCCGCACCGCCAGCACCGCGAAGGCCAGCCCGAACACCACGCCGGTCAGCGCCAGCCGGGCACGGCCCTTGCGCAGCGCCTGCTCGCCGATGCCGACCAGCTTGATCGGCTCGCCGGCGCGGCGGCGTTCCGGCATTTCCTGCACGGTTTCCAGATCGAGGGACGGCGGCGGTTGCATGTCTGACACCTACTGGTCGGCGACGGTGGTGAGGCCGACGGGACGGAACGGGTTGCGGGCCGGAACCGGCAGGCTGGGCTCGTCCTGCAGGCGCGCCGGCAGATCGGCGATGCGGGCGACCTGGGCCGGCGTTATCGGCTCCAGGCCGAGTACCGCCTCGTGGCGCAGAATCAACTCCTGCAGCCGCCGCGGCTGGTTCAGGTGCGCCCATTCCGCGCGCAGCACGTGGGCCTGGCTCTGCTCGTCGAGCAGCATGCCCTCGAAGCGCACCACGTCGTCCTCCAGCGCGCTCACCCGGTGCTCCAGGCCGTAGAGACCCACCGGCAAGGCCAGCGCCACCGCGCCCAGGGCCCAAGTCAATCGTGCGATCATGCCGCCACCTCCGCCGGCCAGGCCGGTGCCTCGGTTCGCGCCGCGGCCCGCAGACGGGCAGATCGGGCGCGCGGATTGGATTTCGTCTCAGCCTCGCCGGCCGACCGGGTGCCGCGGAACAGCAGCCGGAAGCTTGGCGCCCGGGTCTCGCGCGCCTGCGGCGGCAGGTGCCTCGAACCGCCCGGCGCGACACCGGCACGACGCTGCAGGAACTGCTTCGCCACGCGGTCTTCCAGCGAGTGGAACGAGACCACCGCCAGCCGGCCGCCGGGCCGCAACACCGCCTCGGCCGCCGCCAGGCCGCGTTCCAGTTCACCCAGCTCGTCATTCACCCAGATGCGCAACGCCTGGAAGGTGCGCGTGGCCGGATGCTGCTTGCCGTCGCGGCGGACCACGCCGGCGACCACGGCGGCGAGTTCCGCGGTCCCGCTGATCGGCTTGTCGCGGCGCGCGGAGACGATGGCGCGGGCCACTGCCCGGCTGCGCCGCTCCTCGCCATAGCGATAGATGATGTCGGCGAGCTCGGTCTCGCCCATCTCGTTGACGATGTCGGCCGCGCTCGGCCCATCGCCGCCCATGCGCATGTCCAGCGGGCCGTCGGCCTGGAACGAGAAGCCGCGCGCCGCGTCGTCGATCTGCATCGACGAGACGCCGAGATCGAAGGCGACGCCGTCGACTTCGCTGTAGCCGAGCCGGTCGAGAATGTCCGCCAGCGTCGACAGCCGGCCCTCGATCAGTTGCAGTCGCTCGCCGTAGGCGCGGGCCAGGTCGGCGCCGCCGGCGATCGCTGACGGATCGCGGTCGATCGCCACCACGCGGCAGTCGGCCGTCTTCAGGAGCGCTTCGGTATAGCCGCCAGCACCAAACGTGCCATCGACGATCACCGCGCCGTCGGCCGGCGCCAGCGCCTCGATCACCTCGTCCAGCAGGACCGGAATGTGTCTCTTGGTCACGCCGCGCCCTCCGGCTTGCGCCACTGGAAGGTCGGGGCGAAGGCCGTGGCCTCTTCGACGGCCGCATTGAGCCGCGCCTCATAGGCTTCCGGCTGCCAGATGTGGAAGTAGTCGCCCGCGCCCACGAACGTGGCCATCTCGGTCAAGCCGGCCGCTTGCATCAGCGCCGGCGGCAGCACGATGCGGCCCTCCGGGTCGAACGGGAGCTGGTGGCTGCGTTCGAAGATCGCGGTGCCCATGGCCTGACGTTCAGAACTGAACGGCGGCAGCTGGTTGACCGAGGCCGCCAGCATTTCCATGCGCTCCGCCCCGCAGGCCTCGACTGCCGGCTGCGCCAGTGAGGGAAAGGCGAAGATCCCGCCGAACGGCTCAGACGCCAGGATCGCGCGGAACGAAGCCGGCACGGAGACGCGGCCCTTCCGATCGATCTTGTTGTCGTACCTCGACAGAAACAGCGCCACGTCGGCATGCCCCTTGTCGCCCCACAGCGTGAACCCAGCGTTCTCGCCCAATGCGTTGCTGGGTCAGCATGGGACGTTATGGGTTACCATGGGGCTACTTGGGCGTCAATGGCCACAAGCGCCTGCTATGCTTGTTAAATCAAGTCGATACAGCTCTCCGTTGAGGCATCGTGGCTCAGATTTCACTGTAGGTTCGAGCGCTAGGTCACTTTGACTTATGGATCATCTGGTAGCGATCGATGTGAGTTCTTTGTTTGTTCTCACAACATGTTGAAATGGTACACTTTGGATTGGGCGCCAGCCGGCCTGTAAGCCGGGTTCTGTCCACGTCCCCGCCGCGATGGAAACGATGGACGGCCATTCATCTGGAGCGCCCGTCGCCGGACGCTTCACGCGACGTACCCGGGCGACTGGGTCGAGAACCCGCCCTGCCGATTCGACGTAACGTCGCACCGGCGCGCCGCCCCTATTTCGCCTTGCTGCGGGTGGGGTTTACCTTGCCGCCCCCGTTGCCGGCGGCGCGGGGCGCTCTTGCCGCCCCATTTCAACCTTACCCACGAGCGCGCGAACGCGCCGGCGCGGGCGGTATGTTTTCTGTGGCACTGTCCCTGGGGTCGCCCCCGCCGGGCGTTACCCGGCACCCTGTTCCCGTGCAGCCCGGACTTTCCTCCCCCGCGTCAACGAAGGCGGCCGTCCGGCCGGCTGGCCCGATCTTCCTAGGCTTCCGAAACGGTCAACGCAAGCAGAGACTTAAGCGTCGCCTGGGTGTCCTGGTCGGCGATCCCGTCGACTCGCGCCGGCCGCCAATGACGCTGCAACGCCGCGACCACGTCGCGCACCGCGCGGTCATAAGCCTCGCCTTCCGTCAGCCGATAGCCGAATCGCGCCAGCCACGTCCGTAGCTCGGCGACGGCGACGCCCCTGGCGCCCGGCCCCAGCGACGGCCCCGACGTGAGGGTGTCGATCTCGCCAGGCCACAGCCCGATCCCGGCGCCCGCCAGCCGCCGCCAGGGAAACCGCTCGCCCGGATCGCGCTTGCGGTCCGGCGCGATGTCGCTGTGACCGAGCACATGCGCGGCCGAAATCGCATGTCGCGCCAGGATATCGAGACATAACGCCTCGACGGCCGCGACCTGCGCCTCGGGAAAATCGCGGTAGCCGAACTCGTGCCCCGGATTGACGATCTCCACTCCGACCGAGCGGCTGTTGAGATCGCCCATGCCATCCCATGCCGCCACCCCGGCATGCCAGGCCCGGCGATCCTCGTCGACAAGGCGGAACACCCGGCCGTCCTCTTCGACCAGGTAATGCGCACTGACCTTGGCCTCGCGCGCGCACAGGCGCTCAAGCGCGGCCTCGCCCGAGGTCATGCCGGTGTAGTGCAGGATCAGGAAGTCGACGGCGTCGGCCCGGCGCACGTCATGGTTCGGCGACGGTCTACTGACGATTGAGCGCACGGCCGCCGGTGATGCGTTTGTAGGCTTCGTTGATCGCTGCCAGCTTGTCGTTGGCCATGTCGAGGAACTCCTGCGGCACGCCCTGCGCGATCAGCCGGTCGGGGTGGTTCTCGCGCACCAGCGCACGGTAGGCGCGCTTCACGTCCTCGTCGCCGGCGTCGTGGGCGATACCGAGGATCAGGTAGGGGTCGGACGCCTCCGGCCCAAGGTGATGCGCCCGGATGCGCAGGAACTCGTCGTCGGAGAAGCCGAAGATGCGCGCCACCGCCTCCAGGAACTCGATCTCCGCCGGGTGGATCACGTTGTCGGCCTTGGCGATATGGAACAGGCAGTGCAGCAGGTCTTCCAGCACCCGGGGCCGGTCGGACAGCAGCTTGGCGATCTGCTTCGCATAGGGCTCGAACCCGCCGGCGTCGCGCCGCGCCATGTTGAACACGCGGCCGACATTCTTCACGTCCTCCGGCGGCACCTTGAACACTTGCCGGAAGGCGGCGATCTCGTCGGCGGTGACCACGCCGTCGGCCTTCGCCATCTTGGCGCCGAGCGCGACCACGCCGATGGTAAAGGCGACCTGCTGCGTGGCGTCGCCCGGCTCGCCCTCGCCGGACCCGCCGGTCGGGTCGAGCGCGGCCACCAGCCCGGCCAGCGGACCCTCGCCCGCCAGCTTGGTGGCGCCACCGATGATGCGTTGCCAGATGCTCATGCCAGGAACGATGCCGTCGCTTGCGTGGCGGACAATAGTCGCTCCCCTGTCCCCGTGCCAGTATGCCTGCCTGAATCCCTCATGCGCAAAGCCCGAATCCCGATGCGCGAGCAACATGTTGAACTCGCAGTGCGCGCAGCCGGCGCCGACCGATGAACCCGCTGGCCTGGATCGGCCGGCATGGGCGCTGGTGGCTGGCCGGCGGCGTCGGTGCCGGTCTGGCGCTGCCCGCGCTGGCCGAGTGGCTGCGCCCGGCGCTGCCGCCGATCATCGCCTTCACGCTGATCATGTCGCTGCTGCGCCTGGAATTTCGCCTGGTGCGCGACTATCTCGTGCGGCCGCGCTTTCTGCTGCTGGCGGTGGCGATCTGCCTGGTCGTGGCGCCGCTGGTCGCCTGGGCACTGCTGTGGATGCTGCCGGTGCCCGCCGGATTGGGCCAGGCGGTGGTGCTGATGGCGCTGGGGCCGCCGATCACCTCCTCGCCGGCCTTCGCGCTGCTGGTCGGGCTGCAAGCCGAGTTCGCCGTCGCCGCGGTGCTGGCGACCCACGCGCTGGCGCCGCTCAGCTTGCCGCCGCTGGCGCTGGCCCTGCTCGGTCTGGATATGGAAATTTCCGCCGCCGCGCTGGGAACACGCCTGGGCGCCATCATCGGCATCGCCTTCGCGGTCAGCGCGATCCTGAAATGGCTGCTGCCGGCGGCCTGGCTGACCCGCCAGGCGCCGTCGATCGACGGCCTGGCGGTACTCGGCCTGCTGGCCTTCGCCATCGCGGTGATGGCCGGCGCCACCGACGTGCTGCTGACCCGACCCGGCTATTTCTTCGCGGTGCTGGCGTTGAGTTTCGTCGCCAACGCGGCGTTGCAGGTGCTGGGCGCCGGCCTGGCGTGGCGCGCCGGCCCGCACATCGCGCTGACCATCGGGTTCATGGCCGGCAACTGCAACATGGGCCTGGTGCTGGCGTCGCTGGGCGCGGGGACCAGCGCCGACATCGCGCTCTACTTCGCGCTGGCGCAGGTGCCGATGTATTGCATGCCGTTGCTGGCGACGCCGATCTACCGCCGGCTCACAAGCCCTCCGCGATGACCCGGCGCGCGTCGTAGGCGCCTTCCAGGTCAGTCGGCGCCGGGCCGGAATAGAGCCGCACGTAAGCCTGCGCCTGCGGCCCACCGGCCGGCGAGGCGTCGCGGAACTGCGGTGGCGGCGAGGGCATGCCGCCGGCGCGCGGATCGGTGCCGCCCTGGCCGGCATACCATTTGAAGTTGGAACTCACGATGATGAAGAAGTCGCCGCCTTCGCGCAGCGTCACCTCGGCGGCGCGATAGACCGTGCGCCACTCCGCGTCCTCGCGCTCGTCCCAGCGGTTGCCGGCATAGCTCACCATGTAGGTGTAGGGCGCCAGTTGCTGCTCGGCATAGCCGCCATCGCGGCTGAACATCCCGCCACCGCTCTGCACCGGCTGGTAGGGCGCGCCGCAACCGGCCAGAGCCAACCCCGTCGCCGCCAACACGGCCCAGATCAAGCCACGCATCGCATTCCCCCGATTTCCAGCACGCTCGCGCGCGAGTCGCCGACCCATTCTAACCCACCCGGCGCGGCGGCGCCCACGACTCCACCGGGGCCGGGAAACGTGCCATGCTGGCGGCGTCCGCCGACATTGCCGAACCGGAGAGTGACCCCATGTTCGCCGCCCCACGTTCTGCGCGTCCGCTGGCGCGCGTCCGCCACCGCCTGCTGCCGCTCGCCACCGCCGCGTGCCTTGCCGCCGCCAGCCCCGCGCAGGCGGAACTCGACGCCGAGAAGATCAAGGTCCAGGTCCAGAAGGCGATCGACCAATACGTGGAGATGACCGACGGCGCGCTGCAGCCGCAAGGCTCGGTGAACGTCGTCGAGGACGGCGACGCGATCGTCGTCACCACGCCGGCGATGGTCGTGGAGGGCCCGGATTCGCGCATCGAAGTGCCCTCCTCGCTGGTCCGGCTGACCGAGACCGATGCCGACCACATCGCCTTCACGCTGACCTTGCCGAACGAGATCACCGGGGTGAAGCAGGGCTCGGTGCCGGACAAGCTCTTGATCACCATCGGCGGCCAGCAGATCGAAGGCGCCTTCCGGCCCAGCCTGCTGACCTTCGAGAAGCTCGACCTGCGGCTCGACGACATCGCCGGCAGTGTCAATGACGGCTCGTTCAGCCTCGGCGCGCTGCGCTTGAACCTGGCGAATATCGAGGACGCACCCGGCAAGTGGCGCTCCGACGCCGGCTTCGCGCTCGGCGAGTTGCGGGTGATGGACGCCGAGAAGACGCAGCTGGTGGCCATCGGCCGGATCGAGAATGCCTGGCGCATCGACCAGTACGACCTGCCGGCATTCGCCGAGATCCAGCGCAAGATGACCGGCGGCAGCCCGTTCATGGGCATGCCCAAGCCGGATGACGAGGTGGTGCAGCAGGCCATGCAGGAGATGATCCAGCGCCTGCCCGAGCTGTTCGACGGCGCCAATGGCGGCGGCACCTTCCGCATCGCCGGCCTGCAGGTCGCCGCGATCCAGCAACCGCCCTTCAGCCTCGGCGCCGCGTCGATCGACCTGGGCCTGGCGCCGGAGGAGGCGCTCTACGGCCTGCAACTCGGCTTGAACGTCGACAAGCCGGAGATCGACCCGATGGCCTCACCGGTGCCGCCGCACCTGCTGCCGCGCAGCGCCGTCGCCGACCTCGGCCTGCGCCGCCTGCCGCTCGGGCAGCTCTGGCAGATGGTTTCGGTGCCGATGCAGCAGGCAATGAAGCTGGAGATGTCGGGCAAGATGACGCCGGAGGCCGAGGCCGAGATCAACGAACAGTTCGAGATGGTGCCGTTCGCCGCCATGGGCATGGCCGGCGAGGCCGGCAGCTTCGCCGAGATCAAGTCGATCGAGATCGAGCTTGGCCCGGCCAAGCTGTCGGTCGCCGGCGTCGGCCCGCTGTTGCCGGGTATGCCGGAGCCGGCGCTGAACATACTGGCCAAGATCGAGGGTCTCGACGACCTCGCCGCCGAGGTGCAGAAGCTCGACAAGGGTATGGCCGATCAGATCATGCCGGTGATCGTCATGCTGCGCGGCCTGGGCAAGGCGGTGTCGGAGAATGACAGGATCGTCCACACCTACCAGATCGCGGAGGGCAAGCAGGGCGAGATCACCGTAAACGGCGTCAACGTCGACGAATTGCAACCGAAGTAAACCGAGCCAACGAAGGAAAATAGCGCCCCATGCCAACCGTCATGATCACCGGTGCCAGCCGCGGCATCGGCCTGGAATTCGTCCGCCAATATGCCGCCGAGGGCTGGCGCATCTACGCCTGCTGCCGCACGCCGGCCAAGGCCGAGGCACTGCAGGAAATCGCCAAGGGCTCCGGCGGCAAGGTCACCGCGCACGCGCTCGACGTCGACGACGAGGCCTCGGTGAAGGCCGCCGCGGCGGAACTGGCCGACGCCAAGATCGACGTGCTGATCAACAATGCCGGCATCAATCCGGCGCGCGACAACGGCCTGGGCGACATCGACTACGACAAGTGGATGGACGCCTTCCGGACCAATGTGCTCGGACCGGTCCGCGTGGTGGAGCATTTCATCGACAAGCTCGACGGCGAGAAGAAGCTGATCACGATCTCCAGCCTGATGGGCTCGATCACCGAGAACCAGGCGTCCAACGGCATCGTCTACCGCTCCTCCAAGACCGCCGTGAACATGGCGATGGATTGCATCGCCAACGGCGTGAACGACAAGGGCATCGCCGTGGTCGCGTTCCATCCCGGCTGGGTCAAGACCGATATGGGCGGCCCGAACGCGGCCGTCGAGATACCCGACAGCGTCTCCGGCATGCGCAAGGTCATCGGCGAACTGACCGCCGCCGACAACGGCACCTTCCGCAATTTCGACGGCGGCAGGATCGCCTGGTAACAGCCACCAGCAACAGCCATAAGTGTTAACGGGCCGTCGTTCCCTGGCGTGGGAATGGCGGCCCGTTTGTGTCGGGTTCCCTTACAAATCCATCCGCTTGACGGCCGGTCAATTTTTCCAACCAGTTGATAAGGCAGGCACTTTCGACCTTGGCTTGAAACTTGCGTTTCTCATGCGAAACCGTGACCAACGACGGATGAGGGCGCAACAGCCGGCTCGACCGGCAAAAACCGATTTGTAGGGGTAGGTAAACATGCAGAAGTCTCTGCGCGGCCTCACCGGCGCACTCGCGCTCGGCGTCGGCGCGCTCATGGCGGCACCGGCGCTGGCCGTGCCATCCGCGCCGCAGGATGTCTATTATCCGGCCAGCTATTCCGCGATCGCCTTTTCGGCGGCCATCGACCCCACTTGGTCGAACGGCTCCGGCGGGCACGCGCTCTGGTTCTCCGACGGCTCGGTGTTCGGCACCAAGTCGTTCATCTTCGAAACCGTGGGTATCTTCACCAAGACCGGCCCTTCGGCGACGCTGACCGGCAACATTCATCAGGGCAACATCGACACCAACACGCCGAGTGGCTCCACCACGACCGACACCGGCAACAGCTTCATGCTGTCCGCGACCTTCAGCTACATCGGTGACGGCCCGGTGGCCTCCGGCACCGCCGCGCCGACCTGCTCGGCCAAGCGCGAGCTGACCGCCGCCGCCTACGTGCCCGGCCCCGGTGGCGTCGATCCCTGCGAGTGGAGCTTCTTCCACCTGGATACCGCGACGCTGACCGGTACCAATGACAATGACGGCCTGATCGTCACGCTGGCGCACATGGGCCCGCCAGTGCAGACCGGCGTCGGCGCGAATGGCAAGAACCTGGACACCGGCCTGTCCGGCTGGTGGGCCTGGGAAGTCACCGCCAACCCGAACGACGTGCGCGGCCTGGCGGTCGGCACCAACAACGGCGGCGGCCACGGCGACTTCAACATCGACTGGGATGTCGTCGTGCCCGAGCCCGGCACGCTGGCCGTGTTCGGCGCCGCCCTGCTCGGCCTCGGCGGCCTGCGCCGCCGCCGCCGCTAGGCAACGGCAAAAGTCTTCTGAGACGGGCGGCGCCTCCGGGCGTCGCCCGTTGTCTTTGCGCTCAGGGCCTGCGGCGCATCACGAGCACGTCGCAGACCGTCGTCTCCACTTCGAAGCCAGCCCGCTCGTACATCTCGCGGGCACGCCGGTTGCCCTCGAAGACCGTGAGCTTCGCGAGCCCGTCGATCTGTCCCAGCGCGGCATCCAGCAGCAACCGCCCGATACCGCGCCCGTGATGCTCAGGACGCACGTAGAGGAACCGCACCTCCTCGCGCGTGACCGTGACGAAGCCGACCGCCTGGCCATTTAGCACGGCCATGGTGTTGGTACCGGTCGGCAGCCGCCGGAACTGGCGCGTCTGTTCCGGATCGTCGCCGACCTCCAGCGGTCGCGCCGCATTGTAGATCGCGTCGATCGCCGCGACGTCGGCTAGCCCTGCCGGCCTGAGCGTCACCTCTTCCGTCATCGTTTCATCCCGCTATGCTGCCGGCGCACTCTAGTCGGGAGCCCGCATGAGCGTCGATCGCATCGACCTCGCCGTCCGCGCTGAACGCGCCCGCGCGCTACGCCAGGCGGTGCGTGTGCGCGCCGCCCTGATGGTGGTGATCACCGGCTGGGTGCTGTCCGAGAATGCGTGGCCACAGGGGCTGTACTTCGTGCCGTTCATGGCCGGCTTCGCGGTGGCGCCGTTCCTGATCGCGCGAGCGTTCGAGGCCGATGCCCGCCAGCCCCTCGGCTGGCTCTACCTGATGGTCACCATCGACGCCGTCCTGCTCGCACTGACGACGCTGATACCGAACCCGTTCTACGACAACCAGATCGGGCCGCAGGTCATGCTGACGTTGAACAACGAGAATTACTTCTACCTGCTGATCGTCGGCGCTGGGTTCTTCTATGCCCCGGCGCTGGTACTGTTCACCGGCGCGGTCTGCGCCGCGGCCTGGGCGATCGGCGCCGGCATCATCTACTACCTGCCGGACACCATTCGCGGCGGCGAACTGCCGACACAGAGCTACAGCAAGGTCGAGCTGTTCGAGTTGACCAGCAACCCGCTCTACATCGACCCCGGCGACCTGGCCCGTCCGGTCGTGGTGATGATCCTGACCGCGACGGTGCTGGCCTTTGTCGTGCGACGGGCCCGCGCGCTGCTGGCCGAGCAGGCCGAAGCCGCGCGCCAGCGCACCAACCTGGCGCGCTATTTCGCGCAGAACATGGTCGACGAGCTGGCCGGCGCCGACGATCCGCTGGAAGCGGCGCAGACGCAGCGCGCGGCGGTGCTGTTCCTCGACATCGTCGGTTTCACCGGCTTCGCCGACGGCCGCCCGGCCGACGACCTGATCGCGACGCTGCGCCAGTTCCATGCACGGGTCAGCGCCCAGGTCTTCGCCCACGGCGGCACGCTGGAGAAGTTCACCGGCGACGGCGTGATGGCGACCTTCGGCACGCCTCGTCCGGGACCGGCCGACGCCGCCAACGCGCTGGCCTGCGCGCGCGACATGGTCGCCGCCGCCGACGCCTGGAACGCCGAGCGGGCTGACGCCCCGGCGCTGGCGATCGGTGTCGGCGTAGCGCTGGGCCCGGTGGTCATCGGCGACGTCGGCGATGGCGAACGCATGGAGCGCGCCGTGCTGGGCGACACCGTCAACGTCGCCGCCCGGCTGGAGCGGCTGACCCGAGAGCTCGACAGCCAGATCGCGGTCTCCGCCGATCTGATTCAGGCCGCCGGGGACGAGGGAGCCGATCTCGCCGGCTTCGAGCCCGCCGGCGCGCGCCCTCTGCGCGGCCGTGCCGAGGCCATCGACGTCTGGGTGTACCGGTCGGTAACCCCTTCGTGCTAGAATCGCTGTCGATAGTCGATCGAGGAGAGTCCGGTGAAGCCACTCGCCATGCTGACCGCCGCCGCCGCCATGCTGGCGCTCACCGGTTGCGGCACTTTCGTGAAGGTCAACGATCCTGAGAAGCTGATCGTGGTCCCGGCCGGTCACATGCCGCCGTCGGGCCTGTGCCGCTACTGGTACCCCGACCGCCACATCTCGCAGCAGCCGTCGTCGGGCAACTGCAACGCGCTGAAGGACGAAGTACCGGAAGGCGCCTACCTGATCCGCACCTAGCGCGCGTCCGCGCGGCCCCGCGACAAACTACCGGGGCGAGCAGCAGTGTCCGCGCCATCGCGGTCATGACACAGCCTCCATGATCGCCCCGACCACCTCGTTGGCGCGGGCGCCGTCGATCCAGCGCAGCACCACCACCAGTTCGGCCGGCGGGTCGATCCAGATCATCGACATGCCGGCGCCGATGGCGAAGAAGGCATCTGCCGAGGCCGCCGGCATGTACGCCCGCTCGGTGTTCAGCCACCACAGGTAGCCGTAGGTCGGGTTCAGCTCGCACGGCGTCGTCATCTGATCGATCCACGCCGGCGGCAGGATTTGCTCGCCGTTCCACTTGCCGCCCTGGGCGATCATCTGGCCGACGCGGGCGTGGTCGCGCGTCGACATCCACAGGCCGCCGCCCCAGTGCGAGCCGCCGGGCACGCCGATCATGTAGCGCCCGTCGACCGTCTCGCCGGCATTGCGGTAGCCGTTCCAGCTCCAGGTCTCGGTGGCGCCAATCGGGTCCATCACCCGCTCCTTCAGGACCGCCGGCAGCGGCCGCTTGAACACCCGCATCAGCGACAGGCTGAGCCGGTTCACGCGGACGTCGTTGTATTCCCAGTATCCGCCGGGCGCTTCCAGCTCGCGCTTTTGGCCCTTCTTCTCGTTCAGGCCGCCGCCCAGCGTGCGGAAATGATCGACCTGGTCCGGCTTCGACCACAAAGTGCCCGACCATTCGCTGGTCTGCTGCAGCAGGTGGCGCCAGGTGATCGCGCCATTGTGGTTGCCGGTAAATCCGCCGTCGTCGACCAGTTCCGCCACCGGCCGGTCGACATCCGCGATCAGGCCGTCGTCGACCGCGATCCCGGCCAGGATCGACAGGTAGCTCTTGGCCACCGAGAAGGTCATGTCGACGCGTTGCGGCGTGCCCCACTCGGCGATCGGCCGGCCGCGTTTCACGATCACGCCGCTGACCCGCCCGCGCGGCCGCGTCGGGCCGAGCACCTCGTTCCACGGCGGCGGCTCGAAGGTGCCCTCTGCCAGCGCCGTGGCGATGTCGCGCGGCCAGGTCGTTTCGCACGCGCGCGACACCTCGATGGCGGCTTGCAGCTTGCCGGCATCGAAGTCGCCGGCATCGGCCACGCACTCGCCGCCCCGGTCCAGCGGTCGGTTCAAAGCTTCGGCTCCGGCAGGCCCTTCACGCCGACTGGCAGCGCCACCTGGAACGCGTTCAGCGTCATGCCGACCAGCGTGTAGTAGCCCGACGTGATCACCAGATCGACCGCGCCCTGCTCGCCGAACCGGTTCAGCACATTGTTGTAGGCGTCGTCGGGAATGCGGTGCTTGTGGATGAGCGCGTGGATGAAGTCGTAGACCGCCGCGGCGTCCGCGTCATCGCCGAAGTCGGGCCGCGTCTCGGCCTCGATGGCGTCGATATAGGCGTCGGCCAGGCCGACGTCGCGGGCGATGCGAGCGTGTGCGTACCACTCGAACTGCGCATGCCAGAAACGACCGGTGAGCAGGATCGCCAGCTCCTTCAGCCGGTCCTCCATCGAGTTGGCGAAGCGCACCGCCGCACCCAGGTCCTGCGCCTTCATGCCCATCTCCGGACTGCGCAGCCAGGACTGGATCGGGCCGGCCAGCCGGCCGCGCGGACCGGCGACGACGGCGTCGTAGACCTGCTTCTGCGCCGGGTTCATCTGCTCCGGCTCAAGGTCGGGCATACGCTCCATGGGTGGTTCCTTTTCTGGTCCAGTTATCCGGTGATGCGGCCGGCCTTCACGCCGATGACGTGGCCGACCTGTGGCGGGCGCGGCAGCGCGGCGTGCGCCTGCCTGATCTCCGCGAGCCGTTGCTGAATCGACGGCGCCATCTCAGCGCCGCGCCGGGTCTCGCGGCTGACGTGCAGCGAGATCAGCTCGTTGGTCGACGCCAGGTAGCCCTCTTCCGCGTGGTACATCATGTGGATGTAGTGCAGTCGCTTGGCGTCGAAATCGAGCAGCTGCGTGGCGAAGCGCAAGCGATCGCCCTCGCCGACCTCGCGGTCGTAGGTGATGTGCGCCTCCAGGCAGAAGGTGGTGATCCGTTCCGCCTCGCGGTGCGCCGTGTCGAGCCCGACGAAGTCGAAGAAGGCGTCGGTGGCGAAATCGAACACCACCATGTAGTAGCCCATGTTCATATGCCCGTTGTGGTCGATCCACTCAGGGCGCACCACGTCACGATACTGATCGAACGGCGCCTGCATGCCTGCCATGTTTCCTTCTTCGATGCCTCGCCAAGCCTCCGGCCTTCGCGGTAAGATTACCGCAACTCCCTGAAACCCGCAGATGTCCGGAGTGACCAGAATGGCGCTGGCGCAAGTAACGCTCGATGACAAGTACACGCTGGAATCCGGTCGTGTCTATCTGACCGGCATGCAGGCGCTGGTGCGCCTGCCGATGCTGCAACGCCAGCGCGACGATGCCGCCGGGCTGAACACGGCCGGCTTCATTTCCGGCTATCGCGGCTCGCCGCTGGGCGGCTACGACGCCGCCTTGTGGCAGGCGTCGCGGTTCCTGGCCCGCAACCACATCCACTTCCAGCCCGGCGTCAACGAAGACCAGGCGGCGACCGCGGTGTGGGGCTCGCAGCAGGTCAACCTGTTCCCCAAGGCCAAGTATGACGGCGTGTTCGGCATCTGGTACGGCAAGGGCCCGGGGGTCGACCGCTCCGGCGACGCCATCAAGCACGGCAACTACGCCGGCAGCTCGAAGCATGGCGGCGTGCTGGCGCTGGCCGGCGACGACCACGGCTGCAAGTCGTCGACCATGCCGCACCAGTCGGAATACGGCTTCATCCACTATGGCCTGCCGATCCTGCACCCGGCCGGCGTGCAGGAATACATCGACTACGGGCTCTACGGCATCGCGCTGTCGCGCTACTCCGGCTGCTGGGTCGGCTTCAAGGCAATCGGCGACACGGTCGAAAGCTCCGGCACGGTCTCGATCGACCCGAGCCGCATCGACATCAAGCTGCCGACCGACTTCGACATGCCGGCAGAGGGGCTGAACATCCGCTACCCCGACGTGCCGATGCACCTGGAACAGCGGCTGGTCACCTACAAGCATCCCGCCGCGCAGGCCTTCGCGCGCGCCAACAAGCTCGACAAGGTGATGCTGGACTCGCCGAAGGCGCGGCTCGGCATCGTCTCCACCGGCAAGTCGTATCTCGACCTGCGCCAGGCGCTGGACGAGCTCGGCATCACCGAGGCGGCGGCCGCCGCGCTCGGTATCCGGCTCTACAAGGTGGCGATGACCTGGCCGCTGGAACCGACCGGCGTCTACGAGTTCGCCAAGGGTCTGGAAGAGATCCTGGTGGTCGAGGAGAAGAAGCCGCTCCTGGAGGACCAGATCAAGTCGCTGCTGTTCAACCGCGCGGACATGCCGCGCCGGATTATCGGCAAGCGCGACGAGGAGGGCCGCCCGCTGCTGCCCGAATGGGGCGAGATCACGCCTGGCATGGTCGCCAAGGCACTGGTCGACCGCGTACGCCGCTACGACGACCGGCCGGAGTTCAACCAGCGGCTGGCCCGCCTCGACCAGATCGAGAACGAGGCCCGCGGCACGGCGCCGAAGCTGATGCGTTCGCCGTATTTCTGCTCCGGCTGCCCGCACAACAGCTCCACCAAAGTACCCGACGGCAGCCGCGCGATGGCCGGCATCGGCTGCCACGGCATGGTGATGTGGATGCCGACCCGCAACACCCAGACCATCACCCACATGGGCGGCGAGGGCGTGAACTGGGTCGGCCAGGCGCCGTTCACCGACGAGAAGCACGTCTTCCAGAATCTGGGCGATGGCACCTACTACCACTCCGGTCTGATGGCGATCCGCGCCGCCGTCGCCGGCAAGGTGAATATCACCTACAAGGTGCTCTACAACGACGCCGTGGCGATGACCGGCGGCCAGCCGCACGACGGCCCGCTGACCCCGCCCGACATCAGCCGCCAGGTCGCGGCCGAGGGCGTTAAGCGCGTCGTGGTGGTCACCGACGAGCCCGACAAGTACCCGATCGGCACCGACTGGGCCGACGGCGTCACCATTCACCATCGTTCCGAGCTCGACGCGGTCCAGAAGGAGCTGCGCGAGATCGAGGGCGTGACGATCCTGATCTACGACCAGACCTGCGCCGCCGAGAAGCGCCGCCGCCGCAAGCGCGGCCGCTTCCCCGACCCGGCCAAGCGGGTGTTCATCAACGACGCGGTGTGCGAGGGCTGCGGCGACTGTTCCACGCAGTCCAACTGCGTGTCGGTGCAGCCGCTGGACACCGAACTCGGCCGCAAGCGGCAGATCGACCAGTCGAACTGCAACAAGGACTTCTCCTGCCTCACCGGCTTCTGCCCCAGCTTCGTGACCGTGCATGACGGCGCGGTGCGCAAGGCCAAGCCGGTAACGGCCAAGGACGGCGGCGACCGCTTCGCCGACCTGCCCGAGCCGCAGCAGCAGTCGTCGGCCGAGCCCTACGGCATCCTGATCACCGGCATCGGCGGCACCGGCGTGATCACCATCGGCGCCCTGCTCGGCATGGCCAGCCACATCGCCGGCAAGGCCTGTTCGGTGCTCGACTCGACCGGCCTGTCGCAGAAGAACGGCGCCGTCGCCAGCCACGTGCGCATCGCCGACAACGCGGAAGACCTGCACGCGGTGCGCATCGCCACCGGCGGCGCCAAGCTGATCCTGGGTTGCGACATCGTCACCGCGATCGCGCCCGACGCGCTGGCCACCGCCAACCAGGGCACCACCAACACGGTGATCAACACCCATGTGGTGCCGCCCGCCGCCTTCGTGATGGACCAGTCCATCGACATGAACGCGGACTCGATGATCGCCCGCATCAAGGAGACCGCCGGCGGTCCGGACAGCGTGTTCATCAACGCCTCGCAGATCGCCACCGCGCTGATGGGCGATGCCATCGCCACCAACCTGTTCATGCTCGGCGCCGCCTACCAGAAGGGCCTGGTCCCGCTGCCGGTCGAGGCCATCCTGCGCGCCATCGAGCTGAACGCCGTGGCGGTGGAGATGAACAAGCGCGCCTTCGCCTGGGGCCGTCTGGCTGTCATCGATCCGGACTACGTGGAAACCATCGCCGCGCCGCTGATGCCGAGAAAGACGGCGAAGACCGCGATCGCCAAGGACCTGGACGGGATCGTCGGCAAGCGGGTCGAGTTCCTCACCGGCTACCAGGACGCGGCCTATGCCAAGCGCTACAGCGACCTGGTCGCCCGCGTGCGCCAGGCCGAGCAGACCAAGGCCAAGGGCCGCGACGGCCTGGCCGAGGCGGTGGCGCGCAACTACTACAAGCTGCTGGCGTACAAGGACGAGTACGAGGTCGCCCGCCTGCACACCGACCTGGCCTTCCGCGAGAAGCTCGACCGCCAGTTCGAGGGCGAGTACAGCCTGCGCTTCCACCTGGCGCCGCCGCTGCTGGCGCGACGCGATCCGTCAACCGGCCACCTGCAGAAGATCGAGTTCGAGGGCAAGTGGCTGTTCCCGGTGCTGAAGGTCGTCGCCGGCCTGAAGGGCCTGCGCGGCGGTCCGTTCGACATCTTCGGACGTACCCAGGAACGCCGCATGGAACGCGCGCTGATCGACGAGTACGAGGCCATCGTCGCCGAGCTGATCGACAAGCTCGACAACGACAACCACGCACTGGCCTTCCAGATCGCCGAGGTGCCCGACCGTATCCGCGGCTTCGGCCACATCAAGGAGCGCAACGTAAAGCTGGCCAAGGCCGACTGGGCCAAGCTGATGCCGGTTTTCCGCTCGCCGGGGCAAGCTACCGACGTCGCCGCCGCGGAGTAGTCGTCAGGAGATACGCGCGATGACCAAGCCGGACGGGTTGCACCACCTGGCGATCTGCACCGCCGACATGAAGACGCAGATCGCCTTCTTCACCGATGTGCTCGGCATGGAGCTGGTGGCGCTGTACTGGATGCACGGCGTGAAGGGCGCCTGGCACGGCTTCCTGAAGCTGAACGACGGCTGCTCCATCGCGCTGGTATTCTCGCCCGATATCCCCAAGGTCGAGACCGAGATCGGCAGGACTCACGCCGGCAATCCCGGCGGCCCGGCGGCGCCCGGCACCATGCAGCACCTGGCGCTGAACGTCCCGGACCGGGCGTCGCTGCTGGCGATGCGCGACCGCATCCGCGATCGCGGCGTCAACGTCTTCGGCCCGATCGACCACGGCTTCTGCCAGTCGATCTACTTCGCCGGCCCGGAGAACCTGTCACTGGAACTGTCGACCTCGGCCGAGGCCATCGACCCGGAAGCCTGGATCGACCCGGAGGTCGTGGCGCTGGCCGGCATCAGCGACGAGGAACTCGCCCGCTTCAAGGCGCCGGCCGCCTACACGACCCCGACCGAGCCGGTCGCGCAGCCGCCGATGGACTCGGCCCGGCCGCACATGGCCTTCCCGGAGAAGACCTACCGGCGCATGCTGGCGATGGACGACGCCGAATACACCGAACGCATGAGCGAACCTGAGCCGCCGGTGAAGGTGGCCTGAGGGAGGACGAGATGGCGCACACCTATACCGACGCGACCTTCGCCGTGGACGACGGCATCGCCGAGTTCACCATGAACCGGCCCGACGTGCTGAACGCGCTGACCGACGGCCTGCGGGTCGACTACAAGGCCATGCTCGACGAGGTCCAGGGCAACGGCGACATCCGTGCGCTGATCCTGCGCGGCGAGGGCCGGGCCTTTTCCGCCGGCGGCAACGTCAAGAACATGGGCGAGCGGATGAACGCCAAGGCCCAGTTGACCGAGACTCGCGATGGCCTGATCGCGATGCACGACTGGCTGGAGCGGCTCTACAACCTGGACTGTCCGGTGATCGCGGCGGTCGACGGGCTGGCCTTCGGCGGCGGCTTCTCGCTAGCGCTGGTCAGCGACTTCATCATGGCGACGCCGCGCTCGAAATTCTCCGCCGTGTTCGGGCGTATCGGCCTGGTGCCGGACATGGGCGTGGTCTACACCCTGCCGCGCGTCGTCGGCCTGCCCAAGGCCAAGGACATCATGTACACCGCCCGCACCGTCGAAGCCGATGAAGCCCTGGCGCTGGGCATCGTGCACTCGCTGCACGAGCCCGACGCGCTGCTGCCGGCCGCGCGCGACTTCGCGTCCAAGCTGGCGCGCGGGTCCAAGAACGCGATCGCCGCGACCAAGCGCATGACCAATCGCTCGTCCGAGGCAACCTACCGCCAGGTCGCGGAATGGGAGGCCGACGCGCAGTCGATGATGTTCTCCACCGACTTCAACAACGAGGCCGTACGCCGCTTCCTGGCCAAGGAAGACCCGCTCTACAACTGGGATGCGATGGACAAGGACGCCGGCTGACCGCCCATCCGGGCGAAGCATATCAGACCGACCTGTAGACTCCACCGGCCCGCCAAAGCTGGCTTTTCGGCGTCTACCGGGGGACCACTGTCGAGACTCTTTACACTCGGCGCGATCAGGCGCCGGTCTTTGCGCTTTATACATAAGAAAATCAAAGTTTTAGCGCCCTGGCACGCGACTTGCGAGCCCTCGCATGTCACAAAAACAAGCTTGGGAAAGCACTTATGTCAATTTCTAGGACAATGATGGCTGTCGCTTGCGGCAGTCTGATCGGCATGGTGTCGGCGTCGCCGGCATTTGCCGTGATGGTTGACTTCGACTCGATGACGCCAGGCAACGTGAATGGCCAGGAAGGTTGGACCGTCGAGGATTCCTTTGGCAACCAGGTCACGAACTTCGACCAGAGCGTTCAGGACGACGGTAGCGGTAATCAGGTCTGGCGCCTCTCGAATGCCGTCGCCACCACGTCGTACAGCAACCAACCCTTCTCTCAGCGCTCGCCGCAGGTAGCCGGCGAGACGGGCAGTTCGCTATTCAACGACTTCGGCGCCAACCCGGCGAGCCCGAACAACCCGCCGCTTGCCGGCGACGGGGCAACGACCAACACCTTTCATGCCGGGTTCGATTTTCGCTCCGCTACCGGAGCGGCGCAGTCCGGGTTGAGCATCGGCATCTCGCCGAGTGCCAAGCAGTCGACGGTCCGGATGGGTCTGCTGCGCCTCAGCGACAACGGCACCGGCCTCGACCTTGAGGCCTACACCACCGGAACGGTTGCCGCGCCATTCGGTGGCGCCGGCTACGAGACTGTCGGCGACGACCTGTCGTACTTCGACTGGCAGCGGGTCGACATCTACATCGAGTTCGCCGATGGACTGAACGGCGACACGACCGGCAACGACCTGGTAACCATCTATCTCAACGGCGCACTCGCCTACACGGGCCCGACGTGGGAGAGCTACTACGCCGGCCCGCCCGAAGGTCCGCGGCTGCAAGCCGTCGACTCCCTGCTCTTCAGGGTCGCCGGTGCGCCTGGCACGCAAGATGAAATCGACGCCCTGCTGGGCAATGGCATCTTCTTCGACAATGTCGTGATCGACAATGCCGCGGACCCAGGTAGGTCCGTGCCTGAGCCTTGGAGCCTGGCGCTCTTCGGCACCGGCCTGGCGCTTCTCGGCGCCCGCCGTCGACGCGCGCGCACCTGATGCAACGAAACCGCGCCGACGCAAGAGGCATCGCCTCCGGCGTCGGCGCGGGATCGTTTCGCGAAGCGTCCGCCGTATGACATAATCACGGGAGTCGACCTGCGGGACTCGCCGGGGGGCAGCCAGTGGCACAGCGCAAACGATTTCTCGTCGTCCTGATCAAGCCGTCGCACTATGACGAGGACGGCTACGTCATCCAGTGGTACCGCTCGGCGATCCCGTCGAACACGCTGGCCACGCTCTACGGCCTGACGCTGAACTGCGCCGAGCGCCAGGTGCTCGGCGCCGACGTCGACATCGAGATCGAGGCCTACGACGAGACCAACACCGTCATCCCGATCAAGCGCCTGATCCGGCGCCTCAAGGAGGCCGACGGCGGCTTCGTCGGCTTCGTCGGGGTGCAGACCAACCAGTTCCCGCACACCGTCGACATGGCGCGCCAGTTCCGAGCCGCCGACCTGAACGTGGTCATCGGCGGCTTCCACGTCTCCGGCTGCCTGTCGATGCTGCCGGCGTTGCCGGCCGACATCAAAGCCGCGCAGGACATGGGCATCACGCTCTACGCCGGCGAATCGGAAGGCCGGCTCGACGAAGTGCTGGTCGACGCCTGGAACGGTACCCTGCCACCGCTCTACAACTACATGGACGACCTGCCCGGCATGGCCGAGGCGACGCGGCCGTTCCTGCCCGACAACGTGGTCAAGCGCACCGCCGGCGCCTACACCAGCTTCGACAGCGGCCGCGGCTGCCCGTTTCAGTGTTCCTTCTGCACCATCATCAACGTGCAGGGACGCAAGTCGCGTTACCGCACCGCCGACGACATCGAACAAATCATCCGCGCCAACGCCGCCCAGGGCATCACCCGCTACTTCGTCACCGACGACAATTTCGCCCGCAACCGCAACTGGGAGCAGATCCTCGACCGGCTGATCGACCTGCGCGAGAACCAGGGCTTCCGCTTCAAGTTCATCCTGCAGGTCGACACCCTGGCGCACCGCATCCCCGGCTTCATCGAGAAGGCGACGCGGGCCGGCGCGCACCGCATCTTCATCGGCCTGGAGAACATCAACCCGGATTCGCTGCTCGGCACCAAGAAGCGCCAGAACAAGATCTGGGAGTATCGCAAGATGCTGCAGATGTGGAAGAGCCACGGCGCCATGACCTACGCCGGGTACATCCTCGGCTTCCCGCCCGACACGCCGGAATCGATCGCCCGCGACGTCGAGATCATCAAGCGCGAACTGCCGCTCGACCTGGTCGAGTTCTTCGTGCTGACGCCGCTGCCGGGTTCGGAGGACCACCAGAAACTGTCCGCCGCCGGCGTCGACCTCGACCCGGACATGAACAAGTACGACCTGGAACACGTCACCACCGACCACCCGATCATGTCACGCGACGAGCTCTCCCGGGTCTATCGCGATGTCTGGTCGCGCTACTACACGCCCGAGCACGTCGAGACCATCATGCGCCGCGGCGCCGCGTCCGGCCTGAAGCCGAAGAAGATGACGCTGCCGCTGATGTGGTTCACCGGCGCGCTGGCGATCGAGGGCATCCATCCGCTGGAGCTCGGCTTCTGGCGCCGCAAGGTGCGCACGCAGCGCCGCCACGGCCTGCCGATCGAGAACCCGCTGCTGTTCTACCCGCGCCGCGCCTGGGAGATCGTCCAGACGCACTATCAGTGGGCTCGGCTGTTCCTCGCCTACCGCGCGATCCAGAAGCGCATCGAGGCCGACCCGGCCGCCAAGGAATACGACGACATCTCGCTGCATCCGGTGAGCGAGGCGGAGGAGAACGCCCTCGACCTGATGACCGAGCACGGCGACGCCATCCCGCACACCCACGGCGCGCCCCGGGTCGGCGTCGCGGCTGAGTAGCCCCGGCGCCATGGCGCGTGCCAGCGATTGGGAGTTTCTCCTGCGCCAGTCGCCGCCGCGCCGGGTGCCGGCGCCGCTGCGCGCCGCCGTGCTGCGGGGCCGGCGCCCGTGGCAGATCGGCCTGGTGGCGACGGCGCTGTTCTGCCTGACGCTCGCGGCGGCGTTCTTTCCCTACGGCATCGTCGACGACATCCGCCTCGACGTGAGCGGCCAGCCGGCGCGCGGCGAGGTGGAGAGCGCCGTCTATGCTAACCGCACCATCGGCGACGACATCATCGCCCGCAAGAAACTGGTGTTCAGCGTGCGGTTTCGCTTCACCGACGCGCACGGCCAAAGCTACGCCACGTCGAGCCTCTACTTCGGTCACCTCGAGACCGGCACGCCGGTGATGGTCGAGTACCTGCCGGACGATCCCGAGGTGGCCCGCCTGCGCGACGGCTTCTTCGTGCCCGGCGGCCGGTGGGAAGTCTTGTGGAGCCTGGTCTTCGTGCTGCCGCCGCTGTTCGGCTACTGGAACGACCGGCGCTGGCAGCGTGAGCGCACCGGCCTGCTCGTCCACGGGCTGGTCGCCAGCGGCCGCATCGAGCGGGCATGGCGCGACCATCAGGAAGACGATGTCGGCGGCTGGGTCGAGGTCAGCTACGCTACCGCCGGCGGCCCGGTCCGGGTCCGCGAGACCTTTGAGCGCGATCCCTACCGCCGGGCCTGCGACATCGCCGCGCGCGGCCACCCGGTGCAGGTGCTGCACCTGCCCGACGCACCGCGCCAGCACATCGTCCTCGACCTGGTGCGCTGAGCCTCAGATCACCGGCCCGGCGCGCATCTCGCGTTCCAGCTCGCTGAGCTCCATCGGCTTGACGCGCCAGCGCTTGGTCCAGCGGAACTCGGGCCGCCGGTTGCGCATGCCCTCGCCTTTCAGCACGAAGTCGGTGTAGCTGTCGCTGGCCACGTCGTTGCACTTCTCGACATATCTCGGGAAGCCGCCGATATAGGGCATGAAAACGCGCGGCCGGCCGGGGATGTTGGCGCCGACATACCAGGACGAGCAGGTCGAGCGCAGCGACGCCGCCGCGACCTCGTTGACGTGCTCGACCCAGGCGTCTTCCTCTTCCAGCGTCGGCTCGATGGTCTCGACGCCGACGGCGCGACAATGCGCGATGCAGTCGGTGATCCAATCGGCATGCTGTTCGATCGCCTGGATCATCGAGGCCAGCACCGACGGGCTGCCCGGTCCGGTGATCATGAACATGTTCGGGAATCCGACCGTGGTCAGGCCGAGATAGGTGCGCGGCCCCGCCGCCCACTTCTCCTTCAAGGTCAGGCCGTCGCGGCCGACGATGTGCATCTTGTCGAAGGCGCCGGTCATCGCCGCGAAGCCGGTGGCGCAGACCACCGCGTCGACGTCGTAAGCCTTGCCGCCGACTTCCAGGCCGGTCTTGGTGAAGCGCTCGATCGGCGTTTTCGACACGTCGACGAGTTCCACGTTCGGGCGGTTGTAGGTCTGGTAGTAGTTGGTGTCGACGCACAGCCGCTTGCAGCCGAAGACGTTGTCCGGACACAGCAAATCGGCGGTCTGGGGATCCTCCACCAGCGCTCGGATCTTGTCGCGCGCGAAGTCGGCGATGGTGTCGTTGGCCCGCTTGTCGAACAGCAGGTCGGCGAAGGCACCCAGGAACGGCAGGCCGCCGCGCTGCCAGTATTCCTCGTACTGCCGCTCGCGCTCCTCCTCGGGGGTCTCCAGCGCCTTGCGCAGGTCGAACTGGAAATACACCCCGGTCGGACGCGAGCGGGCGCGGGCACGCAACTCCGGATAGTCCTCCTTCACCTTGCGGCGGTATTCCGGGTCAAGCTCCTCGTTCCACGCCGGCACCGAGTAGTTCGGCGTGCGCTGAAACACCGTCAGCTTCTCGGCCTGCTCGGCGATGATCGGGATCGACTGGATCGCCGAGGAGCCGGTGCCGATCACCCCGACCTTCAGGCCGCTGAAGTCGACGCCGTCGTGCGGCCACTTGCCGGTGTGGTAGATCGGCCCGTCGAAGTCGTCGATGCCTTCGAAATCCGGCACGTTGGCGTTCGACAGGCAACCCATGGCTGTGACCACGAACGGCGCTGTCGCAACGTCGCCGCGGTCGGTCTCGACCCGCCAGCGGTTGCTCTGCTCGTCGAACCGCGCCGTCGTCACCCGCGTGTCGAAGCGGATGTCGCGGCGCAGATCGAAGCGGTCGGCGACGTGGCGCGCGTAGGCCAGGATCTCCGGCTGCGGCGCGTACTTCTCCGACCAGTCCCACTCCTGCTCCAGCTCCTCGGAGAACGAGTAGGAATATTGCAGGCTCGGCACGTCGCAGCGCGCGCCCGGATAGCGGTTCCAGTACCAGGTGCCGCCGACGTCGCCGCCGGCCTCGTAGCAGCGCGCGTTCACGCCCAGCTCTTGCAGGCAGCGCAGCATGTACAGTCCGCCGAACCCGGCGCCGATGACGATGACGTCGAAGGTGACATCCACCTCCGGCTCGCGCTCCACCCGGATATCCGGTTCAACGATCATCGTCTCGCTCCTCGTACGGCCCGTCGTCAGGCGCGCGCGGTCGGCCGGCCGGACACCTGCTCGAACCAGCGCGTCAGGTTCACCAGCTCTTCCGGGATGCGCATGCCGATGCCCTTGCCCATCACGAAGGCGCACTGCGCGGTGATGTCGGCGATGGTGTAGTTGTCGCCGGCGATGTAGGGCCGCTCGGCCAGTTCGCCGTCGAGCCACTTCATGCGCTCGGCGAGCTTGCCCCGGTTCAGGTCGCCCCAGGCCGGCACCTGCTCAATCCGACCCTTCCAGAAGTCGGACGTATGCTGGAACACGTTCACCATCGGCAACATGATCTCCAATTCCATCCGCCGATTCCACATTTCAACGAAGGCCTGTTCGCGTGGGCTGTTGCCGAACAGCGGCGGCTCGGGCTGCTGCGCCTCGAAGTAGCGGCAGATCGCCACCGACTCCGCCAGGATCTCGCCGTCGTCGAGTTCCAGGATCGGCATCTTGCCCATCGGGTTCTTGGCCAGGTAGTCCGGCGCGTCGTTCTCGTGCTTCATCATGTCGACCTGCACCGAGGGCACCTCGATGCCTTTCTCGGCCAGGAAGATGCGCACCCGGCGCGGGTTCAGGCCGGCCTTGAGATCGTAGAGCTTCACTGCTTCGCCTCCGTTGTATCTACACCTGTTGCCAGCCTAGGCGAGGCACGCTGCCCACCGCAATGGGCTGGACGGGACCGGCTGGCGCCGGCATCCTCGCCCTGACCAAGCACACGCCGGGAGCGCGCCATGAGCTACGAGACCATCCTGTTCGAGGTTGCGGACGGGGTCGCGAAGATCACCCTGAACCGCCCAAACGCCGCCAACGGCATGAACCTGGCGATGATGCAGGAGCTGCATGGCGCGGCGATCGCCTGCGACCAGGACAAGGCGATCCGCGCGGTGCTGATCACCGGCGCCGGCAAGATGTTCTCCGCCGGCGGCGACCTGAAGGCGTTCGAGGAGGCCGGCGACGATGTCGGCCTGCTGCTGCCCCAGATGACGATGTTCTATCACGCCGCCGTCTCGTTGTTGGCGCGCATGGACGCGCCCGTGATCATGGCGGTGAACGGCATGGCCGCCGGCGGCGGCCTGAGCTTCGCGCTCTCCGGCGACCTGATCTACGCCGCCGCCTCGGCCCGCTTCACCATGGCCTATTCCGCCGCCGGCCTGTCAGCGGACGGTTCGTCGAGCTACCACCTGCCGCGGCTGGTCGGGCTGCGCCGGGCCAAGGAGTTGATGCTGACCAACCGCCTGCTCACCGCCGAGGAGGCGCTGGGCTACAACATGATCGACCGGGTGATACCCGACGCCGACCTGATGGCCGAGGCGGAGACGCAGGCGAAGGCCTTCGCGCAGGGGCCGACCGGCGCCTATGGCGAGATCAAGCGGCTGCTGGCCGGCACCTTCGGTGAGTCGCTGGAGACCCAGATGGAGCACGAGGCACGCTCGATCGTCGCCCGCGCCACCTCGCCCGATGGCCGCGAGGGCATCGCCGCCTTCATCGAGAAGCGCAAGCCGGTGTTCACGGGAGAATGAGCATGACCCCGTCTCTGGAAGAACGCGACACGCTGTTCAAGGCCTTTGGCCGCGCCTTTTTCAAACAGGACATGGACGCCATGTTCCAGATCGTGACCGAGGACTTCACCTGGACCGTGGAAGACGACGGCGTCGTGCGGGAACTGGTCGGCAAGCAACAGATCGCGGATTTCTTCGCCGAGCGCAAAGGCAAGAATATCGACGTGCGCTTCACCGACGTGGTGTTCCACCACGCCCCCGACGCGACCTTCATGCAGTACCGGATCAGCGGCAAGGTTGCGGCCACCGGCGAGCCCTTCGCCCGCGTCGGCGTGGAACGCTACACCTTCCGCGACGGCAAGCTGGCGGTGAAGGACGTCTACGCCCGCCCGGCGCCAGCCACCTAGAGCGTTTCATGTTTAGTCGGCACCAGCCCGCTCCCCCACCCGGCCACCCAACGCCAGTATCCGTGTGGGTGGCCGGG
>JAVKFY010000067.1:0-1648 GCA_040223615.1 Alphaproteobacteria bacterium
ACTCGACCGGTGATGTCGGTGATGAAGCAACGGTGCTGCTGGCGTTCGACGCCGACCGCGAGCGCATCCACGCCGCCGCCCGCAAGGCATACGCACGCACCCACAAGAACACCTACGTCCTGACCAGCACCGACTTCTAGGTTCGGCGCGCCCGCCGACGGTCAGGTTGCCCGCAGCAGCCAGTTCGCGCCGAGAAACAACAGCCACATCCATCCGCCGGTGAGCGTCACGTAGGCGCTTGCCATCGCCGCGTTGGCCAGGCGGTCCCGTACCGCGCCGCCAGTCCTGTTGCATGGTTGATGCGGCGCCGCGGTGCCGCGTCTTTCGCCAGACGACGGCGTCCGATGGAAGCTCATGACACCTCCTCGTCCACGTGCACGTTGACACTCATGGTGCTGGAGATCGACGTCTCGCTGATGAAGGTGCCCCACAGCGGCAGGACCTGCTTTGGATCCCAGGCGACGGCGACGCGGATCAGGTCGCGATTGCCGACAATGGAATTGGTCGGGTCGAAGTCGACCCAACCGGCGCCGGGCAAGTAGACCTGAAGCCAGGCATGCGTCGCACCGCCGCCCAGCGTGGCGCCCGCGTCGTGTCGCGGCACGAAGATGTAGCCGCTGACGAAACGCGCCGCGAGCCCGAGCGACCGGACGGCCTCCATCATCAGCAGCGCGAAGTCGCGACAGCTGCCCTGGCCACGGCGCAACGTCTCAATCGGGCTTTGCACGCCTTTCTGCACGCGGCGCGAATAGTTGAACTGCTGCTTGATGCCATGCGTCATAGCCTGCAGCAGCTGCATGGTCGCGGTTGATCCGGACGGCGCCAAAAACTGCGATGCCCACAGGTCCACTTCGGCGTCGGGATGGCGGCGGACGACGGCGCCGGTGAGGTTCGGCCACTCGTCTTCGGGATAGAGAAACGGGTGGTTCTGCGCCTCGGCTGCCAAGGCGTAATGGGGCAGCGGCACTTCGAGATGCTCCAACGCCACCGTGCTATCGAAGCGCAACTCGGACGTCCTGCCGGCGAAGGTGGCGATGGCGACCGAGTTGTCGAAGACATCGTGCAGCCACCGCAGCGACGCTGGTCTCGGCTGGATGTCGAGGCTGCTGTCGACGAGACGCAAGTCGTGGCTCTCCCGTGGCCGGAACATCATGCGGTGCTCGCCCAGCTCCACCGGCCGCTCGTAGCGGTAGACAGTGAGATGCCGCACTGTCAGGCGGCGTACGCGCTGGCTCAACCCGAGGCGACGGACGCCATGCCCCGACTTGCGGCGGCCACGGGGCCAACGTGCTCGTCCGCCCAGACCCTGAAGCCGGCCAGCGTGTTGACTCCGAAGGTGTTGCTGATCGCCACATCGGTGGCGTCGCGCCCGCGCGCCATCAGGACGCGACCGAAGCCGGGCACGTTGTTGCGTGGATCGAACAGGTGCCAGCGGCCGCCGACATAGACTTCGATCCAGGCCGCGAAGTCCATCGTCCCATAGGGCGGCGGCATGCCGATGTCGCTCAGATAGCCGGTGCAATACCGCGCCGGGATGTTCATGCAGCGACAGAAGGCGATCGCCAGGTGGGCGTAGTCGCGACAGACGCCCTGCCCCTCCATGTAGGCTTCCCAGGCGGTGCGGGTGGAGCGCGCGTTCTCGTAGCCG
>JAVKFY010000068.1:0-14118 GCA_040223615.1 Alphaproteobacteria bacterium
CCTGAATCCGCGATCTGGCCCATCTGGCCGCCCGCAAGCTTCCAGACGGCGCCGCAATCAGAAATCAGTACGATCCGGCGCTCAGACCGCCCCGGCCATCACCTCAGATCAACGCCGGGAGTTTTTGCACAACCAAGACCCGTTCGAGACGTTTGCACCCGAGTAGTCTGACACCCGGCTGTTGCGTAGTATTCCCCGTACTGTCGGGGAGACATACGGATGGCCGAGAGAGGCGTCGTGCGTAGGCTGGCGGCCATCGTGGCGGCCGACGTCGCCGGCTATTCGCGGACTGACTGCAGCCGACGAAGAGGGCACCGTCGCGGCGCTGCGCGCCCATCGCGCCGAGCTGATTGACCTTGCGATCGCGGCACACCAGGGCGCATCGCCAACACCGCCGGCGACAGCCTGCTGATCGAGTTTCCCAGCGTGATCGAGGCATTGCGCTGTGCCATCGAGGTGCAGCGCGGCATGACAGCGCGCAATGCCACGGTGCCGGCAGAGCGCCGCATTCGCTTCCGCATCGGCATCAACTTGGGCGACATCATCGAGCAGGATGGCGACCTGCTGGGCGACGGCGTCAACGTCGCAGCAAGGCTGGAGGGCCCGGCGGAGCCGGGCGGCATCTGCCTCAGCCGGGCGGCGCGCGACCAGGTGCGCGACCGGCTCGACGTGCGCCTCGACGATCGCGGCGAGGTCGAGGTGAAGAACATCGCGCGCCCGGTGCGAGTCTTCAGTGAGCTGGCCGATGGCGAGGCACCGCGCCCCCGCGCGCGCCAGCGAGCGCCGAGACTCCTCGTCCTGACCGTCGCGGCGGTAGTGCTGACGATTTTGGCCGCCGGCGGCCTCTGGTGGTGGCAGCCATGGGTGGAGCGGGTCGAGCCGGCTGATGTCGCGCGGATGGCCTACCCACTCCCAGACAAGCCGTCCATCGCCGTGCTGCCGTTTGGGAATCTCTCGGATGATGCGGGGCAGGATTTCTTCGCCGCGGGCATTACGGATGACATCATCACAGACCTTTCGAAGGTATCCGGACTATTTGTAACGGCGGCCCATGCAACTAAATCCTTCAAAGGAAAGGACGCCTCGAATCGCGAAGTATCGGAGGCGCTGGGCGTCCGATATGTGCTTTCAGGCAGCGTGCGGCGGGATGGAGAGCGGGTCCGCATCACGGCGCAACTGGCTGACGTTTTGGGCGGCAATCACATCTGGTCGAACCGATACGACCGAGAACTCGTCGATGTTTTTGCCGTCCAGTCCGAGGTGACGAAGCGCGCTGTAACCGCGATGGAAGTAACGCTCAAAGCGCGTGAGCAGGATCGCGTATACTAGAAATATGTCACTAATATTGTCGCCTACGATGCCTGGCAACGTGCTAGAGCTATGGTGGAAGTCCCTTCGAGGAAAAACATTCTGGAAGCGGAAGATCTTTGTCAAAAGACGATCGAACTCGATCCAAAATGTTCCGGCGGCTATGCAGGTCTGTCATTCAATCACTCCGTCAAAGCGCGGTTCGGCTTTGGAAAGTCGCGAGAGGCGGACATCGGTCAGGCGAACGATCTGGCGGAGAAAGCTATCGCCGTGGATCCCGAGTTCGCTTGGTCCCACATCGCGATGGCCGGCGCCCATCTCGCTAAGCTCGAACATGATGCGGCAATCGATTCTGCACAGAATGCGTTGGCGATCCAGCCCGGAGGTTACGAAACCAACCTTTTCATGGCGTTTTATCTAGCCTTTGGCGATAAGCCTGAATTGACGGTTCAACACGCGGAGGCCGCAGACAACCTAAGCCGAACCCCGACCTACCGTGGGCTCGATTTTTTGATTTCGCTTATCTGACCGCGCACGAGTACGTCAAATCAGAAGCCGCTCTGTTGAACGCCAAGAGCCTCGTCGGCCGAGCACATGACGGTCTTTACGTCTTTTTTGGCGGCGGCACAATTGGGGCAAGGCAAAATGTTCGAAGCCACTGAAACGGCGGCACAGCCAATGCGGCTTCAACCGAATTTTCGCGTATCGCGTTGGGGTAATCTAAAGGTCCTCAAGTCTGAAGCAATAAAGCGCGAGCTAGTAGCTGCGGCACTTTCTGTCGGAATACCCGAATAAGGCAAGCCGAATTGAATGCCAGTTGGATCAGATTCTCACGTGAGATGGTATGCACGGCCAAAGCAGCGGGCGATCTTGGGTTGCATTGATCTCGGGGTTCTGCCCCTGGCCAGACTCGGTCGGAATTTGCTCTGGAGCCGATGTCGGCTTCCGGGTGCATTCCGGCCGTCCGAGGCCAGATGTCGGCTTTCCGCGGTCGGCACTTGGTGTTGAAGGCGTTCTCACCGCCACCTCAGCAGGTACTGCCCGACGCCGCCGGATCCAACCCGGTCCCCTCGGCAGGCCGGCCTGGCGCAGACCCTCGCTACGGCTGGCGATACCCTCCAGACGGCGATGCGCACGCCCTTTCACTTCGCCAAGCAACTGGCCGGCCGCAGTTTTCGCCCTCAGCTTGGCAGTTGGCTGTCTTAGGGGCTCCGACTCTTGCGGTTCGGCGAAAACTTCATGCCTGGCGCGCTCAGTTGGCTCTCCGGGCCAATCCAGGCATAGGCTAGAAGACAGGGCTCTAGATCGGCCGTGGTGATACGGTGTTCGTGGCCGGATCGGTTCAGAATAAAAGACCCTGGCGCATGTACCGCCACGTCATTCTCCGACCAAGCGCCAGCAACCGAAATATAGCTTTCTTCGATCTCCTGGTGGCTGTGCTGCGGATAGGTCGTTTTCGGCGCGAACAGCACGAAGCCCAGAACAAGACGCTCGGCGCGAACTGGCCCGCGCGGGCCGAGGACCTCGCAATGCGCATATTTTCGGGCGAGGGCCTTAGGAACCCGGTCGTAGCCGTACTCCCAGGCCAGTTCGTGTGACACGCGCGACAGCGCACGCGCCATGCCATGCATCGCGCCACGTTCGCCCAGGTCAAGCGCGCGGGGAAGATGGGCGACTACAGGCTTCGACGCCGCCACCCGTGGCTCGACGTGCGGGTCGGCTTCGATGATCGACGATAGGGTTTCGCGCACACGCCTTCGGTGGGATCTAATGAGACGGCTGCCGCCGGCCGACCCGTGCCGATATAGCGTATCGAACTCCCGGAGCAGGTAGAGCCAGCCGGGGTAGTCGAACAATCGAGAGGCTTGCGGCTCGGTGCCTACCACGGGATTGAACTGGTCGATAGAAGTCATGCTGCGACTTTCACCACCGGGGTCGACCCATTGGCCATGATGTAGTCTTGGGTTCATGTTCTATACGAAACCCAGGCTAAGTGAACTTGATTCGTGAAGGCTTGGGTTCAAGCCGCCCACGTCCATACAAAATCGGCATTAGCGAGCGCTGACAGGCAGCTCTTGGCCAGCCTTAGCCGAAATTGGCGCTGCCACCGATGGCGGCTTCAGGGGGCGAACCGGTCATTTGGCTATGCGTGTCCGGAACCAGGGGCAAGACGATCATTTCGCAAGACGATGCTCATATCGCCTGCTGACCCGAAGCGGTCCAGTTGCAAGCTTGGTCAGCAACTGACAGCTAGCTACTAAGGGCCCTTTTCATCCACTCTTTCAATGCTTCGATCTCTTCAGCGCAGTCGCTTTGCGGCGGGTGCACGAGGTAGTAGGCAAAGCCAGGCAGTTCAGGCCCAAAGGGCTGGACCAGGTAGCCGGCAGCGAGCTCATCCCTGACAAGAACGGGACTGAGCAGGGCGACCCCCTGACCGGCGACCGTCGCCTGGATCAAGTGGCTGTCATCCAGAAAGACTGGGCCGACATTCGTGTTTAGGCCTTCGAGGCCGGCCTCTGCACACCAGCGAGCCCAGCTCGGGGTCATCGCATCCACTTTCCGCCATTCGCTATGGAGTAGGGTCTGGCATTTCAGATCCTCAGGAGATCGGACGCCGAGACGTGGGCTACACACCGGCGCGAAGTGCTCCACGAAGAGTTGCTCCGAAATGAGGTCGGCGAAAGGCCCGGGCCCGTAGCGCACGGCAACATCGGCCCGGCCAGCACCGAAACTCACGACTTCGTCCGAGGCATGAAGGCGGAGATCGATGTCCGGGTGGGCCTCGGCGAAATGCGCTAGCCGGGGCACGAACCACTTTGCCGTGAATGCCGTGGTCGCCGAGAGCGTGAGGCCGCGCCGGCGCTTGTTCTCCGTCACACGCCCGATCGCCTCACGCATGGCGGCGAAGGCCCCGTTGATCACTGGGAAGAGCGTGATGCCGGCAGGGGTCAACGTGACACGGCGCGGCCGCCGCTCGAACAGACGCACACCAAGCACCTCCTCCAGAAGGCGGATCTGGTGACTGATCGCGGTCGGTGTCACGGCCAGGTCTTCGGCGGCCCGCTTGAAGCTCAGGTGACGGGCGGCGGCCTCGAAGGCGCGCAGGGCCGAAAGCGGCGGCAAGTCCGGCATAGCTGAGTTCAGTTCATCTCAAGGGTGAGGCATTCGAATTTGAACAAGAACTTCAAGCTCTCTATTTCGAGATTATCGCGGGATGTGGCAAGCGCTGATCCCGGTGATAGATAAACCCAAATCATCTGTTTGCAACTCGTCCGCAGGAGTTCCGCGCCATGAAAACCCTCCTCCACATCGATGCCAGTGCCCGCACCGGGAGTTCCGCAGAGACGCGTTTCGGCTCGCACAGCCGCCGTCTCACCGCCCGCTTCGTGGAGCGTTGGAAGGAACGCCAGCCGCAGGACAAGGTGATCTATCGCGACGTCGGCCAGGCGCCGCCGCAGCCGGTCACCGGCACCTGGATTCATGCCGCCTTCACCAAGCTGGAGGAACGCGAGCCCTGGATGAACGAGGTGCTGGCCGAGAGCGATCTCCTGGTCGACGAGCTTCTCGAGGCTGATGTCATTGTCGCCGGCGTGCCGATGTACAACTTCGGCATGCCCGCCACGTTCAAGGCCTATATCGACAACATCGTGCGCGTCGGCCGGACGTTCGGCTTCGATCGAAGTCGCGCGGGCGCGCCCTACTGGCCCCTGGTCGCCGACACCAAGACGCTGGTCATTCTCTCCTCGCGGGGCGACTACGGCTATGACCCCGGCGAGCGTCTCGAACACATGAACCACGTGGAGGGCGGGGTCGCGGTCCCGTTCGGCTACATCGGGATCAACGACGTGCGCAGCGTTGCTGTCGAGTACGACGAGTTTGCCGATGAGCGCTTGCAGGCCTCGATCAAAGCCGCGGAAGAAGAGGTCGATGCACTTGTTCTCGGCCTCACCCGGCCCTCCACGCAGAGGAAAGTCGCATTAGCGCTGTCCGCGTAGACGAGCGACTAAATGAAATCGGGAAGTGATGAGAAAGCCAATCGTCAACGCCAGTCTGATGCTCTTTAGCGGGTGCTGACAGGCCGTTCTTGGCCAGCCTCTGCCGACATCGGCTCTGAAGCGAATGTCAGCTTCCGGGGGCATTTCGGACGTCGGGGGCCGGATGTCTGCTTTTCGGCCGGAGTCGAGGGCTTTCCGGATATTCCGTCAGGTTCTTCTAATGTGACGATTTGACCCGAAGGAGACTTTGGTGGCGAAACGCACTTTAACCTCGCTGGCACCGTCGATGACGTGGTTGATAGTGACCACGTAGCCGGTCGAATCGAACACGAGGCCGGAGCCGAACGCGCCCATCTTACGCGGCTTCGACGGCCCCTATTGGACGCGGAACTGCTCGAAGAACTTCTCGAACGGCGAGGCCTCCGCCATTTTGAAGGACAGTTGCGGCGTCTGCGCCGCGACCTCGGTGCGGGTGGTGGCGATGTTGAGCTCCGACGCCGAGACTTGCTTGACTAAGCCGGAGAGGATCTCCGTCGGCGGCGCAGCCTCGGTGCCCGGGTTCTAGACCAGCATAGAGCCAGCCATCCGGCTGGCGTCCAGTCGCCGGTCGAGCACCGCGAGTTCGGACATCGTAATCCTCCAATTCATCGCGGCGGGCGGAACTGCCCGTCTATCGAATTGGAATGTCGGATCGCTGGGCTAGTCCGGCGCTTACATGCTCATGAACTCGCCGCAACGCTCCTGCCGGCGGCACGTTCGCGCCGAGATTCCAGCCGAGCCAAGGTCTCGCCCAACACGCCCTTGGGCAGGAAGATAATGAACAGCACCAGCATCAGGCCATAGATCGTGGTGTCGAGGCCAACCATCGAAACGCCAATCATCACCCGCAAGGTCTCCGCCAGCAGGATGGTAATAATGGCGCCGACCGTCGGCCCCAGCATCACGTACATGCCGCCCGCGACAGTAGCGAACACGATTTGCAGCGACACGCCGATGCCGCCGACCGTGTCTGGCGCGATGAACATCTGGTACTGCGTATACATCACCCCGGCGAAGGCCGTCATCACCGCGCTCAGCACGGTGACGCGCAGCTTGGTCATCGACACCCACACGCCGGCGGACGCCGACGCATCCTCGTCCTCCGCGACCGAGTCGAGCGCGTAGCGCAGCATCGAACGGTCGACAAGGTGCCAGATGACCAGCCCGATGGCCCATACCGCCAGCGCGATCAGGTAGAAGACTTCCTTGTCGGGAAACTGCAGCGCGAAGATCGAATAGCCTTCCTGGTAGCGCTCCGGCGTGTAACCCAGCGATCCGCCGGTGTTGTCGCGCTCGGCGATGATCACCAGCCGCACTACTTCTGACAGCGCCAGCGTCACCAGCGCAAAATAATGCCCAATGATCTTGAACCGGAAACACGGATAGCCGACCACGAAGGCAACGATGGCGGCGGTGATCAGGGCCGCCGGAACGCCGAGCCAGGGTGTCAGTTCCAGGTGGTTCCACATCAGCGCGGTGCTATAGGCACCGATGCTCATGAACGCGCCATGCCCGAGCGAAACCAGCCCGAACCGCCCCATCAACGACCAGCCGGTGTAGCAGAACGACCAAATCAGGATCGTGATCATGATATGCATGTAGTATTGCGGCGTGCCAATGAACGGCACCGAGGCCAGCGCCAATAGGCCGATCACGTAGAGCACTGGCTTGCTCATGAACGGCTCCCCAACAGGCCTTGCGGTCGGAAGAACATGACCACGATGAACACCACGAAGGCGTAGACGTAGCCCCACTCCAGCGCGCTGTAGAGGCCGCCGACGGCGATGATCTCGCTCAGCACGAAGGCGGCGATGAAGCCGCCGAGCAAGTTACCGAGCCCGCCGAGCACGCAGATGATGAAGGTGATCGGCCCGAAGCTCAGGCCGACGAACGGGTGCACGTCGTACTGCAGCGCCAGCAGCACCGAGGCCAGCCCGGCCAGCCCACCGCCGATAAGCGAGGTCACCAGGTAGACCTTGCGGCTGTCGACGCCCATCAGGACCATGATCTCGCGGTCCTGGCTGATCGCCCGGATCGCGGCGCCCATGTAGGTGCGGTTGAGGAACACCCAGACCGCAGCCATGCCGGCAATCGCGACGCCGAAGGACAGCAGCCGGGCGTAGCTGAAGTACATCTCCGAGAATTCCAGCACCGGCAGCCGCAGGCCGAGATTGCGATACTCGATCGACCACATCAGCGTCGCCACGCTCTGCAGGAAGAACAGCACGCCGCCGGTCGCCAGCAACTGGTTGATCGGCGGCGAGCCTAGGATCGGCGCGATCACCAAGTAGTGCACCAAGAAACCCATCACCGCGACGACGAGCAGCGCCACCGGGGCGGCCATGATGATCGGAAAGCCGAACGAGGTGGTCAGCCAGTACATCGTGTACATGCCGAACATCACCAGCTCGGCGTAACAAATCCAGACCACGTCGATGACGCCGAAGATCAGGTTCAGGCCGAGCGACAGCAACGCCAGCACGCCGCCGAACAGCAGCCCGTTGATCAGCGCCTCGACCAGAAAAATGTCGAAGATTTCCACCGGCCCGTCCCCTACATACCCATGTACGACTTGCGGATGGTCTCGCTCTGCAGCAATTCCGCCGCGCTGCCGCTCTCGATCAGGCTGCCAGCCTCCAGCAGGTAGGCCCGGTCGACCACCTTCAGCACCTGCTGCACGTTCTGCTCGACGATCAGCACGGTGAAGTCTTCCTGCCGAATGCGCCGCACCAGATCGAACACCGACTGCACGATCACCGGCGCCAGCCCGGCCGACGGCTCATCCATCAGCAACAGCTTCGGCCCGGACATCAGCGCTCGGCCGATGGCGCACATCTGCTGCTCGCCGCCCGACATGGTGCCGGCGAGCTGGTCGCGCCGCTCCTTCATGCGCGGGAACAGGTCGAAGACGAAGTCCAGGCGTTCGGCGTACTTGGCCCGCGCCGCCGGCGTGAAGGCGCCGATCTTAAGGTTCTCCATCACGGTCATGCGCGGGAAAAGTCGCCGGTTCTCCGGCACATGCGCGACGCCGAGTTCCACGATAGTATGCGGGCGCACCGTGGTCAGCGACGTGCCCTCCATGCTGACCTCGCCGGAGGTCGGCGCCAACATGCCGGAGATCACCCGCAACAGCGTGGTCTTGCCGGCGCCGTTCGGCCCTATTACCGCCACCGCCTCGCCGGCATTGACCTCGAGCGAGATATCGAACAGCGCCTGGAACGTGCCGTAGCCGGCGTTGATGCCTTTCAGTTCGAGCATCGCCGTATCCTCAGCCGGCCGAAGCGGCGGTGACGTCCGCCGCCGTGGTGTCGGAGCCGAGATAGACCTCGATCACGCGCGGGTCGCGGGCGATCTCCGAGGGCAACCCTTCGGCGATCTTCTCGCCATGGTCCAGCACCATCACCCGGTCCACCACCCGCATCAGCACGCCCATGATGTGCTCGACCCAGACGATGGTGATGCCCATTTCCTTACGGATGTTACGCAGCATCTCGGCGGCCTGCTCCATCTCGCTGTCGTCCAGGCCGCCCAAACTCTCGTCGGCCAGCAGCAGGCGGGGTCCGGTCGCCAGCGCGCGTGCCAGTTCCAGCTTCTTCAAGCCGGCCGCGCCCAACGTGTCGACCGTCGATTTCGGATCGCTCGGCAACCCGACCATATCCAGCGCCCGCTCCGCCGCTTCGAACGCGGCCCGCCGCGAGGTCAGCCCGGCCTGGCCGTAGTAGCCGGCGACGACGACGTTCTCCAGGATGGTCAGACGGCGGATCGGCCGCGGAATCTGGAACGTGCGCGCGATGCCCTTGTGGCAGATGTGGTTCGGCAGACCGCCACCGATCTCGCGGCCCTCAAGCCGCACCGAGCCGCCGCTCGGTTTCAGCGCCCCGGAGATCAGGTTGAAGATCGTGCTCTTGCCGGAGCCATTGGGGCCGATCAGGCCGAGAATCTCGCCATTCCCGACCTCGAACGAAACCTTGTCGACCGCAGTGAAACCGCCGAAGCGCTTGGTCAGCGCTTCGACGGTCAGGATTGCATCACTCACTGGTGCGTACCGCCGGTCCTACTTGGCGTAGGGCGACGACGAAGGGATCGGCAGCACCGGATCGATGGTGGCGATCGCCTTCGGCCAGGCGATCTTCACCTCGCGGTTGATGTACTGCACGATCACCGGCGTGGCGCGGTTGTTCTGACCGGCCATCGCATCCTCCGGCGGGTTGAACTTCACGCCATAGCCCATCAGCGTGCCACCGACCGGAATGTCGGTCTCGATCGCGGCCTGGCGCAGCGCCTCGGGGCCGATGCCACCGTGATCTTTGATCGCGCGCGGCAGCACGTCGGTGAAGAACACATACGAGTTCGACGCCGCCATGCCGACGTGCGCCGAAAAGTTCTTCACGTCGGGATGTGCCTTCTTGTACTCGGCACCGACCATCTTGGTGATTTCGCCCAGGCCCGGGGCCAGAGTCTTCGGATCGAGCAGCCAGATCGACACCGGATCGATGTTGTAGATGTAGTTGGCGTCGTCGCCGACCGCCTCGTACAGCTTGTCCGGAACGCCGTAGCCGGCGCCGTGGCCAATCAGGGCTCGCCAGCGAAGGCCCTGCTCACGCGACTGGCGCAGGAACAGCGAGATATCAGGGTTGTAGCCGGTGTGCAGGATCACGTCCGGCCGGGCCCGCTTCAGCTTGGTGACCAGCGACGACAAGTCCGGCGACGTCGCGGCGTAGCCTTCCTTCAGCACGACCTCCATACCGTACTTCTTGGCGCCAGATTCGTTGCCCGCCGCCACGCCAGAGCCATAGGCGCCATCTTCGTGAATGATCGCGACCTTCAAGTTCTTCGGCTCGATGCCGAACTTCTCTTTCGCGTAGTGGTTGAGGAATTCCGGGCTCAACTCACCGAACAGGCCGCCGTGCGGCTGCGGCCGGAACACGTACTTGAGATTACGGTCTTTCAGCACCGCCGGCGAGATGCAGGTGGTGATCCACATGAACTTCTTCAGCGAGTCGACTTTGGCCGAGACCGGCACGCACTGTGCGGAAGAGTAGAAACCGAGCAACATGTCGACCTTTTCCTGCTCGATCAGGCGCACCGCCTCGTTGATCGCTACATCCGGCTTGGACTGTGCATCGGCGTAGATCGCGTTGATCTTGTAGCCTTCGACGCCGCCATTGGAATTGATGTAGTCGATCATGATCTTGGCGCCGAGCGCCTGCAGCGATGAACCACCGGCCGCCAGCGGGCCGGTATAGTCGTAAATCACGCCGATCTTGATTTCCTTGTCCTGCGCCACGCCGACGCCGGAACCAATCATCAGCGCGGCGGCCACCATAAGCGGCAACACGGTGCGACGGGTAATTCCTAAGGTCATGAAAACGCCCTCCCAAGCGTTTCGATCATTCTTTCGCTGCGACCATGCTAGCGGCAATCGCCGAACATTGGCTACGTCAAATCATGGGAACTGACATTCCCCCGATGACCCAAGGCTCCGACCATCAGTGTAGCCTGCTCTGTCACAGGAACGGCGGCGCCGGGCAGGATCCCTCGCTAGCCTTGGTTCATGAAGCCAATTTCGTACGCTCGTCACCATCATCCGCCATCCGCATCCAGCACGCAGTCTGGCTGTACCTTGCGGTTTAACTTGAGCTTGCGCGATGTCGAGGACTTGCTCGCTGAAACGCGGTCTGGAGATCAGCTACGAAACGGTGCGGCGGTGGGTCGCCAAGTTCGGCTCAGCTTACACGCGCCGCCTGCGGTCGATGCGACCAAAGTCCGATTGCCGCTGGCACCTTGACGAGATGTTCGTCTCGATCGGCGGTCGCCTGAACAATCGAGCCGAAGTCTCGCACCAGCCGGTGCGACGACGAGAACGATCGTGGACCGGCTTCGAGCAGCCAGGCACGACCCAACGCTTCCTCTCCGCCCACGCCGCCGAGCACGTTCGACCTTCAACGTCACCTGATCTCGCGCCAAACTCTTCGGGTGTTTCGCAAAGCGGCATTCGCGCAGAGGAACGCAGCGGTCGCCGCTGCGTGAAGCCGCTGAGATTTGCCACTCCAGGGGAGGCAACGCAGGTCGCCGCCTCCGAGAGTTCTGCAACACAATCGGGGGGCAAGACGGACATAAGGTAGAGATCATAGGCGAGGCGAACTGATAGCGCTGTCCGCTGGTGTCGAATCCCTTCTGGTTAAGCCAACCATTCCAGTGATTCGTCGGACACGAGATGTGCTTGCCACGCTCGTCGACCTTCGACGATTGAGGCCCGCCGAGCAGATCGACATCTGACCAGCGTGGCGGGGCAGCTCTGTCTGCCCAGCCCAACAGCGCCACCTCATGACCGGTTTGCCCCCAAGAGCCGACATTGGCTCCGGCGCGAGTTCCGCCGCGTTCTGGCCAGGAACAGCCTGTCAGCGTTCGCTAACCTTCGGTCGAAGTCGAAGCTACCGGTTCCATAGCCTGGCAGCGACGATTTGCGCATGGCGGATCGGGTCCGACGCCGTCTTGCAGCCATTGTCGCGGCCGATGTCGCCCGTTAAACGCGTCTTGTCTGGGTATAGTCGACGAAGCGAGGTTTGCGGTCCTCAACGCCCTGGGCCTGTTGTGAAGGCACTGACAACAACTTGCGGGGTCTCGGTCATGGCCCGTCACCGGACAGTTCGGCGGCGCCATGCAGGCGCCTTGCCCGGATCTCTTTGCCATAGTTCTCGGCATTCGACGAACTAGCCGCTGGTTCGCTTGCGGAAGATGTTCTCCAAGTCGCCCTCGCGCGTGTTCACGTCGGCAATCTCAGGGCCGCCGACCTGCACTGCGGCCAGTATCTCGCGGATTGGGCTCGGGCTCGTGCGATAGCGCACCAGGACTTGGCGTGGCCCGTTCAGTTCGGCATTGAACGCGGCCAGCTGCAAGCTCGAAGAGGCGTGCGCCAGTGCGTATGCGCTTCTGGTGCGGCGGCGTCAGCTCGGACCGTCCTTCACCTGTGTCGGCGACTTCCACATTTCCTACGCCAAGCGCAATTCAATGCTCGAGCAATACCTGATGCAGGCGGGCATCCGCGCGATCCAGCCGGTCATCTCCAGAGGTCTTGTCGTACTCCCGCCCCCGGCACCATGACAGCGGCCAATCGAACCACAAGCAAGCTCGATCCGCTTGATCGAGAATCGCTAATTGCCATAAGGTTGCCACCAACGACCGGTATCGAAGCCGGAATAGCGGCCGTCAGAGCCGCTGAGGGCCTGAGACGGGGTGGGCCATGGCAACGACGATCAATCTTTCCAATCTGGGCGCTGCGGGCGTGCGCCTGCTCGGCGGCGCGGCGGGCGACGCAGCCGGCTTCTCGGTCGCGGGCGGCAGCGACGTCAACGGCGATGGCATCGCCGATATCGTGATCGGCGCGGCGGGAACCAGCGGCTCCTATGCCGGCGCCGCCTACATTGTCTTTGGCACCGCGTCAGGCTTCACCAACGACCTCGACTTGGGATCGCTCGGCACGAGCGGGACGGCGTTCACCGGCGCCGCCAACGCACGGACCGGCTTCTCGGTGGCGATGCCCGGCGACGTCAACGACGACGGTATCAACGACATCCTCATCGGCAATGGCGGCGGTATCGGTGGTGGCGTCGGGGAGACCAACCAGGCGTATCTGATCTTCGGCGGCGGCAGCCTGCCCACGACGTTGACGTCCGGCAGCCTCGGCGCCAACGGCCTGATCCTGGAAGGACCGATCATCAGCGACGCCGGTTCAGCAGTGGCCGGCGCGGGCGACTTCGACAATGACGGGATCGTGGACTTCCTGATCGGCGCCCCACGCGGCAACAACACCTACGTGATCTACGGTTCCGGGTCGCTGGGCGACGACATCGACTTGTCGACGGCGCCGGGCTTCGCCAGCGAACCAGGCTACAGCCTGGCCGGCGGCGGCGACATCAACGGCGACGGTATCGACGACATCATCGTCGCCAGTCATGACATCCTCAGCTCCGGAAACGGCGGCTACGGCGCGGCGGTCGTATTCGGCACCGCAACGCGGTTCGCCACCGGCACGTCGCTCGATCCGATCGGTGCCGCCGGATTCCGCCTGACCACGGCCGACGACGGTGACCAGCTCGGTACCGACGCGGCGATCCTGGGCGACGTGAACGGCGATGGCATTGACGACCTTGCGGTCTTCGCCGGCCGTATCACGACGCCAAATGGCCCGCAAAGCGGTGCCGCCGTGCTGGTCTACGGTAGCGCCGGCCTGGGCGCCGACATCGACGTCAACAATCTCGGCGCCGCCGGCGTCCTGCTCCATGATGCCTTCGTCGGCCGGGTGTCGGACGCCGGCGACTTCAATGGCGACGGCATCAACGACATCCTGATCGGCAACGCGCTCTACAACACGGTGTACGTCGTGTTCGGCCGCGATGGCGGCTTCGGTGGCGATATCGACATCGACGAACTCGCCGATGACGAGGGCATGATGATCGTCGGCCCGAATGGCCAGACCGCGTCCGGCCTGGGCAGCGACGGTCTCGGCAACGCCATGGCGGCGATCGGCGACGTCAACAATGACGGCTTCGACGACATCCTGCTCGGCGCGCCGACCGCCGACGCGGCCGGCGACAATGCTGGCGCCGCCTACATCATCTTCGGCTTCTCCAACGCGCCGCAGACCCTGGCCGGCGGCGGCGATGCCGACACGCTGACCGGCGGCGGCGGCAACGACACCATCAGTGGCGGCGGCGGGCACGACCTGCTGATCGCCGGCGGCGGCGACGACCAGATCACCGGCGACGACGGCGAC
>JAVKFY010000069.1:0-152101 GCA_040223615.1 Alphaproteobacteria bacterium
CAGGCCACGGCCGCCGGCGCCTTGCGTCGGCGGCGTGCCCCATCAGGTGGAGAGGACGCGCGAATGAAGTTTCTGCAGGCACGGCGCTACAGGCTGCTGCACTTCGTGCTGCTGGTGGCGCTCGTCGCGGTCGCGCTGAGCACCGCCATCTCCGCCACCCGCGCCGCCGACATGCCGGCAAACGCGCACGCTCGCACCTATGGCAGCGGATGGGAATGCGACCGCGGCTATCGCGTCGCGATTTTCCCGATGGATCGACCGTGGCAGGACGTCCCGCCATCGAGCCGGGCCGCGACGATGTTGCGCACCACCGGCGTATCGCTGATGTCCGTCGGCGCCGATCCCGACGATACCGTCGACGCCGACCTGGAGCGGCCGGCGCGGATGTAGCGACGAGCAACCTGCGCGACCGCGACGCAGTGCCGGGCCGTAAGTCCGGCACTTTTCTGACACAGGTCATGCTCAATCAATTTTTTGCATATACGGTGTCGATACTGGATATTCGCCCAGGTATGAAACGAGGGGGTGTGTCGTGGTGATTGGTGCATCGAAGGCATCTCGATGGCGTTTGGATCAGATGCCGCGGCCCGATGCCTGCTCGCCTGGCGCACGCGGCTCTATCGACGACCCGACGCTCAACTGTCTGCACCCGGTGGGCAACGAGCTGGTCCGCCACTGGCGCAGCCTTCGGCCTGGCGATGGGTTCCCGTCCGAAGACGCCGTCGACCCCAATGCGATCCGTGCAATCTTGCCCCACATTCTCATGATCGACGTGGTGCACAACGAACCGCACAACTCCTTCAAGTTTCGGTATCGCCTGGCCGGCACCGAGGTCACGCGGAGCTACGGCGCGATCACGGGAAAGTTCGTCGACGAGGCGCTGCGACCTGCGGCCCGGGAGCGCTATGTCTGGGTACTGGATCGCGTGCTCGGCGAACGCTTGCCGTTGCGCAACATCGGGTACGCGCAACTCATCGAGCAGCGCTGGCAAATATCGGAAGTCGTGGTGCTACCGCTGGTCGACGGCGACGACATTAACGTGATGATCGGTTCGATCATCCGGTGGTACGACGACAATCCGCCGCCGACTGTGCAAGAAGCCTGGACCCGGCAGGCCGGATGAAAAGGAACTACACGATGCCGGGACATGCAGCCGATAGCATCCTGCAGGGCGCCATCGAGGCGGAGGAATAGGGATCGGTCGTATCGGGCGACCAGTTCTACCGGCCAAAGACTCGACCCAGACCGTGCCGGCCTCTTTCGGGGAACGAGAACATCGCGCCAGTGAGGCGCCATCACCTCGAATCGTATTATCGAGAGGGCACGACAAGCCGTGGCGATCTGGAAGGAGGGAAACGATTTCCGCATCGGGCAGCGGACATCGAATTTCTAATGGTTCGCTGCTAACCAGAACGTTGCCCAAACCGCTGTCTTGATTGCGAAATCGCCTCAAAGTCATCGAAATTTGGTGCCGGCGGCAGGGCTCGAACCCGCGACCCCCTGATTACAAATCAGGTGCTCTTCCAGCTGAGCTACGCCGGCGCCGATCGGGTGACCTAGGTAGCCTCTCGATCGACGCGCGGCAACGGTTAACTCGTTCGGGTGTCGTCGCTATTGCCGCGGCACCAGACGGATCGGGCCGGCGCCGGTCGCGGGCGTGGCGTCGGCGGTTGTCAGCGCCGCGGTCGGCATCGGCGCAGCGGCGGTCGTCGGCGCCGGCGCCGGTGCTGCCAGGGCGGCCGCCGCCTGTCGGCGCTCGGCCAGCGCCCGCGTCATCGCCTGCACGCGCGGGTCCTTCGGCGCCAGTTCGCGCGCCTTGTCCGCGAAGCTCTCCGCCAGCGCCAGGTCGCCGCGCTTGCTTACCTTGTGGGCCAGATCGACATAGCGGATGCCGAGGTGCAGCAGGCCGTCATGCGCCGGCTGGTGTTCGGGCGCCAGCGCCAGAACCTGTTCGTAGCTCTCGCGGGCGTTGTCGCCAGCCGGCGTGGTCAGCTTCAACTCCCGGGTCTGCCGCACGGCGCGCTCCATCAGGGTGGCGATCCGGGTCGCCTGGTCGTCGACGGACACGCCATCGTCGCGCGGCGCGGCGGCCGGCTCGGCGACGGTGAACGCCTCTTCCACGGACCGGACGGTGGGCACCTGAGCCCCGGGCTGCTCGCGCGCCGTGGCGCTGTTGACCAGGCGCGGCATCAGGTCCGTCAACGTCGCCGCGGTTTGTTGCGAGGTCGACGGCACGGGTGCCGACACCTCGGCGACATCACCGGGACGCCAGTTGTACTGCGTTGCGTACCAGACCACGCCCGCCGCGCCGGCGGTGAAGCCGACTCCCATCACCCCGCCGGCAACGACGCACTGCAACAGCCGCGCGGCCCAGCGCCGGCGCGGTTTGCGCGTAGGTGCCAGGTGAGGAGCGGGTCGCTCGGCAGCGACATCGGCGCCAAGCGACGGCGAATTCAGGCGTGCGCTATCGTTGTACATGGAGCCTCCTCCATGCAGCTGTCGGCCTTCCTGCCACGGGGCCTTCAGATGCGGGTTTTCGATCCAGTTACCGATTCAACGGGGTGCTACCGGATTCGGTTCCGCGACCTATTCGTGGCGCAGGGCGTCGATCGGGTTCAAACGGCTGGCGCGGTGCGCCGGATACAGGCCGAAAAACATGCCGACCAGGGCCGAGGACGCCACCGATAGCGCGATGATCGTCGGCTCGATAACCACCGGGAATTCGCCGCCGCGCGCAATCACCACCGTGACCAGCACGCCGGCGGCCAGGCCGATCAGGCCGCCGGTCAGGCACAGCACCACCGCTTCGACCAGGAACTGGTTGCGGATGTCGCGCCGGCGCGCGCCCAAAGCCATGCGCAGGCCGATCTCGCGGGTCCGTTCGGTCACCGCGACCAGCATGATGTTCATGATCCCGATGCCACCGACCACCAGCGAGATGCCAGCGGTCGCGGCCAGCAGCAGGCCGAGCTGGCTGGAGGTCTCGTTGCGCGCCATCACCGACTCGGTGGCGTCACGCACGTAGAAATCGTCCTCGCCGCCGGGCGGCACCTTGCGCCGCGCCCGCAACACCGCTTCCATCTCCGACTTCACCGCGTCGAGCTGATCCGGCAACGCCGCCTCGGCGAGTATCAACCGGACCTCGTCGCGCACCGTCACCCGGCGCCCGAACAGCCGCTTGCGCGCCGTGGTGATCGGCACGATCACCTGGTCGTCCTGATCCGATCCCCAGGCCGACTCGCCCTTGCGGTCGAGCACGCCGATGACGTCGAACGGCACCGCCCCGATCCGCACCGTGCTGCCAAGCGGCGAGGTATCGCCGAACAGTTCCTCGCGCACTTTCTCGCCGAGTAGCGCCACCTTGACGCCGCCGCGCACCTCGGCGTCGCTGAACGCGCGCCCCTCCGCCACCGACCAGTCACGCACTTCCAGGTAGTCGGCGTCGGCGCCGATGATGCCGGTGGTCCAGTTGGCGTTGCCGTAGACCAGCGGCTGGTTGCGACGCATGTAGCCGGCCACCGCGACCAGGCCCGGCACCTCGTCGCGCAGCGCCGCGACGTCGCGGTCGGTCAGCGGCGACGGCGGCTCCTCGCCCTGCTGGCGCGGCCGGCGCGAACTGTCGCCGGCCCGCACGGTCAGCAGGTTGGCACCGATATTGGCGATCTCCTCCTCGACCTTCTGCTTGGCGCCGCTGCTCACCGAGACCATGACGATGACCGAGCCGACGCCGATGATCACGCCCAGCATCGCCAGCAGGCTGCGCAACGCGTTGACCCTGAGCGCGACCAGCGCGATGCGCACCGAGACCAGCAGGTTCATGGCGTCGTCTCGGATGGCGCGGCGGCGCTGTCCTCGGCCAGGCGGCCATCGTGGAACACCAGGCGGCGACGCGCGCAGGCGGCGATCTCGGCCTCGTGGGTGACCAGCACAACGGTAATTCCGTCACGGTTGAGCGCGTCGAAGATTGCCATGATCTCGCCCGAGGTCTGGCTGTCGAGCGCGCCGGTCGGCTCGTCGGCGAGCAGGATCGAGGGCCGGTTGACCAGTGCGCGGGCAATCGCCACGCGCTGCTGCTGGCCGCCGGAAAGCTGCGCCGGGTGGTGGTCCATGCGATCGGCCAGGCCGACTCGCTCCAGGCTCTCCGTGGCGCGGCGCCGGCGCTCGGCGGCGCCGATGCCGGCATAGACCAGCGGCAGCTCGACATTGTGCAGCGCCGTGGTCCGGGGCAGCAGGTTGAACTGCTGGAACACGAAGCCGATGGCCCGGTTCCGAAATGCCGCCAGCGCGTCGGCGCCAAGGCCGCCGAGATCGCTGCCGTCGACGGTCAGCCTGCCGGCGCTCGGCACGTCGAGCGCACCCAGCAGGTTCATGAAGGTCGACTTGCCGGACCCGGACGGCCCCATCACCGCGACATACGCGCCGGCCTCGACGGCGAGCGACACGCCGCGCAGCGCCGCCACCTCGGTCTCGCCCATCTGGTAGGTCTTGTGCACGTCCTCCGCGCGGATCAGCGCTGTCGCGGCGGCCATTACCCGAGCCTCACTCGACCGCCTCGCGTGCCCGCAACACCACGACGTCGCCGGCGTTCAGCGCGTCGCTCGATACCTCGGTGACGCGCGCGTCGGAAATCCCGAGGCGGACGCGTCGAGCGGCGATCTTGCCGTCGTCGAGCCGCACCCAGACACTGCCGAACCGTATCTGCGCCACGCGCTCGGAGATCGCATCGTAGTTGGCGAGCTGCGCCGGGGACAGAACGCCGGACATCGCCTGACGGAACCGTTGGCGCATCGCTTCGCGATCGACATCGCCCGTAGTCATCTGGGCGGCCATGCCGGCGAAGGCTTGCTTCAGTGCCGCCTGGGCCTGCTCGACCTGCTCCGGCGTCATCTCCAGCTGCGGCGCCAGCCGTTCCAGGATGCGCGTTGACCGGCCGCCTTCCTGATCGGATCTCTGCACCAGCGCCCGCGCGCCGCCACGCGGGCGGAACCGCAAGGCCCCGTTCGGCACGGTCAGCACGCCCGCCCGCTCGCCGGTGACGATATCGACATTCGCGGTCATGCCAGGCAACAGCAGCCGGCGCGGGTTCGCCGCCGCGATCACCACAGTGTAGGTGACGACGTTCTGCGCCTCGACGCCGGCGAGGCGGATCTGCTGCACCCTGCCCTCAAAGTTCACGTCGGGGTGAGCGTCGACGGTGAACTTCACGGTCTGGCCCTCCTCGACCTGGCCGATGTCGGCCTCGTCGACCTGGGCGTCAATCTGCACCTCGCGCAGATCCTGGGCGATGACGAACAGCTTCGGCGCGTTCATCGCCGCCGCCACCGTCTGGCCCAGGTCGATGGCGCGGTCGATCACCACGCCGTCGATCGGCGCCCGGATGATGGTGCGTTCCAGGTCGATACGGGCGCTCTTCAAGGCGGCCTGGCGCTGGCGCAGGGTCGCCTTGGCGTTGGCGAGCTGGGCCTCGGCCACCGCCACCTCGGCCTGGCTGGTGGCCAGCGCGGTCTTGGCGTTGTCGTAGGCCGCCGCCGACATGTTGCCGCGCTTCACCAGCGCCTCGGCGCGCCGGAAGCTGTCCTCCGCCTGGCTCAGGTTGGCGCGCACGCGGGCAATGGCGGCGGCCTGCACCGCGACACCGGCCTGGGCGACGGCGACCGTGGCTTCCGCCTCGCTGACCCTGGCCTCGAAGGTCTTCGGATCGAGCCGGGCGATCACGTCGCCCTCGGCGACCTGGCTATTGAAGTCGGCGCCGAGTTCGGCGATCTGACCGGAGAGCTGCGAGCCGACTTCGACGGTGACCAACGCGCGCACCTTGCCGGACGTCGAGACCAGACGGCGCACGTCGGCAACCGCGACCTCGCCGGTTTCCAGCGTGACGCTGTTCTCGGCCGGCTGTTGCCATTGCACGACGCCATAGGCGCCAGCGCCAATCAGCAACAGCACGGCTGCGATCAGCCCGATCCGCTTCATCGCGTCCGTCCCCAGGGCTCAAACCATTGGCGGTTATACGCCCATTCGCGGTCGCTCCGGCGGGAAATCAGGCCAGATCGGCGAGCACCTGATCGATATGCTCGGCCGGCACCACCTTGCCGTAGACCTTGGCGATCCGCCCTTCCGCGTCGATCAGGTAGCTGATCCGGGCCGGATAGCCCTGGTCGGCGCTGTCGGCCGCGCCATAGGCCATGGAGACCGACCGGTCCTCGTCCGACAGCAGGTCGTACGGGAAGTCGAACTTGGCCTTGAAGGCACGGTTGTCGGCCGGCGCGTCACAGCTGATGCCGATGACGACGGCATTGCGGCTGGTGAAGTCCTGGATTCGATCACGGAACCCTTTGCCTTCGATGGTTCAGCCCGGCGTATCGGCCTTCGGGTACCACCACAGCACCACCTGGTGCCCGCGGTAGTTCTCCAGGGCGGTGGCGACACCGTCCTGGTTGCGCAGGCTGAAGGCCGGTGCCTCGTCGCCCACTTTCAACAGCGCCATGCGGTTTCCTCCGTCGTGGCGGCCTCGGAAATCGTCAGATCAACTTGGTGCAACTGGACAGCGCCATCTCCGCCGCCTGCGCCAGCGCCGCTTCTTCGGCGGCGATACCGGGCTCGGCCAGCGGCGCACTGCCGAATTGCGACTTGGTGATGCTGCGGCCGGCCAGCGTCACGCGGCACAGAACGATCAACTCGCCCTCGACCCGGCGCCGTTCGGTGATCTCGTAGCGCCAGCCCTCGGCGCCGAAGCGCTGGTCCAGCGCCTGCACGGCGGCGGAGCGTTCCGCATCCAGCGGTCCGTAGCGCTTGCGCGGTGCCAGTCCGGAACCGCTACCCGATACCGGGCTTGAGGTCGTCGCCGCGCGCGACGAGGCCGGTGTGCTCAGGATGCGGTCGAACTGCTCGCGGTTCTGCTCCAGCAGCTTGTCGAAGGCCGAGGTGAAGCCGCTGGGTTCGTCGGCCATCAGTCGTTGCCGCGCCGGCGCACCGGCGGCTGCCGTCGGCCGGACCAGCCGCCGCGGAACAGCCGCACCAGGTGGTGCAGCAGGTAGAACACGATCGCCAGCAGCACCAGCAGCACGATCGCCAGCAACTGCTCGCCGAAGGTGCCGCCAATCACCTCGCCCTTGCCGACCAGGTGTTCGCCCATCATCTCGATGATCTGCAGGATGCCGCCGGCGCAGAAGATCACCGCGACCAGGATCGCCACCTGCAGTGTCTCGAACACCAGCGCCTCGACGTCGAGCGAGTCGACCTTGCGGAAGATGTGCCGGGCGAAGGACGACCAGTGCGCCACCACGTAGCCGACCACGCCGATCAGCGACGCGAACCAGAACACCGCGTTGTGGAATCGAATGTTCGGGATCGCCTCGACAACGAACTGCTCGAACGGCTGATAGTAGTAAAGGAAGATCAGCCCGATCACGACGGCGACGACGACAATCCAGAACCGGTTGCGTCGGAGGTCGTCGCTGTCGTCTGCCATGATGTGCTGTCGCCGCCGCTAGCCTGTTGCGCGGCGAAATCCTAACCCAAATGCCCGACCTGTCAAAACCGTCCGCCCATCTGCGCATTGACGGTTTTCCACCTTCGGGCGAACATCGGTCCTGCCCACGGCTCGCTCATCGACGCCGGGGCCAAGGGGCGCCGTCTGAGCGCCGGTTTTGGGAGGAGTTCAAAATGTACAAGGCCCTTATGGCCGCGACGGCGCTCGCGGCGCTGTCCTGGTCCGCCGCCGCGACGGCAGCGGACGTGAAGATCGGCGTGCTCTATCCGATCACCGGCGGCGGCGCCGTCTACGGCGTGCCGGCGATGGAAGGCAACCGGATGGCCGTCGAGGAGGTGAATGCCGCCGGCGGCATCCTCGGCAACAAAGTTGTGATCGTCGAGCGCGACAGCAAGCTGAATCCGGCCGAGGCCGCCGCTGCCGCCAAGGAAATGATCACCAAGGACGGCGTCAACGTGATCCTCGGCGGGCTCAGCTCGGCGGTCGGACTGGCGGTCTCGGAGGTCGCGCGACAGGAGAAGGTGATCTACATCGCCACCATCCCCAAGACCATCCAGATGACCACGACGAAGCTGCACCCCTACGTGTTCCGCACCGCCTCGCACACCGACTTCGAAGGTGACGCGATGGCGCAACTGGTGAAGCAGGTCGGCACCAAGAAGCTGTGCGACATCCAGCTCGACTACGCCTACGGCCACGACCTGGCCGCCGGCATCGAGAAGGGCATGAAGCGGCACGCGCCTGACATCCCGAAGGTGCTGGACCTGCGCTCCAAGCTCGGCGCCACCGACTACAACGCGGTGATCACCCAGCTCCTGGGCGCCGACTGCGACACCGTGACCAGCGGCCTGTGGGGCTCGCACTTCGTCAACTTCGCGCAGCAGGCCAAGCCGTTCGGCTTCTTCGAGCAGAAGCGCTACATCTCCGGCGGCGAGATCGCCAGCCACGAGATCGCCGGCAAGATGGGCAAGGACTATCCGGAGAACGTGTGGTCGAACACCTACGAGCTCTGGTACGACCACCCGACCAAGATGCACGAGGAGTTCCACGCCCGCCTGTCGAAGCGCACCGGCAGCGAGGAAACCGCGATGTGGCCGGTGCTGGCCTGGATCGGCGTGAAGTTCTACGCCGGTGCCGCCAATGCCGCCGGCAGCCTGGACGCGGACAAGGTCGCGGAAAAGCTGAAGGGCATGTCGATCGACACGCCGGTCGGCAAGCGCACGATCAACCCCGCCGACCACCAGGCCGACACCGGTCAGTTCTGGGGTCCGATGGTGAACAAGGAAGGGTTCAAGTATCGGGTCATGGACCCGGTCACCTACATCCCGGCCAAGATCGACAACTAGGTCTGGCTTACGCCTGAACCCCGGCTCCCGGCCCCGTCGTCGCGCAGGCGGCGGGGCCGGACGCCACCCTTACTCGCATCACAGGCACGCCGCACATGGACGCGCTGGTCGAATTCTTTCGCCAGGATCTCGGCAATCCTGGATTGGCGATGCTGTTCGCCAATCCGAATTTCGCCTTCATCCAGCTCATGAACGCGCTATCGATGGGCATGTACCTGTTCACCATCGCCGCCGGTCTGTCGCTGATCTTCGGCGTGCTGAAGGTGATCAACTTCGCGCATGGCGCGTTCTACATGTTCGGCGCCTACATCGTGTACACGGTGACCCAGACCTGGGGACTGAACTTCTGGGTCGCCATCGTCGCCGCGGCGGCCGGGCTGGCGGTGATCGCCATCGTCGTCGAACGCGGCCTGTTCCAGTTCCTGTACGACAAAGAACACCTGATGCAGCTGCTGCTGACCTTCGCGGTGGTGCTGATCATGGGCGACCTCGCGAAGGTGATCTGGGGCACCGACCAGTACGCCGTCTCCTACCCCGCCGGCATGGACGGCGCGCTCGATCTCGGCATCACCCGCTATCCGACCTACCGGCTGTTCCTGGGCCTGGTCGGGCCGGCGATCGCCATCGGCCTGTGGCTGTTCATCGAGCGCACCCGCTGGGGCCGCCTGACCCGCGCCGCCACGCAGGACCGCGAGATGCTGTCGGCGCTCGGAATCAACGTGCCGATGATCTACACCGGCGTCTTCGTCCTCGGCTCGGCGCTGGCCGGTGTCGGCGGCGCGCTGGCCTCGCCGTTCAACAGCCCGACACCGGGCATGGACGCGACCATCATCGTCGACTGCTTCGTCATCGTGATCATCGGCGGCCTGGGCAGCCTGTGGGGCAGCTTCATCGGCGCGCTGATCTACGGCCTAGTCTACAACTACGGATCGGTCATCGTACCGAACTGGCAGGACGTGTTCGCCTTCATCATCCTGATGGTGGTGCTGCTGGTCCGGCCGTGGGGCCTGTTCGGCCGGCCGATCTCCGAAGGGCATTGAGATGACGCAGCCAATGTCCCTCCCGGTGATGGCCTTGTGCGCCATCCTGCTGGTGCTGGTGGCGCTGGTGCCGATGGCCGGTTCCGCCTACCTGATCGACGTGGCCACCGAGATTCTGATCTACGCGCTGTTCGCGCTGTCGTTGAACGTGATCATCGGCTACTCCGGCAACGTCTCGTTCGGCCACGCCGCCTACTTCGCCATCGGCGGCTACGTCAACGCGATCCTGCTGACCACCTACGGCTGGCCGCTGTTCGCTGCGTTCGCCGCGGCCGTGCTGGTCTCGATGATCGCCGCCGGGGTGGTCGCCTACTTCTGCACCCGGCTGACCGACATCTACTTCGCCATGCTGACGCTGGCCTTCGCCATGTTCGTGTGGGCGGTGTGCTTCAAGTGGCGTTCGGTGACCGGCGGCGACGACGGCTTCGTCGGCATCTCGGTGCCCGAATGGATCGACGACCGCCACCGCTTCTTCTATTTCACCCTGGTCGTGGTGACGGTCTCTTCCGGCGTGCTGTGGATGATCTGCCACTCCGCCTTCGGCCGGGCGCTGATCGCGGTGCGCGAGAACAGCACCCGGGCCGGCTTCGTCGGCATCGACACCCGGCTGATGCGCTGGTCGGCCTTCGTCGTCGCCGGCACCTTCGCCGGCATCGCCGGCGCCATCTTCGGCATGTTCCACCACGGCATGTACGTCGAATCGGCGTTCTGGACGCAATCGGCGACGGTGCTGATCATGACCCTGCTGGGCGGGCTCTACTCGTTCTTCGGCCCGGCGATCGGCGCCGCCACGCTGTTCATCCTGCAGCGGCTGACCAACGAGTACACCGAGTACTGGCCCACCGTGCTCGGCGTGATTCTACTCATCATCCTGCTGTTCCTGCCGGAGGGCCTGGCGGGCTTGGCCGGCCGGATCCGCGCGCGACTGGCCCCGGGGCGCTAGCGATGCTGGAAATCACCGGACTGCACAAGAACTTCGCCGGCTTCCAGGCCATCACCAACGTGAACTTCACGCTCAACGAGGGTGAGCGTCACGCCATCATCGGCCCGAACGGCGCCGGCAAGACCACCTTCTTCAACCTGATCACCGGCCACCTGGAGCCCAGCTCGGGCAAGGTCGAGTTCCGCGGCCGCGACATCACCGGCATGGCGCCGCACAAGATCGTCAAGCAGGGCATCGCCCGCTCGTTCCAGCGCATCAACATCTACCCGCGCATGAGCGTGTTCGAGAATGTCCAGGTGGCGCTGATCGCGCGCGACAACCGCCATCTTCGGATGTTCACTCCGGCCTGGAAGCTGAACCTGGGCGAAACCGCCGAGTTGCTTGACCTCGTCGGCCTGGCCGAGGAACGCGACGAGGTTGCCGGCGAACTCGCCTACGGCCGCCAGAAACAGCTTGAGCTGGCGATCTCGCTGGCCGCCCAGCCGCAGGTGCTGCTGCTCGACGAGCCGACCGCCGGCATGTCGCCGTCGGAGACCGCCGATTCGATCCGGCTGATTGACGAGGTCGCCAGGGCGCGCGGCCTGACCTTGCTGTTCACCGAGCACGACATGTCGGTGGTGTTCGGCATCGCCGACCGCATCACCGTGCTGCACCTCGGCGAGATCCTGGCCAGCGGCACCCCGGAGGAGGTGCGCAGCAACCCGCAGGTACGCTCGGTGTATCTCGGCGAGGAGGTCGACGATGCCGCAGCTTGAGGTCGATGACGTCCATACCTCCTACGGTCTGTCCAAGGTCCTGTTCGGGGTCTCCTTTACCGTCGAGCCGGGTCAGTGCATCTCGCTGATCGGCCGCAACGGCGTCGGCAAGACCACCACCATGCGCTCGGTCATCGGCCTGACCCCGCCGCGCCAGGGCAAGGTAGTGTTCGAGGGCACCGACATCAGCCGCATGGCGACGCACAAGATCGCCAAGCTGGGCATCGGTTTCGTGCCTGAGGAGCGGCGCATCTTCCCCGACCTGACGGTGTGGGAGAATCTCGACATCGCCCGGCGCACGGCATCGAACGGCGCCGGCTGGGACGAGGACCAGGTGTTCTCGCTGTTCCCCGACCTCGGCGCGATCAAGACCCGCCAGGGCGGCGTGCTCTCCGGCGGGCAGCAGCAGATGCTGACCATCGCCCGCTCGCTGATGGCCAACCCGCGACTGCTGCTGCTGGACGAGCCGTCGGAGGGGCTGGCGCCGCGCGTCGTCGAGCAGCTCCTGGAGCGCGTGCAGCAGCTCAAGGCGTCCGGCCTGTCGATCGTGCTGGCCGAGCAGAACCTGAAGTTCGTGCTGGCGCTGTCCGACTACTGCCATCTGATGGAAAAGGGCCAGGTGCAGTATTCCGGGAGCCCCGCCGACCTGCGCGACAACCCGGAGATACTTGAGCGCCACCTCACGCTCTAGCCTCGGCCGGCAACACCGCAACGGGCATGGAATGAGCGAGCCAGTCAGCAAGACCAGGATGTACGACGGGCTCAGCGACCTGCCGCCGCTGGTGGCAAAGGCGGTGGCGCTGTCGCTGGAAGCCGACTTCCATCACTCCTGTTTCCCGGAACAAGGGCGGCTGCTGCAGTTGCTGGCCGGCGGGCGCAAGGGCGGCCGCATCGGCGAGACCGGCACTGGCTGCGGCGTCGGTCTGGCCTGGATGCTCAGCGCCGTGGACGCCGACACCACCATCGTCTCGGTGGAACGCGACGCGACGCGTGCCGGGCTCTGCCGCGACCTGTTTGCCAGCTATCCGAACGTTATCCTCATCGAGGGCGACTGGACCGAGATCGCCGCCCATGGCCCCTTCGATCTGCTCGTGCTGGATGGCGGTGGCGGCGGCAAGCGCGCCAGCACGGCCGCAGCCGACCCCGTGCAGTTGCTGCGACCCGCAGGCACGCTCGTGCTCGACGATTTCCATCCGCCCGCCAAGCGCTGGCCGCCGTTGACCGCCGCCGAAGCCGACAGCTACGGCCGCGACCTGGATCACGCCCGGCGCTACTGGTTCGATCATCCGGCGATGCTGACCACCGAATTCCGCGTGCATCCCCAGTGTTCCGCCCTGGTCGGCATGCGCCGCGAAACTATCGAGCGTTGATCCGGCGTCGTCTGGTTGACCGCGCTTCGCGGGTGCGAGAAGCTTGTCGACGGGGCGCGGGTAAGTTGATTTTCGGGGAGTTGCCATGGGTTGCCGCTTGGGCATCGACGTCGGCGGGACCTTCACGGACCTGTTGATGCTCGACGACCGCAGCGGCGAGGTGCGGCTGCTGAAGACCCCCAACACTCCCGACGATCCGGCCGCCGGCGCCATCGCCGGCGTGCGCCAATTGCTGGCCGAGGCCGGCATCGAGCCGAGCCAGATCGAGCAGGTGCGCTGCGCCACCACCGTGCCGCGCCGCCTGATCGCCGAGCGTGCCGGCGCCCAGGTCGGCCTGCTGGTCACCGAAGGCTTCGAGCAAGTCCTGCACATGGCGCGCGGCCGCACACCGGCGCCGGTCGGCGGCTGGGTCGGTATGCGCCTGCCCCGCCCGCTGGTCGACCTGGCCAATACCCGGGGCGTGCCGGAACGCATCAACGCCCAGGGCGAGATCGTCGCCGCCCTCGATGAGGCCGTGGCGGAACGTGCGATCCGCGAACTGGTCGCCGCCGGTGTCGACGCCATCGCCGTCTGCCTGATGCACGCCTACGCCAACCGCGCGCACGAGCGCCGGCTGGGTGCGCTGATCGCCGAGATCGCGCCCGGTGTCGACGCTGTGCTGTCGGCCGACCACCTGCGCGAGCGCCAGGAATACGAGCGCACCGTCCTGACGGTCATGAACGCCATGCTGGGCGAGCGCCTCGGCAAGCATCTCGACGACCTGCAGAGCCGCCTGCGCGAGATCCAGGTCGGCGCGCCGATTGCCGTCGCCCGTTCCGACGGCGGCGCCATGAAGCTGGGCGAGGCCGCCGCGCACGGCGCCCACATGCTGCGTGCCGGCCCGGCCGGCGGCGCCATGGCCGCCGCCTTCATCGCCAACCGCGCCGGCCAGCGCGACGCCATCAGCCTCGACATGGGTGGCGGCGCCGCCGACCTGGCCGCGATCCGCGACGGCGCCCCGGCCCTGGCCGGCAGCGCCCGCATCGACGGCCTCACCGTGACCGGCGCCACGATCGACATCCACAACGCCGGCATCGGCGGCGGCGCGGTCGCGCGGGTCGGCGGCGGCGGCGTGCTGCGGGTTGGACCGACCCACGCCAAGCCGGCGTGTTTCGGTGGCGGCGACGACGCCACGCTCACCGATGCCAACGTCGTGCTCGGCCGCCTGCCGACCCGGCTCGGCAAGCTGACGCTGGAATCCCGCGCGTCGGAAGACGCCGTCGGCCAGGTCGCGCGCCGCCTCGACATGGACCTGTACCAGGCCGCCGAGGCGATCATCGCGCTGGCCGAGGAAAGTATCGCCGGCGCCGCCCGCCTGCTCGCCGCGCGGCGCGGGTTGGACGGCGACCGCGCCGCGCTGGTCGCTTTCGGCGGCGCCGGCCCGCTGCACGGCAATGCCGTGGCGGCGATCAACGGCATGTACCCGCTCATCGTCCCGCCGCTGCCCGGCGTGATGTCGGCGCTGGGCTTCGTCACCGCGCCGGCGCGTGAGGACGTGATGCAGTCGCTGCTGCGTCCGCTCGACACGGCGCATGGCGACGAGATCGCTGGCCTGCTGGACAAGCTCGCCGACCTGGTGCGCGAGCGGCTGGGCGACGCGGCCGACGCCGAGATCGGCTGCCTGGCGATGATCCGCTACCAGCGCGGCGACAACGTGCTGACCCTGCCGGTCGATCCGGCGACGATGGACGTCGCCGACCTGGCGCAGCGTTTCGTCGCCGAGCACGAACGCCGGCACGGCTTCGCGCTCGACCGCGCCATCGAGCTCACCGGCCTGCGTGCCTTCGGCACCGCCGGCGGCCTGGCGCCGGAACGCGCGCGCACCGGACGCGGCGGTGACACCAGCACGGCGCTGACCGGCCAGCAGCGACTTTACGCCGGCGGCGAGTTCGTCTCCGCCAACGTCTACGACCGCGACAAGCTCGGCGCTGGCGCTCGAATTGCCGGGCCGGCACTGGTCACGCAGAGCGACGCCACCACGCTCGTACTGCCCGGCCACGTGGCCGAAGTCGACGGCCACGGCGCCCTCTTGATCCAGCCGGCGGCCTGACGCGATGTCGGACAAGGGACCTCTGGCTACCTCGGTGTCGCTCGACGACCTGCTGCGGTCCAGCCGCGATGCCTTCGACAACATCCTGCGCCGTTCGACAACCGGCGAACCCGCCCCGGCACCGGCCGCCCGCGAGTCCGCTCCTGACGCGCCAGCGTCGACCACGACCACGCAACCGCGCGCGGCCGAGACCGCGCCCACGCCGTCACCGGCCCGTCGCGCGGCGCCAACGACGGTCCAGCTCGACGTGCTCGGCAAGGCGCTGGGCAACATCCGTGACGAGATGGACTCGATACTGCGCCGCCGCGCGGCGTCGGCTGCGCTGCACGAGCGTCACGGCGAGGCGCCGATCCTGGCCGACGCCCAAGGGCGCATGGTCGCCGGCGAGTTCGGCGGCGCCGTCGCGGCGGCGATCCGTGGCGCCCGGCGCGGCGGCGTGCACCCCGGCGACGTGCTGCTGGTCGCCGATCCCTACGGCGCGGAGGGCACCGTCAGTTCGTTGAACGAATGGCTGCTGGTGGTGCCGGCCTTCCTCGACGACGACCTGGTCGGCTACGCCGCCATCCTGGGCCAGATGCAGGCCGACCACGCCGGCGCCGTCACCAGCATCCGCGACGAGGGCCTGCGCATCCCGCCGCTGAAGCTGGTCGAGCGCGGCACCACGATGCAGGCGGTGCTCGATCTGGTGGCGGTCAACGCCGCCGAACCGGCGGTCCGTCACGCCGACCTGATGGCGATGCTGGCCGCCGCCCGGCTCGGCGAGCGCCGGCTGGCCGAGCTGGCGCGACGCTTCGGCGCCGGCCGGCTGCGCGACGGGCTGACCGCCCTGCTGGCCCGCAGCGGCCGGCAGATCGCAAAGCGCATCCAGGCATTGCTGCCGCCAGAGCCGCGCACCTTCCATGACCACATCGACGCCGACGGTCTCCGCAACGGTCCGTTCCGGTTGAAGCTGACGGTGTGGCGCGAGGGCGAGCGCGGTTTCTTCGATTGGACCGGCAGCGCCGCGCAGGCTGCCGGACCGGCCAACCTGATGCTGAGTCCGGGCCTGTTCAAGACCTATGTCGCCCGCTACCTGCTCGGCAGCGCGGACCCTTCGGTCGGCTTCAACGACGGCCACGTCGAGCAGATTGACGTCACCCTGCCGCGCGGCAGCATCCTGCGCCCGCGTCAGCCGGCACCGCTCGGCGGCGGGCGCCAGGCGCTGGCGCGACAGTTCGAGGTACTGGTCGGCGCACTCAGCCGCGGCGCCCCCGAGACGGCGGCGGCCGGCGGCTATGGCGGGGCGGCGCAGTTCGAGTTCGCCGGCACTGACCGCGACGGCGAGCCCTTTCATCTGGTCGACGCCGTGCTCGGCGGCCTGGCCGGACGCCCGGCCGGCGACGGCGCCGACGGCCACGCCTGGTGGCCACGCCAGGATGCGGCGTCCACCGAGGACATCGAGAGCGCCTGGCCGGTCCTGGTCGAGCGTCACACCACCCTTGCCGACAGCGGCGGCCCCGGCCAGCACCGCGGCGGCCACGGCGTGGAGAAAATCTACCGCGTTCTGGCCGACGGCCTGGTGACGCTGCACGACGACCGTGAGATCACGCCGGCGTGGGGCAACAATGGCGGCCAGGCCGGCCAGCACGCCGGCAAGTGGCTGCAACGCAAGGACGGCGGACGCGAGACGCTGCCGCCGAACGCCGCGCGGGTATCGGTGAAAACCGGCGACCGCATCATTTTCCGCACCGCCGGCGGCGGCGGCTGGGGCGACCCGCTGGCCCGCGATCCGGCTGCCGTGCGCGACGATGTCGCCCGTCGGCTGGTCAGCGCCCAGGCGGCACGCGAACATTACGGTGTGGTGGTCTCCGGGCCGACCGCGACGCTCGATCGCGGCGCCACCGAGGCGCTGCGCGAACAATTGCGCCGACGCCGGCCGACCCCGCCATCGGCCGATCACGGACAAAGACGCGAAGCAGGTGGCGACGGCGGCACAAGCGGGTAAGCTAGGGCAGCCGGCGCGAACAACCGGGAAGAACAGGGACGACGACTATGCTGGGTATTGGAATTGCGTTGTTGGTTACCGCGATCATCGTGATCGCGATCCTGTACGTGATTTCGATCTGGATATACAAACGCGCGCCCGCGAATATGTGCTTCATCCGCACCGGCTTCCTGGGCACCAAGGTCTGCCTCGGCAAGGGCGCCCTGGTCCTGCCGGTGTTCCACGAGGTCACCTGGGTCTCGCTGGAGACCATCAAGATCATCGTCAGCCGCGCCCGCGAGCAGGCGGTGCTGACGATCGACAATATCCGCGTCGACATCGGCGTCGAGCTCTATGCCCACGTCGGCCACACCGACGACATGGTGCTGACCGCCTCGCGCTCGCTGGGTGAGAAGACTTTCGATGCCGAACAGGTCCGCGCCCTGCTGGAGGCCAAGGTGGTCTCCGCCGTGCGCTCCTATGCGGCGACCATGACGCTGCAGCAGTTGCACGAGAACCGCGACGCCTTCGCCAAGGGCATCAAGGAGGCGGTGCTGGAGAGCTTCTCCGCCAACGGCCTGATGCTGGAGGAGGTGACCATCACCTCGCTGGAGCAGGCCTCCAAGGAATTCTTCAAGACCGACAACGTGTTCGACGCCGAGGGCCTGAAGGTGATCACCGACATCACCTCCAACGCCCGGCGCGAGGTGCACTCGACCGAGAAGCGCACCACCGTGGCGATCCGCCAGAAGGAACTCGACACCCAGCTCGAACTGCTGGAGATCGAGCGCAACGAGGCCTTCGCGCGCGCCAACCAGGACAAGGAAGTCGCCAACGAGCAGGCCCAGCAGCTCGGCCAGAAGCAGATCTTCGTGCTCGACCAGCGCCGCGCGGTCGAAGAGAAGGAGATCGAGAACGAAAAGGAACTGAACCGCACGCGCACCGAGCGCGACATATCCGCCAGCGAGGAAGAGCGCCGCCGCGAGGTCTCCGAGATCCGCAATGCGCTGACCCTGGAGCAGGAGCGCCGCGACCGCGAGATCGCCATCATCGCCAAGGCGCAGGAAGAGGAACTGGCCAACATCAGCCGCCGCCTCACCCTGGAGAAGGCCGAGCGCGACCGCGAGATCGAGTTGCTGTCGAAGTCGGAGCAGGTCGAGCTGGCGGAGATCCGCCGCGGCCTGACCCGGGAGCGGGCCGAGAAGGACCGAGAGATCGAGCTGATCGACAAGGACCGCGAACGCGAGCAGGCCGACATCCAGCGTCTGACCGCGATCACCCGGGAGTCCGAGACCGCCCGCGACGAACGCCATCGCGCCGAGCGCGAGGCCGGCCTCGCGATCCGCCAGCGCGAGAAGGAAGTCCACCTCCTGAATCTCGACATCGAGAAGACCGAGGCCTTCGCCGACGCCCTGCAGGAGACCGAGGTCTCCAACGAGCGCGCCCGCGTACTGGCCGAGCAGCAGCGCTACATCCTCGACCGCCGGCTGGAGGTCGCGGAGGAAGAGATCGACAAGGCGCTGGCCATCGAGAAGGCGCAGATCGCCAAGGAGGCCGCTGCCGCCGAGGCCGCCAAGGCGCAGGACGCAGCTGAAATCGCCCGCGCGTTGGCCCGCGAGACCGAGGAACGCGCCCGCGCCATCGCGCTGGCCGGCAAGGACGCCGAACTACGCCGCACCGAGGTCCAGCAGGCGCTGACCGTCGAGGTCGAGGAGCGCAACCGCGAAATCGCCCTGATCGCCAAGGACCAGGAGCGCGAGAGCGCCGACATCCGCCGCATGCTGGCGCGCGAGCTGGAGGAGCGCGACCGCGAGATCGCACTGACCCAGAAGCAGAAGCAGCTCGAGGCGGCCGAGGTCGACAAGCTGACCACCACCGCCGAACGCGAGCGCGCCGCGCACGAGGTCGAATCCGTTCGCCACGTCGCCGACGCCCAGCGGACCAAGGAGATCGAGCTGATCGCCGCTGCCCAGGCCGCCGAGCGCCAGCGCATCGAGGAAGACGCCAAGGCGCAGATCACGCGCATGCACATGGTCACCCAGTCCGAGGCCCGCAAAGCCTCGGCCAAGGACGATGCCGAGGCGATCATGGTGCGCGCCCAGGCCGGCGCCGACGCGCAGAAGATCACCGCCGACGGCATCGAGCGCGAGGCCGGCGCGGTCGGGCGCGCCGAGGCCGAGGTCGAGGGCCTGCGCGTGCGCAACACGCAACGCGCGCTGGAGGCCGAGGCCAAGGGCATCGAGGCCAAGGCCGAGGCGCTGGCCAAGTACAACGAGGCCGCGACCTTCCTGGAGCTTGCCAAGCTGCGCATCGAGGCCGAGCGCGAGATCCACGTGCAGCAGGCCACCTCGATGGGCACAGCACTCAGCGGCGCGCAGATCCGCATGTACGGCGACGGCGGCAATGGCACCGTCGACACCATCCGCGGCATGTTCACCAAGGGCTTCGCGCTGGGCGAGGTGCTGGAGGGCGTGGCGCAGTCGCTGCCCGAAGGACTGCGCCGGCGGCTCTCGGCGACCGGCCTGGCCGGCCTGATCGGCGCCGCGCCGTCGAACCGCGACCTGCTGGCGGCGATGGGCGCGTTGCAGGACCTGGTGCGTGGCAGCTTGAGCAACCGCGAGGCCCGCTCGGTGCCGTTCCCCGAGGCGGTGCAGACGCTCGCGGATGCGGCCGATGGCGACAGCCAGACCCGCGCGGTGGAGCTGCTGGGCGCGCTGAACGCCGACGACGTGCTGGCCGACGTGCCGTTCGAGACCGTCTGGTCGCTGCTTCAGGCCATGGCCCGCGCCGCCTCCGACGAGTAGTCGCGCCCCGATGGCCGCCTACGACGTCGTCCTGGAGCACGTTGACAAGACCTACCCCGGCGGCGTGCGCGCGGTGATCGACTTCAATGCCGAGATCGAACGCGGCGAGTTCGTCGCCATGCTCGGCCCCTCCGGCTGCGGCAAGACCACGACATTGCGCATGATCGGCGGCCTGGAAGAGGCCACGACGGGCAAGATCTACATCTCCGGCGAGGACGTCACCGACCTGCCGCCCTCGCACCGCAACACCGCGATGATGTTCCAGTCCTTCGCCCTGTTCCCGCACCGGACGGTGGCGCAGAATGTCGAGTTCTCGCTGAAGATGAAGGGCATCGACCGCGACGCCCGCATGCGCGAGGTCTACCGCATGCTGGAGATGGTCGGGCTGGACCAGCTCGCCAACCGGCGCCCGGCCGACTTGTCCGGCGGCCAGCAGCAGCGCGTGGCACTGGCCCGCGCGCTGATCAGCCGGCCGACCGTGCTGCTGCTCGACGAGCCGCTGGGCGCGCTCGACTACTCGCTGCGTCAGCAGATGATGGTCGAGCTGAAGCGCATCCAGCGCGAGCTGAACATCACCTTCGTCATGGTCACGCACAGCCAGCAGGAGGCGATGTCGATGGCCGACAAGGTGATCGTGATGTCCGACGCGCTGATCCAGCAGACCGGTACCAGCAAGGAAATCCACGAGCAGCCGAAGACCCGGTTCGTCGCCGAGTTCATCGGCAACAACAATCTGTTCCAGGGCCGGATTACCTCGCGCTCCGGTTCCATGGTGTTCGTGGAATCGCTGGGCAACCTGTTCTACGTGCGCGTCGCCGACGACCAGCGCGACGTCGAGATCGGCCGCGAGGTGCATTTCTCGGTGCGCTCCGACCTGATGGCGACCGGCGTGCGCGAAGACATGGCCAACCGGGTGGAGGGCACGTTCGTGGCCTCCGAATTCCTCGGCACCTTGCAGACCGACGTGTTCGAGATCGCGCCCAAGCTCTACGTCTCCGTCGAGCACCACCGCCAGGCACAAGACCGCGAATACCGCGTCGGCGAGGTCGAGACCCTGTGCTGGCCCGCCGATGCCGGCGTCCTGCTGGAAGAAGCCGCCCGCCCGCCGGAAGCGGCTTAGCCTCTGCGCCTCGTCATCCCGGGCAAGCGCAGTGCGGCCGGGATGACGGATGGCGCGCTACCGAAAACTCCGTCCCTTCGGCAGCACCTCGCGCGGATCGCGACCGAGGCGTTTCACCTCGTCGGCGCGGGCCAACACCGCCGGCATGTTCTCTTGCGCCGTCAGGATCGCCAGCGCCGTCGACCGATCCGTGATCTCGTCCGCCATCACGTGGATGACGATGCCCTCGCGCTCGACCCGGCCGCGCACCGCGATCAGCCGGCTGGCCAGCACCACGCGGCGGAAGCGCTCGAAGATCGGCGACCGGACGATCAGGTTGGCGACCCCGGTCTCGTCCTCCAGGGTGACGAAGATGACGCCCTTGGCGGTGCCCGGGCGCTGGCGCACCAGCACCAGCCCGGCGACCTCCACCCGCGTCCCCTGGCGCAGCGCCATCAGCCGGCTGGCCTGCACCGCGCGTGGAAAATGATCGCGCAGCAGTTCCATCGGGTGCGCCTTCAGCGACAGGCGCAGCGCCTCGTAGTCCTGCACCACGTGCTCGCCCAGTGCCATCGCCGGCAGCGTCACGGCGGGCTCGACAGCCGCGTCCGGGCTGGCGGCGCGCGCCTCGGCGGCGGCGAACAGCGGCAGCGGCGGTTCGCCCAGGCCGCGGATCGCCCACAGCGCCTGGCGTCGATCCAGCCCGCATGAGCGCCAGGCGTCGGCATGCGCCAGCTTCTGCAACGTCGCCGGCCGCAAGCCCACCCGCTCCCACAAGGCGCGCGGGTCGGCATAGCCGTCGCCGCGCAACGCCACCAGGCGGCGCATCTCGTCCTCGCGCAGCCCCTTCATCTGGCGAAAGCCCAGCCGCAGCGCGACCACCGCATCCGGCCCCTGCCCGCCGACCGGCTCCAGCGTGTTGTCCCAGTCCGACAGGTTCACGTCGACCGGCCGCGCTTCCACGCCATGCTCGCGCGCGTCGCGCACGATCTGCGCCGGCGCGTAGAACCCCATCGGCTGGCTGTTGAGGAGCGCGGCGGCGAACACCGCCGGGTAATGACACTTCATCCAGGCCGAGACATAGACCAGCAGCGCGAACGAAGCCGCGTGGCTCTCCGGGAAGCCATATTCGCCGAAGCCCTCGATCTGCTTGAAGCAGCGCTCGGCGAAGTCGCGCTCGTAGCCACGCATCACCATGCCGTCGACCATCTTGGCGTGGAAGTCGCCGATCGTGCCGGTGCGCCGGAAGGTCGCCATCGCGCGGCGCAGCTGGTCGGCCTCCGACGGCGTGAAGCCGGCGGCGACGATGGCGATCTTCATCGCCTGTTCCTGGAACAGCGGGATGCCGAGCGTCTTGCCCAGCACCTGCTCCAGGGCCTTCGACGGGAAGCTCACCGCCTCCTTGCCGGCACGCCGGCGCAGGTAGGGATGCACCATGTCGCCCTGGATCGGGCCGGGTCGCACGATCGCCACCTCGATCACCAGGTCGTAGAAGTCGCGCGGGCGCAACCGGGGCAGCATCGTCATCTGCGCCCGGCTCTCGACCTGGAACACGCCCAGCGAGTCGGCCCGGCACAGCATGTCGTAGGTCGGCGCGTCCTCCGCCGGCACGCCGGCCAGGTCGAGGTCGAGGTCATGGTGCGCGCGCAGCAGGTCGAAGCCCTTGGCGATGCAGGTCAGCATGCCGAGCGCCAACAGGTCGATCTTCAGAATGCGCAAGGTGTCGAGGTCGTCCTTGTCCCACTCGATCACGGTGCGGTCGTCCATCGCCGCGTTCTCGATCGGCACCACCTGGCTCAGCGGCCCGCGGGTGATGACGAAGCCGCCGACATGTTGCGACAGATGGCGCGGGAAGCCGATCAGCGCGCGCGCCAGCTCGAGCGCCTGACCCAGGCGGCGGTCGTCCGGGTCCAGGCCGATCTCGCGCACCTTGGCCGCGTCGACGTCCTCGCTGCCCCAGCCCCAGATATTGTCGGCCAGCGCGCCGACCACGTCGGCCGACAGCCCCATCGCCTTGCCGACCTCGCGGATCGCGCTCTTGGCGCGATAGCTGATCACGGTGGCGGCCAGACCGGCGCGGTCACGGCCGTATTTCGCGTAGACATATTGCAGCACTTCCTCGCGCCGCTCGTGCTCGAAGTCGACGTCGATGTCGGGCGGCTCGTTGCGTTCCGCCGACACGAAGCGCTCGAACAGCAGGTCGAGCTTGGCCGGGTCGACCGCGGTGATGCCCAGGCAATAGCAGACCGCGGAGTTCGCCGCCGAGCCGCGCCCCTGGCACAGGATGTTCTTCGAGCGCGCGAAACGCACGATGTCGGCGACGGTCAGGAAATAGGGCGCGTAGTCGAGCTCGCCAATCAGGCTCAGCTCGTGGCGCAGGGTGGCGCGCACGGCTTCGGGGATGTCGCCGTCGTAGCGGCCATGCGCGCCCTGCCAGGTCTGCTGCTCCAGTTCCTGCTGCGGCGTCATGCCATCAGGCACCGGCTCGGCCGGATACTCGTAGCGCAGCTCGTCCAGCGAGAAGGTGCAGCGCGCGACGATCTCGCCGGTGCGCGCGACGGCTGGCGCGTGGTCGGCGAACAGGCGCGCCATCTCCACCGGCGGCTTCAGGTGGCGCTCGGCATTGGCGGCCAGGCGCCAGCCAGCGGTGTCGACCGTGCAATGCGCGCGAATGCAGGCCAGCACGTCCTGCAGCGGCCGGCGCGAGGGCACGTGGTAGAGCACGTCGTTGGTCGCCAGCAGCGCTGCACCGGTCCGGTCGGCCTGCGCCGCCAGCTCGGCGATGCGCCGGCGGTCGTCGCCGCGATAGAGAAAGCTCGCCGCCAGGTAGCAGCGCCCGGCCCAGCGTTCGGCCAGGCGACGCAGCGTGCCGTCGTCGACCGGCGGCAACACGACGAAGACCTGGCCCTCGTCGTGCTGCAGCACATCGTCCAGGCGCAGCCAGCACTGGCCCTTCGGCGCGCGGCGGCGGCCCACGGTGAGTAGCTGCGACAGCCGGCCGTAGGCGGCGCGGTCGGTCGGATAGCACAGGACGCTCAAGGATGGCTCGGCGGCGTGCTTGTCGAGGCCGAGGTCGAGCCGGGCGCCAACCACCAGCCGCAGCCCGGCCTTCTTCGCCGCCGCGTGCGCGCGCACCACCCCGGCCAGCGTGTTGCGGTCGGTCACGGCGATCGCCTCGTGGCCGAGTGCGGCGGCGGTCAGCACCAGCTCGTCGGGATGGCTGCCGCCGTTCAGGAAGCTGAAATTGGTGGTGACCTGGAGTTCTGTGTAGGTCATGGCATCGGCCACCACCTCGTCACCCCGGCCTGGGCCCCGGGTCTTCGCCCGGAGTGACGAGGTGGTACGTCACGCGAAGAAACCGTGCACGTACCAGCGCGGCTCGGCGGCGGCGGGATAGAGGCCGTCGCGGTAGACCCACAGGCGCTGCCCCTCGCCGTCTTCCAGCCGGTAGTAGTCGCGCGTCGTCGTCGCCAGCTCGGTCTCATCCTGGCGCCACCATTCCGGCGCGATGCGTTCCGGGCCGTCGGCGCGGCGGATGCGCCACGACCGGCCGCGCCAGCGTAGAAGCACCGGCGGCCCGTCCGGCACCTCCGCGACCGCGTCCACCGGTTCCGGCCGGTGCAGCAATTCCACCGGACGCGGCACGGTCTCGGCCCAACTCACCTTTGCCGGCGGCGCCAGCGCCGGCGCGGCGATGACCGCGCGCTCCGGCAGGTGGCTCTCGTGCGGGTCGAGCCGGACCACGGCCCGCGGTCCCAGCCGGTTGGTCAGCCGGTCGACCAGCAACGCCAGCGCCGGGTCGTGCGCCGCCTCCGGCCCGAAGCTGGGGAGGTTGACCTGCCGGTCGGCCAGCGCCTCGGTACGTGGCGCCGCCAGGGTCAGCACATCGGCGCCAAGCCCGAGGTCGAGGTCCTCCAGCCGCTCGCGCACCAGCCGGGCGAGGTGCGCCGGCGTGCGGCTCGGCCGGGTCAGGCCGGCGACCAGCTCGCTGACCTCGCCGTCGCTGCGATAGGCGCGGAACACCAGCCGGCGCGCGCCACGCCCGGCCTGACGCAGCGAACGGCACAGCGTGGCGCTGAGCCGTTCCGCGGCGGCAGCGAGGTCATCCAAGTGGCCGATCGGCTCGGGGAACACCATGCGGGCCAGGAAGGCCGGCGCCGGCTGGCGCGGCGTCAGGCTCTCGTTCTGCCGGCCGGCCGCGAGATCGAGCCGACTCGCCAGGGCCGGCCCGAACCGCTGCGCCAGCGCGGCGCGCGGCAGCGACGCGACCTGCGCCACCGTGTGCAGGCCGAGTCGGCCCAGTTCGTCGGCCTGTCCGGCCGGCAGCCGCAGCGCCGCCACCGGCAGCGGCGCCAGCGCCACCAGGTCCTCGCCCGGCGGCACGATGGTGCGCGACAGGTGCGCGAAACGGGCGATGCCCCAGGCCGCGGCGGCCGAGCCGGCGATGGCCAGGCGCGCCGCGATGCCCGCCTCGCCGAGCCGTCGCGCCAGGTCGGCCAGGAGCTTGGCCTCACCGCCGAACAGGTGCGCGCAGCCGGTCAGGTCGACGACCAGTCCGTCGTCGCCGTCGACCGCCGCCCACGGGCTGTAGCGCGTCGCCCAGTCGGCCAGCGCCACCAAGGCTTTCGCATCGGCCGCCGGCGCCGCGTCGCGCACCGTCAACGCCGGCACGATGGCGCGGGCGTCGGCCAGCGAGCGTCCCGGCGCCAGGCCGATCAACCCGGCGGCCTCGTTGACCGCGGTGAGCCTGAGCGCGCCGGCCTCCGGCGCCACCAGCACCAGCGGCCGTTCAGGCGATGGCGGCGCGCTTCCCGGTTGCGCGTTCTTCTGGCGCCGCCAGGCCCGGTTCAAGCGGTCGGTCGGCCACCTCGGCAGCCAGATGGACAGTACTCGACGCATCGTCCCACTCCATCAGCCAGTGCCGCGGCCGGCCGCCGCGGCAACGTTGCAGGTCGACTCGCCAGCGCGTCGCCCCGACGCCGGCATAGCCTTCGGTCGGCCGGCTCGGCGCCGGCGCCACCAGCCAGCGGGTCGCGGCCGCGGTCGGCGCCAGGCGGCTTTGCGGCGGCCGCAGCGCGATCGCCGTGACTCCGCCGGCCTCGGCCGCGAGCTGCAGCCGCCGGCTGGCGGTCAGGTCGAGACGATCCAGGCGCGCGACCACGACCGCCGGCCGGCCCGACTTCAGCCCCTCCTCCATCGCCCACAGCCGGTCCTCCGGACGCCGGCCGGCGACGCAGACCAGCCGCACCGGATCGAGTCCGAACGCGCGCAGCCCCGGCGGATAGGGCAGCCAGGCGCCGCACCACAGCACGATCCCGTCGGCCCCGGCGCGCCGCGCCGCGAGCCAGGCGGCGAAGCCGGTGCCAACGCCATCGCTGGCGCCGACCACCTCGTGCAGCGCCGCACTGGCCAGGCCGTCGCCCAACGCCTCGTCGACCGCGTCGACGGCGAGGCAAAAGCGCCCGGCGCGCGCCGGTGCCGCCCGCTCCAGCCGCGCCACCTGACGCTGCAGGCGCGCCACCACACCCCGCCGGGCACCAGCCATGTGTCTCGATCCTGACATATGTTCCTATTATGTTCTCATTTGAGGCGCAGTCAACCACCGACCGGCCCGGGCCGACCGCGTCCGCCTCACGTCACAGGAAAAGGGGTTGAACCGCCCGCTGCAGCTTAAGGGTTGGAATCCCCCATCAGGGCCAACCGCAGATCGGACGAAACCGGCGTCTCGCCAACCCACTGCTCCAGCATCGAGCGCATCAGGCCGTGCCCCGGATCGAACACCACCACCTCGTCGTTGATCAGGATCCAGGTGCCTTCCGTCGGCACGTAGCGGAACAGGACCACGTCGCCGCCGGATACGTCGCGGTAGGCCGCGCGCAGGCGGGAGAACATCTTGGTCGTCACTTCCGAACGCACCGCCTCGCGCCACTGCTCGGGCAAACGGTCGGGGAGGTCGTCGTGGATTACCGATATCCGGATCGCCGACGCGGTCCGCTTGTCCATGATGAAGGGCATCGATCGGCTCCGCTCCGGCAGATAGAGCGCACACTCGTAAACCCGCATGAAGTACATCACCCGCGTGCCAACGCCGTTCAGCACCAGCGCATGCTTGTCGGACTGCAACACCCGCGGTGGCAGCGGCTCCATCGCCCTGGCTGCGCCGGAGATGGCAACCGCACCCAGGCACGACGCCATTAGCGCCATCGACACTCGCCAAATCATACCGCGCAACCGCTTTCACTCCCGAGCGACCAACATCCCTCCCGGAAAATTCACCGACAGATGCCGTTCTAATGTAACACGGACGAACCTGACGGGTTCCGGCCGACCACGAGACCGTGACCGAAACCGGCACCATGCCGGACCGCCAACGCGGTGAAAGCGCGACTGGTATCCGAGGCGCTCTCGCGTTACCAGTCCGGCGGCTGCCAGTCGACGCCCGCATCGAGCGGCAGGACCGGGCGCGGCAAGCCCTTCCAATCGAACCGCTCCAGCACCGGCGAGGTCAGGCCGGCGGTGTCGACCTCGACGACCTGCTCGGGCTTGAACCACGGCGCGAAGCCGGCCCGGAAGTGGCCACGCGATTTCACCACCACGGTCCGCGCGCTTCCCGGATCGAAACCGAAATGCTCGAAATAGGCCGGGTCGGCGCATTGCTGGCGGTTCGAGATCACCACAACGGTGGCGCCGCCGATCCTCAGCGCCGCGGCCGGGCCGATGTCGACCAGCCGGTTGGCGGTGATGCCGAGCCGGCCGACGAATGTCGGCCCGGCCAGCTTCACCACCTCCGCCTCGGCCTCGATGCGCTTGCCGAAGCGGCTGTTGCCGGCGCGGTTGAACACGGCGTTGAACGTCGCGCCCTCGCCCAGCGCGACGGCTTCCTCGGCCAGCGCCGGGTCGACCATGCAGCCGACCAGCACGCCCTGCGCGCCGGACTCGATCAGCGCGCCGAGCAGTTCGGTGGTATCGCCGCCACCGCCGCCGCCGGGGTTGTCGCCAGCATCGGAATAGATCATCGCCGGCAGCTTCGGATCCGCCGCGGTGCGCTTCGCCAGGTCGACCGCGTCGGCCACCGAGGTCAGCGTGCGCTTGAACCGGCCACGCTGCGACCAGCCATATTCAGCGACCTCCTTGCACAGTGCCTTCGCCTTGACCGCGTCGTCGCGCGCGGTCACGACGATGGCGACGCCGTTCTCCGGCGTATCGGAGAACACGAAGCCGCCCAGCACCGACACGTTCATGATGTCGCCGGCGAACTCCGCGGCGCGGCGCTGCCCCAACGCGATCATGTCGGCATACGGGCCTTCCGCGGTCAGCAGGGTGACCGACGGCGGCGTGATCGGCAGCCGGATGAAGGCCGACGTCGGACGCGCCTGCCCGGCCAGGATCAGCCGCATGTTCACCGCCGCCTCCTGCCCACGCTGCACCATGTCGACATGCGGGTTGGTCAGGTACCCGATCAGCATGGTCGACGCCTCGACCATGCGCTCGGAGATGTTGGCGTGCAGGTCGAGCGTCACCAGGATCGGCACGTTCGGGCCAACGACGGCGCGGATCGCCGCCATCATCTCGCCGTCCGGATCGGTCGAGCCGGTCGAGGTCATCGCGCCGTGGTTGGCCAGGAACACGCCATCGACCGGTCCCGCCGCCTTCAGCATGGCGACGATCTTGTCGAGCGTGCGGGTGAAGAAGTCGTGGTCGATCGGCCCGTAGGGCTGCGTCGCGGCGAACACCAGCGGCACCGGCTCCCAGGCGCCGGTGGCGTTCATCGTGGCCACGAAACTCGACATCTCGCGCGGCATCGGCGACGGGTCGGCCACCGCCACGTCGACGATCTCCTGGCCCTCCAGGTAGATGCGCTTGCGAAATTCCGCCTCGTCGGCGACCGGCGCGAAAGCGTTGCTCTCCAGCATGATGCCGGCGAGCGCGATGCGGGGGGCGGACATGGGCGGACCTCTCGACTGTGCCGGCATCTTCCGCGATTGCACGCCCGCCAGCCAGCCCACATCATGTGGGCGACATGGAAGATGTACTGAAGATCAGCCGGCCTACGGGCGCGCCGGCGCCGGTGGTATTCGACTCGCCGCATTCCGGCCGGCACTTTCCGGCCGATGCCGGGGCGGAGCTTGACGTCGCGCGGCTCGGCATCGGCGCCGACCGGCTGGTCGACGAACTGTTCGCGGACGCCCCGCAGCACGGCGCGGTGCTGATCGCGGCGCATTTCAGCCGCGCCTATATCGACCCGAACCGGCACGAGAACGATCTCGACCCCGGCATGCTGGACGAGCCCTGGCCGCAACCGCTGCGCCCAACCGCCTCGACCAAGCGCGGGCGCGGCCTGATCTGGCGCTACACCGGCAAGGGCGAGGCGATCTACGGCGACCGCCGGCTCGGCACGCGGGAAATCCGGCAACGGGTCGAGAATTACTGGCGGCCCTACCACGATGCGCTGGCCGAGGCGCTGGACGGCCTGCACGCCCGCTTCGGCGCGGTCTGGCACGTGAACTGCCACTCGATGGGCTCGATCGGCCGCAAGCGCCACCCCGATCCGGGCCGGCAGCGCGCCGACTTCACCATCTCCGACCGAGACGGCAGCACCTGCGATGCGGCATTCCTCGACCATGTCGGGCAGACGCTGGGCGAAATGGGCTACTCGGTGGCGATCAACGATCCGTATCTCGGCATGGAGCTGATCCGCCGCCACGGCCGTCCGCGGCACGACCGGCACAGCATGCAGATCGAGATCAATCGCCGGCTCTACCTGGACGAGAAGACCATGCGCCGGCATGACGGCTTCGAGCGGCTGCGCGAGGATCTGTCGCGGCTGGCCGCCTCGGTCTGTGACTACGCCCGTGCCGCCAGCCGGGCCGACGTCGCGTGAGCGCGCCACCGCACGCTCTCGACTTCGACCCGGCCTCGACGCGATGCGTCGAGCCCGTAGGGCTCGGCCATGAGTAGAATTCCACCGCCTTTCGCCAACAGCTACGTCGAAGCGCGCAAGCTGTTCCTGGCCGCCGCCGCGGCAGTCGGTGCCGATATCGAGACACATCGCCATCCGCTGCCGGGCCCCGACGGCGCGCCACTGTTCACCGACATCGCCTGGCTCGGCCCGGCCGACGCACGCCGGGTGATGCTGACCTGCTCCGGCACGCACGGGGTCGAAGGATACTGCGGCTCCGGCTGCCAGGTCGCGTGGCTAGGCAGCGCCGCGCCGAAGAGCTTGCCGCGCGGCACGGCGGCGGTGCTGGTACACGCGATCAACCCGTTCGGCTTCGCCTGGGACCGGCGCGTGAACGAGGACAATGTCGACATCAACCGCAACTTCGTCGACCACGCCAAGCCGCCCGAGAATGCCCTGTGGCCGGAGATCGCCGACGTTCTGACGCCAGAGGTCTGGGACGATGGCGCGCGCAAGGTGATGGGCGTGGCGATCAACCTGTTCATCGAGCGCCACGACCAGCGCGCCTACATCGCCGCCGCCTCGTCCGGCCAGTTCAGCCACCCCGACGGCATTTTCTATGGCGGCGCCGCACCGGTCTGGTCGAACCGGGTGATGGACGGTTTCACCCGGCGCCGGCTGGGCCACGTGAAGCGGCTGGCGGTGATCGACTTCCACACCGGGCTGGGGCCGCGCGGCTACGGCGAACTGATCTGCCGCCACCCGACCGACAGCGAGTCCCTGGCGCGTGCACGACGCTGGTATGGCAACGGCGTCACCTCGCCGGCCGCCGGTGAGAGCGGCTCGCCGGTGATCGACGGCAACCTGCGCATGGCCTTCGTCGGCTGGCTGCCGGAAGCCGAGGTCACCTCGGTCGCGATCGAGTACGGCACCTATCCGGAGGACAAGGTGTTCAATGCCCTGGTCGCCGACAACTGGCTGCACCTGCACGGCGACATGACCACGCGCAAGGGCCGCGCCATCAAGGCCGACATCCGCGAGATGTTCTACCCCGACGCCGACGATTGGCGCGAGGCGGTGCTGGAACGCGCAGCGCAAGTCCAGGCCCGCGCCGTCGAAGGGCTGACCACGCCAGACGCTTGAGGAGGCGGAGATGATCGAAGGCCACTGCCTGTGCGGAGATGTGCGCTACGCGGCCGATGCGCCGGTGCTGTGGCAGGGCTACTGCCACTGCGAGAGCTGCCGCCGCTCGACGGCGTCGCCGGTCGCGGCCTTCCTGGGCGTGGCGGCGAAGGACTGCCGCTTTCCCGGCAGCGCGCCGGTCGCCTACGCGTCGTCGCCGGGCGTTAGGCGGTACTTCTGCGGCCGTTGCGGCACGCCGATCGCCTACGAATCCGAGGCGTTCCCGGGCGAACTGCACTTCTACGCCGCGACGCTCAACGACCCGAGCGGCTACGCCCCGACGTTTCACGTGCATGCCGGCGAGCGCCTGCCGTGGTTCGACACGGCCGACGAATTGCCCCGCTTCCGACTGGGCACGTCGGGCGAGAAACTCGATCGCGGGTAGCGAGATGGCCGGGTCAAGCCCACGGATGTCCCGTTAAGATTGGGGTGATTGTCCGTTTCCTGATGCCGCTCAGGCGGTTGCGCTGCTTCCGGCGGCATCGGACAGAAGAACAGCAACCGATTGGTCCAGCTTCTGGACGTGGATGCCCCGAACAAGTCGGGGCATGACGACCTTATCAAAAGACATAGAAAACGCGTCATGGCCCAGCTTGTCCGGGCCATCCACGTCGCTGCGCTTGCAAAGACGTTGACGGGTGCGCGCAGGACCGGACGGACTTAAACGGACACCCGTGAACCTGATCCGGGCATCCAGGCGGCGTCAGGGAATGAACTGCTCGTTCAGGATGCGCTCTTCCAGGTTGTGTTCGGGGTCGAACATGATCTGGATGGTGATGTCGCGCGCTTCCTCGACATTCACCTCGACGATATCGCGGACCTCGGCGGCGTCGGCCACCGCGCTCACCGGGCGCTTGAAATTCTCCAGGATCTCGAACTTCACGTGCGCCTCGCGCGGCAACAGCGCGCCGCGCCAGCGCCGCGGCCGGAACGCGCTGATCGGGGTCAGCGCCAGCACCCCGGCGTTGACCGGCAGGATCGGGCCGTGCGCCGACAGGTTGTAGGCGGTCGAGCCGGCCGGCGTCGCCACCAGCAGGCCGTCGCAGATCACCTCGTTGACCCGCACCCGACCGTCGATGGAGATGCGGATCTTCGCCGCCTGGCGGGTCTGGCGCAACAGCGAGACCTCGTTGATCGCCACCGCCTGCTGTTCCATGCCGCCGTCATTGACCGTGGTCATGCGCAGCGGGTGCAGTTCGGAGGCCTGCGCCCGGGCGATCCGCGCCGGCAGGTCGTCGACCTCGTAGGTGTTCATCAGGAAGCCGACGGTGCCCTTGTTCATGCCGTAGATCGGCACCGCGCGGCGCATGTGCCGGTGCATGGTCTGCAACATGAAGCCGTCACCGCCGAGCGCGACGATCACGTCGGCCTCGTCCGGCGCGACGAACTCGTAGCGCGACTGCAGCTCGGTCAGTCCCTCCTGGGCACTGGGCGCGGGGCTGGCGACCAGGGCCAGTTTCTGGGCCTGCGACATGGGATTCTCGCTCCAGGGTTGGGCGCCGGACCGGCGGGCATTGCGGCGCGGCTCAGTATAGACCAACCTCGCGGCAGCGCCATGTCGCAGCGCCTTCGGAGCCGTCCATGTTGCCAATCCGCCTCACCGCCGCCCTGTTGCTCAGCCTCGTCCTCGCCGGTCCAGCCGCCGCGCAGGGCGACGACAAGGTCAAGACCGACCGTCACGCGCTGTACTACTACCCGGAGACGACCAGCGCCGAGACCTATGTGGCCCGCGCCCGCACCCTGGACGACGCCAGCCGCGAGAAGCGCATCGGCTTCGTGGTGGCGCACACGCTGGGCCAGGCGCAACGGCCCTACCCGCCGCGCTACGCGCTCTATGCCAAGGGCGACGAGGCGGAGAAGCTGCTCCTGATCGGCCTTTACGACGAGACCTTCCTGACGCTGTACCGTGCCCGTGCGGTGCTGGCGCAGATGACCGCTTTGGCCCGCAGCTCGGACTTGTTCCGCACGCTGGCGGTGGAGGACTACTTCACGTTCTTCGACCTGCTGAAGATGCTCGGCTTCCGCCAGATCACGATTTCTGACGGCGACACCTACACGCACCAGGTGACCATCGAGTAGCCGCCCCGATTTGGCACAAGCTGGTCACGGTCGACCAACGTCATCGGGCGTGCCGACTCAGGTCAATGTCCCGTGGGACAGTGATTCAGCGCACTTTCTACAGACCATAAAAATTTAGTGTTTAGGTTAAAAACTTACCCTAGTTCTTTGATATTAATAGTAAATCAGATCAAGGAACAATTTTCATAATTCCGTAACCGTGAATTGGCACGGCGCCTGCATCACCTTCCTCGACGAAGCCTATAACGGGGGAGCCGAAGATGGCCCGCACCAACGACGACTTCGACTACGAGAGCACTGAGGACGAGCGCCTGCTGCTGGATCTGGATGACCTGGACCAGGACGAAAGCGACTGCCTGGCGATCCTGTCGGTGCACAACGGGAGTTTCGGCCGTCCGGCGCTCGACGAGTACTGAGACGTTCTTGGATTGCTGACGCCGGCGGGCATCCGCCGGTCCGATCTCAGCGTGACCTAGCCGCCGGTCACGCTCATGTGCCGCCCCACCGCCGGGCGCTTGTTACGGCGGTCGATCACGAAATCATGCCCCTTGGGCTTCCGACCGATCGCCTCGTCGATCGCCTCGTCCAGCAGACTGTCATCGGCGCTGGCGCGCAGCGGCGCACGCAGGTCGGCGGCATCGTCCTGTCCCAGACACATGTAGAGCGTGCCGGTGCAGGTCAGCCGCACCCGGTTGCAGGATTCGCAGAAATTGTGCGTCAGCGGCGTGATGAAGCCGACCCGGCCGCCGGTCTCCCGCACCCGCACGTAGCGCGCCGGCCCGCCGGTCTGGTAGTCGATATCCTCCAGCGTCCAACGTTCCTGCAACCGCGCGCGCACCAGCGACAGCGGCAGGTACTGGTCGGTGCGGTCACCGTCGATATCGCCCATCGGCATGGTCTCGATCAGCGTCAGGTCCATGCCGCGATCGCCGCACCAGGCGATCATGTCGTCGTATTCGTCCTCGTTGACGCCCTTCAGCGCCACCGCGTTGATCTTGATCTTCAGACCCGCAGCCTGCGCCGCGTCCAGCCCGGCCATGACCTTGTCGAGCTTGCCCCAACGGGTGATGCGCAGGAACTTGTCCGGGTCCAGCGTGTCGACCGAGACGTTCACCCGGCGCACCCCGGCCTTGACCAGCGGTTCGGCGAAGCGGGCGAGCTGGCTGCCGTTGGTGGTCAGCGTCAGTTCTTCCAGGCCACCGCCATCCAGCAGCGAGCCGAGACTGTCGATCAGGGTCATGATGTCGCGCCGCACCAGCGGCTCGCCGCCAGTCAGCCGCAGCTTCTTCACGCCGCGCCGGACGAAGGCACCGCACAGCCGGTCCAGCTCCTCCAGGCTCAGCACCTCGGCCTTCGGCAGGAAGGTCATGTCCTCCGCCATGCAGTAGACGCAGCGGAAGTCGCAGCGGTCGGTGACCGAGACGCGCAAATACGAGATCGCCCGCCCGAAGGGGTCGATCATCTGCGGATCAGAAGCATGATGTGCCATGCCCATAATGTAGTCGCGCCGGGCCCGCGATGCCAGCGGGCGCGTCGATTCAGGCGCTGGGCAATCCGTCCAGGCTGGCCAGCGCGGCGTTGTAGTCCTCGTCGCGCGCCCACTGCGCGACCACCGCCTCGGCGGCCTCGCGGCTGGTGGCGTCGTAGAACTTGACCAGCCGGCGCAGCCCGACCTGGTCCAGCTCCTCGCCGTTGTTCAGCGCCTTGCGGGTCAGCCGATAGACGCTGACGAAGGCGGCACGATCAATGCCGATGGCGCAGCACGCCACCGCCAGCCCCTCGCCGCCGGGCTCGTAGGCGATCCGCCGCACCAGTACCGTCGGAATTCCGGTCAGCTTCGCCAGCGCCAGCTCGAACAGCGTGATCTGCCCCTGGCTCAGCGACTTGATGACGAAGCGGGGCGTCAACTCGCCGGCGACGTGCAGCTTGTCGACCAGCCGCTGCGCCGCCGACAGCGCCGCCTCGGTCGGCTCCGCCATCGCGGCGCCATCGCTGACCAGGCCGGAAAGCTGGTCGTCCAGCGCGCCAACGTCGATCTCGTAGTGCTGCACGATATGCTGGCGCAGCGCCGCGGAGACCCAGGCGCACATCTTCTTGGCCAGGGCCTCCGGCAAGTCATCGCGGCCGACAAGCGGCCGCTGGAACCGGTCGACGCGGCGCGATTCCTCCACCAGGTGCTGCATCACGTCATCGCCCAGCCGCGCGCTCGGATTGTTCAGCAGGCTGACGATCACGTCTTCGTTGCCGCTCTCGACCAGTGCCGAGCTGACCTTTTCCGACAGGCCCCGGCGCACCGACACCGCGAGCTGATGCTGCATCGACCGGTGCCGGATGATTTCGATCAGGTCCGGATCGCGCAACAACGCGCTCTGCGCCAGGATCGGATATGCGACCTCGATCTCGTCGTTGGCGAGCAACGTCAGCAGTTCCGGCGGCACGCGCTCATTCTCCGCGACGCGCCGGGCCAATGCGGAACGTACGGCGCGCTCCACCTCGCCGGTCAGACGCTGCAGGATGTCGAGCATCAGGTCGCGCTCGGCATCCTTCAGCGTGTTGCCACGGCGCTCGAACAGGTCGGAAATCGCGGTGAACAGGTCGGCGCGACCCTGGCGGTTCTTCTTCGCCGCGAGCGCGAGCAGGCCACCGACCTCGGAGTCGATGCTCGCGGTCGACACCGGTAACGGTCCCGACGCGATCCGCGCCACGCTCAGTGCTTCGCTCATGGTGGTGAGCACCCCTGCGTCCTTTGCCCCAGACCAACGCTAGGCGCCGACGCTTAACGAAGCGTTTATCTTGCCGCTTGTCCCATCTTGGTCACAAAAGCTACACCGCCAGCTCATTCGGTAATGGTGCGGTCCAGGTACACGGTCCCATCCACCTGGCGCGTCGTCAGGGTATGCGCGCCGGTGGCGTGGCGCTGGCCCGTTGCCGGCCCCGCCGGGGCCAGCAGGTCGCGGCCGTCCATGCCTTGGTTCGGCAGCCCCAGCAGCGTCAGAAGCGTCGGCGCCACGTCGACGATCCCGGCCGGCGTTTCGTCGCGGCGCGCATCGCCGAAGGCCGGCCCCGACAGCACCAGCACGTTGTTGAGCTCGGCCAGGGTGAGGCCGCCATGCATGCCGCAGCCGGTGGGGATGTCGCCATTGTCGTGCCGCCCGACACCAGCCGGCGCGCCGTTGGCGGCGGCCATCGACTGTGCCAGCACGAAAACGATGTCGCCGGCGCGCGGATGGTCCAGGTTCGCCGCCGCCAGCGGCAGCGCGCCGTCGATCTCGCCGCGTGCGAACACCGGCCCGCACCAGTCCTGCTGCCTCAGCCAGCGGCAGACCGGGTCCGGGTCTGCGCCGTTCAGGTACAGGCTGCCGCACAGACCCGCCACCGCGTCCACGTCAGTGCCCAGCCCCGCCCGCGCCAGCTTCGCCGGCAGACCGACCGGGCCGCCCAGCGTCGACAGGTGGCCATGATCCGACAGCACCACCAGGTTGATATCGCGCCCGTCGATCCAGGCCAGCAACCGGCCCAGCTCACGGTCGCAGGCGGTAATCGCGGCCCGCGCCGCACGGCTGCCGACACCTCGATAGTGGTAGGAGCCGTCCGGCTCGGAGAACCAGACGATGGCCACGGTCGGGTCGACCTCCGGCACCAGGAAGTCCATGTAGGCGTCGGCCAGCCAGGCGAGCTGCGCCGAATTCGGCAGGCTCGCGCGCGGCACCGGCCCGATCCGCTCGACCATCGCCGCCAGCGCGTCGGGCGTGGCCGAGCGCGCCGGCCCGTGCAGCGATACGTTGACCTCGCCATGATCCAGCGCGTCGAGGTTCAACAGCCGGTTGCCGCCCGGCGTGCCGCAGCCGGCCACCGCCAGACTGCCGCCGGCCGCGCGCAGCCGCTCCGCCAGGCTCGGCATGTCGAGCAGCCGGCCGACCTTGGTGGCCGCATCGAGCTGTTCGTAGTTGGCCGTGTTGAACATCTCGCCCGGCCGCAATTCCGGCGCGTGGAACTTGTTCGCCACCAGCCCGTGCCGCGCCGGGTGGCAACCGGTGATCAGGCTGGCCTGGTTCACCCGGGTCTCCGACGGAAACACCGACCGGCTCTCCGGAAAGTGCACGCCCTCGCCCGCCAGCCGCGAGAGGTTCGGCATCAGTTCCGGAGTGACGTGGTCGGCGCGCAGACCATCGAACACCAGCACCAGGAACTTCATGCCGCCGGCCGCCGCCGTGTCATCTGCAGTGCCTTCAGCGTCATCACTGTTTCACCGTCTTGGTTGTTCACCGCGTAGGCGATGACCACGATGCCGCGATCCGGCTTGGAGCGCGATGGCCGCTTGTCTTCGACCGTGAGGTCCACATGTATGGTATCGCCCGGCCGCACCGGTTTCAGCCACCGCAGCTCGTCCAGGCCCGGCGAGCCCAGCGACGTGCCGGTCAGGATGTTGGACAGCGTGACCAGCCGGAACGCCACCGAGCCGATCTGCCAGCCGCTGGCGATCAGCCCGCCGTAGATCGACTCCGCCGCCGCGCCCTTGTCGAGATGAAACGGCTGCGGGTCATAGTGCATGGCAAAGTCGATGATCTGCGACTCGGTGATCGTTGCCGCCGGCGTCCGGATCACCTGCCCGACCTCGTAGTCCTCGAAATACATCCCATCCATCGCCGGCCTCCTTTCGCCCATCGCGACGACAGATACGTGAACCGACGGCACGACGCTATCCGAAGCTTGCCGTCGCCATGCTAGATTCCGACACGGGAGGAACGCCGATGGACATAGCCGTCATCGGCGGCGGACACGGTTGCTACGCCGCCGCCGCGGACTTGAGCGAGCAGGGTCACAGCGTGCGCCTTTGGCGCCGGGACGGCGCCGCGCTCGAACCGCTGAAGGCACGCGGCGGGCTGGTGCTGAAAGACTTCAAGGGCAGCCGCGACGTGCCGCTGTCGATGATCACCGACGACATCGCCGAGGCGGCACACGGTGCCGAAGTGGTGCTTTCACCGCTGCCGGCGACGGCACAGGAAGGTGTCGCCGAGGCGCTGGCGCCACACCTGGTCGACGGCCAGATCGTGTTCATCCCGCCCGGCACGTTCGGCAGCGTGGTGATGGCCCGCATCGTCGCGCGCGCCGGCAACCGGTCCAAGGTCGTGTTCGCCGAGTCCGGCACCCTGCCCTATCTCGCCCGCCGCCACGCGCCGGACACGATCGCCATCACCACCCGCGCCACCCGGCTGCCGACCGGCGTGTTTCCGGCCGACGCATCGGAGCCGGCGCTGGCCGCATTGCATCGGATCTATCCGGCCGTGGAGCCACTGCGCGACGCGCTGGACGCGGCAACGATGAACGCCGGCCCGATCATCCATCCGCCGCTGATCGTGATGAACGCCGGCCCGCTGGAGAGCCAGGAACGCTGGGACATCCACAACGAGGGCACCGTGCCGGCGATCCGTGCCGTCACCGACAAGCTGGACGACGAGCGCATCGCCATCCGCGAGGCGCTGGGCTACGGCGAGCCGCACTTCCCGCTGGCCGACCACTACGACCCCTCGCGCCCGGAGTGGATGTACGGCAACGCCGCGCACGAGCGGCTGACCGACAGCGGCGACTGGCGCGAGCACATCGACCTGCATCACCACCGCTACATGCGCGAGGACGTCTCGCAGGGGCTGTGCCTGCTGGTCTCGCTGGCCGAATGGACCCGGGTGAAGGCGCCGACGGCGGCCGGCCTGCTGGCGCTGGCCAGCGCCGTGCTCGACGAGGACCTGCGCGCCACCGGCCGGAGCTGGGAAAAGCTCGGTCTGGCCGAGATCAGCCGGGGCGGCCTGCGCCGCCTGCTCGACGCCGGCCTGCCCGGCGCGGTATGACCGCCGGGAACCTTTCGACCTGACGGGGAGCGACGATGCATCCGGGCATCCATGCGGCGCAGACGCCGGACAAGCCGGCCTATATCATGGCCAACAGCGGCCGCGCGGTGAGCTACAAGGCGCTGAACGACGCGTCGTGCCGGATGGCTCAGATGCTGACGTCGCTGGGGCTGACGTACGGCGAGTCGATCGCCATCTTCATGGAGAACAACGAGCACTATTTCCCGCTGTGCTGGGGCGCGCACCGGGCCGGGCTCTACTACACCTGCATCTCCAGCTACCTGACCGCGCCGGAGATCGACTACATCCTGCGCGACTGCGGCGCCAGGGCCGTGTTCACCACCGCCGCCCGCGCCGAGGTCTCCGAAAAGCTGCTGCCGCTGCTCGACGGGATCGAGCATCGCTTCGCGGTCGGCGGCGACCTGCCCGGCTACCAGCGCTACGAGACCGCGGTTGCGAATTATCCGGCCGAGCCGCTGGCCCAGGAATGGGAGGGCAGCGACATGCTGTACTCCTCCGGCACCACCGGCCGGCCCAAGGGCATCAAGATCGCGCTGAAGGACGAGCCGTTCGGCACCCCCGGCACCCTGCTCGACCTGACCCGCAAGCTCTACGGCATGGACGAGAATGTCGTCTATCTGTCGCCGGCGCCGCTCTATCACGCCGCGCCGCTGCGCTTCAATCTGGCGGTCCAGCGCCTGGGCGGCACCTGCATCGTGATGGAGCACTTCGATGCCGAACAGGCCCTGGCGCTGATCCAGAAACACCGCTGCACGCACAGCCAATGGGTGCCCACTCATTTCGTGCGCATGCTGAAGCTGCCGGCGGAAGCGCGCGAGACGTACGACGTCTCGTCGATGCGGGTCGCGATCCACGCCGCCGCGCCATGCCCGGCGCAGGTCAAGCAGCAGATGATCGAGTGGTGGGGCCCGGTGCTGTTCGAGTACTACGCCGGCACCGAGGGCAACGGCTTCGTTGCCATCGGCTCTAAGGACTGGCTGGAACACAAGGGCTCGGTCGGCCGTGCCCTGGTCGGCGTGCTGCATATTGTCGACGACGAGGGCAACGAACTGCCGCCCGGCGAGGCCGGCACCATCTACTTCGCCGACGGCAACGAGTTCGCCTATCACAACGACCCGGAGAAGACCGCCGCCTCGCGCAACGAGAAGGGCTGGAGCACGCTGGGCGACGTCGGCTACGTCGACGCCGACGGCTGGCTCTACCTGACCGACCGCAAGGCCTACATGATCATCTCCGGCGGCGTGAACATCTACCCGCAGGAGGTCGAGAACCTGCTGGTCACGCACCCGGCGGTGCTCGATTGCGCCATCATCGGCGTGCCGCACGACGAGTTCGGCGAGGAGGTGAAGGCAGTGGTGCAGCCCGTCGAGGGCGTCGAGCCCGGCCCCGGCCTGGCTGAGGAATTGATCGCCTTCTGCCGCGCCGAACTCAGCCGCGTGAAATGCCCACGCAGCGTCGACTTTGTTGATGAACTGCCACGCCACGCCAACGGCAAGCTGTACAAGCGCCTGGTCCGCGACCGCTACTGGGGCAAGGAAAGCCGGATCGTATGACGGGGACAACGCACGGCTTCCGCGATCCCCGGATCAAGTCCGGACATGACGATGGTTCAACCTATCCGTCATGGCCCGGCTTGACCCGGCCATCTCCTGGGCCGGCATGACGACATTGCAGAGGCCCCGCATCGCCGCGCTCGGCGCCGGGCGCATGGGACGCGGGCTGGCACACGTCTTCGCTTATGCAGGCCACGAGGTCGCACTGATCGACCTGAAGCCGCGCGATCGCTCCATCGCCGACGAGGCGCGTCACGAGATCGCCTCGAACCTGTCGAAGCTGGCCTATCTCGGCGTGTTCGAGGCGCAACGCATCGACGACATGCTGGCGCGCATCACGTTCGTCGAGGCGGCCGACGCCGAGGCTGCGCTGGCCGGGGCCGACGTGGTCTTCGAGGGCGTGCCGGAGACCGCCGAGGCCAAACGGCCGGCGCTCGAACTGATGGGCCGCGCGGCGAAGGCGGACGCGATCCTGGCCTCGACCACCTCGACCATGCTGGTCGACGAGCTCGCCGCCTTCGCCGGCCGGCCGGACCGGTTTTTGAACGCGCACTGGCTCAACCCGGCCTACCTGATCCCGCTGGTCGAGGTCTCGCCGGGTGCGGCCACCGACCCGGCCGTCACCGAGGCGATGACCGCCCTGCTCACCTCGGCCGGCAAGCAGCCGGTGGTCTGTGCCGCTCGGCCCGGCTTCATCGTGCCGCGGATCCAGGCACTGGCGATGAACGAGGCCGCGCGCATGGTCGAGGAAGGCGTCGCCGCTCCGGCCGAGATCGACAGGGCGATCCGCTATGGCTTCGGCGTGCGCTACGCGGTGATGGGGCTGATCGAATTCATCGACTGGGGTGGCGGCGACATCCTGTACCACGCCTCGAACTACCTGACCGGCGCGCTCGGCTCCGACCGCTACGCCGCGCCGGACATCGTCAACCGCAACATGGCAGAAGGGAATATCGGCTTGAAGTCCGGCCAGGGCTTCTACGACTTCCGCGACCTCGACCTGGACGCGCACCAGCGCGAGACGCTGCGCAAATTCGTCGACCTGCTGCGCCACCTCGACCTGTTGCCGCCGCCCGCCGACACGGCGCCGTAAACCTTTGTTAACGACGGTTCGGCCAAGGTGCGCCGGGGTCTGTAACAAGGAAACCGAGCCGTGTCCGAAGCCGATATTGCCCGCGAGCGTATCCGCGCCGTCGTTGAGGAGTTGTCCTCCGACCTGTCGGTGATCCGCGACGTGGCGCGCCAGATCGAGAAGATCGCAGCGCAGACCAACCTGCTGGCGCTGAACGCCACCATCGAGGCGGCGCGCGCCGGCGATGCCGGCAAGGGCTTCGCCGTGGTCGCCGGCGAGGTGAAGAACCTGTCCGGCGCCACCAAGCGGGCGACGGTCCAGCTCGAGGACATCATCAACACCGTCGAAGGCCGCGTCAGCGAGATGAAGCAGACGCTGACCGACAGCGACAACGACAGCGGCGCGACCGGCATGGCGAAGCCGGCGATGGCGTCCGCCGCGCCGGTGGCGACCTCGGTCGTCAAATCGGAGACGAAATCCCTGGCGCTGCCGACACGCGCGGCCAAGGCGCCGCTTTCGGCGAGCGAGATCAAGCTGGTGCGGGACAGCTTCGCCAAGGTCGAGACCATCGCCGATCAGGTCGCCGAGATGTTCTACACCCGACTGTTCGAGCTCGACCCCAGCGTGCGCGAGCTGTTCCAGGGCGACATGGCCGAGCAGGGCCGCAACCTGATGTCGACCCTGGAGCTGGTGGTCAACGGCCTGACCAAGCTCGATTCGATCCTGCCAGCGGTCCATGTGCTGGGCCAGCGTCACGCCGGCTATGGCGTGCGCGACGACCACTACGACACCTTCGGCGCGGCTCTGGTCCAGACCCTGCAAGAGGGTCTCGGCGAGTCCTTCACCTACGAGACCGAGCAGGCCTGGCTGGCCGCCTACACCCTCCTGGCCGACGCGATGAAGCAGGCGGCACACGAACTCGCCGCCTGACCGGCGCCGCTGATCCCGTAACCTTGTTGTCCATCGCCGGCTCTCACTACGATGCATCGGCGGGGGACAGCATGAATCCACGACAGCAACGACCAGGCGCGACGTGAGCGAGAGCTCGCGCCGCCTGACCGCGACCTGGCTGCCGGTGCTGCTGCTGGCGGTGGTGCAGGGCGCGGCGATCACCCGCAATGGCGGCGCGGTGCTGAACGGCGAGCTGTTCGGCCCCGATGCCTACATGCGCCTGAACCGGGTGTGGCTGCTGCTCACCGAGGGCGACTGGTTCAGCTCGGCGATGCCGCGCGCCAACGTGCCTTACGGCGACGTGCTGCACTGGACCCGGCCGTTCGACATCCTGATCGCCGCACTGGCCGCGCCGCTCGCCCTGTTCACCGACCTGAAGGCGGCGATCTACTGGGCCGGCCTGTTCGTCTCGCCGATCCTCTATTTCCTGTCGCTGTCGGCGTTGTACTGGGCGGTGCGGCCGCTGCTGGACAAGGAAGCCCGCTTCTACCTCGGCTTCCTGTTCCTGTTCCAGCTCGCCATCCTCGGCCAGTTCTCGATCGGCCGGCCGGACCACCACGGCCTGCTCTGCCTGCTGTTCATCGTCCAGGTCGGCCAGGGCCTGCGCCTGCTCGCCGACGACGTGGCGCCACGCACCACGATTGCCGCCGGCCTGACCACGGCGGCGTTCATCTGGGTCGCGCCGGAGGGGCTGGTCGCCGGCTTCCTGCTGACCGTCGCCGTCGGCCTGTTCTGGCTGACGCGCGGCGGCGCCGACATCGCCCGGCGCGGCCTCGGCCACGCCATCGGCGCCGCCGTCGGCATCGCCGTGGCGCTGCTGGTGGAACGGCCGCCGGCACACTGGCTCGCGATCGAACACGACAAGATCTCCGCCTTTCACCTGCTGCTGTTCTCGCTGGCGGCGGTGTTCTGGGTCGTCGCCACGTTGCCATGGCGGCGCTGGCCGACGCGGCTGGCGGTCGGCGCCGCCGGCGGCCTCGTCGTCGCCGCCTTCGTCGCGCTGCTGTATCCCGACGCGGTAGCCGGGCCGTTGGCGGCGGTCGACCCGCGGGTGCGCGAACTCTGGTTCGTGGTGATCTCCGAGGCGCAGTCGCCGGTCGACCTGTCGAATCCCGGAACCACCGCCCGTCGGATGCTGACCTACCTGGGGCCGCTGATCGTCGCGGTGCCTATGCTGGCCTGGCTGATCCGCTCGCGCGACGGCGCGGCGCGCCGGCAATGGGGGCTGCTGGCGCTGTTGCTGGCCGCCTACGTCGCGCTGGCGCTGGATGAGCTGCGCTGGATGTATTACCCGCAGGTGCTGTTCCTGCCGGCCTACGCCGCCGCATTGATGGCGCTGCTGAACCGGCTGAACGTGGCCGAGCGGCCGGCCGGCGCCGGGCCCGGCACGGTCGCCGGCGTGACCCTGGCCCGGCTGGGTCTGATCCTGCTTTTCGGCGCCGGATTCCTGACCGTGGCGGCGCTGTTTCCGCCACCGCCCAACGCCACCCGGTCGCACAGTTGCGACCTGCAGGGCGTCGCGCGGATGCTGAACGCGAGACCGGGGCTGGGCGACCGGCCGCGCCGGATCATGGCGTTCAACTTCACCGGGGCGGAGTTCATCTACCGCACCGGCCACGGCTTCGTCGCCACGCCCTATCATCGCAACCGGCAGGGCATTCTCGACGGCTACGACTTCTTCGCCAGCACCGACCTGGCGGTCGCCAAGGAGATCGCCGATCGGCGCGGCATCGATCTGGTGCTGTTCTGCCCCACCGACAACGAAGCGCGGATGTATCGCGGCGGCGACGCGGTGACGGTGTTCGAACGGCTGCGCGACGGTCCCGTACCGGGCTGGCTACGGCCCCTGCCCGTCGATCCCGAACTCGGTTATCTGCTGTTCGAGACCGCGCGCTAACCCGCGTCCGATACCTCGATCACCGTCGCCATGGCGCTGTCGCCGGCGGCACAGCCGTGGAACAGGCCGATACCGCCGCCGCGCAGCGCCAGTTCCTCGATCAGCTCGATGATCAGCCGCATGCCGGTCGGCCCCTGCGGGTGACCGAAGATCAGCGAGCAGCCGTAATTGTTCATCTTCTCCAGCGGGAAGCCGGTTTCGCGTGCGAACACGATATCGTTCACGGCGAACGGGTTGTGCGACTTCACCACGTCGACAGCGTCGATGCCGATGCCGGCATGGGCGAGCGCGCGGCGGGCCGCCTCGACCGGCGCCTGCGGCATGTGGCCCTTCTCGGTGCGCGACTGGCCGAAGCCCTTCAGACGGATGCGGATGCTCGGGTCGCGCGACAATGCGGCCGCCTTGTCCGGCGTGGTGACGACGATGGCGGCGGTGCCGTCCGCCGGGTGGGTCTGGCCGCCGAACGTGACGGTGCCCTCGGGCAGCACCGGCTTCAGCGCCGCGAGCTTGTCGGCATCGGTGACGACGATGCCCTCATCGCCGGCCAGTGTCGCCTGGGTGTTGCGGAAGCGCGCGTCGGGCACCTCGAACGGCAAGGTCATGTAGCGGCGCTGGAACGCGGCGTCATCGGCCAGCGCATCCTGGTATTGGGCGTAGCGGCGCAGCACCACGTCATGCTGCTCCTCGGTGGTGATCTGGTACTTGGCGGCGACTCGCTCGGCGGTCTCCACCATCGCGTTCTTGGCGTAGGGATCGTGGCCGAAATTGTCCAGCACCCAGTCCTCGTGCGCGCCGGTGCCTCCGGGCCCGCCGGGCGCCGGGTAGTAGACGTGCGGCCCGTTCGAGGTCCGGTCGGCGGTCACCGCCAGCGACGTCGTCGCCATGCCGCTGTCCAGCTCCTGCGCCGCGCTCAGCAGCACACGCGCGCCGGTGGCGCAGGCCTGGTTGATCGTCGGCCCGGTCACCGCGTCGTTGCCCAGCAGCGCCGTCAGCCACGGCAGGCCCCAGAACACCTGCCGCTGGATCACCGTCATGCCGAGCACGCCATGGTCGATCGCGTCCAGCGGGATGTCGCGCCGGGCCAGTTCCGCCTTGGCGACGTGGGCACCGAACTGCAGCGCGTGCAGGTGCGCCAGGCTGCCCTGCCAACGCGCGAAAGGCGTGCTCCAGTAGGCGCCGTAGGGAATCTCCGCGTTCAGGGCCATATCGCTACCTCTGGTATCCCAGCCGCTCCGGTCCCGGATCGGCCGCCATCGCCTCGCCGCCGCGCACCAGGTCGCGAAAGCGATGCGACAGCTCCACGCCGGCCACCGCGTGCCCGCGGTTCTTGCGCAGCACCAGGTCGACCGTCTCGCGAAACGGCACCAGCGCTTCGTTGACCAGTTGCAGGTTCACCGAGTGCCAGATGTTGGCGACGTACTCGTCGAACTGCGCGGTGTCGAGGTCCTTCAGCCGCTCGAAATATTCGTTGTCCTTGTCCGCGGTGGCCTCGCGCGCCTGCACGAAACGGTCGTGGAACCAGCTCTCCACATCGTCCGGCGCCGCCTCGACGTAGACCGCGCAGTCCAGGAAGTCGCGCACGCCATAGGCCTCGCCGTGATAGTGGAACTGTTCCGACAGCAGGTTCACGCCCTCCAGGACCATCACCTCGCCGATTTCGATCAGGCGGCTCTGGCCGGCGACGATGTCCTTCTGCTCGTGGCTGTAGACCGGGATCTCCTGCGGCGCCCGCGACGGATGGCGCAGGCCGGTCAGGAACGCCAGCAAACGTGCCACGTCGAAGCTCTCCGGAAAGCCCTTGCGGCTCATCCGGCCCATGCCCTCCAGCATGTGATTGGGATAGAGGAAGGCGTCGGTGGTGACCACCACGGTCCCGTCCAGGCCGAGCCGCGACAGCCGGTTGCGCAGTTGCAGCGCCAGCGTCGACTTGCCGACCGCCACCGAGCCGGTGATGCCGACCAGGAACGGCCCGGCGTCGTAGGCCAGCCGCCGGTGCCGGTTGTGCAAGTGCCACAGCAGTTGCGCCAGCGCCACCACGCCGGGGTCGCCATCGACCGTTCCCAGGCTCGACGACCCCTCCTCCGCGGCGACGAAGCGCGCGAACGCTTCCGGGGTCAATCGATCGAAGCGAGCGTCCATGGCGACCATATGCCCCCAGCCATCTCGCGGTTGCAACATGCGGCATGAAAAAGCCGCCGCAGAACCTGCGGCGGCTTCTTAGGTTCGAACCCTAGTCGATTCTATAGGCTGCCTTATTAGCGCTATTGCGAAATCCACAGACGCATATTCTCGCGGGCGACGAAGGCGCCTTCCCAGGCGAAGCGCGCTTCGCTCTCCAGACGCTCCATGAAGATGTCCTCATGGTCCGGGTCGTGGTGGAAGATCGCCAGCCGCTTGGCGTTCGCCATCTGGCACAGCCGCACGCCCTCCTCCCAGGTCGAGTGGCCCCAGCCGACCTTGGAGAGGAACTCCTTCTCCGTGTAGGTGCTGTCGTAGATCACCAGGTCGGCACCCTCGATCAGGTCGAGGATATTCTGGTTCGGCTTGCCAGGTATGTGCTCGGTGTCGGTGACGTAGCACAGCGAATTGCCGCGATAGTTGATGCGGTAGCCGGTGGCGTTGTCGGGGTGGTTGAGCTGCGTGGTGACGATCTCGACCTCATCGCCGAGCATGAAGTTGTCGCCGGCGACGAAATCCTCGAAGTCCATCTGCGACTGCATGGTCTCCAGCGGCACCGGGAAGGTCGGCTGATTCATCTGCCCGGCGATCACGTCGCGGATGCCGATATTCTTGTCGAACAGATGGCCGGCCATGATCTTGAAGCTGAAGTCCGGCCGAAACGCCGGCGAGAAGAACGGGAAGCCGTTGATGTGATCCCAATGCGTATGCGACAGCAGGATCGTGGCCTCCTTGCAGTTCTTCTTGGTCAGCCAGTGGCCGAGATTGCGCAGGCCGGTACCACAATCGAAGATGATCTTGTGGCCGCCGCAGCTCACCTCGATACAGCTGGTGTTGCCGCCAAAGGCGACATATTTGGCCGACGGGCAAGCGATACTGCCGCGCACGCCCCAGAACTTCAGCTTGAAACTCATGCCGGGCCTCGTCCATCAAATTCAGCCTCGGCGACACGTCCTGGCAAGGCCAACCGAGGCAATTCATCGCGCGTGCCGCTCGTCGGCATCACGGTCCCTCTATGGGCAACGGGTATTGTTGTTTTTCCGCATGCCCTCGAAAACGGTCACATTGCATTTAGGCCGATACGCCCCCGAATCACTGAGCGCGAATGATTATAGGTCTCTTCAGCCGCATCTCGCCAAAATAAGTCACAAGGCTTAACAACGAATGTGACGGCAATCACTCATCATCGCGCCAGAAGCTCTTGTTCCACCAGCGTCGCCCAGTAGCTGGCGCCCATCGGCAGGATCTCGTCGTTGAAGTCGTAATTCGGGTTGTGGACCATGCAGCCGCCCTCCTGTCCGACCCCGTTGCCGAGCCAGATGTAGCAGCCCGGCTTGGCTTTCAGCATCCAGGCGAAGTCCTCCGAGCCCATCATCGGCTGCAGATGGCGCAGCACGTTCGGCTCGCCGACGATGTCGGCCGCCGCGCGGGCCGCGATCTCGGTTTCCGTGTCGGTATTGATGGTCGGCGGGTAGCGCCTGTCGTAGCTCACCTTGACCGTGGCGCCATGCGCGGCGGCGACGCCGGCCGCGATGCGCCGGATTTCGGCCTCGATCATGTCCTGGGTCGTCTCGGAAAAGGCGCGGCAGGTCCCCGAAAAGGTCGCGGTCTCCGGAATGACGTTGGTGGTGAAGCCGCTATGGAACTGCGTCACCGAGACCACCGCCTGGTCCAGCGGATCGGTGCTGCGCGAGACGATCCGCTGCATCGCGGTCACCATCTCCGCGCCGATCACGATCGGGTCGATGCCCTTGTGCGGGAAGGCGCCATGCGCGCCGACGCCAGTCACCTCGACCTCGAAGAAATCGGCCGAGGCCATCGCCGGACCGTTCAGCACCCCGACCTTGCCGACCTCGATGCCCGGCATGTTGTGCATGCCATAGACCTGTTCGGCCGGGAACATGTCGAACAGGCCGTCGTCGACCATCACCCGGCCGCCGGCCTCGTTCTCCTCCGCCGGCTGGAAGATGAAATAGACGGTGCCGTCGAAATTCCTGGTCTCGGCCAGATACTTGGCGGCGCCCAGCAGCATCGTGGTGTGACCGTCGTGGCCGCAGGCATGCATCTTGCCGTCATGCTGGCTCTTGTGCGCGAAGCCGTTCAGCTCCTGCAGGTCGAGCGCGTCCATGTCGGCGCGCAGGCCGATCTTCTTCGCCGAGCTGCCCGCGCTCAGCGTGCCGACGACCCCGGTCTTGGCCAGGCCGCGATGCACCTCGATGCCGAACTCGCCCAGCTTCTTGGCGACGATCTCCGAAGTGCGGTGTTCCTCGAAGGCGGTTTCCGGATGGGCGTGAATATCATGACGCCACGCGACCATCTCGGGCTGGAATTCGGCGATACGGTTCTTGATCGGCATCCCGACCTCGTTGCGAAAAGAGTTAGCGGTTCAGAGGCTTATAGCCGATCCCAGGGCGCTGGGCCAGCTAGCTTGCAGCCTTGCGGCGCGCGGCGACAAACCGTTCGACGGCGGCGAGCGCGGCGCGCAGCTCGGCGATGCGGGTATCGCGCTCGGCACCGGCCGGCGGCTCGGCCTCCACGCGCGCGGCCAGCTCGCCCAGGTCGAACGCGCCGATGCCGCGCGCCGCGCCCTTCAACGCATGCGCGGTGCGCGACCAGTCGTCGTCGTTCAAGGTGCCGGAGAGCTGCTCGATGTAGCGTCCGGCGCTCGGCAGGAAGGCCTCGAACAGCTCGGTCTCCAGCGCCGCCTCGCCCAGCGTGTAGCGGCGCAGGTGTTCCAGGTCGACCGCCGGCGCGCCGCCGGCTCGTGGCGCCAGCGCCCGCAACCGCGCGCCCAGGTCGGCCGGATCGAGCGGCAGGTCGAGCACGTCGACGAAACCTTCCAGAAGCTGGCGCGGCCGCTGCGCCGGGTTTGACCCCGCCGGCAGCAGCGCCAGCACCGCCGCCCGGCCATGCCCGCCCGGCAGCCCGGCGATCGCTTCGCGACATTGCGCACCGTTCAGCACCGGCAGGTCGACATGCACCAGCACCAGGTCGAACACCGATTGCGCCGCCCGCTCCACGGCGGTAGCGCCATCGCCGGCCTCGACCACGCGGCAGCCGGCGCCATCCAGCGCCGCCCGCGCCGTCGCGCGCGCGCCGTCATCGTCGGCCGCCAGCAGCACCCGCAGCGGCGGCGCCGCCGCCGTCCTGCCCATCGTGTCCATGCTCACATCGTTTCTTCTTCTTGGTTGCGGAATGCTTGCCGTCAGTCGGCCGGCACGAAAATCTCGCGCGCCCGCGCCACGCCCTTGAACTGCTGCGGACCGAGGCCGCGCACCGGCCGGTCGAGCCCGGCGGCGAAATCGTCGGACAGCAGCAACAGCTCGCCCAGCGGCCGGCACAGCGACTCGATGCGCGTCACCAGGTTCACCGCCGGCCCGATCACCGTGAAATCGAGCCGGTCGACGGCGCCGATATTGCCGTACATCACTTCGCCGACATGCAGCGCCAGGCCGAACTCGATCGCCACCTGCCCGGCGGCGGTCCGGGCTTCGTTCAGCGCCGACGCGGCGGTCACCGCCTTTTGCGCCGCGGCCAGCGCGCGCCGGCACACCGCGCCGGCTTCATCGGCGGCCTCGATCGGGAAGATCGCCAGCATGGCATCGCCGATGAACTTCAGCACCGTGCCGTCCTCGGCGTCGACCGCCTCGGCCATGCACTGGAAATAGTCGTTCAGCAGGTCGATCAGCGCCTGACGCTCCAGCCGGTCGGACAGCTGGGTGAAGCCGCGCAGATCGCAGTACCACAGCACCGCGCGGATGCTGTCGCCGTCGCCGCGCTTGATCCGGCCCTGCAGGATCTGTTCGCCGGCGTCATGGCCGACATAGGTGTCGAGCAGGTTGATCGCGGTCTCGCGCAGCGAATGGGTCTCGACGATGCGGCTGAACAGGAAATGCAGCGCGTACATCCGGTCCAGGTGTTCGCGGCTAAACCCGTCCGGCCCGTCGGATGCGACCGACAAGGCGTCGACATGGCCGTCGCCGAAGATCACCGGCATGACCACATAGTCACTCACGCCCTCCGCCTTGAGCTGCTTGAGGAACGGATAGGACGGCTCGACGTCGCGCAGCCGGACCCGGATCGACTTCTTCTCGGCGTAAACCTTGGGCAGCGGATTATCGAGAAAGTCTGCATCCTGGAGTATCGAGTGCCGCGCGCGCGCGACCTCGATCGTCTGGCCGCGGCGCCAGAAGAAGCCGGTGCCCATGTATTCGGGGTGCAGCGCGCGGCGGAAGTAGCTCAGCCGGTAAAGCGGGATGCCGGCGGCGACGAGCTGCTCGCCGGTCTTCTCGACCAGCTCGGCGGTATCGGTGAGCTGGAAGGCATCGGTCGCGAACCATCGCGCCACGGCATCGCCGTAGTCGAAATGCGCGTAGTCGATGGCGATGTGCGAGGCGGGCTGATTCATCGCCACGGCAGCGTGCCACACCGCCCGCCGGCGCGCTAGGATCGCGGCCAGGGGAGAAACGCCATGACCGACACGGTGATCGACGCCGACGGGCATATCTGCGAGCCGCCGGAGATGTGGCGCGACTATGTCCCGGCCAGATTCCGCGACCGGGTGATCCGGGTCGAGCGCGGCGACGACGGCCGCGACTGGCTATGGGTGAACGGCAAGGAACGGCGCGAGCGACATGTGCAAGGACGGCGCAATTGACGACTGTGTCGACGCTAAAGCTGTCGCAACCTGATCAGAACGGTTTGAAAACCCTCTGGGCGGCGAAGCGCCTGGAACGCCGCTCTTCGAGGGAAGGGCGTAGCTCCTTCCCCGTTCATTAATTGCCGAACTCGTACCCAAACAAGGCGATATCCTTGCAGTATATATCCGCTACAAGATTGCGCGTGTCCGTATCGTATAGATCGACGTATCCGACCGTGCTGGGAGAAGCATCCTGAACCAGGGTGCGTCCCAGCTCGGGAAATCCTATCCTTTCGCGTACGATCGCTAGACTCTCTTCCCTGTTCTCAAGTCGACCGACGTAGTCAACGATCAAATTCTCCCGTTCATCCAGAACGAAATCAGCCGCTCCCAGGCTGTGAGCTGGATTATTGAACCAGCGGCCACTTCCCCCTCGCCTATGCGCGTCCAGTCCCCGCACATAGTCTTGAAAGGACACATCTGCCGGTATGCTCTGAACCTTGAGCCTCCAATGATACATGGAGGCTAGCCTTGCCCAAGGGTTTCTGACCATCGCGAAGGTGAACAGGTTGCCCCAGGCCTCCTCACCGATAAACTTTCGCATATTCACGGCTGGCACATGATCAGGGAAAATCTGCAGCGTCCAGCCTTTCCGCCCCCAGATGTTGTGCTTTCTGTAAACCACACCGCCATGCTTATACAAGTCGGTTCGGATGCTTGAAGAAGAGGTTCTCGGCACGTCAACAAACCAGTAGCCGTTGCTAACGATTCGGTATTTACCGTACAAATGAAGAGCTGAGCTCATCCCTTTCCGAACAGCATTTGGCATTTCAGCCAACCTTGGGAAGGATGGCATTTGATGTCCAGTGTCGGTAGTGTCTCACTTTGAATTCTGAGTCGCCCGCTTCTTGTACGGGCCGCGCGGGCCAGGCTTCGGCGCCCGCGCATCGATCAGCCCCACGATCCACGCCATGTCGCGCAACTCGGTCGCCACGCCAGCAGCCATTGCCGGCGACAGGCCCTTGAGGCTCTTGTGCTGCCGGCAGAAGTTATACCAGACGAAGTACAGCGACAGCGCGTGCGTGTGGTTCTCGACCTTCTTGCTGAAGGCGTTGGTCAGGCGAGTGAACCGGCGCATGGACATGCGCATGGTCAGGTTCTGCCGCTCCACGTAGCTGGTGCTGACGTGCTTCGGATCGGGCTTGCCCTCGACGCGGCGGCGATGCGTGCCGATGCAGACCGGCGGGCTGTACCGGCGCTGGCCTTCAGGCGCTTGGCCGTACAACTTCACGAGCTGGGCATAGTCCACGTCACCACCAAAAGCGCCCTCGACCGCATCGAGGTAGGCGCGGTGGCCATCGGTGGTTAGCTGCACACGATTGGCCAGCCGCCTCGCAACGTCGTCCATGAACTCCATCGCGAAGTCACCGTCGCGGCCGGGCGTTACCAGCCACGACACGATCAGCTTGGAGTCGCTGTCCAGCGCCGTCCACGTCCACACGTCGCCAGCGCCGTCCGGAGCCGCCTTCGCCGTCTTGACGTTCTTGGCCTTGGCGTAGGCGAAGCTCCAAATCTCGTCGGCCTGCACTCGCTTCGCTTTTACGTCGCGCACCGCCTCATCGTGGTAGGCGGCGCAGGCGTTGCCGGCGTCGACCAGCAGCTTGGTCACGGTGTTGATCGACACATCGCACACGCGGCTGATCGACCGCATGGACGAGCCCTCGCACAGCATGGAGAGGATTTGGACGCGCTTCGCGAGGGGCAGCTTGTTAGCCATACCCTCAATATATGAACTTCGATGCTTAGCGTCAAGAAATTTGTTCATAATGAAGCCGCATAGCGCCCTGCGACGGCTGGTCGCGGGAAATGACTCGTGCATTGTCAAGGCTAATGTGGTACCAAATATAGTACTATGACGCCTCGCAAGCTAGCCCGCATTGAGGCTGACCTCGAATCCCTGCGGCGGTCGCCTCACAAGGCCGTCGCATATGAGCGTGTGGCGCAGAAGCTGGGACGGGTGCGGAAGAGTAGAGGAAAGGAGCCGATGTGGGAGAATCCGGAACTGCCAGGGCAGTTCCCCCTCGCGATTCCGCACCACGGAGGAAGGGACATACCAGTCGGCACACGCAACTCAATTTGCGACCAGCTAGAAAGCGACGTTCTGGCGTGGAGAGAAAAACTGGAAAGAGCAGCAAGAGCCAACGGTGGTAGTCATGGATAACCTTCAGGCAAAAGTAATGGAGCATCTAAGGAAGCCGTATGCTCGCGTGGTAACGCCAGAAGATGACGGAACATTCCGCGCAGAAATTCTAGAGTTCTCTGGCTGTCTGGCCACCGGTGACACTGCGGCAAAAGCGCTTGAAGCGCTAGAACGTGTAGCAGAGAGCTGGCTAGAGTTCGTATTGGAGAAGGGGCAGCGCGTTCCTGACCCGATTGAAACAGCAGAGTACAGCGGCAAGTTGATGCTGCGACTTCCGAAGAGCCTCCACAAGAAGGCGGCACATGCAGCAGATCGGGACGGAGTAAGCCTTAACCAGTTCATTGTCAGCAGTGTTGCCCTTGAAGTGGGAGAGCGCGTCGCACCCCAGCAAGTAGCCCAGCCCCAAAGCGTAGTGTTCGTGGCAGTGGCAAATGCCGGTGCGCAATGGATTGCGACTGGGTTCAATTCCGCAGCAACTACCGCCGGCATCCTTACCCCGTTGACCGTCCCAATAGGAGCACTCCGTCATGCCTGAGATTGACCAGTACTCCCTCAGCCACAAGGAGCTTCTTGAGATTCTGATAAAGAAGTTCGGCGTGCACGAAGGGCGCTGGGCGTTATCAATGCAGTTCGGCATAGCCACGGGGCTCAACCTCCCGTCGCCATCTGGAGGCCCCGGGCTGGGGTTTGGAGTACTGATTGACAAGTTAGGGATACAGCGCGCGGCTGGGGAGCCGTCTGGCTTGGTGCTTGACGCCGCTGAAGTAAATCCAACGCCAGCAGAGTCGAAAGGACGGCGCAAGAAAGCCTAGCGCTTCCACCGCTTCGCCGCAGCCTTCCGAGCGATTTCGGTCCGCTGCTCGGGAGTCAGCTTCTTCGCTCGGGCAGCGCCACCCTTCCGGCCGAGCGCCTGGGCGGCCTTGTCCTTGCCGTCGTCGTCGCGCTCGGTGTCGTCCTCGACCTCGCCCGTGGCGATCTGCGCCACGCGGATGGCGTTACCGATCACGTCGGCCGGGCGCTTCTGGCCCTTTGGTCCCTTCGGCATCAACCCTCCTGGATATGCTTGTCGCTAAGCATATAGGGGCTTGGCCAAGAACACCAACAGCTACCGGTAGACATAACGCCCCGAATCGTGCGTTGCTCTCGCTACCCTGAACAGCACCGGAACTCAGCAGTTGTCGATATTCGACCACGCCAACAGCAAGTACCTGTATTTACGCACCAAATTCTCAGTCTACCAGTCAATCGACCTGTTCCACGATCTTGCCGACGATATGCCCGACGAAGCCAGGGTGTTCTTTCTCCGCGTCGCCGGGATGCCGATGCCCTGGGAGAACGGCACCGTCATCAAAATCTGCGCGCCCCAAGCGCTCAATGACCTTGTCGGAGCGCTACGACCAACCTTGTCCGAGTTCGATGCGTGGGCAATGGTCGACGGCCGTGGCGAGTGGTCCGAGAGCTTAGGCGAGGGGCCGCTAAGCCTGTACTGGTCAGCGGCCAGCCTCGAATCAGGTCGGGCCGGCATGGCTCAGATGGCCCTCGTCTTCCGGTTCAACGACAGAGACAAGGATGGTACAGCGGACAGGGTGCGCCAGGCACTGCGACCGCTAACCGCCCGCCCAGTATTCTGGACCGATCCTGGCAGGGTGCTTTTTATCCATACCGACCAACCAGCGAGTACCCTAGCCCGACGTATCGAACGGCACCTGCCGGCCCTTTACTCGTGGTTTGTGTGCGACGCAAACGGCAACACGTTATCCGGCTTCGTGGGGCGCGACATCGACCCTTGGCGGATGGTCGATATGCGGTCGGTCGGATATGTGCCCGATGACGAGTTCGAAGTCTGGCCCGATGACGAGTTAGACGACGATTCCCAAGAGAGCGCCTGAAGGCCGAGCACCTGCCTGACAGTCACAGGCGGCAAACTCGGATCGAATGCCCTGGCCACCGATCCGTAGGCCGCTACGCTGTTCAAGTGGAAGTAGGCTCGCTCGGGCAGCCAGCGTTGGAACAACTTGAGCACACGAAGCGTCCAATAGGCTGGGCGGGAGCGCCACGCATCTCGCATGTCAACCCCGCCCGTTTTCAAACTGAGACACTACCCCAGTGTCTTCTTTTCGCCTGTTGTGAACAAATTTGTAACGGACGGCGAGCGTCTGATAAGCCGATGTACGAAACCTATTCCTGCTGCAATCGGAACGACGCCACACTCTGTTGAGGACAGAAGTCGTCGGCACAGGCGATACGGTGCGCCGTTCGCCTGGCGCACAACTCAGAAGCTTCGATTCATCCGAAAGCGTCAGTCAGCTCATAGCCTGCGGCTATTCGCGGTCGTTAACTGAAGCTGAGCTAGATCCGCCCCTCTTCGACCGCGTGGCAGGCAACGTGGGCCTCGGCCACGGTGCGCAGCACCGGGCGTTCGGCCATGCACCGGTCGTTGGCGTGCGGACAGCGCGGGTGGAACGGACAGCCAGACGGCGGGTTGATCGGGCTTGGCACCTCGCCGGCGACCGGCACCCGTTGCCGCCCGGTCATGTCGAGGTCCGGGATCGCGTCCAGCAGCATCCGCGTGTACGGATGACGCGGATTGCGGAACAGGTACTTGGTCTCCGCCCACTCCACCAGCCGGCCCAGGTACATCACCCCGACATGGGTCGAGACGTGATAGACCACGGCCAGGTCGTGGCTGATGAACAGGTAGGTCAGCCCCAATTGCCGTTGTAAGTCGCGCATCAGGTTCAGGATCTGCGCCTGCACCGAGACGTCCAGCGCCGAGGTCGGCTCGTCGCAGACCAGGAAGTCCGGCTCGCCGGCCAGCGCCCGGGCGATCGAGATGCGCTGGCGCTGTCCGCCGGAGAATTCGTGCGGGTATTTCTCCGCATCCAGCGGCGACAGCCCGACCTGACTCAGCAGCTCGCCGGCACGCTTTCGCAGATCCATGCCGCCGGCCCGGCGCAGCGCCACGATCGGCTCGACCACGATCTCGCCGACGCGCCAGCGCGGGTTCAGCGAGGCATAGGGATCCTGGAAGATCATCTGCATGCGCGGCTGCACCTGTGCGCGCGCCGCACCGTGGCCCTTGGCGCCGATCTCCACGCCCTCGAAAAGGATCGACCCGGCCGACGCGCCGTACAGCCCGACGATCAGGCGTGCCACCGTTGACTTGCCGCAACCGCTCTCGCCGACCAGCGAGAAGGTCTCGCCCTTGGCGATGCGGAAGTCGATGCCGTCGACCGCCTTCACCACCGCGCGCGGGCGCCGCTCGATGACCCGGTTCAGCCACGGCGGCGACACGTCGAAGTAGCGTGCCAGGTCGGCGACCTGGAGCAGCGGCGTCGCCTCGCTCATGGCCGTGCCCAGCAGGACACGGCCTGTCCGTAAATATGAGCGTGCTGTTGCGCGCTCATGGCCGTGCCCAGCAGGACACGGCCTGTCCAAAGTTATGAGCGTGCTGTTGCGGGCTCATGGCCGTGCCCAACAGGACACGGCCTGTCCAAAGTTATGAGCGTGCTGTTGCGCGCTCATGCCGGCACCTCTTCGAACAGGTGGCAGGCGGTGTCGACCCCGTCGACATTGCGCAGTTCCGGCCGCTGTTCGCGGCACCGGTCCATCACCCTCGGGCAGCGCGGATGGAAGGCGCAGCCGGTGGGGTGATCGGTCAGCCGCGGCATCGAGCCCTCGATCTGCACCAGCCGGTCGACGTCGGCGCCGACATGCGGGATCGAGCCCATCAGGCCCACCGTGTAGGGATGCTTGGCATTGCGCACAACCTCGCGCACCGGCCCGACCTCGACGATGCGGCCGGCATACATCACCGCGACCCGGTCGGCCGCCTCGGCAATCACGCCCATGTCGTGCGTCACCAGCATCACCGCGGTGTGGTGTTCGCGGCAAAGCCGTTTCAGCAGACTGATGATCTGCGCCTGGATCGACACGTCCAGCGCCGTGGTCGGCTCGTCGGCGATGATCAGCCGCGGCTCCGCGCACAGCGCCAGCGCGATCACCACCCGTTGCCGCATGCCGCCGGAGAACTGGTGCGGATAATGGTCGAGGCGTTCTTCCGCCGCCGGAATGCCGACCTCCTTGAGCAGGTCCAGCGCCCGCGCCCGGGCCTGCTTCTCGGTCATCGGCAAGTGCGTCTGGATCGTCTCGATGAGCTGCTTGGAGACCCGGTAGAGCGGGTTCAGGCTGGTCAGCGGGTCCTGGAAGATCGCGCCGATACGGCGGCCGCGAATTCGGCGCATCTGCTCGTAGGGCAAATCGTCGATGCGCTCGCCCTCCAGCCGGATTTCGCCGTCGGCGATGCGCCCCGGGGGCTCCAGCAGGCCGATCACGGCAGCACCTGTCATCGACTTGCCGGCGCCGCTCTCGCCGACCACGCCCAGCACCTCGCCGGGGTCGATATGCAGTGACACGTCGTGCACCGCGACCAGCGTGCCACGCCGGGTTGGGAACTCGACCCGCAGGTTCTTGACCTCCAGGAGAGGCTGGTTGGCGGGGATCTTGGTCATCGCAGCTTCGGGTTCAGCGCGTCGCGCAGCCAGTCGCCCAGCAGGTTCACCGCCAGCACCAGGGTCGCGAGCATCACCGAGGGGAAGATCACGATCCACCACTCGCCGGAGAACATGAAATCGTTGCCGATGCGGATCAGGGTGCCAAGCGACGGCTCGGTCGGCGGCAGGCCGACGCCCAGGAACGACAGCGCCGCCTCCAGCAGGATCGCGGTGGCCAGCGAGATGGTGGCGATCACCAGCACCGGTCCCATCACGTTGGGCAGGACGTGGCGCGCCATGATGGTGATCGGGTTGCGGCCGATCACCCGCGCCGCCTGAACGTACTCCTTGCTCTTCTCCACCATGGTGGAGCCGCGCACGGTGCGCGCGAAATTCGGCCAGATCGACACGGCGATCGCCAGCACCACCACCGGCAGCGCCAGGTCGGCGTGCTGGTCGTGCGGCAATATCCCGCGCATCACGCCGTCGATCAGCAGCACGATGAGGATCGCCGGAAAGCTGATCTGCACGTCGGCGATGCGCATGATCACCGCGTCGATGGTGCCGCCGACATAGCCGGAGATCAGCCCCAGGCCGATGCCGATCGCCATCGCCAGCAGCACCGCGGCGATGCCGACGCCGATCGAGACACGGCTGCCGTACAGGATGGCGGAGTACATGTCGCGGCCGAGATTGTCGGTGCCGAGCCAGAACCGCGCCTCGCCGTCCGCCGCCCAGGCCGGCGGCAGGAACGCATCCAGCAGGTCGAGCTGGCCCGGGTCGAACGGGTCCTGCGGCGTGATCAGCGGCGCCAGCAGTGCCGCGACAAAGATCACCAGCGTCACCGCCGCCGCGACCATGGTCAGGGTCGAGCCCTTGAAGCTGTGGTAGATGTCGCTGTCGAGCGCCCGATCCACGGTGTCGCGCATGCGGTTGCTGGTGGTCACCGACATGGCTCAGGCCCCCGTCGCGGCGCTTGTGTCGATGCGCAGCCGCGGGTCGACCACGTAGTAAAGCAGGTCGACGATCAGGTTGATCACCACGAAGAAGAACGACACCAGCATCAGGTAGGCCGACATCACCGGGATATCGACGAACTGCACCGCCTGCAGGAACAGCAGGCCCATGCCCGGCCACTGAAACACCGTCTCGGTGATGATCGCGAAGGCGATGATGTTACCGACCTGCAGGCCGGTGATGGTGATCACCGGCACCAGCGTGTTCTTCAGCGCATGGCCGAAGTTGACCGCGCGGTTGGTCAGGCCGCGGGCGCGGGCGAACTTGACGAAGTCGGTGCGCAGCACCTCCAGCATCTCCGAACGCACCAGCCGCATGATCAGCGTGAGCTGGAACATGCCCAGCGTGAACGCCGGCATCAGGATCGAGGCCCAGCCGCTGCTCGTCAGCAGTCCGGTGGACCAGAAGCCGAGCTGGATCACCTCGCCGCGGCCGTTGGTCGGCAGCCAGCCGAGCTGCACCCCGAAGAACAGGATCAGTAGGATGCCGATCACGAAGGTCGGCAGCGAGATGCCGACCAGCGAGATGGTCAGGAAGAATTTCGACAGCATCCGGCGGGGATAGAGCCCGGTATAGACGCCCATCGGGATGCCGACGAGGAGCGAATAGAACGCCGCCACCAGGCTCAGCTCCAGGGTCGCCGGCAGCCGTTCGGCGATGATCTCGTCGACCGGCAGGCCGATCCGGTAGGAGATCCCGAACTTGCCTTCCAGCACGCGGCCGACATAGCGCGCGAATTGGATCGGCACCGGGTCGTTCAGTCCCAGGCTCTCGCGCAGCTTCTCGCGCTCGGCGATCGGGGTGTCCTGGCCGACCATCGAACTGATCGGGTCGCCCAGGAAGGTGAACATCGAGAAGGCCAGCAGCGAGACGACCAGCATCACCAGGACCGACTGCATCAGCCGGCGCACAATGAAGGCGATCATTTAGCCCTGCCCCATGACGGGAGCGGCCCGGCGTCACGCTCGCGCGCCAACACCGGGCCGTACCGTGTTTGCTTCAACAAAGCGACGTCAGTTGACGGTGACGTGGCGCCAGTCGAAGACGTTGTCCGGGCGCTGCTTGACCTCGATATTCTTGCGCGCGCCCCAGGCCAGCGCCTGCTGATGCAGCGGGATGGTGGCGATGTCGTCGTGGACGATCTTCCAGGCATCCTGGATCAGCTTGCCGCGCTTGTCGGCGTCGGTCTCCGACAGGATCATGGCGGTCAGCTCGTCCACCTTCGGGTTGCAGTAGCGGCCTAGGTTGAACTTGCCCTTGCCGCTGTCGTCCATGCAGCTCAGCAGGTTGTGCAGCGGGTTCCACGAGTCGAGCGAACCCGGGGTCCAGCCGATCAGGTAGAAGTTGGTGTCCAGGCTCGGCGCCAGCACCTTCTTGAAGTACTTCGCCTTCGGCTGCGCCAGCAGGTCGACCTTGATGCCGATCTTGGCCATCATCGACACCACCGCCTGACAGATCGCCTCGTCGTTGACGTAGCGGTCGTTCGGGCAGTCCATGCCGACGCTGAAGCCATCCGGATAGCCGGCTTCGGCGAGCAGCGCCTTGGCCTTGTCCGGATCGTACTCGTAGCGGCTGGAACCGTCCGGGTAGCCGTTGATGCCCGGCGCGACCATCGCAGCGGTCGGGTTCGACAGCCCGCGCATCACCTTCTTCTGGATCGCCACGGTATCGACGGCGCGGTACATCGCCTCGCGCACGCGACGATCCTGGAACGGGTTCTTACCCTTCACGTTGGAGGTCTTCAGCTCCTTGTTGAAGTGGTCGACGCCCAGGTAGATCGTGCGCAGCTCCGGCCCGACCAGCATCTTGGTGTTGGCGTCGCCCTCGACCCGGCCCATGTCCTGCACCGGTACCGGGTAGGCCATGTCGACCTCGCCCGACAGCAGCGCCGCAACCCGGGTCGGGTCGGACGCGATCGGGGTGAAGGTCACCTTGGTGACGTTATGCGTCGCGTTGTCCCACCAGCCGGAATTGACCTCGGCCACGGTCTTCACGTCGATCTCGCGGCTGACCAGCTTGAAGGCGCCGGTGCCGTTGGCGTGACGGGTGGCGTAGTTCTCCTGGTCGGAGGTCACCTGCTGCGGGCTGACCGCGTTGTGCTCTTCCGCCCACGCCTTCGACATGATGTACCAGGTCGCCCACTCGTAGTGGATGATCGGGTTCGGTGCCGTGGTGATGAAGTCGACCGTATGATCGTCGACCTTGACCACCTTGGTGTCGGCGGCGATGCGCGTCTTCAGGTCGGAGCCGTCGGCCCGCACACGCTCGGCCGAGAACACCACGTCGTCGGCGGTGAAGTCGCGGCCGTCGTGGAACTTCACGCCCTTGCGCAGGTAGAAGCGCCAGCGGGTCGGCTCCATCACCTCGAACCGCTCGGCAAGCGCGCCCTCGATCGCCAGGTCCGGCCCGCGCCGGATCAGGCCCTCGTAGATGTTGCCGAGGAAACCGAGCGTGAAGGTCTCGTTCAGATTGTACGGGTCCATCGAATTCGCATCGCCCTGGAAAGCGAACTTGAACTCGGCCGCCGACGCCGCGCTGGCTGTGACGAGCAACGTGCTCGCCAGCAGCATGCCGTGAAGTTTCATTTGTTTTCTCCCGATCACTGGTTCCGTGCCGGCGTTTGTACTGGCCGACGAACGCACCCAAACTCCCTGTCCCGCCAGCTTGTACCAGCGGGCGGCAGCATTCCAGCCTGTTTAAGTGAGCCTCCCGAGGCACGTCAACGTCAATCGCCCCCGACGCGGGCACAGTTGCGCGAGCACGTTTGCGGCTAGGATGTCCCGGCCTGCACAAATACGGAGCCCGACGATGACCGACACCGCCGATCGCCGCACTGTCAACGCCTGGATCGACGACTGGGGTACTTGCGTCGCCGCGGTCGATTTCGAGGCCGCCAAACCGCTCTTCGCCGCCGACGTGGTCGGCTTTGGCACCCACAAAGCTTTCGTCGAGGGTCTGGCGGCGTTGGCGGCGGAGCAGTGGGGCACCGTCTGGCCGACGATCCGGGATTTCCGGTTCCAGACCGAAGACCTGATCTGCATGGTTTCGCCGGACCGGCTGCAGGCCTGCGCGATCGTGCCCTGGTCCTCGACCGGTTTTCACAAGGACGGCCGCGATTTCGACCGTCCCGGCCGCGCCACCATCGTGCTCACCCGCACCGACCCCGACGCGCCATGGCAGGGCCGCCACACGCACTTCTCGCTACGCCCCGGCGTGCCGGAACGTTCGTACGCGCTGCAGCACTAGCGATTCTTGGTGCGTTCGGTCTCCGAGGTCTGGCCGCGGCGGAAGCGCAGGTTCAGGCGCCGCGAGGCGAAGCGCCAGCCGAGCCGGTCGAGCACGAATTCGTCCTCATAGTGGCCGACGAAGGACGGCCCGCGGATGGCGATCTCGCCGGACGGCTCCGGGCCTGCATACTGGTGACGGTAGATGGTCACGTAGGTCACGCCGACCGCGCGCGTCTCATCGATCACGTCGACCATGAGGTTGGTGCAGACGTGACGGGTGACCTGTTGCTGGTAGCGCTGGCGCACGCCAGTGCGGATTTCGTCCAGGTTGCGGTAATGCATCCGGCCGACATGCAGTACCGCATCGTCGGCGAACAGCTTCGCCAGCGCGTCGAAATTGCCGAAATCGAGGTGGTAGGCATAGGCCAGCGAGAGTTGCTCGCAAGCCCTTTCGATCATCATTTGCTGGACTGGATCCATATTCCGGAGGCCCCTTTTTGATTATTTGCCGGCAGCTTACGGAAATATCCGGTGATTCCAAGTTAAACTCGAACCGGCTCACGCAATATCAAATTTGAGGTGCGCGTACGCCTCGCGCAGGGCCGCCACCACCGCCGCCGGGCTCTCGCCATGGGCGATGACGAAACCGAGATATCGACTGCCTTCGGGCAGCATCTCCACGTCGTCGCCCACCGGTATGGTGATCGAAACCTCGGCGATCAGGTCGACCGCCTCCGCCGCGCGGACGCCGGTAACGCCGCGTAGGCTGCCGCTGGCCGGGATCGGGATCATCATCACGCCCCCTGCCCCGGCCTGTGCGAAGGAGGGGATCGGCAGGCCGGCGGCCTGGCGCAGGATCACGTCCTCCAGCCGCAGGCCTTCGCCGAACCGCAAGGAGCGGCCGCAACGCCCGCCGATCGAGCGCGCGTCGACCTCCAGGATGGTGACGGTCTCGTCCGGGCCGACGCGCAGGTCGATATGCGTCGGTCCGGCGACCAGGCCCAGCGCCGTCGCGGCCGCGGCGGCAGTGTGCTGGATTGCCTCACGCCGCGCCTTCGAGATATCGGCCGGGGCGACGTAGATGGTCTCCTCGAAATACGGGCCATCCAGCGGGTCCGGCTTGTCGAACACCGCCAGCAGCTCCAGCCGGCCGTCGTGGATCAGCCCCTCGACGGCATACTCGCGGCCCTCGACGTAGCTTTCGACCAGCAGGTGATCGGCGGCCAGGCCGGGCGTGTTGGCATCCGGGCGCGCGATGATGTCGGCGACCCGGTGGAACGCCTGCACGAAGCTGTTGTGGCCATCGGCGCGGATCACGCCGCGGCTCATCGCCAGGCTCAACGGTTTGAGGACGCAAGGGAACGCGACCTCGCGGGCCACCTGGCCCGGGTCGGCGTCGAGCGGCACCAGCCGGAAGTCCGGACACGGCAGGCCGGCCGCCGCCATCTTCTGCCGAAACGAATATTTGTTGCGGGCGCTGGCGACTGCATCGGGCGTGTTCTGCGCCAGGCCCAGCCGTGCCGCCGCCGCCGCCGCGACCGCGACGCCGCCGCCGTCGACCGGCACCACTGCGTCGAACGCGCCCAATGCCGCGATGCGCGCAGCCGACGTCTCGGCGTCGTCGAAATCGACCTCGACGGTGGCCCCGCCGTTCACGCTGGCCAGCACCGAGGCCTGGTCGGAACCGACCACGACCTCCACGCCCAGCCGGTCGGCGGCGGCGATGAAGTCGTGCGTGCGGTAGCTTGCGGTCGGGATCAGCAGCAGCAGCCGCGCCATGGCCCGGCTATTTCGCGCCCGGGCTGTAATACGGGTTGTCGCCCGAGGCGTGGTCGGTGACGTCGCGCACCGCCGTGATCCCCGGGATCGTTTCCAGGATGGTCTTCTCCACGCCCTGCTTCAGCGTGACATCGGCCATGCCGCAGCCCTGGCAGCCGCCGCCGAGCTCGATATAGGCGATGTCTTCCTGCACGTCGATCAGGCTGATGAAGCCGCCGTGCGAGGCCACCGCCGGGTTGATCTGCTCGTCCAGCAGCCGCTGGATCGCCTCCGCCGTCGGGGTTTCCAGGCCGGGGCGCGCGATCGCGTCGAACGAGTCGCGTACCGCCACGATTTCCGGGATGTAGTGGCGCAGCATGTTGCCGATGGCGCCGAGCAGGCTTTTCGCCGAGCCGCCCAGTTCCAGGAACAGCACGCCGTCCTTGAAGCTGTGATAGCTGGCGCGGCCGCCGTCCGGTTCCACCGCCGGCGCGATCCGGGTCGCCAGCAGTTCCTTCACGTCGGCAACGATCTCCGCCGTCGCCTCGTCGAGCTCTTCCTCCGGCGCCGGCGGCGGCGCCTCGGCCAGCACCGGCGCGCCGGACATGAAGTGCGCCATCAGCGCACCCAGCACGCCCGGCTTCAGGCTCGACCAGTCGGCGCCCTCGACGATGCGCACGTCGACATGTTCCGGCCCCAGCACCACCTCGGCGACCTCGCCGACGGCGAAGATCTGCGCCGCCAGCGGCGACGACTGCCCCGCTGCCTCGGCACTGGCGAATGTCCGCTCGCCCTCGCCCAGCACCGCCCGTCCGGGCAGGAAGCGGAGCTTTGCGTCGTCGCCGGTGTCCTGGGTCTGAATGAACATGTCAGAGGCTCCTCGATACTGCTCCCGGACATATAGCACCGCATCGGTCTGATTTCACCCATGGCGCGAAAAGCCGGCGGGTGCGGGCCGCATCAAAGCGGCATAGCCAACTTTGGCGACCCGCAGCGGCGCAACCGGATCCTTACTCGATCATTAACCCTGCAGTTGACGAGCACCGGAGTAGTCCATTGAGAGCCTTCACGATCGTCGTCGTCGCCCTGACGACAGCAACATTGACCGCCACCTCGAGCCTGGCAATCGATGCCCTCGACGGAAATGTCGACGCCAACGACCTGACCACCATCCTGTTCTACGCTGGCGGGCTGGTCGCCCTCGTGGTCACCCACAGGCTCGGAAACGGAAGCGCCTCAGGGCGGGAGGATACTGTGCGGGTTCGCGAGGGTCGGTCGGAAAGCACGCTGTCGAGCCATCTCGGGGCTGTCGAATAGATCCAGCAGGTGTTGTAGCCGAGCCACCGGATCGACGTCGTCGTCAACTCGAAGGTCGAGCCAGGGATAGGGCTGGTCGGTGACGATGCGCATCGCCGCCGACTGCCGCCCGCGCTTGTCGCCGCCGGCCGCCTCGCCGGCCCGCAGCACCGCCATCAACCGCAACGGCTGCGCCTCGCCGTTACTACCCCGATATGCCGCCACCATCGCCGGTAGCACCTCCGGCCCGCTCAACATGTTGCCGGCGACCGAGAAGCCATCGTGGGATTCCGCCCCGGCCCAGGCGACGCACTGCGCGCCGGTGAACACCGCCGAACGACCTTGCGCATCGATCACGTGAAGCTGTCGGTGATCGCGGCTGTCGTCACGCGCGGTGACTTCGGCGACCACCGTCTCGGCGTCCGCGCCTTGCTCCAGCAGGTCCAGCGCCCAGCCGCCGAACAGCGGATTGGAGCGTGCTTGGCTCGCCACCGCGCCGACGCCGGCCTTGGCGAACGGCACCAGCGCGCCGACCGCGAGGTTGCAGGTCGCCACCGCCACGGCGAAGGCGCCGCTGTCCGGATCGCGAGCGACGATGGAATAGGTCATGTCGGCATCCCTGGATTGCGTGCGCCGGCGGTTGCCCCACCGGCCCATCGGGCTACCATGGTCGGCGAGGAATGCCCACCGCAAGTGCTGGAGCGCGCGCCATGAAGCTGATGTGGTTCCACCTGATGCCGTACACCGACTTGCCGGAAGATTTCCGGGAGAAGAACCCGTCGGTGTGGGTCGACATCCATCCCGAGCTGTTCGACCCGGAAAAGGCGCACACCATGTACAACGACTTCATGGACGAGTTGGAACACGCCGCCGAGGTCGGCTTCGACGCGATCTGCGTCAACGAGCACCACGCCAACGGCTACGGCCTGATGCCCTCGCCCAACCTGATCGCCTCGTCGCTGGCCCGGCGCACGCTCGACACCGCGATCTGCGTGATGGGCAACTCGCTGGCGCTGTACAACCCGCCGACGCGCGTGGCCGAAGAGATGGCGATGATCGACTGCATTTCCGGCGGCCGGCTGATCGCCGGCTTCCCCGTCGGCACGCCGATGGACACCTGCTTCGCCTACGGCCGCAACCCGAGCCAGCTCCGCGACCGCTATTACGAGGCCCACGACCTGGTGATGCAGGCCTGGCAGTCGGACGAGGTCTTCGCCTTCAACGGCCGCTTCAACCAGCTCCGCTACGTCAACGTCTGGCCGCGGCCGGTGCAGAAGCCGACCCCGCCGGTCTGGATCCCCGGCGGCGGCTCGATCGAGACTTGGCAGTGGTGCGCCGCGCAGGACTACGTCTACGCCTATCTCAGCTACTTCGGCTTCCAGGCCGGGCGGCAGACCATGCACGGCTTCTGGAGCGAGATGGACAAGCTGTGCAAGGACAAGAACCCGTTCCGCGCCGGCTTCCTGCAATTCGTCGGCGTCGCCGACAGCTACGAGGAGGCCTACAAGCTGTACAAGGAGCCGGCGGAATATTTCTACGGCCGCTGCCTGCACGTCGATCCGCGCTTCGCCATGCCGCCGGGCTACACCACCGAGGCGACGATCCGAGCCAAGGTGCAGAGTCAGGTGGTGCAGGCCGCCGGCGGCGCGCTGCAACGCGTCGGCCCGGCCACCGACTTCGACGAGATCCTGGAGCGCGGCTACGTCATCATCGGCACGCCCGATCAGGTCGCCGAGCGGCTGCGCGAGGTGGCGCTCGACCTCAATGTCGGCCACCTGATGCTGCTGCTGCAGTTCGGCAACATGGGCAAGGACGTGGTGCGCCACAACACCGAGCTGTTCGCCAAGCAGGTGAAGCCGCAGATCGAGGGCCTGTTCGAGGACGAGTGGGAAGACCGCTGGTGGCCGCAGCCGATGGCCCGGCCGCAGGCCCCGGCGCAGGTCCAGCCGATGGCGGCCGCGGAATGACCGGTCCCACCGAGTTCTTCGCCGACGTCAACGGCGAGCAGTGCCGGGTCTGGGAACAGGGCACTGGCGACACCGTCGGCTATTTCGCCGGCTTCGGCGGCCTGCCGCGCTGGACCGCTTTCCTGGAACGGCTGAGCGCGGCGCACCGCGTGGTGGCGCCGTCCCTGCCCGGCTTCCCCGGCGGGCTCGGCCATACCCAGCTCGACACCCAGCTCGACTGGGTACTGGCGGCACGCGACCTGATCGTGGAGTCCGACCTGGACGGTGCCGCGCTGATCGGCTCGTCAGTCGGCGGCGCGCTGGCCGCAGAGGTCGCCGCGCTGTGGCCGGAGGCGGTGAGCCGCCTGGTGCTGATCGCGCCGATGGGCCTGTACCAGGACGACGACCCGCCGGCCGACCCGTTCGCGCAGCGGCCCGGCACGCACAACGCGCTGTTCTGTCACCAGCCGGAGAACTACGACGCGCTGATGGCGACGCCGAACGACGTCGACCACAACGAGTGGCAGGTGCTGTCGGTGCGCGCGCAGGAGGCCGCCGCGCGGCTGCTCTGGCCGCTGGGCGAGACCGGCCTGCGCAAGCGCCTGTCGCGCATCGAATGTCCGACGCTGCTGCTGTGGGGCAAGGAGGACAAACTGCTGCCCGCGAGCTACGCGGAGCGTTTCGCCGAGGCGATCAGCGGGCCGGTCGAGATCGCCACCATCGCCGACGCCGGCCACCTGGCCGAGATCGACGCGCCCGACGCCGCCGCCAAACGCATCGCCCAGTTCCTCGCCGCCGGCTGACGCCGGCCGCGCCTGCAATAATTCGTCGCCCCGGACTTGATCCAGAGTCCATGTCGGGGGCAAAGCACGTCTTCGGCATGGCCCCCGGGTCGGTGTCCGGGGTGACGTTTCTCTTGGGTTCAATTTCGTGACCACCAACGTGACTGCAACGCAGACCGCGAACTTCCGCTGGTACCTGGTCGGCGTGGCCTGCTGGTTCGCCGGCTTCGGCATGCTGCTGGTGCTGTTCCCGTGGCTGGTCGCGATCGAGCTGAACGAGAGCCCGGACCGGGTCGGCATCGCGCAGATGTCGATGATGCTGCCGACGTTGTTCTTCGTGCTGATCGGCGGCAGCCTGGCCGACCGGATCGGCCCGCGCCCGGTGATCGTCGTGGCGCTGGCCGGCTGCGGCCTGCCGCCGCTGTTGCTGGCCATCGCCATCGGCGCCGGACAGCTCAGCTATGCCGGGCTGATCGTCTTCGCGTTTGTCATCGGTACCGTGCAGTCCTTCGTCACCCCAGCGCGCGAGGCGATCCTGCCGCGCGTCGCGCCGGGCTCGATCCAGCGCGCAATCGGCGCCGTGGTATTCGTGATGTTCGGCATCCAGATCGTCGGCTTCCTGATCGCCGGCACGGCCGATCATGTCGGCCCGGTGCCGCTGGTGCTGCTGCAAGGCGCGATCACCGCCTTCGGCGCCGTCGCCTTCGCCAAGCTGAAGCTGCCGGCGTGGCAAGTGCCGGCGCGGGCCGAGACCGGTGCGCTGCGCGGCTTCATCGACAGCTATGCCACCGTGCTGCGCGTGCGCGAGTTGCGACCGGTGATCGCGCTCAACATGTGCATCGGCGTCGCCTTCATGGGCGCGTTCACCGTCGGCATCCCGCTGCTGATCCGCGAGCACCATGCCGGCACCCCGACCCAGATCGCACTGGCCAATGTCGCCAACACCTTCGGCATCATCGTCTGCGTCGCAGTGCAGATGCGCGCGCCGAGCATTCGCCGCTGCGGCCGCGCGCTGCTGCTCGGCCTCGCCGGCGGCGCCGTCGTGCTCGGCCTGATGGCCTTCCCGCTGCCCTATTATGGCTTCCTCGGTCTGACCTTCGTGTGGGGCCTGTTCGGCGGCGTGTCGATCACCATGGGCCGCACGCTGGTGCAGGAGCTGGCGCCGGAGAGCCACCGCACGAGGGTGATGGCGCTTTACACGCTGGCCTTCCTGGGTGGTGCTCCGGTCGGTTCGCTGACCATGGGCTATTCGGTGGACTGGTTCGGCGCACTGCACGCCATGCTGGTGCCGGCGACCGGCATGCTGGCCTTGTGCCTGCTGATCGCGTGGCGTACCGATCTATGGCAGCTCCAGTCCCACTTCGCACCGACTCCGACGGAGGAACCTGCGCGATGACCAACCTGAAGGTCGATCTCTATTCCGACACCGTAAGCCGGCCAACGCCGGCGATGCGCCGCGCCATGGCCGAGGCCGAGGTCGGCAACGAGCAGGCCGGCGAGGATCCGACGGTCAACAGGCTGTGCGAGATGGTCGCCGAGCTGACCGGCAAGGAAGCGGCGGTCTACCTACCGTCCGGCACCATGTGCAACGCCATCGCCTACCGCGTGCATTGCCAGCAGGGCGACGAGGTGATCCTGGACAAGACCGGCCACCCGCTGTCGTCGGAGAGCGGCGGGCCGGCGGCGCTGTCCGGCGTGATGACCCGACCGCTGGACGGCGTGCGCGGCATCTTCACGCCTGAGCAGGTGCGCGCCGCGGTGAACGATCCGAAGAACAACCACGCGCCGCTGTCGCGCCTGGTCTCGGTGGAGAACACGGTCAACTTCGGCGGCGGCAAGGTGTGGCCGCTGGACGCGATCACCGCCGTCACCGCCGAGGCGAGGAAGCACGGCCTGGCCACCCACATGGACGGCGCCCGACTGCTCAACGCCGTGGTCGCCAGCGGCACGTCGGCCAGGGACTATGCCGAAAGCTTCGACTCGCTGTGGATCGACCTGTCCAAGGGCCTGGGCTGTCCGGTCGGCGGCGTGCTGGCCGGCTCGAAGGACTTCATCCGCCGGTCCTGGCGCTTCAAGCACCAGTTCGGCGGCGCCATGCGCCAGGCCGGCATCATCGCCGCCGCCGGCGTCCACGCGCTGGAGCATCACGTCGAGCGCCTGGCCGACGACCACGCCAACGCCAAGGCCTTCGCCGAGATCATCGCCGACATCCCCGGCATCGAGATCGACCCGTCGGAGGTCGAGACCAACATCCTGTTCTTCACCACGCCCGGCCGTCAGCCGACCGAGATACGCGACGCCCTGATCGCCAAGGGCGTGCGCATCGGCGCCATGGGCCAGCGCATGCGCGCGGTGTTCCACATCGACGTCGACGCCGACGGCACCCGCGCCGCTGCCGACACCCTGCGCGAGGTGATGACGGCCTAGTGTCGACGCCCCACCCGCGCACGCCGCCGCCGGTACCGCGTTCAGCCACCGACGGCATCGTCTTTCCCGGCGTCGCCGGCGGAAACCAGGCGATGTACCTGGCGCAGCTGCAGCAACTCGAGCTGAGCCAGTACCTGCCCCCCGACGAGCTCGCGGCGCGGCAGTGGCGTCAGGTCGAGCAGGTGCTCTGGCATGCCTCCCGCACGGTGCCGTTCTACCGCGACCGGCTGCGCCGCGCCGGTATCCGCGCCGGCCGCCCGGTCTCGCCTGAGCAGTGGCGGGCGATCGCGCCGCTGACCCGCGAAGAGATCCAGACCGCCGGCGACCGCCTGCACAGCACCAAGGTGCCGGCCGCGCACGGCGGCAGCGCCACGGCGTCCACCTCCGGCTCGACCGGCAAGCCGATCACGGTGCGCAAGACGGCGCTGGAGCAGTTCTTCTGGAACGTGTTCACGCTGCGCGAGGAACTCTGGCACGGCCGCGACCTCGGCGGGCGTTTCGCCGCCATCCGCCACGACCCGACGCATCGTAGCGGCGCACCGACAAAGCCGACGCGCATGCAGGACTGGGGCCCGCCGGTCGGCGCGGTCTACCCGACGGGGCCGGGCGCCGTCTTCGACATCCGCGCCACCGTTGCCGAGCAAGTCGAGTGGCTGCGCCGGGAGCAGCCCAACGTCCTGCTCACCTTCGCCTCGAACATGCTGGCGCTGGCCCGCCATTGCCGCGCGCACGACATCGCCCTGCCGTCGTTGCGCGCGCTTCGCACCTCCGGCGACATGCTGCACGAGAGCACCCGCGAGACCTGCCGCGAGGTCTTCGGTCTGGAACTGGCCGACATGTACAGCGCGGTGGAGACCGGCTACATCGCCGTGCAGTGTCCCGACCATGAGCACTACCACGTGCAGGCCGAGAACCTGCTGCTGGAGGTGGTCGACGATGCCGGTGCGCCCTGCGCGCCCGGGCGGCCTGGCCGGGTCCTGCTGACGCCGCTGCTGAACTTCGCCATGCCGCTGATCCGCTACGAGGTCGGCGACATCGCCGAGCTTGGCCCGTCCTGTCCGTGTGGCCGCACCCTGCCGGTGCTGACCAGGATCCTGGGCCGGGCGCGCGACATGCTGCTGCTGCCCAGCGGCGACCGCCGCTTCCCGCACCACAACAACCGCAAGATGGTCAACTTTCCGGCCATCGTTCAGTACCAGCTGGCCCAGGTCGGCCGCGAGCGCATCGATTTCCGCCTGGTCACGCGCCGGCCGCTGACCGCCGAGGAGGAAGCCGATCTGCGCGCCACCGTGCTCGCCGGCCTCGGCCACCCGTTCGACCTGCATCTGGTCTATCTCGACGAGATCCCCCGCACCGCCGCCGGCAAGTTCGAGGAGTTCCGCTGCGAGTATGAACCATAATCCTGTCGGTGAATTTTACAGTTCAGACTTCTCTGTTTTATCTACATGATTGAAATATCGGCACTTTGCAGCTCGGCCGATTTGTTGCATGGTTAAGTCGGAAGCGGAGGAGTGGCGTCATGAGTAGTGTGTGGCTGGGTGGAGTTCGGACGGCGGTATCGGCCGTCGCGTTGGTCGGCGTCACTACCATGCTGGCGACCCCGGCGGCCGCGGTCCCCTTCTCGGTTTCCGCGACCAGCCCCGGCAGCGACTCGGTCAACCTGTTCTTCAACCAGTTCGATCCGTCGTTGGGTAACCTCGTCGCGGTAATCTTCTCGCTCAGCGGCTCATCGACAACCACGACCCTCGGCATCTCAGCCTCCGGCGCCGAGGGTGGCATCTTTGCCGTCGCGACGGGGCAGGCCGATTACGATATCGTCGGACCGAACGGGACGCTGTTCAACGGTAACGGGCAGGCCAACGCAAGTTGCAATGACTTCAATGTCCCGTTCTGTGAGAGCGAAACCGACTCTGCCACGGAGCCCGATTTCATCCCATCGACTTTGAACGAGCTTTCGCCGGGCGACGACCTTACGCCCTACACGGGCGGCGGCCAGTTCTCGGTCAGCGTAACTGCGACCGCTAACGAGCCGAACTTTACCGTCTGTGCCGACTTACTCGATTTGGCCTCCTGTTCCGGCACCACCGGCGCGGCCTGGGTCGGCGATCTGTCTGTCGAGTTCCAGTTCGATCCGGTGGAGGACTCCGAAGACGTCCCCGCGCCGGCGACGCTGGCGTTGCTCGGCTTCGGCCTCCTCGGACTCGGCCTGGCGCGGCGACGACGCGCGTGACTGCCGCGCATAACTCGCCCAAGTCCTCAGTCGACCTCGATCGTCGCCTCGGCGCGTAGCGGTACGCCGTCGACCGCCAGCGCGCGATGGTCGTTGGCGTTCAGCGTGACCGCCACGACGTGCGTGCCGGCCGGCAGGTCGTCGATGTGCAGCCACGGCGCGTAGACCCGCGCGACCTTAATCCCGTCGACATAGACATGCGCATGGCCCTCGCCGGCAACATGCGGCCCGCTGGCCCGTGTCGGCGCGAAGCGGAAGTTGGTCGTCTGCACATGCAGGTTCCAGCCCGAGCCGGCGTCCGGCGTCGCCGCGATCGCCAACGTCGGCGCGCCGGGCCCCGACGGTAACGACAGCAGCTCGCCATGTGGCGCGTGGCCGGCATGCGCAGCCGTCGCGGTGCGCAAGGCACCGTGGTCGCGCTCATGGTCGTGGCCGTCCAGCGTGATGCCGTTGCCAGCGGCGACCAGGAAGCCGGCCAGGCCGCCCAGCACCAGCCCGATCCCCAGCAGCGCGAGCGACCTGTCGACCATCCGACCGGCGCGCCTAGGCCGCCGGCAACTGCTGTTCGTCGCGCTGCCAGATATGGCCGGCGAACAGGCCGACCAGGACCCAGGCGACCAGCCCGACGCCGAAGGCCCGGGCAGCAAACAGGGCGCCGAGCTCGGTCGGTACCGGGCCGGTGAAGGCGCCCGGCTCCGGCGCGCCGACGACGTGCGGCGCCAGCAGCAGCAGCGCGGCGATGCCCCAGGCCAGCCAGCCACGGCCGAACGCGATCAGCCACAACGCCACCGTGGCGCAGGCGACCGTCGCGACCCACCAGGCATGGCGCGCGTGGACATCGGCGGCGGCGACGCCCGGTACCTCCGGGGCCAGGGTGAAGCCCGGCGCGAAATGCACCGCCAGGAAGCCGGCGATGCCCCAGACGATCCCCTGCCGCGCGGTCACCGCCACGCCACGCCGCGCCGCCAGCGCCATCGCCGCGACGAGAATCAGCCCATAGCCGCAATAGATCGCGACGGCGAACGCGAGGCTGAGGCCGTCGCGCAGCGGGTCGAGTCCGCCGAGGTCGGGATGCGCACTGACCGCCTCGGCGCCGAAATGCACGAGCTGGCCCGACTCATAGAGCTCGGCATGGAGCAGCACCGGCCGCACGAAGTAGAGCTGCAGCAACCCCGCGATGACACCGGCCGCGCCGCCCGAGAGCAGCCCGCAGGTCAGTATCCGCGTGAACATGGCTCAGTGGCAGGGAAAGCCGTTCGCATGCCGCACATCGTGCGCGGCGGCATGCAGCGTCGACTGCTGCACGTGGCCGGCAATGAAGATGACGCCGATGCCGAGCAGCGCCGCCAGAAAAATCGGCAGCACCTCGCTCTTGCGCGCCGTCAGCGTTGTCGAGATCGCGTTCATGGTCTTCTCCTCCTTGCCGTCGCACCCGACGGATGGTCCGGGACAACGCCTGGCAGGTCTCCTGGCTCGCGGGTCGCCGCTTCCAGCCAGCCTTCCCGGTTTCCCAGTGGCTTCATTGGCCGAAGCTCGCCGCTCACAGTTGCGGGGGCAGCCACGGGTTAGGTCCCTGTTGGGTACGCCGCACCGTGTTCCCTTTTCATCTCCTAGGCGTCCACCGTCGGAGAACCAAGCCCGACAACGCTACACCACGGACCGGCGCGGTCAAGCCCGTGAGGCGCTCAGTCCTCCGAGATCAGCGCGTCGGCTTCGATCTCGATCAGCAGGCCTTCCTTGGCCAGCCACGGCGTGCCGATCAGCGCGCTTGACGGGTTGATGTCGCCATAGTCCTCGCTCATCGCCCGGATCACGCCTTCGGCGTGGACCGGGTCGGTGCAGAACAAGGTCAGCCGGGTGATGTGCGCGCGCTTGGCGCCGGCCTTTGCGAGAATGGCGTCGAACTTGCGGGTGATGATCTTGGTCTGCTCGTAGGAGTCCTTGCCCTCCACGTTGCCATCCTTGTCCAGCGAGGTGGTGCCGGAGATCGCTACGTGGTTGCCGACCTTGACGGCCCGCGCGTAGCCGGGAACCATCTCGGTCCCGTCGAAGAATACATCTCGCTTCATGTCCTGGTCCTTCTCGTAGGTGCTGCGTCGCGCCAGAGCTTAGCGGACCGGCCCGCCAATCGGGAGCCATTCGCCCTTGTCCACCGATCCCCCCGCCGGCTTCGTGCCGTTGCCCGACGTCGACGGCTTCATCACCCACGTCGGCCCGCTCTACGTGCGCTGGACCGAGGCCAGCGCACAGCTCGGATTCCGGGTCGCCGAACACCACGCCAACCCGGCCGGCATCTGCCACGGCGGCATGCTGATGACATTGATGGACATGGGCATCGCGGTGGCGCTGAAGGTGGCGGCGAAGTCGGAGATGTTCCTGCCGACCATCAACCTCAGCTTCGACTTCCTGGCGCCGGCCAATGTCGGCGACTGGCTGGTAAGCGAGGTTTCCTTCACGCACACCACGCCGCGCATGGGTTTCGCGCACGGGCTGCTGATCGGGCCGAACGGCCCGGTGGCGCGCGCCAACGGCATCATGAAGATCCCGAAGGCCGACGACGCCCGCTTCATGGCGGCCAGCCGCCGCGTCGGCAATCTCGGGCAGGACGGCTAGACGGCCGATGCTGGTGCGGCCCGCAACCGCGGCGGACCACGACGCGATCCACGATCTGGTCGCCACCGCCTTCGACCAGCCCGACGAGGCCGTGCTGGTCGACCGCCTGCGCCGCGATGGCGACGTCGCCATCGAGCTGGTCGTGGCCGACGGCGAGGCGCCTGTCGGCCACGTGCTGTTCTCGCGTCTTCGGGCGCCGTTCCGCGCGCTGGCCCTGGCGCCGCTGTCGGTGCGCGAGAATCGCCGACGCGAAGGCATCGGCGCGCGACTGGTCGGCGCCGGCCTGGAGCGCGCCGCCCACGACGGCTGGCAGGGTGCCTTCGTACTGGGCGACCCGGCCTACTACACCCGCTTCGGCTTCGACGCTGCCCTCGCCGCCACGTTCGCCTGTGCCTATGCCGGCCCGTATCTGATGGCCACGGCGCTGGGCGGCACCCTGCCGGTGACGACGGGACAGATCGACTACCCCGCCGCTTTCTCGGCGCTGTAGCTGGCGCGTTTCAGGTTCGGTCGGTGCCGATTCGGCGCAAGCGGGTAACGCGCTATCGCCCGGCGGTCATGCCGCCGTCGATGACGATCTCGGTGCCGTTGATGTAGCTCGACGCGTCCGACGCCAGGAACAGCACCGCGTTGGCGATGTCTTCCGGCACGCCGAGCCGGCCGTCGGGCAACGCCGCGGCCGCAAGTACTGCCGGGTCGATCGCGTTGGCGCCCTCGTCGCGTGCCGCGCCCCATTGATAGGCGCCGCTGCCGGGATCGATCTTGCCCCAGATTGCGGTGTCGATGATGCCGGGGTGGATCGAGTTCACCCGCACGTTGGCGTGGTCGCGCATGCACTCCATCGCGGCGGCCTTGGCGAACAGCCGCACCGCGCCCTTGGTGGCGCAGTAGCCGGCAAGGCCCGAAGAGCCGCGCAGGCCCGCCACCGAACTGGTGATGATGATCGAGCCGCCGCCGGACTTGGCCATTGCCGGCACGCCATGCTTGGTACCCAGGAACACGCCGTCGATGTTGATCGCGCTTTGCCGGCGCCAGTCCTCCAGCTTGAAGTCGACGATGCGCCCGACGATGCCGATGCCGGCGTTGTTGAACAGGATGTGCAGGCCACCGAGGTCAGCCATGGTCTCGGCGATCAGCGATTCCCAGGCCGGCTCCTCGACCACGTCGAGCTTGCGGAAGCGCGACTTGCCGCCGCACGCCTTGGCCACCGCCTCGCCGCCCTCGGCGTCGATATCGGCGACCACGATGGTGGCGCCTTCCTTCGCCAGCAGCTCGGCGGCGGCGCGGCCGATGCCGCTGGCCCCGCCGGTGACGATGGCGACCTTGCCCTCTACCTGACCCATATCGTTTCCTCTTTCATTGTCCGTTCTTCATGGCGATCGGCGCGCCTCTCAGTTCACGCAGCAGTTTACGGCGAAAGGCGTCGGCGAAGTCGACGAAGTCGACGGCCCGCTCCACGAATGCCCCCGGCCCGGCGATGATCGCTCGCTCGTAGTAGCCGGCCAGGCCGACGTCCTGGTTCTCGATCGCCAGCGCGTTGATCGCGATGCCCTGGCGCCAGGCGGCGTCGCGCCACGGGCTCGGTGCCTGGCCGACATTGGGCCGGCCGTCGCCGCAGACATCGATCACCCTCCGACGGGCCTCGAACGGCGCCGTCAGGTGCAGGCTGATCGACACCGCCAGCGCATCGCCCAGTGCCGTCGCGCCGGGCCGGACGATGCGCGGCTGCGCCGCCAGGTCGTCGGCCAGCCGCGCGGCATCCTCGGCGCCATGCAGCACCCGCCACGCCAGCGCCAGTTCGGCATCCTCCTCGCCGGCCCATTGCAGCAGCGCCACGCCGAGACCGCCGGGTCCAAGATGCTCGATCGCTTCGACCACCCGCTCGTCACGGAACGCCGCCGCCATGCCCTGCATCTGCAAGGCGTACTCCTCGGCATCGATGCTGGCCGAGCCGTCATTGGCGAGCACCAAGGCCAGTTCGACACGCTCTGCGCCGAGCGCCGGCGCCGCGGCGAGCAGCCACAGCGCCGCCAGCCAGGCTCTCACCGCATCGACACCGGGCTGCCGATCTCGCGCAGCAGCTTGAGCCGGATGGCGCGCGCGAAGTCGCGATAGGTGTTGGCGACGACGACGAAGCTACCCGGCCCGCCAATGACATTGCGTTCGTAGTAAGCGTCGAGCTGCCGCTCCTCGTTCAAGATCGCCAGGCCGTTCACGGTGATGCCCTCGGCAACGGTGCTGTCGCGCTCCTGCGAAGGCAGTGTGCCCAGGTTGGCCTGACCGTCGCCGGAAACGTCGATCACTCGCCGGACGCCGGCGAAGGGCGCGTTGTTCAGCAGGTCGCGTGCCGCCCGGATCGCCAGGCCGATGGCAGTGCCGGTCGCCGCCGGCAGCCGCCCGGCACTGTCTACTGCCGTCGCGAACAGATCCGCCTCGCCAGCGTTGCGGATCTGGTGCCACGTCGCCGCCAGGGCCATGTCCTCCGGACCCGACCACTGCAGCATGCTGACCGCGATGCCGTTCGGTCCAACGCCCTCGATCGCTGCGATCACCGCGGGATCGCGAAAGGCGGCGGCGATGCCGCGCATCTGCAGGTCGAACTCGTGGTAGCTAACCGACGCCGAGGCATCGACCGCCAGTACCAGCGTCACCTCGACCGGGAACTGCGCTTCGGCCGGCGACATCCAGAGCGCCGTTGCCAGCGCCGCCGTCGCCGCCGTGTTTCGGCCGATCAAGGTATCCGGTCCAGCAGCGCCACACAGTGATCGATGGTCTGGGTCTGGTGCGGTTGCAACGCCTGCTGCCCCATGGCCTGCAAGGCGGGCAGGAACGGGTCTTCCAGGGTGCCGCGCCGACCGAGCAGCGTTTCCATCACCGCCATGCCCATGTATGGCAAGGTCGCGGCCGAGTAGCCGCCCTCGTGACACAGGACCAGCCGGCCATCGCAGAGCCGGGCGGCGGCATCGAGCAGCATCGCGGTCATCTCGCGGTAGCCGTCGGAGTGCAGCATCTGCCGACCCAGCGGATCGTAGCCGCCGGCATCGAAGCCCGACGGCACGATGATCAGCTCCGGCTTGAATTTCTCCAGCGCCGGGATCACCACCCGCTCGAAGGCCGAGACGTAGGCGCCGACGCCGGAACCCGGCGGCAGTGGGATGTTGATGTTGGTGCCGGCGCCCGCGTCCGCGCCGTTCTCTTCGACCATGCCGCTGTCGGTGGGAAAACAGCGATCCTGGTGCAGCGACATGGTGAGGACGCGCGGATCGGTCCAGAACGCCGACTGCGTGCCGTTGCCGTGGTGCGTGTCCCAGTCGACGGTGGCGATGCGGTTGATGCCGCGCTCGGCCATGGCGTGCAGCGCCGCCAGCGCCGCGTTGCCGAAGATGCAGAAGCCGCGGCCGCGGTTCGCCTCGGCGTGGTGGCCGGGCGGCCGCACCAGGGCATAGGCGTTATCGACCTTGCCCGCTAGCACCGCGTCGACCGCCTCGATCACGCCGCCGGCGCCCAGCGCCGCGATCTCGTAGCTGCCGCGCCCGAAGGGGGTGTTGTCGCCGGCCTCGCCGCCGGCCTTGGCGCTCAAGGTGCGGATGCGCTCCACGTAGTCGGCGTCGTGGAATCGGGTGATCTCGGCCACGGTGGCCTGGCGCGGCTTGATCGGCACCAGATCGTCCCACAGGCCGGCGACTTCAAGCACGTTGCGGAACCGGCGCTTGGTATCGGGGTTCTCGGCGTGCTGATAGGGTTCGACGTCGAGGCCCGGGTGGCGGTACAGCGCGTAGCCGCCGGTATCGTGCCACATGTACAGCTCGTGCCAGACGAAACCGGTGCTCATGCGCGGACTCCTTTGTCCACGATGGTCGGGCGGCCCCGGCCGCCTGTCAAATCACCGCGAGCGGAGCCGCGGGTCGAGCGTGTCGCGCACCGAGTCGCCGAACAGGTTGAAGGCGAACACCGCCAGGGTGATCGCCAGGCCCGGGAAGATCGCGATCCACGGCGCGCTCTCCGCATACTCCTCCGCCCCGCCCTGCAGCATCAGGCCCCAGGCCGGTGTCGGCTCCTGCACGCCCAGACCGAGATAGCTGAGCGAGGCTTCGAGCAGGATCGCCTGACCGACAAAGGCGGTGAGCATGATCAGGTACGGCGCCATCACGTTCGGCGCCATGTGACGCAGGATGATGCGGGTGTGGCTGTAGCCCATCGCCCGGGCGGCGTCGACATAGGGAATCTCGCGGATCGCCAGGGCCGAGGAGCGCACCACGCGGGCGCAGTTCGGGATGAACGGCAAGGTGATGGCGATGATCACGTTCTGGGTGCCGGGGCCGAGGATGGAGACCACGGCCAGCGCCATGATAATCAGCGGGAAGGCCATGAACACGTCCATCACGCGCTGGAACACCAGGTCGAACAGGCCGCCGAAATAGGCCGACGACACCCCCAGCACCAGCCCGATGGTCGACCCGGCGAAGGCGGCGACGAAGCCGACGAACAGCGCGGTGCGCGCGCCGTAGATGATCCGGCTCAGCAGGTCGCGGCCGAACTGGTCGGTGCCGAGCAGGAACGCCGCACCCGGCGCCTCGTGCATATTCGCGAACGAGGTCGCGGTCGGATCGTACGGTGCGATCAGATCGGCGAACAGCGCCATGAAGATCATCAACAGCACCACGAAGGCGCCGGCGGCGCCCAGCGGATGGCGCCGCGCCTGATAGACGACGGTGGTGTACCACGGCCGCGGCGGCGCCAGTTCGTCGAGGTCGAGGCTCGGATCGCTCGCGGTCATGGCGTCCTCACGCGTAGCGGATGCGCGGGTCGAGCCACGCATACAGCAGGTCGACCAGGAAGTTGGTCAACACGAAGATCATCACCACCAGCAGCACCAGCGCCTGGGTCAGCGTGTAGTCATTGTTCAGCACCGCTTCGACGAACAGCTTGCCCAGGCCGTTCAGGTTGAACACCTGCTCGGTCACCACCAGCCCGCCCATCAGGAAGGCAAACTCGATGCCGATCACCGTAACCACCGGCAGCATCGCGTTGCGCAGCGCGTGCCGGTTGATGATCACCTTCTCCAACAGGCCCTTGGCGCGGGCGGTGCGAACGTAGTCCTCGCGCAGCACCTCCAGCAGCGTGGAGCGGGTCATGCGGGTGGCCACGGCGGAATAGCGATAGCCGGTGGCCAGCGCCGGCCAGATCAGCTGCGACAGGTTGTGCCAGGGGTCTTCCCACAGCGACTTGTATTGAATCGGCGGCATCCAGGGCTGACCGAAGTGGTTCTGCGAGATGATCAGGATGCCGAGGATCAACAGGATGCCAAGCCAGAAGGACGGCATCGCGATGCCGGCGATGGAGATCGACCGGACCACGTAATCGACCCAGGTATTCTGCTTCACCGCCGCGATGGTGCCGAGCGGCAACGCGATCGCGATCGAGATCAGCGTGGTCATGATCGCGAGCTGCAGCGACAGCTCGAAGCGCAGACCGATTTCGTGCCAGACCTTCTGGCCGGTCCACATCGACTCGCCGAAGTCGAGCACCAGCAGGCCCAGAATATAGTCGACGAACTGGACGAACATCGGGTCGTTCAGGCCCAGTTCCTCCTGGCAGATCGCCAGCGCTTCCTTGTCGAAATAACCGCCGGTGCCAGCGAGGCGCAGTTCGCACACATCGCCCGGCACCGCGCGCAGCAATAGGAAAACCAATACCGCGGCGCCGAGCAGGGTCGGCACCATCAGCAGCAGGCGCTTGATTGTATAGGTATACATTGGTCAATACCGCGTCAGGCAGCGGCCCCGGCAACTCCCGCCGGGACCGCCCTCAACCTGACGATACGCGGACCTATTGGTCGATCCAGATGCTCGACAGGTCCTGGTTCAGATAGTGGCTCGGGCTGATCTTCCAGCCCTTCACCTCGCTGCGGTGCGGAATGATGCGATACCACCACAGGGTGATCATCGAGTGCGCCTCTTCACCCAGCACACGCATCTCCATCTCCCGCATCAGCTTGCGCTGCTCGTTGACATCCGCGGTCTGGTTCATCGCCTCGAACAGCCGGTCGACCTCGCGGTCCTGGTAGTTGGCGTAGTTGTTGCCGGACTTGTCGTCGGAGATGAACTTCGACACGTCGAGCAGCGGGTTCACCACCGCCTGGCAGTTGAAGTCGAGCGAGATGTCGTAGGTCTTCTGCTTGCGCAGCATGTCGTAGAACGGCCCGGTCGGCAGCACCTGCTGCTCCGCGGTGACGCCGATCTGCTTCCACTGGTCGATCAGCCACACGCCAACGATCTTGTACGGCTGGTCGACGGCGCGGTTGTTCATCTTCAACGACAGGCCGTCGCCAAAGCCGGCTTCGGCCAGCAGCTTCTTGGCCTCCGCCCGCGACTTGTCGAGATCCGGCCAGTAGCCTGGAATCTTCTCCAGCTCTGCCTTGGTCGCCGCCAGCGGATGACCCGGGAAGGCGATGCCGCCAACCGCCTTCACGATGGCGATCTCCGACAGATACTTGGAGCCGCCCCAACGGTCGATCGCCAGGGTCAGCGCCTTACGCACCCGCGGATCCTTCATCTTGTCGGACTTATGGTTCGGGGTGACCAGCAGCACGCAGTTCCAGTCGCTTTCCTGGACCGTGATCTTGTCGCCGAGCGCCGCCACCAGGTCGTCACGGCTCTTCGGCGGGAAGCCGCGGAACTCGATCTGCGCCTGGCCGCCGCGCACCGCCTGCACGCGAAGCGACTGCTTCTTGGCGAAGATGCCCTCGAAGCCGTCCAGATAGGGCTTGCCTTCGTGGTAGTAGTCCGGGTTGCGCTCGCCCTTGATCACCGCGCCGGGCTGCAGCTCGACGAACTTGAACGGGCCCGAGCCTTCGATGTTCTTCTCGTACCAATGCTGATCGGCATCGAGCCGGGCCTTGGCGTAGACGAAGTTGTACGGATTGGCGAGCGACGGCAGGAACGCGCCGGACGGGTATTTCAGGTCGAACTGGATGGTGTGGTCGTCGGTCGCGGCGACCTTGTCGACCATCACGAAGAACGCCTTGCGCGCGCTGGCCACGCCCTGCGGCGGGAAGATGATGCGCTCGAAGGTGGCGGCAACGTCATGCGCGGTCAGCGGCTTGCCGTCGTGGAACTTCACACCCTTGCGGATATTGAAGACGTAGCGCTTGCCGTCGTCCGAGGCCGTCGGCATCTCGGTGCACAGATCGCAGACGAAGTCTGTCGGCGAGGACGGGTTCTCCGGATTGACCCGGATCAGCGTGCTGTAGAACGGCGCGATCGGGTGGATCAGCGCGAACGTGGTCTCGCGGTGGCCGTCGAAGCTCGGCGGCTCGGCCGGGATAACGTATTTCAGCGTACCGCCGCGTTTCGGCTTCGCGTGCGCGGCGGCAAACGCCGCCCCGCCGCTCAGCGCCAGCGACAGGCCGACGCCCGCCGCCAGTACCCAGTGACTAAGTCGCTTTGTCATTATCGTTTCCTCCTTGATCGCTGCGCCCGTCGGTCGACCGACGGGCCAGCATTCGCTCGGTGCCCCCTCCCCAGGGAACCGCCTTCTCCCATGATACGCACCCGCCAGGGCGCGTTACGAGACCTCAGTACAGGCGACCCAGTGGCCGGGCCGCATTTCACGCAGTGTCGGCGCCTTCTCCCGGCAGCCGTCGACCGCCAGCGGACAGCGCGGATGGAACACGCAGCCCGAGGGCGGGTTCATCGGACTGGGCACTTCGCCCTCGATGATACGATGTTCGCGCGCCGCCTCCACTTCCGGATCCGGCACCGGCACCGCCTCCAGCAGCGCACGGGTGTACGGGTGCAGCGGGTTGTCGAACAGCTCGTCGACCGGCGCCAGCTCGACAATGTGACCGAGATACATCACCGCCACGCGCTGGCAGATATGGCGCACCACCGACAGGTCGTGGGCGATGAACAGATAGGTCAAGCCGAACTGCTCGCGCAGGTCCTCCAGCAGATTGATGACCTGCGCCTGGATCGACACGTCCAGCGCCGAGACCGCCTCGTCGCAGACGATGAACTCCGGGTTCAACGCCAGCGCCCTGGCGATGCCGACCCGCTGGCGCTGGCCGCCCGACATCTCGTGCGGGTAGCGGTCGGCCATCTCCGGCCGCAGGCCGCAGACGCTGAGCAGCTCGCGCACCCGCGCCTGCCGCTTGGTGGCGTCGGCGATCACGCCGTGCACGCGCATCGGTTCGCCGATGATGTCGCCGATCTTCATGCGCGGGTTCAGCGAGCTGTACGGATCCTGGAAGATCACCTGGATCTTCTGCCGCAGGCCTTTCATGGTCTGCCGGTCGGCCGTGATCAGGTCGATGTCGTCATACCAGATCTCGCCGTCGGTCGGCGTCTCCAGCATCAGGATGCAACGCCCGGTGGTGGTCTTGCCGCAGCCCGACTCGCCGACCAGGCCCAGCGTCTCGCCGCGCATGATCTCGAAGCTGACGTCGTCGACCGCCTTCACGTTGGCCACGGTGCGGTGGAACACCAGCCCCTCGGTGACCGGGAAATACTTGCGCAGGTGATTGATGCGCAGCAGCGGCTTGCCGGCGCTCGCGGTGTCGGCGGGGGCGTTCATGCCTGGGCCATTTCCGCGCTGAGCGCATCGTGGTGGAAGCAGGCAGCGGTGTGCCCGGGGGTAATCTCGGTCAGCGGCGGGATCGCGGCGGCGCACTGCTCGGTGGCGAAACGGCAGCGCGGCCGGAACGCACAGCCGCCGTCGAGCCGCGTCAGGTCCGGCGGCTGGCCCTCGATCGGGATCAGCTTGGCGGTGCGCGGCTGGTCCAGGCGCGGCACCGAGCGCAGCAGACCCAGCGTGTAGGGATGGCGCGGATTTTTGTAGATGTCGCGCGCGTTGCCGCGCTCGACGACGCGGCCGGCGTACATCACGTTGACCCGGTCGGCATAGCGCGCGACCACGCCCAGATTGTGGGTGATGACGATCAGCGCCACGCCGAGCCGCCGCGTGAGCTGCTTCATCAACTCCAGAATCTGCGCCTGGATGGTGACGTCGAGCGCCGTCGTCGGCTCGTCGGCGATGATCAGCTTCGGCTCGCAGGACAGCGCCATGGCGATCATCACCCGCTGGCGCATGCCGCCCGACAGGTGATGCGGATACTGCTTCAGCCGGCGCGGCGCGTCGGCGATGCCGACCATGCCGAGCAGTTCGATGGCGCGCGCATCGGCCTGCTCCTGGCTCATCCCCAGGTGCTGCATCGTCGTCTCGGTGAGTTGCCGGCCGATCGAGAGCACCGGGTTCAGCGAAGTCATCGGCTCCTGGAACACCATGCCGATGTCGCGCCCGCGCACTTCGCGGATCTCCTCGTCGGAAAGCGTCAGCAGGTCGCGCCCGTCGAACAGCACCTCGCCGCCGGTGATCCGGCCTGGCGGATCGGGAATCAGGCGAAGGATCGACAAGGCGGTCACCGACTTGCCGCAGCCGCTTTCGCCAACCACGGCGACGGTCTCGCCGGCCCCGACCGAGAACGAAACCCCGTCCACGGCCTGCACGGTACCCGCGGTCGTGTCGAACTGGGTACGCAACTCACGAATGTCCAACAGCACCGTCACCGGCCCCGCACGCTCCCCTGACGTCTCCCGGCGGCTACACTCCGGCGACACGGAAATTTTTTCAAGTAAATGCTTCTAGGTCGCGGTGGCTTCGCTCAGCGCGCGGTGGAAATGCTGCAACGCCGGTTCGTTGCGTCCGAAGGTCAGATGCGACTGGGCGCCGGCGTGGAAGCCCTTCTGCACTTTCTCCGCCAGCGGGAAGTCCTCTTGCTCCACGGTGGCCAGCAGCAGGTCGAAATTGCGGTCCCAGTGGCGGCGGGCGCTGTCGGTCGTGGTCGGCTCCGGCGTGTACAGCGAGATGTACATCACCGACTCCTCCACCCCGTCGCCGGCCGGATAGACGTGCCAAGTCTCCAGATGGTCGCCCTGCATGATGAACACGGTGTTCGGGAACAGCACGTAGACCATCGCGGAGTGCCGAACCAGATCCCACTCGCTCTCCGGCTGCTCGCGCAACTCGCCGATGGTCTTGCGGGCGCCGATCATCCGCAGGTTGCGCCCGAAGCCGTCGAAACAGGCCCGGTCGGTGTACAGGATCGGCCCCACCGTGGTTGGGTGCAGGCTCGACAGGTGGTAGAGCTCCAGGAAGGTGTCGACCACCAGCTTCCAGTTCAGCGGCCGGTGCAGCACCCTGGTCTCGTAGTGGTGATAGCCGTCGAGCCGATAGGCCGCCATGTCATCGCCGAGCCCGCCGAGCCGCGCCTCCAGGTCGATCTTCACGTCGGGGCTGGCACCGACCCAGATCATCCCGAACCGCTCCTCGATCGGCAGCGGCACCAGGCCGTGGCTCTCGCGCGGCATGCCCTCGAAGGCAGCCTCGTGCGGCCGGGGCAGCAGCTTGCCCTCCAGGTCGTAGGTCCAGGCGTGGTACGGGCAGGTGAAGGCGCGCGCCTTGCCGCATCCCTTGGCGACCCGCGAGCCGCGATGCCGGCAGACGTTCATGAACGCGCGCAGCATGCCATCGCGGCCGCGCGTCACCAGGATCGGCACGCCGGAATAGTCTTCCTCAAAATAGTCGCCCGGCTCGGGCACCCGGCAGCTCAGGCCGAGATTGAGCGGCCAGCGCTTGAACAGGTTGGCCTGCTCGGCCCTTGCATGCTCGGGACAGAAATAGTCGGTTACCGGCGTCGGATAGACCGCGTCGGCCATCGCCGTCGTCCCGGTGTCGAGAAATTTCAGCAGCTTGTGCGCCTGACGCACCTGCTCAGCATGCTGCATGGCTACTCCGCCCGTGTGTTGCACCCGCCGGCGTCGCGTCGGTTCGGGTTCGCGTTGCCGTCTTTCGGTCATTCTACCATGCCAGTTTAGGAATTCAGCAGCACTGCCGCGCGAAACTGATCCGCGCTACAGTGCCGGCGGACGGCCACTTGGTGCACGGGGGCCAGCGGGGCTCGGAGGTGGTTGGACAGGGCATGTCGGCGAGCGAGCAGGCAGCGACACGGCGGATCGACGAACCGGACAACGGCGATCGGGGCTGGCGCGAACGCTTTGCGCGGCTGCTGCGGCTGCGCCTGGTGATCCCGATCCTGCGCGGCCGGCACTCGCCTGACTACACCTCGCGCGGCGTGTTCTGGGGCCTGCTGATCGCGATGACCCCGACCGTTGGCATCCAGATGCCGATCATCGCCGCGATCTGGCTGGTCGCCCGCAAGATCGACCGCCGGCACGACTTCAACCTGGTCGTCGCGCTGGCCTGGACCTGGGTCTCCAACGTCTTCACCCTGGCGCCGATCTACTACGCCTTCCTGGTCACCGGCCGGCTGCTGCTCGGCCACTGGGACGGACTTCCCGACTTCAACGACTTCGCCAGGCAGCTCGACGCGGTGCTGCACGTCGAGGCCGACTGGTTTACCTCGCTGTGGCTGATCATCTGGCGCATCGTCGAGACCTGGGGCCTGCCGCTGCTGGTCGGCTGCGTGCCCTGGGCGATCGCAGCGGCCCTGCTCGGCTACTACTGGAGTCTGCGCGCGATGCGCCGCTTCCGCATTCGCCGCGGCGTGGTCGACTGAGCTCCGACACCCCCCTTCCCTTCGATCAGCAGGCGCGTCTCGGCCGCTACTCCGAGCGCCGTTTTCTCGCCGCCATCGTGGTCATCGCGCTCGCCGGTGGCGCCCTGTTTGCCGCCCTGCTCGCGGCCATCGCCGCCGCCTGGGCCAGTTTCGGCGAGCGCCCCGGCCTGCTGCTCGAGTTGCTGCGCGATCCGCTGCGCAACTGGGAGCTGGTGTCCGCCTACAAGGCACTGTCGGTGCTGGCGGTCGAGTTCGGCTTCCTGGCGGTCTGGCTCTTCGCCGTCTGGATCGCGCTCCTCGTCGTACACCGCCGACCGCTGCGCACCGCCCTGACCGGCGCGCGTCGCTTTCGCTGGGGGCTGTTCGCGACCAGCTTTGCGATCCTGCTGGCGCTGCTGCTGGCCGGGCTCGGCATCCAGGTCGCGATCTGGCCGGACGAGCTAGAGCTGGTGTTCGATCCCGGCCGGTTTGTCGTGATGCTGCCCTGGGTCGCCGGCATGCTGGTGTTGCAGGTCCTGGCCGAGGAAGTGGTGTTCCGCGGCTACCTGCTGCAGGCGCTGCGTCTGCTGCTGCCGCGATGGGTCGTGTGGTTCGCGGTCAGTGCGCTGTTCGCCCTGGCCCACGGCCTGAATCCGGAAGCCAGCAGCGACTATGCATTTCTATTTTTATTTTTTGTAATGGGTGGTTACTTGACGTTTCTCCCATTCTACTCGAATGGTCTGGAGACCGCGTTCGGCGCCCATCTGGCGAATAACGTCATGGCCTTGCTGGTGGTCGGCAACCCACTGTCGAACTTCCCGACCTCGACGGTGTTCTGGGCGCCGGCGCCGGGCGTGCTGGAATCGCTGGTCTCGATCAGCGTCGTCCTGGCGCTGCATTTTGCGCTGCTGCACCTGCTCGCCCGGCGCGGCTGACCCGCTACTCGGCCGCCTGCGGCATCGGCGGCATGGTTTCCGCGAAGCTCTTGCGCGCGAACATCTCGCCGCCGGCGCGCTGGATGTTGGCGCAACCGCCGAGGATGGCTTTGCCCTCCGGCGTGTTCGACACGTAGAACATCACCGGCGCCAGCATCAGGTCGGCAATCGTGCAGTCGTCGCCGGCCAGCCACTTGTGCTCGGCCATGTGTGCGTCGATCAGCTTGAGCTGACGCTCCGCCTCCGGCAGCGCCGCCTTGATCGTGTCCTCGTTGGCCTGACCGCCCATCATCGGCGCGACGATGCGCTCGAACACGATACCGCGGATCAGGGTCGGGTAGAGGTAGGCGTTGATCGTGCTGACCCATTGTTCCATCAGCGCCCGCCCCGCCGCCGTGTCGGGCACCAGCGCCGGTCCGCCGCTGAAGGTCTCGTCGATGTAGCGCGCGATCGCGCTGGTCTCGTAGATCGTCAGGTCGCCATGCTGCAGCACCGGCATCTTGCGGAACGGATGTAGGCGCACATAGTCGTCGGCCTTCAGGTCGGCCTCGGCCAGTTCGTAGCTTGCGCCCTTCTCCACACAAGCCATGCGTGCGGTGCGCACGTAGGTGGAAAACGGGCTGCCGTGGATGGTTACGTCGGCCATTGTCTGTCGCTCCCTGTGGGCGGCGCCGGGCTCATCCCGCCGCCAGGTAGGTGTCCAGCTTCTCGAAACCGCCGTTCCAGCCGCGCTCATGCCCGGCGCTGGCTTCCGGCGCGGTCGGGAATTCGTGCGTCAGGATCAGCTCGGTGCCGTCGGCGACGTCGCGGAACTTGAGCGTCACCAGCGTCTCGTGCCCTGCCAGGTCGCCCTGCTCCCAGGTCCAGGTCATGACCAGCAGTTCCGGCGCCTTGACGTCGCGAAACTCGCCGCCGACGACATGGTCGTTGCCGCTCTCGCCGCGCATGCCGATGCGGTAGCGCCCGCCGGGCCGGGCATCGACTTCGGCCAGGTAGCAGGTCATCTCGCCCGGCCCGAACCATTGGCTCAGCGCCTCGGCACGCACGAAAGCATCGAACACACGCGCGCGCGGCGCCTTGAAGGTGCGGCGCATGTACAGCACCGGATCGGTCGAGGTGTCATTCATCGCCATCTTCCTCGGTCTCGTTGGCGGTTCGCTCCAGGTAGGCGGCAAGCGACGCGAAACTGCCCTCCCAGAAATCGCGGTATTGCTCCAGCCAGTGCGCCGCCTGTCGCAGCGGTGCCGCCTCCATGCGACAGCGCCGCACGCGCCCGTCGCGCTCACGCACCAGCAAGCCGGCCTGCTCCAGCACGCCCAGGTGCTTCGATACCGCTGGCAGCGACATCGCGAACGGCTCGGCCAGCTCGCTCACCGTCGCCTCGCCGGACGCCAGCCGGGCCATGATCGCGCGCCGGGTCGGATCGGCCAGCGCCCCGAATACGGCGGAGAGCCTGTCTGTTTCTGAATTAACCATTTGGTTTAGTTTTAATGTGAACCGCGGCGCTGTCAATCCGGCCGGCGCGGAACACGGCCTACATCGCCAGTGGATCGAGCCCGAAGATGAAGCCGTGCGCCCAGAACAGCAGCAGCGCCCAGATCGCCAGCGCCAGCAACGGCCGCCACCAGCCGATCTCGCCCAGGACGAGCCGATTGCGCTTCTGCAGGATGGCGACGAATGGCAGCCAGGACGTCGCATCGGCCAGCTTCAGCCAGGCCTGCGGCGCACGCGCCTTCAGCTTGGCGTCGATCAGGTGCGGCCCTGCGATAGCCAGAACAGTCAGACTGCCGAACAACATCAGCGCCGCCAGGTGGCCGTTCACCATCAGGTGCGCCAAGCCCCAGATCGCCACGCCGTTGAGGAACGGGTGGCGGGTGACGCGGGTCATGCCACGCGCCGGGTTGTCGGCGTCGATTCTCTGCCCCGCCGAGGTCGGGTTCGGCGCGCTCAGGCCGGCCACCACCAGGACCAGCGCCAGCAGCATCAGCAACGCCGCCAGGTGTCGCAGCCCCGCCGGCGCCGTCCACAACGGCACGTAGTCGGCGGTGCGGTAGGCCAGCGCCATCCAGATCAACGCGCCGGCCGAGGCCAGCGAGAACCCGCCCTGGTAGATGCGCTCGCCGACCACCGCGACCAGACGCCCCCGCAGCGGCGAGCCGGACACGAAGATGTGAATGCCGACGAACAGGGTACAGGCGGCGATCAGCGAGAACATCGCCGGCCTACCCGTCGCTCAGTGCGTCGCGACCGGCATCGGTCAGCTTGCAGACCAGCCAGTCCGGCTTCATCGGGTTGTGGAACCAGGGCTCGGCCCAGCCGGCGCGCAGGCAGGCGCGGATCGTGCGCGCGTCGACCTCCAGCCCATGCTCGTCGAACAGCGGCAGCTTGCCGCCAGGTTCGTCGAGCCCGCGCTCCAGGTAGCGGCGCTGCGCATCGGACGGCCGCTTCGCGGTCGCGATCACCATGGTCCCCAGCCGGTGCCTCCCCGGGCGCAGACACTAGACGATGCCTGCGTCCCGGAAAAGGCTGCCGCGGCGCCGTTTCGCTACGGCGGCTTCGGTACGGCCGCGGGCTGCGTTACAGTCGAGTGTCACGATTCCATAACAACAACGACGCCATCGCCGCCGTGTTCGCAGACGCCAAGACCGTGCAGCAGGTCGCCGCCCTGCCCTTCGTCGTCATCGACGGCCGGGTCGAGCTGTTGCTGATCACCTCGCGTCGGCGCAAGCGCTGGGTGGTGCCGAAGGGCTGGCCCGGCCGCGACGACAGCCTGGCCGAGGCCGCCGCGCGCGAGGCCGAGGAGGAGGCCGGCGTGGTCGGCCCGGTACGCGCCGACCCGCTGGGCGACTACGCCTACGACAAGCAGATGTCGACCGGCTACCCGGTCCGCTGCCACGTCTTCGTCTATCCGCTGCTGGTCCTCGAACACCGGGTCGACTGGCGCGAGCGCGGCGCCCGCAAGCTGCGCTGGACCGCACCCGGCGAGGCCGCGAGACTGGTCGACGACCGGTTGTTGGGTCAGCTCATCGCGACGCTCGCCGACGACGCCAGCGCCGCCCTGCACGACTTCATGCGCGAGGCCGCCTGAACCGCATATGGCGCTGATCAAGCAGTCCCTCGACAAGGACCTGGAGAAGTTCGTCCACGTCGAGGCCGCCGCCCGGGAGACCGCCAGCGGCGTCGTCTCGCACTCGCTGGCGCTGCTGTTCCTGGGCCTGTCGGCGCTGATCGCCGGGCTCTATGCCGGCGTCGCGGTGGATTCCGCGCTGGTGATCTTCGCCGCCATCCTGGGCGGCTACATGGCGCTCAACATCGGCGCCAACGACGTCGCCAACAATGTCGGACCTGCGGTCGGCGCCCGCGCGCTGACCATGGTCGGCGCCCTGATAATCGCCGCGATCTGTGAGAGCGCCGGTGCCCTGCTGGCCGGCGGCGACGTGGTCTCGACCATCTCCAAGGGCATCATCGACCCGGCCCAGGTGGCGGACAGCCAGACCTTCATCTGGGCGATGATGGCGGCGCTGATCTCGTCGGCGCTGTGGGTCAACCTGGCGACCTTCGTCGGCGCGCCGGTCTCCACCACCCACGCGGTGGTCGGCGGCGTGATGGGCGCCGGCATCGCCGCGGTCGGCTTCGGCCTGGTGAACTGGCCGACGATGGGCGCGATCGCCGCGAGCTGGGTGATCTCGCCGGTGCTGGGCGGCATCATCGCCGCCGGCTTCCTCGCCTTCATCAAGCTCAACCTGATCTATCAGGACGACAAGATCGCCGCCGCGCGGCGCTGGGTGCCGCTGCTGGTCGCGATCATGGCCGGCGCCTTCGCCTGCTATCTTTCGCTGAAGGGCCTGAAGCACGTCTGGCGGCCGAGCACGCCGGCCGTCCTGGGCATCGGGTTCGGCGTCGGGGTGCTGGTCTGGCTGGTGGTGCGGCCGTTGATCCGGCGCCAGTCGGAGGGGCTGGAGAACCGCAACCAGTCGCTGCGCGTGCTGTTCCGGCTGCCGCTGATCTGTTCCGCCGCGCTGCTCAGCTTCGCGCACGGCGCCAACGACGTCGCCAACGCCATCGGCCCGCTGGCGGCGATCCTGCACGCCGCCGAGTTCGGCGACGTCGCCGCCAAGGTCACGGTGCCGGTGTGGATCATGATGATCGGCGCCTTCGGCATCTCGCTGGGCCTGTTCCTGTACGGCCCGCGGCTGATCCGCATGGTCGGCGCGCGCATCACCAAGATGAACCCGATGCGGGCCTACTGCGTGGCGCTGTCGGCGGCGATCACGGTGATCGTCGCCTCCTGGCTCGGCCTGCCGGTCAGTTCCACCCACATCGCCGTCGGCGCCGTGTTCGGCGTCGGCTTCTTCCGCGAGTTCTTCACCAAGCACTCCAAGCGCCGGCGCGCCATGGTCAGCCCCCGCGAACTGCAGCGCGAGCCGCGCCTGCGCCCCGACGAGCTGCGCCATCGCAAGCTGGTCCGCCGGGCGCACTTCCTCACCATCGTCGCCGCCTGGGTGATCACCGTCCCGGCCACCGCCCTGCTCGCCGCGGCGATCTTCTGGGGCCTCAGCCTGCTGCGCTAAGCCCGTCCACGAACGCCGTTATCGCCGCCAACAGCACCTCGCGCCGATCGCGGTGGATGATGTGGCCGCAATCTTCCAGCACCAGCGCCTCGGCATCGGGGCAGCCGCCGGCGATGGCATCGACCTGGGCCTGGGTGCCGTACTCGTCGTCCCGGCCCTGCACCACCAGCACCGGCACCCGGATCGCCGGCAGGTAAGCCTCCAGGTTCCAATCGTGAAACGCCGGGTTCATCCAGGTGTCGTGCCAGCCCCGGAAGCATCCGTCGACGTCGCCGTGGTAGCGCGCCAGCCGCGCCCGCAATTCGCCGGTCGCGTAGGCTTCGCCGGCCTTGGCGATACTGGCCAGCCCGGACGGCTCGGTGAACACGTGCGCCGCCAGGCTGACCACGCCCTTGAGGCCCGTCGCGGGCGTGCCGCCGGCATGGATCAGCGCGATCGAGCCGCCGTCGGAGTGGCCGATCAGCACATAGTTGTCGATGTCCAGCGCCGCCAGCAGCGCCGGCAGCACCTCGATCGCCTCGTCGTGCATGTAGGACTTCGGCCACGGCGCCGGCCTCGGATCGGAGCCGCCATAGCCGTAGCGCGAGTAAACCAGCACCGCCCGCCCGGTCCGCTCCGCCAGTTCGTCGGGGATGTCGCGCCATAGTTCGGCGCAGGCCAGACCCTCATGCAGTAGCACCAGCGTCGGCTGCGCGCCATCGATGCGCCGGTATTCCAGGCCGCCCCAGGCCAGCTCGATCCGCTCCATTCGTCCCTCTCACGCAACCCGCATGCGTTATAGTGCAGAAAAATCGCCTCGTGCCATTGTTTCGAATTATAATGCACCCATGAGCCCGCGCCGCCACACCGACGACACCGACGCCTATTTAGCCCGGATCGGCGATCGGGTGCGCGCCGCCCGGGCCCGGCGCGGCATGACCCGCCGTGCCTTGGCCGGGGAATCCGGCGTCTCCGAGCGTTACCTCGCGCAACTGGAAAGCGGATCGGGCAACGGCTCCATCGTGCTGCTGCGCCAGGTCGCCGACGCCATGCACCTGCCGCTGCACGATCTGGTGCGCGACGGCGACGACCCGCCGGTCGAGCTCACCCTGCTGACCGAGCGCCTAGCCGGGCTCGACGCCGCCGAATTGGAGGCGGTGCATGGCTGGCTGCGCGACCGCCGCCCGGAAGCCGCCGGGCGCGCCGGCCGCATCGCGCTGATCGGCCTGCGCGGCGCCGGCAAGTCGACTCTGGGCCAGGCCCTGGCGGACCGTCTCGACGTGCCATTCATCCAGCTCGACCAGGCCGTCGCCGAAGCTGCCGGCATGAGCCTGGCGGAAGTCTTCGACATGTTCGGCCAGGCCGGCTACCGCCGCCTCGAACGGCGCTGCCTGGACGACATCGTCGCCCGCCACCCCCGCGCGGTGATCGAGGTCGGCGGCGGCCTCGCGGCCGACCCGGCTGGCTTGGAACGGCTGCTGGCGGCCTGCCGCGTGGTCTGGCTCAAGGCCCGCCCGGAGGAGCACATGGCCCGCGTCGTCGAGCAGGGCGACCAGCGCCCGATGGCCGGCAACCGCCAGGCGATGGACGACCTGCGCCGCATCCTGGAGGGCCGCGAGCCGCTCTACGGCAAGGCCGACTTCGTGCTCGACACATCCGGCCGTGCGGTCGAGCAGTGCCTCGACGACCTCGCCGGCATCGCCGCCGCCTGACATAGACGCCTGCCTGCCGTCGGTGCGATGATGACGGCCACAGGGAAGTGGCAATCGGCGGAGACCGGACGCATGCGGAGTATGGTGGCGCTGGCGCTGGCGGCGATGTGGTTCGCCGTCACCTTGCCGGAGTCCGCCCGCGCCCAGACCTTCGCCCTGCCCGGCATCACCTTCTCGTCCGCCTCGCCGAACTTCCGCCTGCTGGCGGTCACCGGCACTGGCACCATCGAGGACCCCTTCGTGGTGGTCGAGGAGGTGCTGTCCGACGGCGACACAGTGCTCTACGTGGACGTCCACGACGGCCGTTTCGGCAGCCGTATCAATACCTTCCATGCCGTCGGCTTCGCGCTCACAAAGGTGGTGATCAACCGCACCGACTTCGTCTGGGACTTCTACAACATGGAGCTGGAGCGCAACGTCGGGCAGTCGTCGGACTACTATGACGGCCTGTCCTTCGGTCAGGAGACCGATGCCAACCGGCCGTTCCGCTCCGATCACTTCGAAGTGGTGGAGGATATCGTCGAACCGAACGACGTGATCCGCTTCACCGACGGCTTCGTCGGCCCCGGCGACGTGGCGCAGTTCCACCTCGCCATCACCCACACCGTAAGTTCGCCGCGCTTCTACCTGGTGCAGCACGCGCGCCAGCCGATCGTGCACTGGCCCGAGCGCCACGGCACCGACATCGCCGCGCTGCCCGGCGCGACGATCCGATGAGCACGACCCAGGACAGCGGCGCCCGCGTCGCCGTCTCGCGCGGCCAGCTCGTCGAGGTCAGCAGCGGCGGTGGCGGCGGCGATGGTGGCAATGGCGCGCCGCCGCCGCGTGGCGGCGCCCGCGGCGCCGGCGACTACCTGTGGTTCCTGCTCGGCCTGCTGGCCAGCCTGATCTGGCTCGGCCTGGTGATGTTGTACGTCCGCCGGCAGCCGGACATCACGCTGACCATGCCGGCCAGCGAGCTGGCCGCCGTGGTGCTGGCCGCCGCGGTGCCGCTGATGGTGATCTGGCTGGCCGCGCTGCTGGCCCGGCAGGCCAGCGACCTGCGCCGCGCCACCCGGGCGCTGGACCGGCGGCTGCGCGAGCTGACCTACCCGGACCGCACCGCCGGCGAGCGCGCCCGCACCGTCGCCGACGCTTTGCGGGAACAGGCCAACACCTTGACGTCGGCCTCGTCGCTGGCCGCTCGCCAGCTCGGCGACGTGGAACAGGCGCTGCACCGGCGCGCGGAGACCATGCTGGCGGCGATCGACACCGCCGAGGCGCGCGCCAGCGACCAGGCCAGCCACATGGAGCGTCAGCTCCAGGTCATCGCCGGCACCGCCGAGCGTTTCACCGAGGAGCGCCGGGACCTGGAAGGCGCGCTGAGCCGCTTCCGCGACGAGCTCGACCGTTCCGTCGATCGCGCCGGCGACAGCACCCAGCGCATCGGCGACGCGCTGGCCGCCCAGGTTGGCCGCCTGACCGAGATGATCGACGCCTCGGGGACCCGCGCCGTCGAGGCCGGCCGCGAGCGCGAACAGCAGCTGCGGCAACTGGTCGAGGCGATCGAGCAGGGCCACGCCCGTGGCGGCGAAATCGGCGCCGACCTGGTGTCGCTGGCCGAGAAGACCCTGGCCGCCACCAACGACCTATCGGCCCGCGCGCTGGAACAGGGCCAGCAGTTGCGCGAGGACGCCGAGCAGGTGATGGCGGCGGTGGAGGACCTGCGCGTCGGCGGCCAGCAGATCGAGACCACGATGGCCGACCAGCGCCGCGCCATCGCCCAGGCCGCCGCCCGGGCGCGCGAGACCCTGCGGCTCGCCAGCGAACAGTTCGACGACCGCGCCGCCCGCCTCGACGTCGCCGCTAAGCATGCCGACGAGCTGCTCGACAACACCGCCCGCGCCTTCCAGCAGCGTGCCGAGCGGGTCGCCGAGAACGCTGCGCGCCAGACCATGACCGCGGCGGAGGCCGCCGTGCGCCAGGTCGAGGACGCGATGGCCCAGACCCGCGCCGGCGTCGACCAGGCCAGCGACGAGATCCGCCGCGCCGCCGTACTGGTCGACGAGGCCGGCGACGAGGCCAGCCAGCGCCTGGCCGAGCGCACCCACGACCTGGAACGCGAGGCGCAACTGTCGCTCGGCCGCACCGTCGCCGACGCCGAGGCGCAGATCCGCGCCGCCAACGCCGAATGGCACCGTGGCGCGGAGGAAATCGCGGCGGCCGGCGAGAGCGCCCGCCAGTCGGCCCGCGCCGCCGCCGCCGACCTGTCGACCCATGCCGCCTCGACCGCCGCCGCCATCGCCGCCCGCGCCGAGGCCGCCGCCAGCCAGGCCAGGATGGCGCTGGATGGCACCGTCGCCCATGCCGAGGCCGAACTTGGGCGCCTGACCGTGAACTGGGAGCAGGTCAGCTTCGGCATCCGCGAGCAGGGCGAGGCGGTGGCCAGCGTGTTGTCCGACCGGACCGCCGAGATCGCGGCCGCCGGCGATGCGGCCCAGGAGCGCGCACGCACCGCTGCTGCGGAAATCTCCACCCACGCGGCGGCCGCAAGCGCCGCCGTCGCCGCGCGTGGCGAGCAGATGGCGATGCAGGTGCGCACCAGCCTGCAGGCCAGCATCGAGGACGCCACCACCCGGCTGGACGAGACCGAGACGCGCTGGCGCGACAGCACGGCGGCGATGACGTCGGCGAGCGCCCGGGCCGGCGTCGACATGCGCAACGCGGTCGCCGAGATGACCGGCGATGCGCGCGCCACGCTCGACCGCGTTTCCGCCGACATGCGCGACAGCCTGGAACGCGGCGTCGCCGACGCCGACCGCCGGCTGGGCGAGATCGACCGGCGCTGGGCCGCCAGCGCCGCCGCGATTCAAGCGGCCGGCGCCGATGCCGAGAGCAAGGCACGCGCCGCTGCCGCCGGCGTCTCCACCCATGCCGCCAGCGCCGCCGCCGCCGTGGCCGCGCGCACCGAGATCATCGCCAACCAGGCCCGCGCCGGTCTCGACGGCGTGGTCTCCGATGCCGAACAGGCGCTGGCCCGGCTCGACGGCGCCTGGCGCTCTGGAACAGATTCACTGGGCGAGGCCGCCGCCGACGCCGAGACCCGGCTGTCGCAGTCCGCCGGACGGCTGGAGCGACTGGGCGACCAGCTTGCCGATCGGGCGCAGGACGCCGCCACCGACCTCGGCGAACGGCTGGTCGAGCGTTTCGAGACCATGCGCGACGACGTCGAGGACCGCCTCGACAAGGCCGGCGCCGCCGTCACGGCCCATGCCGGCTCGGCAACCGAACAGATCGGCGCCGTCGGCGACCGGCTCGAATGGACCACACAGGCAATGTCGGAGCGCGCCACCGCGGCGCTGGCCGAGGTCCGCCAGGCGCTGGACGCGATGCAGCAAGGCCACGGCACCGCCATGCGTGACGCCGGCGCCGATGCCCGCGACAGGCTGGTCGAGGCGGAGGCCGAGCTCGACGCCGTGCGCGAGCGTTTCGCCACCTCGGTCGCCGAACTCGCCACCAGGCTCGGCGCGGAGGCCGAGTGTCTGCGCACCAGCACGCGGGAGACCGAGCAGCGCCTGCGATCCGCCGGCGAGAGTTTCGCGCGCGAGGCCTCAGGCGTCGCCGAGACCGCCGGCGCCCGGCTCGGCGAGATCGAGCAAGCCCACGCCCAGGCGCTCGACCGCACCGCACAGGCCGCCGCCGACCGCTTCGCCGGCCTGTCCGAGGACATCGACAGCGCCGTCGCCGCCGCCGAGGCAAGAGTGCGGCAGAGCGCGGAAACATTGCAGGCACACGGCCGCGAGGCGGCGGCGACAGTCAATGGCGCGCTCGACATCGCCGGCCAGGTGCAACAGGCCCTGGAACGCCAGAGCCGCCTGATCGACGCGGTCGCCAAGTCCGCCAGCGACCGGCTGGAAAGCTTCCGCCGCCAGGTGCAGGACGGCGCCGAGGACGTCGAGGCCGCCGCCATGCGGGCGCGCGCCACCAACGACTCGCTGCAGTCCGGCGCCGCCGAGATCGTGTCGGCGGTGCGCGGCATCGACGAGTCGCTGCAGGCCACGCAACTGCGGCTCAACGCCGGGCTCGACAGCTTGCGCGAGCAGGCCGACGGCACCGTCACCGACCTGCAGCAGCGCGCCAACGCGCTGGATGGCGCCGCGCAGCGCATCGGCGCCTCGGCCGGCGCGGCGGCGCGCGATGTCGCCGAGACCGAGACCCGGCTGGCCGCCGTCACCGAGACCGCCGGCTTGGCCGCGACCCGCGCCGAGGAAATCCGCGACGCCGTCGCCAGCCAGGCGGAGCAGCTCGGCGACCTCGGCGGCCGGCTGACCGATCAGGTCGCCACCCTGGAACGCACCATGACCGCACAAGCCGCCAGCCTGCGCCAGGCGGTGGAATCCGCCTCGGCCTCGCTGGAGGATGTCGGCGGCACCCTGGAGGGACGCCAGCAGCGGCTGTCGGCGGCGGCTTCGGCCAGCCTCGCCGACCTGACCCAGGTGGCCGAGACGCTGGAGAAGCAGAGCGGCGACCTCGCCGGCCTGACCGATAGCGTCGGCGGCCGTATCGCCGCGCTGGTCGCCGCCATGGGCGAGCGCAGCCTGGCCATCGCCGCCGCCGCCGACACCGCCGAGACCGGCCTGATCCGGGCGTCCGGCGCGATCCGCGGCGAGGCCACCGAACTGTCGGCGACGGCGGAGCGCACGACCTCGGCCGTGGCGCACGAGGCCGAGCGCCTGGCCGGCGCGGTCACCGGCTCCGAGCAGCGCCTGCGTTCCATCGGCCAGACCCTGGAGGAAGGCCGCATGGCGCTGGAGCAGGCCACCGCCAACACCACCGCCGCGATGCTGGCGGCCAGCCGCGACCTGGACGAGCGCGCCAGCGGCCTGAGCGAGACCAGCGACCGCGAGACCACCCGCCTGCTCGGCGCCTCGGTCGCGGTGCGCCAGGAGGCACAGACCCTGCAGAACACGGCGGAACGCTCCGCCGAACGTATCTCGCAGGCCGGCGGCGACCTGCTGGAACGGCTGGCCGGGCTCAGCGAGCAGGCCGAGGCCGCTGCCGCGCGGCTGGAGGAAACCGAGTCCGACCTGCGCCGCACCCGCCAGGCCCTGTCCCGCGAGACCGGCGATGCCGTCGGCGGCGTGGAGCAACTGCGCGCGATGTTCGACCGCCATGCCGAAGCCGCCGCCTCGGCGGTATCGGAGTTGCGCAGCGCCACCTCGGCACTGGTCGCCGACTTCGCCGGTCAAGCCAGCGCGCTGGCCGACGCCAGCCGCATCGCCACCGAGGCGCAGCGCCAGCTCGACGAGGCCAGTACGCTCGGCAAGCGGCGTACCTTCGTCTCGCTGCTGCCGCAGATCACCGACCGGCTGCACAGCGACGGCGTCGACATCACCCGCGCGGTCGAATCCAATGTGCCGGAGGACGCGTGGCAGCGCTATCTGGCCGGCGACAAGTCGGTGTTCGCGCGCCGCATCCTGCGCAACCGCGACCGCTACTCCACCGACATCATCCGCCGCCTCTACACTCAGGAGCGCGATTTCCGCGAGACCGTGAACCGCTACATGCTGCAGTTCGAGCAGCTGCTGGAACAGGCAGCCGAGCACGACCCGGAAGACCTGGTCAGCGCCGCCTTCCTGTCGTCCGACGTCGGCAAGGTCTACCTGCTGCTGGCCCGCGGCATCGGGAGACTGAGCTGAGCGGCGTCGCGAAGCCGTCATGCCAGCGCAAGCTGGCATCCAGGGAACGTAGGCTGAAGACGGTGCATATGATCGACGCCGCCTGGATTCCTGCCTTCGCAGGAATGACGTCGGGGGCCGCCCCATGTCGCTGAGCCTCGAATCCCAGGGCAGCAACAATCTCGGCGGCATCCGGCTGATGGCGCTGGCGATCTGCATGTTTTCCATGCTCGACGCCCAGGCCAAGTGGCTGAGCCAGTATCTGCCGGCGATCGAGATCGCGTGGTGCCGCTACACCGGGCACTTTCTGTTGATGACGGCGCTGTTCTGGCCGCGCCGGCGCACCCGGCTGCTGCACACCACGCACTTGAAGCTGCAACTGATCCGCTCGGTGCTGCTGGTCTGCTGCACGCTGCTGTTCTTCACCGCGATCAGCTACCTGCCGCTGGCCGACGCCATCGCCATCAGCTTCTCCGCGCCGCTGCTGCTGACCGCGCTGTCGGTGCCCCTGTTGAAAGAACAGGTCGGCTGGCGCCGCTGGACCGCCGTCGGCATCGGCTTCGTCGGCATGCTGGTGATCGTCCGGCCTGGCCTGGGCGTAATGCACTGGGCCGCCGGGCTGCTGCTGGTGATGTCGCTGTTCTACGCCCTGTTCCAGATCATCACCCGGATGATCTCCGACAGCGAGGACGGCATCGTCACGCTGTACTACTCAGCCCTGGTCGGCGTCGTGATCCTGACCGTCGCGGTGCCGTTCGTGTGGGTGAACCCCCCGGGCCTGATGGAGGCGGCGATGATGTGCGGCCTCGGTTTCTTCGGCGGCCTGGGGCACTATTTCCTGATCCAGGCCTACCGGCTCGCCCCGGCCGGCCTGCTGGCGCCGATGAGCTACGGCAGCCTGCTGACCGGCACCTTCTTCGGCTATCTGATCTGGGGCGATTTCCCGGATGGCTGGACGATCTCCGGCGCGGCGATCCTGATCGCCACCGGAGCCTATATCATCTATCGCGAGGCGGTGCGGCGACGCGAAACACAGACTGCAGAATAATGCTTGCATCCCAAACAAAGTGCATTATAATGCAGCCATCAACAGGGACGGGAACCGCATGATCGATTTTCAGACCGAGCCGTCGCGCTACAAGCACTGGAAGCTGAGCGTCGACGGGCGCGTCGCCACACTGGCCATGGACGTTGCCGAGGATGGCGGCCTGCGCGACGACTACGAGCTGAAGCTGAATTCCTACGACCTGGGCGTCGACATCGAGCTGTACGACGCGGTCCAGCGGCTGCGCTTTGAGCATCCCGAGGTCGCCGCGGTGGTGCTCACCTCGGGCAAGGACCGGGTGTTCTGCGCCGGCGCCAACATCAAAATGCTCGCCGGCTCGACGCACGAGCACAAAGTCAACTTCTGCAAGTTCACCAACGAGACCCGCAACGGCATCGAGGACGCCAGCGCCTTCTCCGGCCAGACCTACATCTGCGCGGTGAACGGCCCGGCGGCCGGCGGCGGCTACGAACTGGCGCTGGCCTGCGAGAAGATCGTCATGGCCGACGACGGCTCCACCTCGGTCGCCCTGCCCGAACTGCCGCTGCTGGCGGTGCTGCCGGGCACCGGCGGGCTGACCCGGCTGGTCGACAAGCGCAAGGTTCGCCGCGATCGCGCCGATTTCTTCTGCGCCGTCGAGGAAGGCATGCGCGGCAAGCGTGCCGTCGACTGGCGCCTGGTCGACGAGGTCGTACCGCGCACCAAGATGGCCGGGCGCGTGGCCGCCGTCGCCGAGGAGGTCGCGGGCGCCAGCGATCGGCCGGCCGACGCCGAGGGCGTGATCTTGGCCCCGCTCACCCGCAAGATCGATGGCGACACGCTGACCTACGAGACGTTGTCGGTGGCGATCGACCGCGAGATCCGCACCGCCACCTTTACCATCCAGGCACCGACGGACGACGCGCCTGCCGACGCGGCCGCCGCACGCGCCCAGGGGACCGGCTTCTGGCCGCTGAAGCTGGCCCGCGAGCTGGACGACGCGGTGCTGCACCTGCGGCTGAACGAGACCGAGATCGGTTCCTGGGTGTTCAAGACCGAGGGCGAGGCCGACAAGGTCGCGGCCTACGACACGCTGCTCGACGCCGCCAAGGACGACTGGTTCGTGCGCGAGGTGACGCTGTACCTGAAGCGCACCTTGAAGCGCGTCGACGTGTCCTCGCGCTCGCTGTTCGCGCTGATCGAGCCGGGGAGCTGCTTCACCGGCACGTTGCTGGAGCTGGCCCTGGCGGCCGACCGCATCTACATGCTGGACGGCACCTTCGAGGGCGACAACCGGCCGGCCGCGACGGTACGGCTGACGGCGATGAACTTCGGCCCCTTCCCGATGGTCAACGGCCTGACCCGACTGGCCAGCCGCTTCCTCGACGATCCGGCCCAGGTCGACGCGCTGCAAGGCCGCATCGGCGAGGCCATGGAAGCGGCCGAGGCCGACGCGGCCGGCCTGGTGACCTTCATGCCCGACGACATCGACTGGGAAGACGAGGTCCGCCTCGCGCTGGAGGAGCGCAGCCACTTCTCGCCGGACGCGCTCACCGGCATGGAAGCTTCGCTGCGCTTCGCCGGCCCGGAGACCATGGAGAGCAAGATCTTCTCGCGCCTGACGGCATGGCAGAACTGGATCTTCCAGCGCCCCAATGCCGTCGGCCCCGACGGCGCGCTGCAAACCTACGGCACCGGCAAGCGTGCCACCTTTGACCCGCGGAGGGCCTGACCATGAGCATCGACTATCAGGAACGCATCCCGAATAACGTCAACCTGTCGGAAGATCGTCGCCTGCAGCGCGCGCTGGAGGCGTGGCAGCCGAACTACCTGCAATGGTGGCACGAGCTCGGCCCGACCGAGTACGAGAAGGACGACATCTACCTGCGCACCGCGATCTCGGTGGAGGCCAATGGCTGGGCCAACTTCGACTACGTGAAGATGCCGGACTACCGCTGGGGCATCTTCCTGGCCAAGCCCGAGGAAGGCCGCACAATCGCCTTCGGCGACCATAAGGGCGAGGCCGCGTGGCAGGACGTGCCGGGTGAGTACCGCGCGCCGCTGCGCCGCCTGATCGTCACCCAGGGCGACACCGAGCCGGCCTCGGTGGAACAGCAGCGCCACCTCGGCGCCACCGCGCCCTCGCTCTACGACCTGCGCAACCTGTTCCAGGTCAACGTCGAGGAAGGCCGTCACCTGTGGGCGATGGTCTACCTCCTGCATGCCTACTTCGGTCGCGACGGCCGCGAGGAAGCCGACATGATGCTGGAGCGTCACTCCGGCGACCCGGACAAACCACGCATCCTCGGCGCCTTCAACGAGCCGACGCCGAACTGGCTCAGCTTCTTCTTCTTCACCTACTTCACCGATCGCGACGGCAAGTATCAGCTCGCCAGCCTGGCGGAGAGCGGCTTCGACCCGCTGGCGCGGACCTGTCAGTTCATGCTGACCGAGGAAGCCCACCACATGTTCGTCGGCGAGACCGGCGTCAGCCGCGTGGTGCAGCGCGCCTGCGAGATCATGCGCGAGCACAAGACCGACGACGTGCGCAAGTTCGGCGCCGTCGACCTGCCGACCTTGCAGAAGTACCTGAACTTCCACTTCTCGGTGTCGACCGACCTGTTCGGTTCGGAACTGTCGTCGAACGCGGCGACCTACTTCACCACCGGCATGAAGGGGCGCTACCGCGAGGAGAAGATCAAGGACGACCACTTGCTCAAGGACACCGCCTACGGCGTCACCGAATTGCAGGACAAAGACTTCGTGGTGCGCGACGAGCCGGCGCTGAACGCGCTGAACGAACGGCTGCGCGACGACTATATCGAAGACTGCGACCGCGGCGTGCAGCGCTGGAACAAGATCATCGCCAACCACGGCATCGACTTCGAGTTCAAGCTGCCGCACCGCGCCTTCAACCGGCAGATCGGCGCCTTCGCCGACCTCGCGGTCAGCCCCGATGGCAAGCTGATCGATCCGGAAAGCTGGGCCAAGAACAAGGACGACTGGCTGCCGACCGATGCCGACACCGCGTTCGTCGACACATTGATGAAGCCGGAGCGCGAGCCGGGCAAGTATGCCTCGTGGATCGCGCCGCCGGCGCGCGGCATCAACGGCCAGCCGATCGACTTCGAATACGTCCGCTTCGCGAGCTGAGGTGATCGAGCTGCATGACCGGGTGACCGGCGCCGACGTGCGCCGGCACCTGCCGTTCACCATCCGCCGGCGGCTGCACTGGTCGGAGGCCGACGCGGCGCAGATCGGCTACACCGGCGCCTTCGTCGACATCGCCCTGGAGGCCGGCGAGTTCTGGCTGGAGGATGTCATCGGCATCCCGTGGTTCCGCACCCGCGAGCGCGGCCTGGGCTGCCCGATGGTCTCGGTGAATGTGCAGTTCACGGCGCCGATTGCGCCGGGCGAGCGCATGGACATCGCCGTCACCGTCGACAAGCTCGGCACCTCGTCGCTGGCCTGGACGGCGAAGGGTTTCCGCGACGACCTCGACATCTTCACCGCGAGCTTCACCTCGGTGATGCTGGAACTGGAGAATGGCCGCCCCACCCCCTACCCCGACGACTGGCGCGCCCAGATCGAGGGCTACCAGCGCGAGTGCGATCTGGCCGCGCGCGGCCACGCCGGCATGCAGGCGATCCTCGACTACTGGTTCGCGCCGCCGGGCCATTCCGAACACGGCACCGTGCGGCCGATGTGGTTCGGCCGCGACGCCGACGGCAACCTGCTCGACAAGGACGCCACCGACGCGGAAATCCGTGATCGGTTTCGCGTCACCCACGAGGCCGCCCGCGCCGGCGAGCTCGACCACTGGACATACAGCAAGCACGGCGCTCTGGCGCTGATGGTCGCGCTGGACCAGTTCCCGCGCCACATATATCGCGGCAGCGGCGAAGCCTATGCCGCCGACGCCAAGGCCCGCGAGGTCTCGCGCCGGATTCTCGACCAGGGCTGGCACGCCGAGTGTCCGCGCGACCTGGCGATGTGGATCTACCTGCCGTTCGAACACTCAGAGGTGTTGGCGGACCAGGAACGCGCGATGCAACTGTTCGGCCGCTTCTTCGGCGTCGACGACCCCGATGGGCGCGGCGAGTTCGCGGTGCGCCGTCATCACGAGATCATCGAACGCTTCGGCCGCTTCCCGCACCGCAACGCCGCCATCGGCCGCGACAGCACCCCCGAAGAGCTGGCGTTCCTGAAGGAGCCCGACTCGTCCTTCTAGCCCTGTCGGCCGACGATGCCGGCGCCACGCAGCAGCCGGCCCGGTGCCTGGCGGATCGCGCTCCAGGTCGCTTGACGGTCGGTGCGGCGGTCGGCGTGGCCGAGCAGGCCGCGGCGCGAGCTTTGGCATTGGGTCAGGCCGAGCACGGCGCTGGTCGCACCGACCACGACCGCCAGTCCCAGGGCGCGCGAGTCGCCGACCAGCGCGAGGTCGCCGACCGTCTCGGCGCGGCCGGTCACCAGCAGGCTGCCGGCGTGCGCGATCACCGCCATGCCGCCGCCGACGACGGCGAAGATCGCCGCGTCGATTACCCGGTTGATTTCGCCCGAGCGCGTCAACGTCACCTGCGACAGGATCATGAAACACACCGAGCAGGCCGCCATCGGCAACGACCAGGGCACCAGCACCAGCACGTCGAAGTCCGGCGACCAGCGGCTCAGCACCAGCACGCCGAGTGCCAGCAGTACGATCGTCGCCAGCAGCATGCCGGCGATCCCGTCGACCGCCAGCGCCAGCAGGTGATGCTCGAAGGTCAGTCGCCGGCGCTGCCGGTACTTCAGATCGGTCATGAAGTAGCGCAGCGCCGCCGCCGGGATCAGCGGCAGCGTGAAGGCCAGCGCGACGAAAGGCGAGAACACCAGCCACGACCAGATCTGCTGTCCCAGCGGCCGGTCGCCCAGCACCGGCAAGACGATCTCGCGCGCCACACCGCATACCAGCACCGCCATCAGCACCGCGACGAAGCCGGCGACGAGCTGTAGATACCCGAACCGGAACGGTGGCATCCGCATGCGAAAGGGCTGCGCGCGGCCACCGAGGTCCGCGGTGTCCAGGTGGCCTTCCTCCAGCAGTTCCACGACGATGTCGTTGACATTCTCGCGCGCCAGATAGTCGGCCCGCCGCGCGGTCAGCAGGCCGCAGGCCATGAATCGGGCCCGGCGCACGGTGAGGTTCTGTGCCGCCAGCCGCAGCGGCGTGTCGGGGATCGCCGCCGCCTCGCCGTCCGCATCGTCGTGCAGCAGCTTGCGCAGACGATCCAGCGCCGTGTCGACGTCGGTGCCCATCGGCTCACCGCCGTCCGGCCGCAGCGCCTCGGCCAATGCCATCTGCGCGTCCTGTATCTGGGCGGCGTGATCGGCATCGTTGGCCGCGGAATGGCGCAACGCCTCGTGCGTGTCCTGCAGGCTGCGGCCCAGCGCTTCATGCTCGTACAGGAAGTCCTTGTAGTCGTCGAAGCGCTCGCGCAGCCGGCCTTCGACCAGCCGCAGCACTTCGTAGACCGCGAAACTGTCGGCCAGGCGCAGAGGTTCCAGGTGATCGGGCCGCATCGGCGGCAAGCGCTGCGCCGCCACCGAGATCAACTCGTTGGCGAAGGCCTGCGCGGTCTGCGGCACCCCGGCGAAGGCCCACAGCCAGCGCCGGAACAGCACGTCGCGCTGACGGAACCAGGGCGTCGTCGACACCAGGATCGGAACCAGCGTGGCCACCCAGGCCGGTGTCCCGAACTCCATCCCCTCGCCCGGCACCGCGATCGGCCCGAAGAACTCCTTGAAGAAGTTCTGGAACATCTCGAACGAGAAACCGAAGATCAGCGCGCCGTAGAAGCCGCAATAGACCAGCACGTACATCACCAGCGCGCTGTTGAAACGAAATCGCGTGGTGAAGCAGTGCGCGGTGAGCGGCGGGTCGAGATCTTTCTCGGTGTCGATGCGGCGTTCGTTGAAGCGGCCGGCGGCGAATACCGCGACCGTGGTCAGGCCAACCCAGAAGGCGGCGTCGGAAATGATCGCGCTCAGCAGCGCGTAGTGATCGGTCATGCCCGATCCCCCTGGCGGGGCATTACGCCCGCTCGACCGGGGTAGAACCTAGCGCGCGCGAAGCCCCGAACCGGGCCGGGCAGAAAAGCTCACGCGAATATCATGCGAGGCGATCAGGCGTCAGCCCGTTTCGCGGCCAGGCGCAGCAGGTCGCGGTTGCCGCGCGACCAGCGCACGGTGAGCTTGTAGCGGCCGATGCGCCAGCCGTCGTCGGTGCGCCGAAGATCGATGTCGTACCAGCCGCCGACCGTGTATTCGCCATCGCCGCGCGGGTTGGCCAGGATGTGTACCGCCTGAATGTCGGCACGCAAGCTCGCGGCGTCGCCGTGCAGCGCGATGGTGTGATTGCCGGTCAGATGCTGCGTCGCCTCCAGCCCGGAGATGGTGAGCCGGATCGCCTTAAGCCAGTTGTCGCGGCCGCACACCACGTCACGGCCGGCGAAGGAGGTGAAATCGGCCTCCAGGTCCTCGGTGAAGCAGGTCTCCAGCAGCGCCCAGTCCTTGATGTCGATGGCGCGGCAGTAGCGGTGCAGCACGTCGGATATGGCGACGCGGTCGTTGAGTTGGTCGAGGGTCAAGCCGGTCATTCCACCCGCTGTGCCTCCGCCAGGGTCCACTCCACCACGCGCTTCAACACCTTGCCTGCGGCCTCGTCGAAGGCGTCGATGATGTCCTCGATGTTGTTGCTGTTGGCCTGCACCACGGCCTCGAAATTATCGGACGCGATGATCGCGCGCTGCGGCTGCTTGATCACCTTGGCATTCAGACGCACCCGCGCCTGCGGCACGGTTTCCGGCTTGCTGTACTCGGCCTGGAACTCGCGCAGCTCGGACTTCAGGTTGAAGTCGGAGCGCAGGCCGATCGCCTGCCGGCCGACGGCGACGATGCGCTGGCTGTTCTCGAAGCTCTCCACCAGCAAGGTCTGCACCATGCGCGGCGCGCGGTCGGTCCACGCCGCCTTGGCGAAATAGTCCAGCTCGGTCGGGCTGTCGCGCAGCGCGATGCGGGTCGTGTTCAGGCCGCCGGCGGCATAGGGCTCCTCGACCACCAGCTGCCAGTTGACCGCCGGCGCCGGTTCGAAGGTACTCTTCGGCGTCAGCGTGTAGAGATTGGTCGGCTCCGCCAGGTTGCCCAGAACGGCGGCCGCCTCGCAGCCCGCCAGCAACGGCGCACCTGCCGCGAGGGTCAGCAGCAGCCGACGTCGTCCAATGCTGTGCGGCCCGTCCCCGGTCATCGCCTGCTCTCCGTCTCGACGCCCTGGCTGCCGCCAAACAGGAACCGGCCGGGATCGCTTTGCACGTCTTCCACGAGGCGCGAGGCAGTGCCGATCAGCACCCGTGCCTCCTCGATGAAGCGGGTGAACTGCACCAGCCCGTCCGACGCGAAGACGTCGAGCGACTCGCGGTTGTCGGCCAGGAACGCATTCAATTCGCGAGTCAGCCCGCCGATGTCCTTGGCCACCACATTGAGTTGCCGCGTCAGGATGGTGACCTCGTCGGCGATCAGCGTGTCGACCGTGCTCAGCGTGCCCTGCGCCGTGGTCAGCGTCTTGGTGGTGCTGTCGACCACCGTATCCAACCGGCCGATCAGACCGTTCACCTTGGAGATTGTCTCGGCCAGTTCGCGGTTGGTGCGGTTGAGGTTGACGATGATTTCCTCGATCTCCGGCGCGCGCCGCGCCAGCGTCGCCGAGACCGTCTCCGCATTGGCCAGGATTTTGGTGATGTGGCCGCGGTTCTCCTCGCCGACCAGCAAGGTGACCTCGTTGACCAGTACGATGATGCGGCTGATCAGCTCCGGCGCGCCCTCGAACAGCTCCTGGATCGCCGACGCCACCGACCGTATCTCGGGCCGTTCGTCCTCCGACACGTCGATCAGCAGCGGCGCGCCCGGCGTCCCGCCCTTGAGCTGTACAAAGGAGACGCCGGTGATGCCCTGCAGTTCCAGCGAGGCGAAAGTATCGGTGCGGATCGGCGTGTCGTGTGCGACCTCGGCAATGACGCGTACCCGGCTCGGATTGTCCGGGTCGATGTCGATCGCGGCCACGGTGCCGACCGGGATGCCGTTGTAGCGCACGTCGCCGCCGATCGAGAGGCCGGAGACGGCGCCGTCGAAGAAGATCGTGTAGTAGGCGAACTTGCGGTCGATATCGACCTTGGCGAGCCAGACGATGAAGCCCAGCGCGCCGGCGATGAAGACCAGAACGAAGCTACCGATCAGCAGGTGTGAGGCGCGTGTTTCCATGCCTGCTCAACTCCTCACGGTGCGCCGGCGGCCGACTCGGTCGCCTGCGCCGCGCGGGAGCGCGGACCGTGAAAATACTCGTGAATCCAAGGGTGTGTCTGACGCAACATGAGGTCCATCGGCCCCACGACCATAACACGCTTCTCCGCCAGCACGGCAATCCGGTCGCAGATCGCGAACAGGCTGTCGAGGTCGTGCGTCACCATCACCACGGTCAGGCCCAGGCTTTGCTGCAGGCGCCGGATCAGCTGGTCGAAGGCGGCCGCGCCGATCGGGTCCAGCCCGGCGGTCGGCTCGTCCAGGAACAGCAGCTCCGGATCAAGCGCCAGGCTGCGCGCCAGCCCGGCGCGCTTGCGCATGCCGCCGGAGAGTTCCGACGGGAACTTGCCGCCAGCCTCCGGCGGCAGCCCGACCATGGCGATCTTCAGCGCCGCGATCTCGTCCATCAGGTCCTGCGACAGCTTCAGATGCTCGCGCAACGGCACCTGAATGTTCTGCGCCACGGTCAGCGAGCTGAACAGGGCGCCGTCCTGGAACAGGATGCCCCAGCGCCGCTCGATGGCCTGGCGCTCGCGCGGGCTTAGTCGGTCCAGGTCGTGGCCGAACACCTCGATCATGCCCGCGCGCGGCTTGTTCAGGCCGATGATAGTGCGCAGCAGCACCGACTTGCCGGTGCCCGAGCCGCCGACGATGGCGATCACCTCGGCCCTGCGGATGTCGAGGTCGAGATCGTCGTGTATCACGTGCGGGCCGAACTGGGTCTTCAGGCCGCGGATGCGAATAACGACGTCGTCTTCGGTCGGCGCCGGTTTCGGCGGCAGGTCGAGGTCTTCCATCAGACGCCCACGGTGGAGAAGAAGATCGAGAACAGCGCGTCGACCACGATCACCAGGAAGATCGAGGTCACCACCGCGCGGGTGGTCTGCCGGCCGACGCTTTCCGCCGAGCCGGTCACGCGCAGCCCCTCCATGCAGCCGACCATGGCGATCAGCAGGCCGAATACCGGCGCCTTGATCAGGCCGACCCAGAACGACCACAGGCCGACCGCCTCGTTCAGCCGGTCGATGAACAGCACCGGCGCGATGTCGAGCACGACCCAGGCCATCAGACCGCCGCCCAGCAGCCCCATCATGTCGGCGAAAAAGGCCAGCAGCGGCATCGCGATCACCAGCCCCAGCACCCGCGGCAGCACCAGCACCTCCATCGGGTCGAGCCCGAGGGTGCGCATGGCGTCGACTTCCTCGTTCAGCTTCATCGAGCCGATCTGCGCCGCGAAGGCACTGCCCGACCGGCCGGCGACGACGATGGCGGTCAGCAGGATGCCGATCTCGCGCAGCACCGAGACGCCGATCAGGTTGACGACGAAGATCTCGGCGCCGAAGCGCTGCAACTGCACCGCGCCCTGGTATGCCAGCACCACGCCGATCAGGAACGAGATCAGGCCGACGATCGGCAGCGCGTTCAGCCCGACCTGCTCGATCTGGTAGACCAGCGGCGTGAACCGCAGCCGCCACGGCCGCACGATCGTTCCGGCGATGGCGGCGCAGAGCTGCCCGAAGAACCCGAGCACCTGGCGGCCCTCGTCGAGCGCGTCGAGCGCGCCCTCGCCCAGGTGCGCGACCACCCGGATCAGCGCATTCGGCGGCGCCGGCTCGTGCGCCACCTCCTTGTCGTTGGCCGCGACCTGGTCGAGCATCAGCTTGTGCATCTCGGCCAGGTTGGCAAGCTCGACCGCGACGCCATCGGCCTCAAGCTGCTTCAACGTCCGATGCAGCAGCCACGCGCCGGCGGTGTCCAGCCGCTCCAGCTTGCCGGCGTCGACGGTGACCTTGTCGCCGCGCGGCAGCTTCAGCGCCCGCAGCGGGCCGTCGATACCGCCGGCAGCAGCGACGTCCCAGCGACCGCCGATCACCACGGCGGTGCCGCGCTCGCGCGCCTCGGTTTCGACGTAAGCCGCCGTCATGCCACCCCTTCCCAATAACTCGCCGGCAGGTTGCACGCGCCCGCCAGCATGATCAAGCTAGGCCATCGCGCACCCTTGGAGCACTGTGATGCTGAAACTCGCCGCCAACCTGTCCTTTCTTTTCCTCGACCGGCCGCTGCCCGAGCGCATCGCGGCGGCCGCCGCCTGCGGCTTCAAGGGCGTGGAGTACCAGTTCCCGGAGGACGAGAGCGCGGCGACGCTGAAGGCGGCGCTCGATGCCGGCGGGCTGACCCAGGTGCTCCTCAACATGCCGGCCGGCGACTGGGAGGCGGGCGAGCGCGGCATCGCCTGCCTGCCCGGCCGAGAGTCGGAGTTTCAGGACAATATCGGGCGCTCCATCGAGCTGGCCACGGCGCTTGGCTGCGCGCGGGTGCACCTGGTCGCCGGCAAGGCGCCGGCCGCCGGACCGGAGCGACCCGCCTACGAGGACACCTACCGCAAGAACGTCGCCTGGGCCGCCGATCAGTTCGCGCCGCACGGCATCAACGCCCTGCTGGAGCCGATCAACGGCAAGCGCGACGTGCCCGGCTTCTTCCTGAAGCACACCGGCCACGCCCGCGAGATCATCGCCGAACTCGGCAAAGCCAACGTGCGCCTGCAGTTCGACGCCTATCACGTGCAGGTGACGGAAGGCGACCTGATCCACACCTACCGCGACTGCCTGCCCGACATCGGCCACATCCAGATCGCCAACCCGCCGGGCCGCAACGAGCCCGACCACGGCGAGACCGACTACGGCTTCTTCATGCACGAGGTCGAGGCGTCCGAGTATGACGGCTGGATCGCCGCCGAGTACAAGCCGGTCGCCAAGACCGAGGACGGTCTTAGCTGGGGTGCGCCGTGGGGCCTGCGCGCCGGCTGATCAAACCGTCATGGCAGGCAAAGAGAGCGTCGGTGGATTTTACACGCCTGCCCCTGAGAACAGCGTCCAGCTCTGTGAGAATCCGGAAAATCCGGGAGTTGCACATTCTGGCATAACGTTTGCTAGCGATTAACCCTAAAACATAACAGCGTTGGGAAAGCATCGACTCAATCCGATTACTCGAGGAAAGAGAGATGAAACTTCCCCTTTTTGTCCCATTCGTGGCGGCTTTGACGCTTGCAGGGAACCCAGCACTGGCCGTCGAAGTGCCGGTGGACCTGTCGACCTGGACGGTGAACGGCAGCGGTAACTGGGTCTTGCAGGCCGGCAACGACTCGGTGCTGCAGACCCTGAACTCCGCGCCCACCATCTTCCACAGCGGACAGAATAGCCAGAACACGGCGCTGGCCGGCACCATCGAGGTGCAGACCACGGGCGACGACGACTTCTTCGGCTTCGTACTGGGATATCAGGACGGCGAACTGTTCAGCGACACGGCCGACTACATCCTTGTCGACTGGAAGCAGAACGATCAGGGCGCGGCCGACGCAGGCCTGGCGATAAGTCGCGTCACCGGTGACGCCGGCACTGGTGTCGGCGGGCTCTCCACAGGCGCCGACCTGTGGACCAAGACCGGGGTCGTGGAGGAATTGGCGCGTGGCGCGACGCTCGGCGACACAGGCTGGGCCGACAACACCGAGTACAACTTCGAGATCAGCTTCACCGCCTCGAATATCCAAGTATTCGTCGATGGCGTCATGCAGTTCGACCTCGACGGTACCTTCGGCAACGGCGCGTTCGGGTTCTACAATTTCTCGCAGTCGAACGTGCTCTACGCCGGCATCACCGAAGAGGACCTGCCGGATGACGACACCGGCGACAACGGAGACCCCACCGACGTGCCGGAGCCAGGCACGCTGTTCTTGCTGGCGACCGGTCTCCTCGGCGTGGGCTATATGCGCCGCCGCCGGCGCTAGGCCTTACCCGCAAGGCGACACCGAACGACGGCCCACGGGCCGTCGTTTTGGTTCCGGTCCGGGTCAGGCCATCGGCGCGACCTCTGCCATGAACGCGCGCACCGCGTCGAGCCGGCCCGGGACGCCGCCGCGCGCCGCCGGGTCGAGCACGATGTGGGAGACGCCCAGGCCCTTCAGGCCGGCGATGGTCTCCAGCATCTGGTCCTTGGCGCCGGCGACCGACTTGGCCGGCTCCATCATCGCCGCCGGATCGAGGAACACGCGCACCGAGAAGGTCAGCTCGCCCGGATCGCGACCGGCCTTCTCGCACTCGGCCCGGACCGCCGCGAACTGCTCGGCGAGTTCGGCCTGGGGCGTGAACGCCGCATGGAACGCCTGCCCGAAGCGGGCCACGCGCCGAAACGCCGCCGGCGTCGAGCCGCCGACCCAGATCGGCAGCGGATCCTGCACCGGCTTCGGCTCGAACCCGATCTTCGGGAACTTGTAGAACTCGCCCTCGAAGGCCGGTTCGCGCTCGGTCCATAGGACGCGGAAGATCTCGAGCTGCTCGTCGGTGCGCTTGCCGCGATGGTCCCACGGCATGCCCAGCACGGCCGCCTCCTCCGCCATCCAGCCGACCCCGACGCCGGCGATCGCGCGCCCGCCGGAGAGCACGTCCAGGGTGGCCAGCAGCTTGGCGGTCTGCACCGGCGGCCGGTACGGCACGATCATCACCGAAGTACCCAGGCGCAGCTTCTCGGTACAGCCGGCGACGAAGGTCAGCGTGCCCAGCGGATCGAGCCAGCCCATGTCCGGCGTCGGCTGGAACGCGCCCTCCGCGTCGTAGGGATATTTCGAGGCGATGTCGGCGGGCCAGGCGATGTGATCGCTGACCCAGGCCGAATGGCAGCCCAGTCGCTCCAGTTCCCGCGCGTAGTCGACGATGGTCTCCCGATCCACCTTGCGCCCCAGATGCGGCAGCGTCACGCCAAAGTCCATGCCCGTCCTCCCAGATAACCCGCCAAGCGTCGTGCGCGCGGCCGCGCGACGCAAGCCCGTCTAGGTAATGCTACTCAGGGACTCACCGCGCAAGCTGCCCATAATTGACGCAACCTAGAAGAACAGGGCGGCTATGGTTCAGATCATCGATCTTGCCGGCGACCTCACCGGCATCGGCCAGCGCATCATCGGCATCAACGACAACGACCGGTTCGGCAGCGCGGTCGCGGGCGGCAGCGATGTCGACGGCGACGGCATCGCCGACCTCATCATCGGATCACGCTTCTACGATGCCAACGGCAGCAATGCCGGCGCCGCCTTCGTCATCTTCGGCGGCGCCAACGCCTTCAACAGCCAGATCAATGTCGGCGCGCTGGGCGGCGCGGGCGTCACCTTCCTGGGCGCTGCGGGCGGTGACGTCGCGGGCGCCTCGGTGGCAATGGGCGGCGACGTCAACGGCGACGGCATCGGCGACGCGCTGATCGGGGCGAACGGGACCGATATCAGCTACAACGGCGCCGGCACCGCCTACGTGATCCTCGGCGACCCTTCGATCCGGCCCGGCGGCACCCTGACCGTCGACCTCGCCAGCGACGACGAGGGTTTCTTCCGCGTCAACGGCACGCAACTCGGCGGCACGTTGGGCAACACCAACCGTGTCAACATCATCGGCGACTTCAACGACGACGGCATCGACGACTTCTTCGTTGGCGAGCAGAGCAACGACTTCGCGTTCAACGAGGGCGGCGCCGGCTTCGTCGTGTTCGGCGGTACCGGCCTGGGCAGCGATCTCAATCCGGCAACCGCCGGCGGCGTCCTGTCGATCTTCGGGCCGAAGGAGAACGCTTTCTTCGGTACCGTCGCCAATGGCCGAGGCGACATCAACGGCGACGGCATCGACGATCTGCTGGTCGGTGCCGGCTCGGCCGGCGCCAACGGCAACGACTCCGGCATCGCCTACGTCATCTTCGGCAGCGACACGCCGCCGGACTCGCCGCTGCTGCTGGCCGACGACCTCGGCGCGCGCGGCTATCGGATCGTCGGCCAGGACGGTTTCGCCACCGTCGGCTACACCATGGCCATCGTCGGCGACGTCAACGGCGACGGCTTCGACGACTTCGTCATCGGCTCGCAGACCTCCGACGATCCGTTCAACAATTCCGGCGCCGCGATCCTGGTGCTCGGCTCGATCAGCAACAACAATCTCGACATCGACAATCTCGGCGACCGCGGCGTTCGCTTCACCGGTCCCAACATCGCCGACTACGCCGGCAAGAATGTCGGCAGCGCCGGCGACTTCAACGGCGATGGCCTCGCAGACCTGCTGGTCGTGTCGTCGAACGACGACGACGGCGCCTTCGCCGCCGGCGCGGTCTATGTCGTGTTCGGCCGGAGCGACTTCGCCTCGGTGATCGACCTCGGCTCGCTCGGCGACGACGAGGGCGTAAAGATCATCGGCGCGGCGGAGCGCGACCTGCTCGGCAACAGCGGCGCCCAGGCCATCGGCGACGTCAACGACGACGGCGCCGACGACATCCTGATCGGTGCCCAGGAGGCCGCCAACGGCGCCGACGATCCCGGCGTCGCCTACGTCATCTTCGGCACGCCACCGACCGCCGAGACGGTGAATGGCGGCGACGGCGGCGAGGACCTGCGCACCGGCAACGGGGCCGACGTCGTGAACGGCGGCAGCGGCAATGACACCATCGCCTCGGCCGAGGGCGACGACACGCTCGACGGCGGCGCCGGCAACGACCTTGTTTTCGGCCAGGGTGGCGACGACTCGATCAACGGCGGCGCCGGCGACGACAGCCTGCGCGGCAACCGCGACAACGACAGCATCAACGGCGGTGACGGCGACGACAACATCAAGGGCCAGGTCGGCAACGACGATCTGATCGGCCTGCTCGGCCTCGACGTGCTGTTCGGCGGCGGCGACAACGACACCCTGACCGGCGGCGACGGCGACGACACGCTGAACGGCAATAGCGGCGCCGACACCATCGACGGCGGCAATGGCAACGACGTGCTACGCGGCCAGGGCGGATCGGACAGCATCACCGGCGGCGCCGGCGACGACATCATCCTGGGCATCCAGGGCAATGATCTGCTGTTCGGCGGCGACGGCAACGACCAGATCGCCGGCGGCAACGCCAACGACACCATGACCGGCGGCAATGGCAACGACATCTTCGTCTTCGGCGAGAATCATGGCGACAACACGATCACCGATTTCATACTCGGCGAGGACCGGATCTCGATCGTCGCGGACGGCTTGGTGGGCTTCGTCAGCCTCACCATCGTCGACGGCCCGGACGGCGCGCGGATCACCTTCGAGGACGTGCCGACGACGGCAATCAACCTGCCCGGCGTGCCAGCTTCGTCGCTCGACTTCGCCGACTTCTTCCTGACGGATACATCCTGAGCCGCTAGGCGGCGGACTGCGCCGTGGTCTCGCCGCTGAGCTTGGCGATCAGGTATTCGGTGTCGGCATCGGCCATTTCGTCTTCGAGCTTGGTCAGCACCCGCTCGATCATCCGCGCCACGAACCGGCCGCGCCCGCCGGGCAGGCCGTCGTCGGCGGTATCCTTGGCGACCTCGACCGCGGCGACGATGAACTTGAACATCTCCTTCGGAATGCCGGCGCGCTTGCACACCGCCTTCAGGCCGCGCGGCCCCTCGTCGTTGATCAGCTGCGCGGCGTTGACCACCGGGATGCCGCACAGTTCGGCCAGCGCGCACTCGAAGAACGCCATGTCGCCCATGCAGACCGCACGCAAGGTGATCGTCGGCGTCAGCCGCTGATTGCGCGCCAGATGCCGCACCAGCTCGGCCACGTCCATGCGCCCGGCGCCGTCGCCGGTCAGGCTGACCGTGGCGCGCTCGCGGCTTTCCAGCACCAGATCGGTCGCCAGGTCGCCAGGCAACGCGTGATGCGTGACCAGGTGCTCGCGGAGCTGATCGGAAACCAGCGTCACCAGCCGCTCCGATACCGTGAGCGGCAGCGTGCGGCGATGCGCCATCGGCGCCTTCACCGCATCGCTGTCGGCGTATTCGTCCAGTACCTTCTGTAGCGTCGTTTCGGCAATGTCGGCGCCGTCATTGCCGATGAGGGTGGCGACCACGTTCTCGTCATGGGTCTCTGCCAGCGCGTCGGCGAGGCCGGCGGAGACGATGTCGCGCTGCGCGATGGCGACCTGATGCGCGCTGCTCTTGTCGCGCACCACGGCCAGCAGGTCCTCGTCGGTCAGCACCTCCGACCATTTCAGCATCGGCGTCGCCACCTCGGCGACGTCCGCCGCCAGCGTGAGCGCCACGTCGCGCGGCACATCGGGCGACGACTTCAGGCTGTCGGACAACGCCGCCCGCACCCGCTGCGCGGCATCGCCCAGCAATGCGCGGAAGATGTCCGCGGCCAGGTCACGCTCCGAGTCCGACAGACCGGCCTCGAACGCTCTGGCCACCTTGGCCGCGGTCTCCGCGCGCACTTCTTCGGAGTGGTTGCCCGCCAGCCGAGCCACGTCGGCCGCCGAGAGATTGACCCGCTCGCTGCTCATTCGATGTCCTCGACGCAGGCAATTCGCCCACTGGTACGTGTCATCCGCCGAGGCTAGGTAGTATCGGTTAAGGATGGGTAAGCAGCGGCTGCCCGCTATCACGACCTGTTGAAGGCGGTTGATTGGTCATCCGCGCCGACCGCGGCGCAAGGTCCGGTTCACGACGAACGTACGGCGGAGGCGCCTGATGGCGATCGCGCAACGGCCCCCCTTCTACCGCGATGGCCGTCGGCTTCTGCGTTACCTGCTGGCGGCGGCGCTGGTCGCCGCCAGCATCTTTCTGACCGCGCCCGGCCGCGCCGAGGAATCGCGGATCGATGCCGACGAGGCGCACCGCCGCGCCGCCGCCGGCGAGATTCTGCTGATCGACATCCGGACGCCGCGGGAGTGGCGACGCACCGGTCTGCCGGCCGACGCCGCGCGCGCCACCCTGCGGGCGCCACACGGCAATGACGGTTTCCTCGATCGGATCGAGCGACTGACCGGCGGTCAGCGCGGCGCGCCGGTGGCCCTGATCTGCGCCGCCGGCGTCCGCTCCGCCCATGCCACCCGGCTGTTACGTCAGCATGGCTACACCGCCGTACTCGACGTGCACGAGGGCATGTTGGGCAATGGCGCCGGCGCCGGATGGCTGAAACGCGACCTGCCCGTACGGTCCTGCGACGACTGCTGAGGCGGCATGGCGGGTTCAAGATGCAACCGTGCTTAACTGGTTGTTCACCGCTGTAAATCTAGGATTTCGGGTAAAGCGAGACGATCTCGCCAGCCAGGTTCAGCGACCCGAAACCCGCGATGCCGCAAGCCGCGCCACGTCAAGACGCCGAGTCTCCGAGTAACGCCGACCGGTTGGCCGGACTGCTCGACTTCGTGCGCCTTGGCCTTGAGGAAGAGGCGCTGCACCAGCTACGCGCGCCGGTCGGGGGCAAACCGCCGATGGCGGCGACGCTGCCGGGCACGACCGAGCAAATACTCCACGAGCAGTTCAACAACCTGGTGCTGGGTGCCGACCACCCGCTGGCGCCGATGCTGCAGAACAACAAGAACGCCAAGCTGTGCTACGGCTATCCGCTGCTGGCCAAGGGCGACGGCACGGTCTGGCCGCTCTTCGTCATGAAGATGCGGGTCGATGAGGGCGGTGGTGGCTTCGTCACCCAGGTCGAGCCCTGGAACCACCTGCGCCTCAATCTCGGCCTGCTGCGCCACCTCGGCCTGGAGGAGACCGCGATCGCCGAGATGGCCGAGGTCGCGCTGGACCCGAACCGCGAATTCGCCGAGCGCTTGGCCGACGTGGCGCAGCGCCTCGACCTGCCCGCCGACCGCTTTCCCGCCCGCGACCTGCAGCCCGCGCCGGAGGACGTCGAGACCGCGCCGGAGGACGGCTGGGTCAACTGCCCGATGCTGTTCGTGATCGCCCTGCCGCCGCATCGGCGCGCGCTGTCGGCCGAGCTGGCCGGGCTGGGGCAGCCGAGCAAGCGCGCGCTGGTGGGCGAAAGCGCATTGCAGATCCTGACCGGAGCGCCGGAAACCGCCGGCGAGACTCCCGAGAATGAAGGCGAGGCCGAGGGCAAGCCGGAACCACCGCCGCTGGTCTTCGAGGTACACGCCTCCGGTCCGAGCCAGTCGGCGGCGATCCGGTCCAGCCTGAAGCACCCCTGCACCCTGGTCACCGCCCCGCCCGGCACCGGTCAGGTCGCTACCGTGCTGAACCTGATCGCCACGTCGGTGCTGCGCGAGGAAAGCGTGCTCTACGTCTCGCCGCTGCGCGCCTCGGTGGATCAGACCGTGCGGCACGTGGAAGCGTTGATCGGCAAGGACCTGCCGTTCGCGATGCGCATCGGCGCTGGCCTCGAAAACGCCGAGCGCGGCCAGCAGCAGCGCGACGCGCTGTTCGAGCTGGCCAAGGCAGATAACAGCGCCGAGCCGGAACAGAAGAGCAAGCGCGACAAGCCGACAATCCGCGGTCTGCGCGAGCTCGAACAGGCCGCCCCCGACACCGAGGGCGGCGCGCAGAAGCTGCGCGAGGCGCACCGCGCCGTCGCCGAGGCCTGCGTCGCGTTGCGTGCCATGTCGCTGACCCAGGGGCCGAACTGGGCCGGCCGCCAGGCCGCCAAGATGAACCCGAGCTTCGACCGCGAGACGCTGTCCGACTGGCGCGACGAGATCGAGGCGATCGCCGGCAACAAGACCCACGGCGTCGGTACCCGGGTCATGAACCTGCTGTCGCGCGCCGACCCGAAGGCGGAGCTGATCCGCGAGATCAAGACCGCCTACAGCCGGCTGCCGAAGGAAGTGCACGCGCCGATCATCAAGAAGATCGACGAGGACGAAGGCCTGTCGGCGCTGCGCGAGGCGGTCGACCTGCTGGACACCTTCCTGGACTGGCGCGACCTGGTGAAGGCGCGGCTGGAGGCGATCCGCAAGCTGGTGCGCCTGTCCGACAGCCGCACGCTGGAACTGCAGCAGCTCAACTACACGTCGTCGAAAACCGCCGCCGCGCGCGAGCTGTTCCGCGATCACTGGCAGGAGCGGCTGACCAACAACATCCCGCTGCTGGACAAGCAGATCGACACCTTCAGCGATCTGCTGACCCGCGAGTCGACCGGCGATCCGAAGCAGGAGCAGCAGCACGCGTTGAAGCTGACCCGGGCGATTTCGGTGCTGTCGAAGACCCTGCCGGTCTGGGTCTCGACCGTCGATGCCGCGATCGCCAGCCTGCCGGCGCAGCCTGGACTGTTCGACCTGGTGATCGTCGACGATGCCGATCAGGTCGAACTCGCGGCGATGCTGCCGATGCTGTTCCGCGCCAAGCGGGCGATGGTGATCGGCGCCGGTCATCGTAATGGACCGAGCAGCTCCGCCAGCCTGGTCAACCTGCCGCTCGTGCAGAAGGCCGCGGCGGCGCTGCCGGCCTGGTGCCGCGATCCGCTGACCAAGGCGCTGCCGGCGCTCGACGGCGCGCTGGAGGGCTCCGACCGGCTGTGCGAGCTGGCCGACCATTTCCGCTCGCATCCGCTGGTCGCCGACTACCTGAACCGCACCTTCTACGAAGCTCGGATGCGCATCCGCACCAACGTGCGCACCATGACCACCGGCCTGTCGCGCGCGCATGTCGGCGTGCACTGGCACAGCGCGATCGGGCGCGTGGCGCCGCCGCGCGACAAGGAGCCGGAGGTCAATCTCGGCGAGGTCGAGGCTTGCGTCGCGCTGCTGAAACGCTGGCTGAAAGACAAGCTGTTCAGCGCTGCGCCGCGCCGCAGTTTCGGCGTCGTCAGCGCCATCCCCTTCCAGCACGCCGCGCTGCGCGACCGCCTGAAGGCCGAGATGTTCCCGCTGAAGGAGCTGAAACGGCTGCATATCGGCCCGCCGAAGATGTTCGCCGGCAAGCAGGTCGATTTCCTGATCGTGATGCCCGGCCCGGCGCAGTCCGGCCCGCCCGGCCACAACGCCGAACTGGGCCAGCACGCGGGCCTCTACCACGACGCCATCGCCGCCTGCCGCATTGGCCTGCACGTCGTCGGCGACCATCAGGCCTGTCGTATGGCCGGCGGTTTCGCCGCCGCGCTGGTCGAACACATCGGGCCGCCGCCGCAGGTCGACGAAACCGCCGACGACGCCACCGACGCGGAGTTCGAGGCCGCCTTCGGTCGCCTGGAAGAAGTCGCGCCGGACCTGATGGAACCGTTGTGCCGTTTGCTGGACGCCGCCGGTTATGCCTACCAGTGCGGCGTGGAGGAGCACGGCCAGATGCTGGCGGTGCGGCTGCTGTCGCCGCATGGCGGCCGCTACAACCTGGAATTCGAACGCCCGCTGGTCGAGATCGGGTCTGCCGACGAGCTGGAACTCGATCAGGCGCGCGACGCCGAAGTGTCGCGCCACGGCTATGAAGTGGTGCGCGTCTCGCCCGAAGACGTGCTGGAAAAGGCTGACATGATCGTCGAGCGCCTGGCCCGCCTGGCCTAGGCCACCATGTCCACCGCTCGCACGCATTGGCGGCCGGCGATCGCGGCGATAGTATGGCGCGGTTGTCGAGTCGCACGATTTCCGGCGCCGGATTTGGCGTGCTAACAGGCCTCGCGATGTCGCCTTCCGATCAAGTCCTAGAGTTTCTCGAATTCGTCGAAGGTCAGCCGCGCCAGTCGGTGCACCAGCTGCTCGACAAGATCCTGCTGAAAAGCCGCCTGATGACCGGCGCCGAGGCCGGCACCGTGTTCATCGCCAGGCGCAGCGGCAAACGCGCCTGGCTGGAGCCGGTCAGCATCCAGAATGACGCCATCCGCGTACGCAGCCGCGATTTCGTGGTCCCGATCACCCGGACCACCATCGCCGGCTATGTCGCCGACAGCGGCGAGGTCGTGCGCATCGACAACGTCTACAATATCCCCACCGACCGGCCCTACAGCTTCAACCCGGAGTTCGAGGCCGAGGGCTATCGCACGCGCTCGATGCTGTGTTTCGCGCTGACCAACTACCAGAACCAGGTCATCGGCGTGGTGCAGCTGATCAACCGGCGCCACGCGCGCACCGGCAAGCTGAGCGCATTCACCCAGGCGCAGACCCAGCTGGTTTTGCCGATCGCGCGGGCCATCGCCACGCACATCGAACGCGCCGACATGGTCGAGCAGATCCGCGCCCGCAACGCCAAGCTGCGCCAGCGCAACCAGGAACTGGCGGCGCAGCGCGTCAGGGTGGTGGCGCTGCAGGCGGAGACCGAAGACGCCTTCATGCTGTCGATCAACCTGCTGGCGCGGGCCGCCGAAATTCACGACGAGGAAACCGGCAACCACATCATCAGGGTCAACGAGTACAGCTACTTCCTGGCCTGCCGGCTGCACATGCAGAAGGGCTTCTGCGACGAGATCCGCTACGCCGCTCAGTTGCACGACGTCGGCAAGATGAGCGTCAACACCGCGGTGCTGACCAAGAAAGGCCGGCTGACCGACGAGGAACGCGCCGAGATGGACCGCCACCCGGTCTACGGCTTCAAGATCCTGGAGCCCTCGCACCGGCTGCAGCTCGCCGCCGAGATCGCGCTGAACCATCACGAGAAATGGGACGGCAGCGGCTATCCGAACGGCTCGGTCGGCGAGGAGATCCCGGTCTCCGCCCGCATCGTGGCGATGGCGGATATCTACGACGCGCTACGTTCGGAGCGCCCCTACAAGCCGGCCTTCAGCCACAACAAGTCACTCGATATCATGCTCAACGGCGACGATCGGATCGATCCGCACGGACATTTCGACCCGAAGCTGATGGACATCCTGCGCGAGCACCACGCCGGCATGAACGACATCTACGAACGCCTGAAGGACTGATGGAACGACGTCCATGAACTGGCTTCGCCGCCTGCGCAATAAATCGTCGCTGATCGCGCCGATCCTGATGCTGGTGATCGGCAGCACGCTGTCGGTCCATGACCCGCAATTCCTGCGCACGTTCCGGCTGAAGGTGTTCGACCTGTACCAGCAGATCGAGCCGCGCCACTACGAGCCGGTGCCGGTCAAGATCATCGACATCGACGAGGAGAGCCTACGCCGGCTCGGCCAGTTCCCGTGGCCGCGCACCAAGCTGGCGCAGATGCTGGTGACGCTATTCGAGGGCGGCGCGCGGGTGGTGGCCTTCGATATCACCTTTCCCGAGCCGGACCGGACCTCGCCGGAGCAGGTCCTGCCGACCTGGCTCGACGTGCCGAAACTCGATCTGGAAAACCTGCCCGAGGCGTGGCGTAACTTCGCCCAGGCGATCCTGGAAAGTGTGCCCGACCACGACCTGATGTTCGCCGAGGCAATCACCCAGACCAGCGCTTTCGACAAGCAGCACGGCGTCGTCGTCGGGTTCGCCTTCAACGACGATGCGGCGGCGGTCTCGCCGAAATCCAAGGCCGGGTTCGCCTATGCCTTCGGCGGCGGCGACGAGGCGGCGTCGAAGGCCTACGTGCCGCAATTCTCCGGCACCGCGGGCAACCTGGAGGTGATCGAGGACGGCGCCGCCGGCATCGGCAGCTTCAACATGTCGCCCGACATCGACTCCATCGTGCGCCGCGTGCCGCTGGTGCTGCGCGGCCCGGACGGCGGCTTCTACCCCTCGTTGGCGGCCGAGGCGCTGCGCGTCTATCAGGGCGCGTCGGGCTACATCGTCAAGGCGGCCGGCGCCAGCGGCGAGGAGAGCTTCGGCGAGCATACCGGCCTGAATCATATCCGCATCGGCCGCATCGAGGTCCCGGTCGACGCCAGCGGCAGCATGTGGGTGCACTATTCCAATGAGGTCGCGGACCGCTATGTGCCGGCGTGGAAAGTGTTCGAGCCGGACTTCGACCCGAAACTGATCGAGGGCCACATTCTGTTCGTCGGCACGTCGGCCGCCGGACTGAAGGACTTGCGGTCGACGCCGCTGCGCCCCGACGCCGCCGGCGTCGAGGTCCATGTTCAGGCCGTCGAGCAGATCCTGCAGGAGCACTTCCTGCAGCGTCCGGACTGGGGGGCACCGGCCGAGCAGGTGTTCATGGTGCTGCTCGGCCTGATCCTGATCGCGATCACCACGCGCTGGGGCGCGGCGGTCGGCGCCGTCGTCGGCGCCATGTTCGTCGCCGGAGCCGCCGGCGGCTCGTGGTACCTGTACACCGAGCTCCGCTACCTGACCGATCCGCTCTACCCGGCCATGGTCTGCCTGCTGGTCTATCTCGCCAGCTCGTTGCTGAGCTACCTGAGCTCGGAGGCGCAGCGCCGGCAGATCCGCGGCGCCTTCGCGCAGTACATGTCGCCCGACCTGGTCGAGCAGGTGGCCGACAACCCGAACCTGCTGCGGCTCGGCGGCGCCACCAAGAACATGACCTTCATGTTCTCCGACGTGCGCGGCTTCACCGCCATCTCGGAGACCTTCAAGTCCAACCCGCAGGGCCTGACCAACCTGATCAACCGGTTCCTGACGCCGATGACCAACACCATCATGGCGCGCCGCGGCACTATCGATAAGTACATGGGCGACTGCATCATGGCGTTCTGGAACGCGCCGCTGGACGACCCCGACCACGTGCAGAACGCCTGCGAGTCGGCGCTGGCGATGCAGCATGAGCTGATCGAGCTCAACGCCCTTCTGAAGGCCGAGGCGGAAGCCGAGGATCGCATCTACGTGCCGCTGAACATCGGCATCGGGATCAATACCGGCGACTGCGTGGTCGGCAACATGGGCTCCGACCAGCGTTTCGACTATTCGGTTCTGGGCGACGCGGTGAACCTGGCCTCGCGCCTGGAAGGCCAGTCGAAGACCTACGGCGTGACCATCGTGGTCGGCGAGGACACCGCCGCACAGGCGCCGGACTATGCCCTGCTCGAACTCGACAAGATCGCGGTGAAAGGCCGGGCCGAGGCGGCGCGCGTCTACACCATCCTGGGCGACCAGGCGACGCGCGACGACCCGGCCTTCCAGGCCCTGTTGCCCGACCACGAGGCCATGATCGAGGCCTATCGCGACCAGCGTTGGGACGAGGCCGAATCTCTGCTGCGCGCGTGTCGCGCACACGGCCGCGCCGAGATGAGCGAACTCTACGATCTCTACGACGAGCGCATCGCGCAGTACAAGGAAACCCCGCCTGAAGTCGAATCCGGACAGAAGTGGGACGGTGTCTTTGTCGCCAAGACGAAATAGCGCCATCGCCGGCGCCCTGGTCGCGCTGCTGGCCTGGCTGCCGGCGGCGGCACAGGTCAATGTCGACGACCGGCTGAACGCCGTCGTCGCGATCGAGGCGGAAATCCCGTCCGACGCCCGCACCGCGCGGACGCTCGGCACCGAGCGCGCCGGCAACGGCGTGGTGATCGCCGACGGCGAGCTGGTGCTGACCATCGGCTATCTGGTGCTGGAGGCCTATTCAGTCCTGCTGCGGACCAACGACGGTCGCGCGCTGCCGGCGGAGATCCTGGGCTACGACTACGACACCGGCTTCGGGCTGTTGCGCCCGGCGGCGCCGCTGAAGCTGACGCCGATCCCGTTCGGCCGCTCCGCCGACGTGGCCGAGGGCGCGCCGGTGCTGATCGTCGGGTCCGGCGGCGCCGCGCAAGCCATCGCCGGTCAGGTCACCTCGCGGCGCGAGTTCGCCGGCTACTGGGAGTACCTGCTGGACAACGCGCTCTACGCCTCGCCGCCGCACCCGAACTGGGGCGGCACCGCCCTGCTCGACGGCGACGGTGCCTTGATCGGCATCGGCTCGCTGTTCGTGCCCGACGCCCGGCACGGCGGCCGGCCGCTGCCCGGCAACATGTTCGTGCCGATCGACCTGGCGCTGCCGCTGATCGACGAGGTTCGCCGCACCGGCAAGCTGACGCCGAAACGTGCCCGTCCCTGGCTCGGCATGTATTCGGTGGAATCGCGAGGCCGCGTCGTCGTCGCCCGCGTCGCCGAGGGTGGCCCGGCGGCCAAGGCCGGAATCGCCGCCGGCGATGTGGTGACCGCCGTCGCCGGCGCGCGCGTCGCCTCCATCGCCGACATGTACCGGCGCATCTGGTCGCTGGGCCAGCCGGGCGCGGCGGTGCCATTGTCGCTCGCCCGCGACGGCGCCACGCGGCAGCTCACCGTGCGCTCCGGCGACCGCTACGACTACCTGAAGCTCGACCCGACGTTCTGATTTTGGCGCGCGCGCCCTTGCGGCGCCTTCGTGCGGCTTGGTACACCTTTGTCGGGGCACGTGACGTCGGTTGGGGGACAGGAGACGGGCCATGTTCGTGAGTCGCCGGGCGCTGATCTGGGGCGCAGTCGGCACAGTATTGTGTCCAGCACTGCTGCGCTCGCCGCCGGCCGGTGCCGCGGTCCCGATGAACGTCGTGGTCGAGGCGCAAGCATTCATCACCGAGCTCGCCAACAATGCGATCGGGTTGCTGCAGCGTACCGACATCAGTCTGGAACAGCGCGAGACCGAGTTCCGCAAACTGCTGTCGCACGGCTTCGCCATGGAGTTCATCGGCCGCTTCGTGCTGGGCCGCGCCTGGCGCACCGCGACGCCGGAGCAGCAGCAGGACTATCTCGCAGTATTCACCGAGTACGTGCTGAAAACCTATTCGCGCCGCCTGGGCGGCTATTCCGGCGAGCAGTTCAACGTTACCGGGGCGCGGGCGGCCGGCAAGAAGGACGTTCTGGTGCAAACCCGCATCGACCGGCCCTCGGCGGCGGCGATCGTCGCCGACTGGCGCGTGCGCCAGTTCGACGGCCAGTACAAGATTATCGACATCGCCGTTGAGGGCGTGTCGATGGCGGTCACGCAGCGTTCCGAATTCGCCGCCGTGGTCAGCCGCAACGGTCTGGACGGCCTGGTGCAGGCGTTGCGCGCCCGCACCCAGCGGTTCCCGGCCGCCTCGTCCTGACGGAGCGATGGACATGATCTCGACTCGCCGCATGACCAACTTCCTGGCCGCCCTGGGCATCGCCGCCGGCGTGGCATTGCCGGCCCTCGCGGCTGACTTCGAGGCCGGTTACGCCGCCTACCAGCGCGGTGATTTCGCCGCCGCCCTGGCCGAATGGAAGCCGCTGGCCGAGTCCGGCGACGCTAAGGCGCAATACAACCTCGGCGTGATGTACGACGAGGGCAAGGGCGTGCGCTCCGACCGCGAGCAGACCATCGCCTGGTGGGAGAAGGCCGCGTCGCAGAACATGCCGCTGGCGCTGCACAACCTCGCCCACCTCTATCTCAGCGTCGAAGGCGGCCCGCCGGACTACGACAAGGCCCGCGGGCTGCTGGAGAAATCCTCCTCGCTGGGCCTGGTGCGTTCGCAGTACACGCTCGGCAAGATGTACGAGTACGGGCTCGGCCTCGACAGGAGCGATACCAAGGCGATCGAGCTCTACAAGATGGCCGCCGAGCAGGGCTACGACCGGGCGCAGTACAACCTTGGCAAGATGTATCGCGACGGCCGTGGCGTGCAGCAGGACTCGGTGCGCGCCGTGCGTTGGTTCCGCGCCGCCGCCGAGCAGGGCTACGCCAAGGCGCAGAGCCACCTTGGTCGCCGCCTGGCCAAGGGCGATGGTGTCGGCCGCGACGACGTCGAAGCCTACAAGTGGACTGCGCTGGCCGCCGAACAGGGGCACCGCGTCGCGCGCGCGAACCTGGACGCCCTGAAGGCCCGCATGTCGTCGGAGGACATCGCTGAGGGCGAGCGGCTGAAGACGGCGTTCCGCCCGACCAAGGCCGTGCGCTAGCACCGAGGATGCTTCCCGCCCGCCGCCTCGGCCCTGGCCTGTGGGTAGCGGCGGCGCTGCTGACGACGCCGGCGGCGGCGCAGGGCAATGCCGAGGCCGCCGGCCTCAGCGCGCAGGTGATCGCCGCCATCGCCGCCGATCCAGGCCAGGTCCAGCCGGCGGTTGCCGCCGCTGTGGCCGCCGCGCCGGACCAGGCCGACGCCATCGTCGTCCGGGTCAGCCGGGCGTTTCCCTACCACGCCGCCAGCATCGCCGCCGCGGCCGGCCGGCCGGTCCCGCCATCGACGGTGGCCTACGCGCCGGCCCTGCCACCTGCGCCGGTGCCGCCGACACGCAGCTACCGCGCACCGGCCCCGCCATCCATTGGCGGTGTCGGCGAGGCGCAGGCCATCGCCGCCATCGCGGTCAATCCGGCCGGTCTGGAACAGATCGTTGCCAGCGCGGTGGCGCGGGCGCCAGACCGCAAGCCGCAGCTCGTCGCCGCGCTCGCGCGCGCCTACCCGCTATTCGCCGGCCGCATCGCCGCCGCCGCCGAGGGCGCCCGCGCCATCCCGCCGCCGGCGCCCGTCGCAGCATCGCGCGCCGCCACGGCCCCGCAGGTCGCCGCCGCCAGCCCGCCACCGCCTCCCTCTCGGTCCGCGGCCGACGACGCCGAGGACGATCCTTTCGCCGACATCGAGGCCGACGCCGGCCCGATGACGCCGCCGGGACAGGAGACCGTCGACGACCCGCTGGAAGACCTGAACCGGACCATCCTCAGCTTCAACGACGGCATCGACACGGTGCTGTTCCGGCCGATCGCCTGGACCTACAACGCGCTGGTGCCCGATGTCGTGATCGCCGCCATCGGCCGCGCCTTCAAGAATCTGCGCGCGCCGGTGCTGCTGGCCAACGACCTGCTGCAGGCCGACTTGGAAGACGCCGCGGTGACCACCGGTCGATTCGTGGTCAACTCGACCGCCGGCGTGCTCGGCCTGTTCGACGTCGCGGAGAGCATCGGCCTGCCGGCGCACCATGCCGACTTCGGCCAAACCTTGCACAGCTACGGCGTCGGCCCCGGCGCCTACGTGATGCTGCCGCTGCTCGGCCCCAGCACGCTGCGCGACGGCCTCGGGCGCGGCGTCGACGTGCTGCTCGACCCGCTGACCTGGCTGGTGCCCAGGCCGGAGAGCTTCTACGTGCTGGGCGCGGAGACGGTGGTGAAGCGCGAGGCGCTGCTGGAACCGATCGACGAGCTCAAGGCCTCGGCGATCGACTACTACAGCGCGCTGCGCAGCACCTATTACCAGGCCCGCGCGGTCGAGTTGCGCAAGGGCCGGCCCGGCCTCGATACCGGCGACCCGACATCGGGCCCGGCGCCCGCCGGCAAGGACGCCGACGCGCTGTTCGACGACGCCGAGTAACCCTAAGATCGCCGGCAGCACCGGCAACATCCGAAAGACGCCCGCTTATGATCGAGAAGCCCTACGTCATCTTCCTGGGCGACGCCCCGGATCAGCTCGCCGCCAAGACCGGCCAGGGCATCGCCGACTGGCGCGCCGACTGGTGTGTCGGCCAGATCCGCCTGGACGGTTGCCAGGCCGATACCGGGCTGGAGGACATCAGCCTGGAGCAAGCCATCGAGCGCGGCGCCAAGACGCTGGTCATCGGCGTGGTCAACTCCGGCGGCTTCATGCCGGAGAGCTGGACCCTGACGCTGACCGCCGCGCTGGCCGGCGGCATGGACATCGCCAACGGCCTGCACACCCGCCTGCAGGACTTCCCCGAGATCGACGCGGCGGCGACCAGGCATGGCCGCACGCTGCACAACATCCGCCACTCGACGCAGAAATTCGCCACCGGCAAGGGCCACAAGCGCGCTGGCAAGCGTGTGCTGACGGTCGGCACCGACTGCTCGTGCGGCAAGAAGTACACCGCGCTGGCGCTGGAGAAGGAGATGCGCGCGCGCGGCTGGGACGCGGATTTCCGCGCCACCGGCCAGACCGGCGTGCTGATCGCCGAGCGCGGCGTCGCCATCGACGCGGTGATCGCCGACTTCATCTCCGGCGCCGTGGAGTGGCTGGCGCCGGAGGCCGCGCCCGACCACTGGGACAGCATCGAGGGCCAGGGCTCGCTGTTCCATGCCGCCTTCGCCGGCGTCACGGTCGGCCTGATCCACGGCGCCCAGCCCGACGCCATGGTGCTGTGCCACGAACCGACCCGGAAGCACATGCGCGGCCTGCCGCACATGCCGATCCCCGATCTCGGCGCCTGCATCCCGGCCTACGAGCAGATCGCGCGCCTGACCAACCCGGCGGCCCGCGTCGTCGGCATCTCGGTCAATACCCAGGCGCTGGGCGAGACCGATGCCGAGAAATACCTGAAAGACACCGAGTACAGGTACGGCCTGCCCGCCACCGACCCGATCCGCCTTGGCGTCGGCGCCATCGTCGACCGGTTGGGCTAGCGATGCCGGAGATGCAGGCGGTGCACGAGGTGTTCCCGATCCGGGGCACCTTCACCATCTCGCGCGGCTCGAAGACCGAGGCCCACGTAGTCGTCGTCACCTTGCGCGACGGCGACACGGTCGGCCGCGGCGAATGCCTGCCCTATCCGCGCTACGACGAGACCATCGCCTCGGTCATGACCGAACTCGAGGCGGCGCGCGCCGCTATCGAGGCCGGTATCGACCGCGAGGGCCTGTTGCAGTACATGCCGGCCGGCGCGGCGCGCAACGCCGTCGACTGCGCCTTGTGGGATCTGGAGGCGAAGCAGACCGGCAAACGCGCCTGGGAACTGGCCGGCCTGCCGGAACCGTACGGCGTGACCACCGCCTACACGCTGAGCCTGGCGCCGCCGGCGCGGATGGCCGAGGCGGCGCGGGAGTCCGCCGACAAGGCGCTGCTGAAGCTGAAGCTGGCCGGCGACGACCTGGACGTCGAGCGGGTCGCGGCGGTACGTCAGGCCGCGCCGCAGGCCGCGCTGATCGTCGATGCCAACGAAGGCTGGGCCGCCGCCGACACCGCCGACCTGCTGAAGGAGATGGCCCGGCTCGGCGTCGCCCTGGTGGAGCAGCCGCTGCCGGCCGACGACGACGCGGCGCTGGCCGACATCGAACGCGCGGTTCCGGTGTGCGCGGACGAAAGTTGTCACACCCGTGACAAACTCGACCTTCTGGTTGCCCGCTACGATGCCATCAACATCAAGCTCGACAAGACCGGGGGCCTGACCGAGGCGCTGGCGCTGGCGCGGGCGGCTCGGGAATCCGGCCTGACCCGCATGGTCGGCTGCATGCTGGCGACGTCGCTGTCGATGGCCCCGGCGCTGCTGCTGGCCCCCGGCGCCGCCTTCGTCGACCTCGACGGCCCGCTTTTGCTGGCCCGGGACCGCGCCGCCGGCCTGTCTTATCAGGGTTCGTTGATTGGATCGCTGGAACCGGAGCTCTGGGGCTAACCCGCGGTCAGTAAAGATTGTGTAATCGCCAATCTGCCAAGTCGAGCCAGCGCCACAATCCAACAAGAACTCCGATGATTCGCAAGCGATGTAGATGATTCACTAGGCGGCGAGCTTGAGCCCGCGCACAAAGCCAAGTGTTTACCAAATCTTAACTGTAAGCGGTTGACATATGTGACCGTAGTCACTTGTTTGGCAACTGGTCGGTGGCTATATTTCGCTCAGCCGCTGATTGGCTGGCACGCGAATGTGGCCTGCGAAATGTCAGACGGTGCACCACTGCTGCTACGGTCTGGTGAAACAAAGGAGAACTTTTGATGCTGCCAATGATCACAAAGGCACAGTGCACGTGGTACCGCGCCAAGAGCCGTGTGCAAGCCTACCTCAAGGATTCCGAAGGCGCGACCGCGATCGAGTACGGCCTGATCGCCGCCGGCATCGCGGTGGCGATTATCGCCGCCGTGTTCGCCCTGGGCGATACGATCAGCAACTTCTTCAATAGCATCGGCGACAACCTGTCGAACGCTTCCTGATTGCCGATCGCGACTGTCGCGTGTGCGATGACTAGATCGCCACGCCGTTACGACGAGGGCGCGCCCAATGGGCGCGCCCTCTGCGTTTGTCCGGACCGGCCCGGCCGTGGCCCGCGCGCATGACACCGCAGCCCGTCGTCTGGCTGTTGCCGGCCTTGCTGCTGCTGGCCGCCGGCTGGGACCTGTGGCGCATGCAGATCCCGAACACGCTATGCGCGCTGATGGCGGCCGGTTTCGTCGCTGCCGCGCTGCTCGCCGGGCTGCCCTGGCCGGCGCTGCTGATCCAGCTCGGCATCGGCCTGGCGACGCTGGCGGTCACCGTCGTGCTGTTCGCCTTCCGGCTGTTCGGCGGCGGCGATGGCAAGCTGCTTGCGGCCACGGTGATGTGGTACGCACCGTCCGCCTTGCCGCTGCTGTTCCTGGCGATGGCGCTGATCGGCGGCGCCCTGGCTTTACTGTTTCTCTTGCTGCGGCGCCGGCCGCTGTCGCCGGCCTTGGCGCGCCAGCCCTGGCTGTCGCGCCTGCTGCGGCGCGACGCCGGCATCCCCTATGCGCCGGCGATCGCCGGCGGCGCCTTGATCGCGCTGCCCGACCTCGCCTGGCGCGTGACGATACTGTGACCAAAGTACGAATCAGCATAGATTCGCGGTCGCTTTTAAACTCAACCTTAACCACTTGGGTTAAGTGTCTGATGTTGTTGACGCCGGTAAGGTTAACGTCGCATAATGTGTCGTTACCCTGGTTCACGTGTGTGAGCCGCGTGAAACCGGCTTGTGTGGGAATGGGAGCGCCGAGGTGAATCTGGCACGGATCATTCTGATCGTCGCTGCCTTGCTGATCGCCGTGGTCACGGCGTTCCTCGTACGCAGCTATCTGACGCAGCGCGAGAGCGAGTTGCAGCAGGCAGCACCGCAAGACGACCAGAACAAAATCAAAGCAATCGAAGTATTGGTGGCGGCGCGCGACTTGGCGACCGGCACGATCATCAATCCAGATCATCTGCGCTGGCAGAACTGGCCCGAGGACGGCCTGAACGAAACCTATGTCAGCCGCGAGGACCGGCCCGAGGCGATCACCGAGCTGACCGGCAGCGCCGTGACCAGGGCGATCATCGCCGGCGAGCCGATCACCACCGGCAAGCTGGTGCAGCCCGACGAGACCACCTTCCTGTCGGCGGTGCTGCAAGCCGGCATGCGCGCCTACACGCTGCAGGTCGAGCCGTTCGAGCACGTCGCCGGCTTCGTGCTGCCGGGGTCCTACGTCGACCTGGTGATGGTGCAGAGCTATCGCCTCGAAGGTCCGGGCGAGGACAGCGACCGGCGCTACGTTTCCGAGACCGTGCTGGAGAACATCCGGGTCATTGCCGTCGACCAGTCGGTCGACGATATCGAGGCCCAGGCGCGGGTGTCCGACACGGTCACCCTGGAGGTCACGCCAGCGCAGACCGAGCGGCTGGCGGTGGCGCGGATGATGGGCCGGCTGACGCTGGTGTTGCGCAGCCTGCGCGAGAATCCGGAACAGCCGCCACGCCTGCCCTACACCCCCGACATCGCGGTCAGCACCTTCCTCAACGGCGGCCTCGACACCCGCCCGCAAGTCATGGTTGCGGCCTACGACCTGCCGGCCGGGACATTGCTGAACGACGTCGACATCTCGCTGAAGCCGATCGAGCCGGGCGAGAAGCTCTCCGGCCTCGTGGTCCAGGGCCGCCAGGCGCTGGCCAAGTATCGCGGCGCCTACCTGCGCAAAGAGGTAAAGGCCGGCACGGCGTTTTTCGAGAACGACCTGATCCAGGTCGGCGAGCGCGGCTTCATCATGGCGGCGCTGCGCCCGGGCATGCGGGCGATGAGTGTCGCGGTGTTCCAGGCCACGGCGGTTGCCGGCTTCCCCTCGCCGGGCGACTTCGTCGACGTGATCTTCGTCGACGACATCCGCGACACCAGCGACGAACCGATCCTGACGCCGCGTAACTTCGCCGAGACGGTGCTGCGCAACATTCGCCTGCTGGCGATCGAGCAACGCAACTTCGGCAACGACGAGACACCGCTGATCGGCAACACCGTGACCCTGGAGGTAACGCCCCGGCAGAGCGAACTGCTGGCGTTGGCGACGCAGATGGGCCGCATCGTGCTGACCCTGCGTAGCCAGCCGATGGCCGATGCCCAGGATCCCGACAAGCAGCCCTTCGTATCCGACCTGGAGTTGAGCAGCGCGTTGACCAACTTCATCGTCGAAGGCACCTTCCGTTCGCCGATTCTGACCGAGCGCCGAGGCAAGGACACGGCACCGCGCCTGATTCGTGTCTACCGCAACGGCGTACCGACCACCGTGTCCATCGATTGACGGGGCGTCATGGCTCGCATCCTCCTGTTCCTTAGCCTCTGCCTCGCCGGTCTCGCGCTGGCTGGCACGGCGACGGCCGAAAGCCACGCCAAGCCGGCCGACATGATCGAGATCACCAAAGCGGACCTGAAGAGCGGCGGCACCGCTCGGGTGGTGAACCTGGCGCTGGGCAAGGCGCGCCTGATCAAGCTGCCGGTCTCGGCCCGCGACGCGCTGGTTGCCAACCCCGACGTCGCCGACGTGGTGGTGAAGACGCCGCGGCTGATCTTCATCCTCGGTCGCGCGGTCGGCTCCACCAACGCCTTCTTCCTGGATCACAAGGGCCGTGAGATCGCCCGCCTCGACGTCAACGTGACGCTCGACGACGGCGCCGTGCAGGGCGCGATCCGCGACCTGATCCCCGAGGCCGACATCAACGTCAAGGCGGTGAACGACAACCTGTTCCTCACCGGCCGCGTGCGCTCCAACGAGATTTCCGAGAATGCGCGCCAGATCGCCATCCGTTTCGTCGGCGCCGAGGCCAACGTGGTCAACCTGCTGGCGGTGATCGAGGACCAGCAGGTGCTGCTGCAGGTCAAGGTGGCGGAAGTCACCCGCTCGGTGCTGAAGGAACTCGGCATCAACCTGTTCGACCCCAACACCGGCGCGCTCAGTACGATCACGTCGGAGAACTTCACATTTCGCACGCTGACCAGTGGCGGCCTGACCGACACGCCGTTCCTGAACAGTGTGTTCCGCTACGACCGCGGCACCGGCGACGTGCTGACCATCGCGATCAACGCGCTGGAGCGTAACGGACTGATCAAGACCCTGGCCGAACCGAACCTGACCGCGATCTCCGGCGAGACCGCGAATTTCCTCGCCGGCGGCGAGTTCCCGGTGCCGGTCGGCCAGGACAACGGCACCGTCACGGTCGAGTTCCGCCAGTTCGGCATCGGCCTGAACTTCACCCCGGTGGTGCTGAATTCGGGCCGCATCTCGTTGCGGATCGCCACCGAGGTGTCAGCGATCGCGCAGGAAAACTCGATCGTCTCGGCCGGCATCTCGATCCCGGGCCTGCGCGTGCGCCGGGCGGAAACCACGGTGGAACTGCCGTCAGGCGGCAGCCTGGTGATCGCCGGCCTGCTGCGCGACGAGTTCTCCTCGACGATCACCGGTATCCCGGGTTTCTCCGACATTCCGATCATCGGCAGTTTCCTGCGCACCAACTCGCTGACCCGCGGCGAGACCGAACTGGTGCTGGCGGTGACCGCCTACCTGGTCAAGCCGGTGAACCAGAACCAGCTCAAGCTGCCGACCGAGGGGCTGGCGCCGCCGTCGGACTACGACCTGTACCTCCGCGGCCGGTTGCACGCGGTCTACGGCAAAGCCGAGGGCGAGGAGCCCGATCAGGCCCTGGCCGGCCCAATCGGCTACATTGTCAGGTGAGGAGCGGAAGATGATGACGCGACGCCCTCATTTCGGGACCCGGCCCTTGCTGATCGCCGGTGCCATGCTGGCCATGCTCGCCGGCTGCGCCGATCCGCCGGAGAACAGCCGCCTGCAGACCTACGACAACGCGCGCGGCAACCATCCGATCGAGCTGCGCAGCCGTGTCGAGACGACGCCGGTGACGATTTCCGAGAAGGCCGGCATCACCGAGACCGAACAGGACCAGCTCGACGGCTTCTTCAGCGACTATCTGGCGGCCGGTGGCGGCCTGCTCTCGATCGTCGCCTCCGACAAGGTCGGCGGCCGCGAGGCGGCCGTGAAACGCGCCGAGCGGGTGGCCAGCTACGCCATGCATCGTGGCCTGCTGCCGCAGGAACTCGACGTCCGCGTCGGGCCGACCGCCAATGACCAGCCGGTCGTGCTGAGCTTCCAGCGCTATTCCTTGAAGCCGCAGGATTGCTCGCGCGACGCCTACGAGCCGAACACGACCAACTCGCGCAACACCCTGCATTCGCGCATCGGCTGTGCGACGCAGGCGAATCTGGCGGCGATGCTGGCCAATCCGGCCGACCTGGCGATGCGCCGGACGGAAACGCCTGCCGACCTGCGCCGCAGTCTGGCGATCCAGGCCTACCGCGCCGGCGAGGCGTCGGATTCGGCCCGATCGCCCTTTGCGAACGACTTCCGGCTGAGTAACTTCTAGGCGACGGACAACCACGGGGCTGAGCCATTTTCCGGGTCAACATACAAAGCTGGCTGATCGACGAAGGCTCGCAAGAGCGGGTGCAGTCGGGCCTGTCCGATCGCCGGTTCGCGAAATCGACGATCGAGTCGCGCATGGGCGGTGTGCCCGCGGCGATCGCGCACTACCAGGAAAACACGACACCGACGGTGATCGTGCTGGAGAGCGAGTCGCCGGCGGAGGAACTGCTCGGTGAGATCGACCAGCTGGCGGAGGTCTGCGACGCCGGCACCAACGTGCTGGTGATCGGCAACGCCAACGACATCATGCTGTACCGGGAGCTGACCCGACGCGGCGTCGCCGACTATCTGGTCAAGCCATTCGAGCCACGCCAGCTGTTCGACGCGGTCTCCGGCGTCTGCTTCGACCCCGACGCGCCGCCAATGGGCAAGATGTTCGCCTTCATCGGCGCCCGCGGCGGCGCCGGCAGCTCCACCGTGGCGCACAATGTCGCCTTCGAGCTGACCGAGCAGTTCGAGGAAGACGTCGTCGTTATCGACATGGATCTCGATTTCGGCACCGCCGCGCTCGCCTTTAACCTTGAGGCGACACAAGGCGTGCATAGTGCGTTGTCGGACCCTGACCGTCTCGACGACGTGCTGTTGGAGCGTTTCCTGCTGGAGTATAGCGAAAAGCTGTCGCTGCTGGCCTCGCCGGCGAAGCTCGACCACAACGTGCCGATCATGCTCGAAGCGCTGGAAAAGCTGCTTGAGCTGGTCAAGCGGCGTGCCGGCTTCGTCGTCGTCGACCTGCCGCACCGCTGGGCGCCGTGGGTGGAACGGGTGCTGATCGAGGCCGACGAGGTCTGCATCACCTCGATGCTCGACCTGGCAAGCCTGCGCGACGCCAAGAACCTGATCGACGAATTGAAGAAGACCCGCGGCGAGAGCGCCCCGACAAGGCTGGTGATCAACCACGAGGGCGCCTATCGGCGCACCGAACTGTCGGCCAAGGATTTCGAAAGCGCGGTCGAGACAAAGCCGGCTGCCGTTATCCCGCACGATGCGGTACTATTTGGCAACGCGGCCAACAACGGCCAGTTGCTGAGCGAAGTGAACGCCAAGCACAAGGCGCGCGAGGCCATTCGCGCGCTGGCGCTGGAGATCAGCGGCCGGCAGCCTGGCGCGGCCAAGCGCGCGGGTGGGTCACTGTTCAGCCGTCTGCTCGGGACCAAGCCGAAACCGGCCCGTCGGCAGGCGGCGCAGCAGGCCTAGGCGTCAAGACGATGGGCGAGCAAGCGTGATGGGCAACTACAAGCAAGCGAGCCAAGTGAGCGAGCATGTTCGGTAAGCGCAGCGATCCGCCGAAGAAGAAGCCGGCCTCGGCGCCGGTCGATGTCGACGACGGCGACGACGAAGCGCCGGCACCGCAGCCGGCGGCTGCGGCCGCGAAACCGGCCGCCGCCCCTGCCCCGCCGCCGAAGAAGGCCGACACCGCGGCGTTGTTCGGTGGCGCCGAGGATCGCTACAACGAGATCAAGCAGGCCATCTTCACCGCCCTGGTCGAGGCGGTCGACCTGACCGAGCTGTCGAAGCTCGACAGCGCCCAGGTGCGCGAGGAAATCACCGACATCGTCGGTGAGATCATCGCCATGCGCTCGCTGGTGTTGAGCGCGTCGGAGCAGGCCAAGCTGATCAACGACATCTGCAACGACGTCCTTGGCCTTGGGCCGCTGGAGCCGTTGCTGGCGCGCGACGACATCGCCGACATCATGGTCAACGGCCCGCATCAGGTCTTCATCGAGACCGGCGGCAAGATCGAGATGACCGACATCCGGTTCCGCGACAACGGCCAGCTGATGAACATCTGCCAGCGCATCGTCAGCGCGGTCGGCCGCCGCGTCGATGAATCCAGCCCGATCTGCGACGCCCGCCTCGCCGACGGCAGCCGCGTGAACGTGATCGCACCGCCGCTGGCGATCGACGGCGCCGCGCTGACCATTCGCAAGTTCAAGAAGGACAAGCTGCGGCTGGCCAACCTGGTCGAGTTCGGCTCGATCACGCCGGCCGGCGCCAAGCTGTTGGAAATCATCGGCAATTGCCGGCTCAACACGGTGGTCTCCGGCGGTACCGGGTCGGGCAAGACCACGCTGCTCAACTGCCTCACGCAGTTCATCGACCTGGGCGAGCGCACCATCACCTGCGAGGACTCCGCCGAGCTGCAGCTACAGCAGCCGCACGTGGTGCGCCTGGAGACCCGGCCGCCGAACCTGGAAGGTGCCGGCGAGATCACCATGCGCGACCTGGTGAAGAACTGCCTGCGTATGCGTCCGGAGCGGATCATCGTCGGCGAGGTGCGCGGGCCGGAAGCCTTCGACCTGCTGCAGGCGATGAACACCGGCCATGACGGCTCGATGGGCACGATCCACGCCAACAACCCGCGCGAGGCGATCAGCCGTATCGAGAACATGATCGCCATGGGCGGCTTCACGCTGCCGGCCAAGACCGTGCGCGAGCAGATCGCGGCCGCCGTCAACGTCATCGTCCAGGCCGCCCGCCTGCGCGACGGCAGCCGCAAGATCACCCACATCACCGAGGTGATCGGCATGGAGGGCGACGTGGTCACGCTGCAGGATCTGTTCGTCTACGAGATCCGCGGCGAGGACGAGAACGGCAGGATCATCGGCGAGCACAAGGGCACCGGTCTGCGCCCGGGCTTCTGGGATCGAGTACGCTACTTCGGCAAGGAGAACGAGCTGGCCCAGGTTCTGGGCATGTAGCCTGGCCGCCAGCCGATTGGGCGACGGGCACCGGCCCGGCCCGGAGGGACGCGACGGATGGACCTCAATATTCTGATCATGGTGGTGGCCGTGCTGGTCACCCTGTCGATGTCGGCGATCCTGTACGTGGCGCTGGCGCCGCGCATGCAGGAAAGGGCGCGCATCCGCCGCCGCATGGCGCTGGTCTCCGGCGGCGCGGTCGGCGGCACCGGCGGGCTGTTCGGCCAGCGCGCACCGACCGCGAGCCGCGACAAGAACCCCGAGCAAGGCCGCCGCCGCAACATCCAGACCCGCCTGAAGGAGGCCGAGGAGCAGCGCGCCAAGACCGAGTCCCGCGTCGCCCGCTATCGCCGCGACCTGCGCCAGGCAGGCCTGAACATGAGCCTGCAGCAGTTTTTCCTGCTGTGCGGTGGCGTCGGCATCGTCTCCGCCGTGGTTTACCTGTTGATGGGCTACCCGGCACTGGGCGCGGTGCCGGTCGGCATCACCGTCGGCTTCGGCCTGCCCCGCTTCGTGGTCCGCTTCCTGGGCAAGCGTCGGCTGAAAATGTTCAACCTGCGCTTTGCCGACGCGGTCGACGTCATCGTTCGCGGTATCAAGTCCGGCCTGCCGATCGGCGAGTGCCTGAACATCATCGCCCGCGAGAGTCCGGAGCCGGTGAACCTGGTGTTCCGCGAGTTCGTCGAGGCGCAGCGCATGGGCCTCGGCCTGGAAGAGGCGATGGAGCGCGCGCTGGAGCTGATGCCGACGGCCGAACTGAAATTCTTCGGCATCGTGATGGCCATTCAACAGCAGACCGGTGGCAACCTGGCCGAGACGCTGTCCAACCTGTCGAACATCCTGCGCAGCCGCAAGCGTATGCAGGACAAGGTCAAGGCGCTGTCGTCGGAAGCGCGCTCGTCGGCGATGATCATCGGCTCGCTGCCGTTCCTGATCACCGGCGTGCTGTATCTGGTGAGCCCGGAATATATCGAGCTGCTGTTCACCGAGCGCCTGGGCCAGTACATGATCCTGGGCGGCATGTGCTGGATGAGCATCGGCATCTTCATCATGAAGTCGATGGTGGACTTCGAAATCTGATGCCCTTCGATATCCTCGACCCGATCACCATCATCATCGTGCTGGCCAGCGCCGGCGCCTTCATGACCATCCTCGCCTTCGGCATGCCGTTGCTGGCGCGCGACAATTTCTCCTCGCGCCTGAAAGCGGTGGCCAAGCGCCGCGAGGAGTTGCAGGCGGCGCAGAAGGCACGCGTCGGGCCGCGCCAGTCACGTCTGCGCCAACAGCAGTCGGAAGGCACCGTGCGGATGGTCGTCGACCGGCTGAAGCTGCTGAACCCGGCCAGCAGCGAGGCCATGCGCAACAAGCTGATGCAGGCCGGCATGCGCGGCCAGGCACCGGTCTACACCTACGCCTTCTTCCGCTTCGTCGCGCCGGTGGCGCTGATGCTGCTGACCGCGATCTATGTCTTCGGGCTGGCCAACCTGGAGATGGGCATCGGCGGCAAGCTGGGCATCTGCCTTGGCGCCGGCCTGATCGGCTTCTTCCTGCCCGGCATCATCCTGTCGAACAAGATCACCAACCGTCAGCTCACGCTCTCCAAGTCGTTCCCCGACGCCCTCGACCTGATGGTGATCTGCGTCGAGGCCGGCCTGTCGATGGAGGCGGCGTTCAATCGCGTCGCCGAGGAGCTGGTCGAGTCCGCCCCGGAGCTGTGCGAGGAGTTCTCGCTCACCACCGCCGAACTCGCCTTCCTGCCCGATCGGCGTCAGGCGCTGGAGAACCTGTCGGTGCGCACCGGCCTGCCGGCGACCAAGGCGCTGGCGACCTCGCTGATCCAGGCGGAAAAGTACGGCACGCCGATCTCGGTGTCGTTGCGGGTGCTGTCGACCGAGCAGCGCGAGGAACGCATGAGCCGCGCGGAACGCAAGGCCGGCGCCCTGCCCGCCCAGCTCACCGTGCCGATGATCGCCTTCTTCCTGCCGGTGCTGTTCGTCGTGCTGATCGGCCCGGCCATCATCCGCACCCTCCAGACGGTCGCCGAACGCAGCTGACAGGTTAGCAGGTACGCGGGGGCCAACGGTTCCAGCGTCCAAAGGCATGTTGCAGGGACGCGAAATCGCGCCGGAGCGGCTCAGGGCTTTTCGGCGCGGACCAGGAGGCAGTCGGCGTTGCGGGTCTTCAACTGACGACACAGGTCGGCCGCGGCGGCGCGGCTGGCCAGCGGATTGCTGAGCACGCGGAAGAAGTCGCCGCGCTTGCCGAGGTTGATCCGGCTCACCTCTAGCGACAGATCGCCCAGCAGCTCCTTGTGCTGCGCCTGCAGCAGCTTGCGCGCCGCCATCGCCTGCGCCTCGCGGCGGAAGCTGGCGAGCTGCAGCTTGTAGGGCGTGCCGGCGCGCGCGCTCGGCTTCGACGGCATGGCCTTGGCGACCGTCGGTTTCTCGACCTTGTCCGCCTCGGCGGTCTTCGGCGCCGGCGGCGTCGCCGGCTTGTCCTTCGCCTCCGGCGTAGCCGTCAGCGGCGTCGGCGGACCGGTCCGCACCGGTGCCATGGTCTCGACCTTGCCCGGCGCCGGCTTGGTTTCCGCCATCTTCGCCTCGCCCGCCGCCGCCGGCGCGGCCGCGACGGTCGCCGCCGGTGCAGGTTTCGGCGGCTCCGGCTGCAGCGGCGCGGTGGATACCGTACCGGGCAACGGAGGCAGGGGCGCCGCCTCGACGCCCGAATCGCCCAGGCTGGACCGTCCCGCCGCCGCGCGCGTCACCGCGGCCGGGTCGGTGAATCGCCGGTTGGCCGCGAGTTGCCGGTAGTGCGCCATGTTCTTGTCGGCCATTTCCGGCGGCAGGTCGCGGCGCACCAGTTCCTCCGCCCGGATCAGGTCGCCGGACAGCGCGTACAGCATGGCCAGGTTCTGCCGCGTCTTCGCCGTCGCGTTGGGCTGGCTGGCGGCACGGCGCAGCACTTCGATGGCCTGCTTCAGGTCGCCACGCTGCGCCAGCGACAGGCCGTAATTGTTCAACACCACGGCATTGTCCGGCGCCAGCGCCATCGCGCGCTGGTAGTGCCGCTCGGCCTGCTCGAACAGCGACATCCGGTCGAAACCGACGGCCAGCGCGGTATGCACGTCCCAGTTGTCCGGGTCGGTCACCGCCGCGCGGCTCAGCACGTCGACCGCCATCGGCGCTTCCAGGTTCGCCAGGTGCACCTTGCCGCGCTCGGCCAGCAGCGCCGGATCCTTCGGCGCCTTGCGCAGCGCCCGCTCCATGATCGCCTCGGCCTCGCGCGGCCGCTCGACATAACGCAGGTTGCGCGACAGGCCCACGGCAACCCTGACATTCTCCGGATCGCGCTCGTAGACCGAGTTGTAGTAGCCGGCGGCGCTGGCATTGTCGCCACGCGCTTCGGAGGCTTCGGCCGCCTCCATGATGGAGCTGTCGACTCGCGACTTGAGGCCCGGTTCCGCCGGCGCGTCCACGGCCTGGCAACCGGCCAGCGCGAGGCTGGCGATTCCGGCTGCGAGTAAACCGTAAAGTAATCGCATGCCGGCAATTATAAGCGTCATGCGGAGGCTCGGCATAGCATCGCCCCCGACCGTCCGACGGCCGGCCGGCCGGGGTCGCCAACCCGTTTGCACGGTTGGCAAATTCGCCACCGCCGGCGCACCGCCGCGGCACGGCGACCGACGCGCCGCGGACGCCGGTGCCGTCACCGCGCAGTCGAGCGCGAATCGTCGGCGGCGGCGCGCGATTTACTTGAAGCAAAGAGACCTTTTCGTCTACCAAGCCCTTGTGTTAACTATTATTCGGTTCGCCGGCGCGATAATGCCGACATGGCTATGTGGTGACGCGATGCGACTTCGATTTGGACTGGCGGTCGTGGCGGCGTTGGGGGTCTTTCTGGCCGGCGCGGCACAGGCATGGGATCCGATCTCGGTCGAGGTCGGCAAGTCCCGGATACTGCGCCTGAAGCAGGAACAGGAACCGGCCGTCGTCTTCGTCGGCAACCCGGCGATCGCCGATGTGATCATCGAACGCGAGGGCGTCCTGTTCGTGCTCGGCCGGCAGCCGGGCGAGACCGACGTGTGGATCCTCGACGACGACGGCAAGGCGCTGTTGCACCGGCCGCTGGTGGTCACCGCCATCAACTCGCGCCACATCACGGTCCAGCGCGGCGCCAATACCACGCAGGAGCAGACCCTGTCCTGCAATCCGCGCTGCGCCGAAGTGCCGACGCCGCGCGGCGGGTTCGGCAATTTCGGGCCCGGCGGCCAGGCCACCTCGGTGATCGCCAATCCGCCGCCGCCGAAGAAGAAGGTCAGTACCGCGGAGCTGATCGAGAGCCTGAAGGAACTGATTCCGGAACTCAACGAGACCGAGAACGGCGCCAAAGCCGGGGACACCAAGCAGGAATGAGCCTGGGCCCGCGACACCGACCGGGGGACGCGGTGGTGGCGGATCCGCGATGAAGGTACTCGTCGTCGACGGTGACCAGCTGTTCGCGCGCCTGATGCGCACCAAGCTGGAGACCTGGGGTCACAAGGTCGTGGTCGAGTATGACGGCCGCTCGGCCTTCGAACGGATCAAGCGCGAGCCGTTCCGGCTGGTGATCATGGACTGGGACCTGCCCGGGCTGACCGGTCCGGAACTGTGCGCCTCGATCCGCAAGCTGCGCCGCCAGCGCTATACCTACATCATTTTCTACACCGCCAAGTCCGACAAGGACAGCCAGATGGCCGGGCTGCAGGCCGGCGCCGACGACTACCTGACCAAGCCCCTGAACACGATCGAGCTGCGCCTGCGGATGAAGAACGGCAAGCGCCTGCTCAACCTGGAAGACAGCCTGCGCGAAGGGCCCGGCATCGACACCGCGACCGGCGTGGTCAACGGCGCCAGCTTCCGGCAGTTCTTCCGCGTCGTCGTCGCCGAGGCGCGGCGCACCATGGCCGAGGGCGCCCTGCTGTTCATTTCCATCGCCAACTATCGCGAGGTCTATCAGCAGCACGGCTACACCCCGGCGACCAACCTGCTGATCGAGGTGGCCCGCCTGCTGCAGAAGAGCGTGCGCGACAGCGACCTCGTCGCCCGTATCGGCGAGGATCGCTACTGCCTGCTGCTGCAGAACACCAACACCATCGCCTGCCGGCCGTTGATCGAGAAGCTGAAGCTGCAACTGGGGGCGCTGTCGGTCTACATCGACGACTACGACATCCACCCGGAGTTCGTCCTTGAGGGGTTGAACTACCCGCAGGTCGATCTCGCCGCCGAGCAGATCCTCGACGAGGTCGAGCGCACGCCGATCTAGACCTCGATCCGCGCAGAAGACACCAGCCCGCGCCGCGTGAGCGGCAAGCGTCCTACGCCGCCTTGTCGCGGCATGGCGCGCAGGTGCCGACAACCTCGACAATCGGTGCGCTGACGTCGAAATCCGCCCGCGCCGCGCCGCGATCGATCGCGCGCAGCACCCCGTCGTCGGCCAGTTCCGCCACCCGCCCGCATTGCCGGCAGATCAGGAACTGCGCCCCATGTTCGGCCGCTGGATGGGCGCAGGCGATGAACGCGTTCAGGCTGGCCAGCCGGTGCACCAGGCCGTTGTCGATCAGGAACTCCAGCGCGCGATAGACGGTGACCGGCGCCGGGCGGCGGCCGCCCTCGGCCATCCGCTCCATGATCTCGTAGGCGCCGATCGCGGCGTGACGCTCGGCGACGATCTCCAGCACCTGCCGCCGCTGTGTGGTCAGACGGACCCGGCGCTCGCCACAGACCCGCTCCGCCGCCGTCAGGATATCGGCGACGCAGGCGCCATGGTCGTGGCCCGGCTCCGGAAACGCATCCGCGCTGCTCATCGCCGGGAGTCTACATCAACGCAAGGAAAATGGCACCCCGGTGGTAGCCGGGACGCCATTTGCAGAGAGGAATGAGCCGTTGAGCGATGTCGTCTTGGTCTGATCAGGCCGCCCGCCGCCGGCGGCGCATCACGCCCAGCCCGGCCAGACCGGCGCCGAACAGCGCCAGAGTCGCCGGCTCGGGGATGTCCGAGCCCGAAAGCGGCGGCCAGTAAGCCTGCGCGTGCGACAGATTGTGACCCGTAGTGCCGCCGCCCTGGCGGCCAATGCACAGGTCGCCGTCCGGGTCGGAGCAGAAGGTGATGCCGCTATAGTCCGGCGAGTCGTTGATCGAGAGATCCGTGGTCCAGGTACCGGTGTCGTCCGGGTCGACCGCGCCGTAATAGAAGATCGAGGTGAAGTTCGAGTACTTCAGCACGAGGTAGAAGTCGATCGTGTCGTCGCCCGGATTCGGATCGTCAACTTCCGGCACCGGGTTGTCGGCGTCACCGTAGACCGCGTCGTCCTCAAACAGGTACTTCCAGGTGCCGTCCGTCCCGCCCGTGTCCGTCAGCATCAGACGGCCACCCGAGCCGCTGCTGGCGTCGACCTTACCGACGAGTTCGAGTTGGTAGTCGCCCACGCCGAGATCGGCGAACGGGTCGTCGCCGGCGAACGGCGACGCCGCGTGCGGCGACTCGTTGCCAAGGATCAGCCGTTCCCAGCAATCGCCATCGGCCGGCGAGCCGTTGCACGGGCCGTTGCCTTGCTGCGGCTTCGTCCAGGTTCCGAGGAACTGACCGTAGCCGAGTTCGGCGGAAGTCGCCGGCGCCGCCAGCATCGCAGCAAGGATGCCAGCCGCCATCGTCGTGACTGTGGTGCGCAGGATCGTCATTCTTATATTCCTATACGACTCAACCGAAGAACCTTGCCGCCGCGAGATACGCCAGGGCGAGGCATCTGCGCACACTCACGCAATCGGCATGCCAATTTCGAACACTTCCCGAAATGTTTTCGATTGGGATTCTGTTATTTATTTCAGTAGTTTAGCGAATAGCTGATTTCGGCTATGCCACTAGCGGTCACCGACACCGTCAACGCCACCGACACTTTCAATGGGTCATGAAAGTCGAGCAAAGCCATGATCATTGCGTAGATTCAACAAGTTAGACCGCCATTCCCGGCTTCGTGACCGGCGCCGATCGTGTTTTGACTGTCAGGAACCGCGACAGCACCGGTTCCGGTCGCGCGACGGGCAGAAACCAAAGAGGCCGGCGGGCGTCCGGACGCCCGCCAGCCTTGTGCCGGTTGCGGAAGGGTCGGCGACGATGCCGTCCGTGGCACCATCGTCGACCGGCTCGAAGGTGAAGCGAGACGGCCAACCGCCGACTGGCCCGTCGCAACCCTGTAACAACCATCGACAGCTCGAATTCGCTAGGGCGCCGTCCTCGCCAGAGATACTCACGAGAGATCGGCAGCTTATCAGCCAGGCGTGAGTTCGTTGAATACTGTCTGAATATTTGACATTTCCGGCACCGATTACTGTGGACTCGATCTGTGCTTCACACGCGGCCGCGATGTTGGCGTATGCTGGGGGCAACGACACGTGCTCCGGGAGAAGCGCACATGCATATCGGCATCGCCATATTTCCGACCGACTATTCGATCCAGCCAATGGAGCTGGCGCGCGAGGTCGAGGCGCGCGGGCTCGACTCGCTGTGGTTTCCCGAGCACAGCCACATCCCGACCTCGCGGGTCTCGCCGTGGCCCGGCGGCGGCGAGCTGCCGAAGCACTATTACGACACCTACGATCCGTTCATGGCGCTGACCGCGGCCGCCGCGGTGACTTCCAAGATCAAGCTCGCCACCGGCATCTGCCTGGTGGTGCAGCGCGACCCGATCCACCTGGCCAAGGAGGTCTCGACCATCGACCAGTTGTCCGGCGGCCGCTTCCTGTTCGGCATCGGCGGCGGCTGGAACGCGGAGGAAATGGCCGACCACGGCACCGCATTCGAGACCCGCTTCAAGCTGATGCGCGAGCGGATCGAGGCGATGAAGGCGATCTGGACCAGCAGCAAGGCCGAATATCACGGCGAATTCGTGGACTTCGACGAGATGATGCAGTGGCCGAAGCCGGTGCAAAAGCCGCACCCGCCGGTGATCCTCGGCGGCGGCTACCCGCAGGGCGCACGACGCGCGATCCGCTACGGCGACGGCTGGATGCCGCTGGATGGCCGCGACAACGATTGGAACGAGGTGCTGCCCGGATTCCGCCAGATGCTGGCCGAATCCGGCCGCGAGCCCGACAGCATCGAGCTCAGCGTCTTCGGCATGGCCCCGAAAGCCGATCGGGCCAAGATGTTGCGCGACGCCGGCATCGCGCGTGGCGTCATCGCCCTGCCCTCGGCCGACCGCGACACCGTCCTGCCGCTGCTCGACCAGGCCGCGGAACTGATACGCGCCGTCGCCTAGACCCGACCGCGCCGGCGTCGGAAATCGACCGAATGCGATGAAAACACGGCACTGCACTGCCGCGTTAATACATCATTTCCCAAATTGCGCCACGCTGGCCGCAGATCGCCCCGACATTCACCGCCTCCGGACCTCAAAACAGGCTCGGAGCTCTGGACGAAGAACCGAACATGAGCCAACCCGCGTCCGTCCGCCGCTTCACCCCGCCCAACAACTTCCGCGCCAAGGTGCCGAGCACCGGCGGCATCAGCCTGGAGGAGATGCAGCAGGCGGCCGACATCGCGCTGGCGAAGCTGGAGACCGAATCGACGGAGTGGATGCAGGCCGATGTCGAGAAGCTGGCCAGCCACCTGGCCGCGGCGACGAAGGCGGCGCCGGAGGACGTCGCCGGGCACGTGAACGAAATCAACAAGGTCACGCATGACCTGAAGTCGCTCGCCGGCCAGTTCTCGTTCCCGATGATCGGTCATGTCGGCAACTCGCTGTGCGAGTTCATCAACGGCGAGCCCGAACTCGGCGACACCCGGCTGGACGTGATCCGGGTGCACGTCGACGCCATCGTGGTGATCCTGGCGAACGGCCTGGCCGGCGACGGTGGCGAAGCCGGCGAACATCTGCTGGCGGCGTTGCGCAAGGCGGTCGACAAGGCCCGCGCGCAACAGGGCGAGCCCGCCACCGCCTCCTGACCCGCTACTCGGCCTTGGTTGCCTCTTTCAGGTAGGCGATCACGTCGGCCCGGTCGCCGTCATTCTTCAGGCCGGCGAACGCCATCTTGTTCTTCGGGATGTAGCTCCTCGGGCTGGCGAGATACTCGTCGACGGTGGTCTGGTCCCAGACGATGCCGGAATCCTTCATCGCGCTGGAATACTTGTAGCCTTCCGCGGTGCCGGCGGTGCGGCCGAACATCCCGCTCAGGTTCGGGCCGACCCGGTGCTTGCCGCCGGCCTCGACGGTGTGACAGGCCTTGCACTTCTTGAACACCTTGGCCCCGTGCTCCGCGTCCCCATCGGCCCAGGCCGGGGCGGCCAGCATCGCGGCGGCGGCAACTACCACCCCCATCATCGACTTCGAAAAACGCATCGTTGTCCTCTTCGGCAGCACGGCTACACTTGGCGAAATGTAGGTTCCACGCGCCGAAACGCCAGCGCCGTCGCTGGGGCCGATTGTCGCAAGCCGCTCGGTACGGATCGGTCCGCCAGCCTTCGCGGCCGTGGCGCGGCCCCGTCACCTGACCATGGCAGATATCGTCAATCGACTCAGACGCCGTGCACCATCGATTGGAACTCGCGCCGGGTGTCGGAGTTGGTGCGGAAGGCGCCGAGCATGCAGCTGGTCACCATTGACACGCCTTCCTTGTGCACGCCACGGGTGGTCATGCACTGGTGCGTCGCCTCGATCACCACCGCGACGCCCAGCGGTTGCAGTACGTCGGCGATGGTGTTGGCGATCTGCGCCGTCATCTTCTCCTGGATCTGCAGTCGCTTGGCGTAGACCTCGACAACGCGGGCCAGTTTGGAGATGCCGACCACGCGCTTCTCCGGCAGGTAGGCCACGTGCGCGACGCCGATGATCGGCACCATGTGATGCTCGCAATGGCTCTCGAAGCCGATGTCCTTCAGCAGCACGATCTCATCGTAGCCTTCCACCTCCTCGAAGGTGCGTTGCAGCAGCTCGCGCGGATCCTCGCCCATGCCGGCGAAATATTCCTCGTAGCTGCGCACCACCCGGTCGGGCGTGCCGCGCAGCCCCTCGCGATCCGGATCGTCCCCGGCCCAGCGGATCAGGGTACGCACCGCCGCCTCGGCCTCCTCGCGCGTCGGCCGGGTATCCTCGCCCGCCGGCAGTTCCGCCTGCATCGCCATGTTTGCCGGTTCCCTCATCGTGACCTTCGCGATAGATAGATCGTTGCCGTTCGGTGCAATCGACCAACCATCCTACAATTTCACGCGTGCCGGAAAGGTTTACGCGCGCCGGGGAGAGGACGTGACGAAGGATCTGACGCCGCTGCTGCGGCCGCGCCGGGTCGCGGTGATCGGCGCTTCGGGCAATCCGACCAGCCTGGGCGGGCGGCTGCTGCAACTGCTGCGGCTGCACCCGTTCGACGGCGAGATCGTGCCGGTGAACCCGAACCAGAGCGAGATCGACGGGCTGGCCTGCGTCGCCAGCGTCGCCGACATCGACGGCCCGGTCGATCTGGCGCTGATCATCGTGCGCGCCGAGCTGGTGCCCGCCGCGATCGCCGACTGCATCGCCAAGGGCGTGAAGGCGGCGACGATCCTGAGTTCCGACTTCGCCGAGTCGCGCGACGCCGATGGCGTGCGCCGCCAGGCCGAGCTGGTCGAGATGGCCGACAAGGGCGGGCTGCTGCTGGTCGGCCCGAACGCGGAAGGCTTCTACAGCGCCGCCGCCAACCTGGCTGCGACCTTCTCGCCGGCCGTCGATTTCGAGCCCGGTGCGCTGGCCATGGCCGCCGAGGGGCTGGGCGTGGTCTCGCAATCCGGCGGCGTCGGCTTTTCGATCTTCGGCCGCGCCCGCTGGCGCCGGCTCGGCACCGAGGCGATCATGACCACCGGCAACGAGGCCGGTCTGTCGACGACTGACATCGCCAGCGCCCTGGTGGCGCAGCCGGGCGTCAAGGTCATCGCCATGTTCATGGAGGCGGTGCGTTCCGGCCCCGAGTTCATCGCCCTGGCACGGCAAGCGGCCAAGCTCGGCAAGCCGATCGTCGCCGCCAAGGTCGGCCGCACCGATGCCGGCGCCCGGGCCGCCGCCTCGCACACCGCCAGCCTGGCCGGCCGCGCGGCGGCCTTCGACGCGGTGGCCAGGCTCTACGGCATCGTCACCGCCGACGAGCCCGACGACCTGGTCGACATCGCCGCCGCCTTCGCCGGCAACCCGTTGCCGCAAGGCGACCGTGTCGCGGTGCTGACCACCTCCGGCGGCAGCGGCGTGTGGATGACCGACATCCTGGCCGCCGCCGGCCTCAGCCTGAACCCGCTGGACGACGACCTGAAGGCACGTATCGAGGCGCTGGTGCCGCGCTACGCCTCGGCCGCCAACCCGGTCGACGTGACCGCCCAGGCGGCGCGCGGCGACGCGTTCTTCGAGGCACTGGAGATGCTGACCGCGTCGCCCGACCTCGACATGGTGGTGATCGCCGGCCCGTTCGGCTCGCCGCCCTTCGTGGAGAAGTCGGCCGACCGGCTGGCCGCGATCAAGGCCAAGGCCGGCAAGCCGATCCTGTTCTACTCGTACAGCCAGCCGCCGGAAGGCAACATCGACCGCCTCGCCCGGGCCGGCCTGTACTGCTACACGCGCCTGGCCGGCACGGCGCGAGCGGCCCGTGCACTGGCCGACTACGCCGCCTTCAGCAAGCTGCCCCTGCCCGTGCTGGCCACCGACTTGCCGACGCCGCCGGCCCTGCCCGACCGGCAGGTGGTGCCGGAGCATGAAGCGATGACGCTGCTCGGCGAGCTCGGCCTGCCGGTGCTGCCGGGCCGGTTGGCGCATGACGCCACCGAGGCGATGGCCCTGGCGGCCGAGCTGGGCTTTCCCGTGGCGTTGAAGCTGCAGTCGCCGGACCTGCCGCACAAGTCCGATATCGGCGGCGTGATGCTGAACCTGGCCGATGCCCGCGCCGTTCAGGTCGCCGCCGCCGAACTGCTCGACATCGGCGCAACGGCGGCACCGGGCGCCGACATCCACGGCCTGTGGGTGCAGAAGATGGCGCCGGCCGGGGTCGAGATGATCGCCGGCGTCACGATCGACGCCAGCCTCGGGCCGATGGTGCTGGTCGGCGCCGGCGGCCTGTTCGTGGAGACCGCGGCCGACGTGGCGATGGCGCCGGCGCCGATCGATCGCGCGACCGCCGAACGCCTGATCCTGAGCCTGCGCGGCGCACCGGCGCTGACCGGTGCGCGCGGCCGCCCCAAGGCCGACGTCGCGGCGCTGGCGCAGCTGTTGGTGAAGCTGTCGCACCTGGCGGTCGGCTGGTCCGGCCGGCTGGCCTCGCTCGACATCAACCCGGTGCTGGTACATGGCGAAGGCGACGGCCTGTCGATCGCCGACGCCCTGATCGTGACGCGAGGAGAGAACGATGCCTGAGACCATGCCCGCCATTTCGCTGGCCGCCCTGCCCGGCCGGCGCCACGCCATCCTGGAACTGGCGAGCGAGGCCGAGAGCCGCGGCTTCGCCGGCATCTATTGCCCGTCCCTGTCCGACAACATGGCGCTGTGCGGCGCCCTGGCGCTGACCACCAAGACGATCACCTTCGGCACCTCGATCACGCCGATCTACCTGCGCAGCGTGATCGACTTCGCCAACAACGCCGCCTTCATCCACGAGACCTCAGGCCGCCGTTTCCGCTTCGGCATCGGCGTCAGCCACGGGCCGATGCTGAAGCGCATCGGCGCGACGGCGGGCAAGCCGCTGGGCGACATGCGCAAGTTCGTCGAGGACTTCAAGGCGGCGGAGCGCACCGGCGACAAGCCACCGCTGGTGCTGGCCACCTTGCGCCAGAAGATGATCGCGCTGGCCGCCGAGATCGGCGACGGCATGGTCTTCGCCAACGCCGCGCGTTCGCACATGGGCACGTCGCTGGGCGCGCTGCCGGCTGGCAAGGCAACGGACGAGAGCTTCTACATCGGCAACATGATCCCGACCTGCATCGCCGACGACGAGCAGGCGGCGATGGCCGTGAACCGCCGCACGCTCGGCTCTTACGCGCTGCTGGAGAACTACCGCAACTACTGGAAGGAAGCCGGCTACGTGGAGGAGATGGAGGCGGTCGAGAAGGTCGTCGCCGCCGGGGAGCCGGGACGCGCCGGCGAGTGCCTGTCCGACAAGTGGCTGGCCGACACCACGCTGTTCGGCTCCGTCGCCAAGGTCCGCGAGGGCGTCGAGGCCTGGCGCGCCGCCGGCGTGAAGACCCCGATCCTGGTGCCCTCCTCGGCCAGCGGCAATCAGTTCGACGCGATCCGCGAACTCTTCGCGGCGTTCAGCGACTAGATGTTTAGTCCCGGAGTGTGATGGTGCGATGATGTGCCATCACCTTCGGGAGGAGCTATGGGACAGGTACTTCACGGCAGCGCCACGACGACGCACGCCATCCGAGCAGCGATACAGCGATCGCAGGCTTCGATC
>JAVKFY010000070.1:0-75231 GCA_040223615.1 Alphaproteobacteria bacterium
CCGGCCCAGATTTCGAGCTGTTGAATCGCGGCGGCGCGGAAGGTGTCGCAGGCCGCCAGCGCGACCTTCTGGCCGTGCTCGTTGAGCTGCTTGGCGATCTTCCCGATCGTCGTCGTCTTGCCGGTGCCGTTGACGCCGACCACCAGGATCACGTGCGGCCGGTTGGCCGGGTCGATGTTGAGCGGCAGCGCGACGGGATCCAGGATCTCGCCGACCACCTCGGCCAGCGCGCCCTTGATCTCCTCCTCGGAGACGTCCTTGCCGAAGCGGCTGGCGGCCAGCTTGGCGGTGACCTCGGACGCGACGACGGGGCCGAGGTCGGCGGCGATCAGCAGGTCTTCGAGCTCGTCCAGCGCCGCCTGGTCCAGCTTGCGCTTGGTGAACACGCCGGTGATCTGCTCGGCGAGGCCGCCGGCGGTGCGGCTCAGTCCTTGCTTAAGCTTTTGCACCCAGCTCATGCAGGCATACCGACCAGTTGATCGTTGTCGATACCGACGATCCGAGCCCGCGCAAGCGGGCCGGCGGCGTCGATGGCGACGCTGGCGAAGTTTGGCGCGCGGCCGAGGCCGTCGCGTTCCATCAGCACCTCGACCTTGCGCCCGACCTGGCTGTCCAGGAAGCGGCGGTGCGCGGCGGCGCCGATCTCGCGCAGGCGGGCGGCGCGTTCCTTGCGCACGCTCTTGGGCAATTGCGGCATGCGCGCGGCCGGGGTGCCGGGACGGGCGGAGAACGGGAAGATATGGGTGTAGGCCAACCCGCAGTCGTCGATCAGCGCGGCGGTGTTGTCGAAGGCGGTGTCGTCCTCGGTCGGGAAGCCGGCGATCAGGTCGGCGCCGAAGGCCACGTCGGGTCGCAACCGGCGGACCTCGTCGCAGAACGCCACGGCGTCGGCGCGGGCGTGGCGCCGCTTCATACGCTTGAGGATCAGGTCGTCGCCGGCCTGCAACGACAGGTGCAGGTGCGGCATCAGCCGTGCTTCCTCGGCCAGCGCGCGCATCAACTCGGCGTCGGCCTCGATGCAGTCGATCGAGGACAGGCGCAGGCGCGGCAATTCCGGCACCGCCGCGAGCAGCCGGCGCACCAGCGTGCCGAGGCCGCCGCCGACCGGCAGGTCCTGCCCCCACGAAGTCATGTCGACGCCGGTCAGCACGACTTCGCGGTAGCCGTTCTCGACCAGCTTGCGGACCTGATCCACCACCATGCCGAGCGGCACCGAGCGCGAGTTGCCGCGCGCGAAGGGGATGATGCAGAAGGTGCAGCGGTGGTCGCAGCCCTGCTGGATCTGCACCACGGCGCGGGCGCGGCCATCGAGTCCGTCGACCAGGTGCTCGGGCACGTCGCGCACGGCCATGATGTCGCCGACCTGGACCGGCGCCAGCGCGGCGTAGCTCGCCGCCTTCAGCTTTTCCTCGTTGCCGAGCACCTGGGCGACGCCGGGCAGGGCGGCGAAGCTCTCCGGTTCCAGTTGCGCGGCGCAGCCGGTGACGACGATGCGACGGCCGGGCGCGTCGCGATGCGCGCGGCGGATCGCCTGGCGCGCCTGGCGCACCGCCTCGGCGGTCACGGCGCAGGTGTTCACCACCACGGCGTCGTCGACGCCCGCCGCCGTCGCCTGGTCGCGGATCACCGCGCCCTCGAAGCTGTTCAGCCGACAGCCGAAGTTGACGACATCGACGGTCATGACAGGCTTGCCGATGCCAGCAGACTCGCGTCGAGCATGCCGGTGAAGCTGGTCGCCACGGGACCGGTCATCACCACGTGGTTGTCGTCGCGCCATTCCAGGCGCAGCCGGCCGCCGTCGAGGTCGACGTCGACCGTGCGTCCGGTGAGACCACGACGCGCCGCTGCCACTGCCGCCGCGCAGGCGCCGGTGCCGCAGGCGCGGGTGATGCCGACGCCGCGCTCCCAGACCCGGAAGCGGAGCGTGTCGGGCGCGCTCAGCGAGGCGATGCCGACGTTGACCCGTTCCGGGAACAGCGGATGCACCTCCAGTTGCGGGCCGAGGTCGGCGATGTCGACGGCCTCGGCATCGGGCACGAAGAAGGTGGCGTGCGGGTTGCCGATGTTCATTGCCACCGGATCGCTCAGCGGGCCGAGGCTGAGGTCGAGGTGCAGCGTGTCCATCTCACGGGCGAGCGGGATCTGCCGCCATTCGAGGCGCGGGACGCCCATGTCGACCGCGACCCGGCCGCCGGGCGCGGCGTCGGCCAGCAGGCGACCGGCACCGGTCAGGATGTCGGCATGCTGGCGCCCGGTCTCGGCGAAGAGCAGCGCGCCGACGCAGCGCGTGGCGTTGCCGCAGGCCTCCACCTCGCCGCCGTCGGCGTTGTAGATGCGCATGAAGGCGTCGGCGTCGCGCGCCGGCTCCAGCACGATGAGCTGGTCGCAGCCGACACCGGACTTGCGGTCGGCGATGGCGCGCACCTGGTCGTTGTCGAGCCGCAACGCGCGCGCGCGCGCGTCCAGCACAACGAAATCGTTGCCCAGCCCGTGCATCTTGATGAAAGCCGCGCCGCTCATGGTCCGCAGCATATAAGGCGGAAGCGGCGGCCGGTCCAGCCACGCCGGCGCAGCGGCGGTTGACGAGGGCCCGGGCGGTTTCTATCCTGTTATTGCGAATGAGTTGCATTTACAGGATTGAGCGATGCTCGACGCGACCTGGATCACCGAACTGGATGACGCGGCGCAATTCGTCGTCTGGAGCTATCGCCGCTGGGTCAGCGGGCCGGACAACTGGCCTTTGGTCCGGCGCGAGTATGACGGCCGCTTCGGGGCCGAGGCCGGGCGGGCGACGCTGGCCCACTTCGCGCGGCTGATCGAGGCGCTGTGCGCTGGGGCGCACCGACGGCTGGAATATCACGCGGCCTGCTGTCCGTGCGTGTGCCATGACGAGTTGCGGCTGGCGTCACTGGTCGGCGCGGCGCAGGCCGGCGATGGCGACCACGTCGCCGACCACGCCCGCGACCTGGTTGGCGAGGCGGCGGTGCCGTTGCTGGCCAACCGCGCCCGCGCCTACGCCGCCGCGCTCAACCGGCGCGGCCTGGCCTTGCGCATCGCGGAGCCGGCGCGCGTCACTCACTAGGCGCCCCAGAGTCGCGAATATCCGCCTGTGCGCGCCATAGCGGCGGTGGGCGGGCACGTCATGTTAGGCTCGCCCCGTCCGTTCCTGTTGGGTGCCGCGTAAGGGGGAAATGCCATGCGTCGTTGGTTGTTGCGGTCTGTCGTCGCGCTCGTTTTCACCTGGGCGGGGGCCGTGGCGGCGGCGCCTGGCGACGAACACTGGTCGAAGCAGTTCCCGGCGCCGGCCAAGACCACGGCGATGACGCCCGCGACGGGCATGGCCGACGGCGTCGGCAAGCCGCGGCTGCGCCAGGTCAAGTGGCACGACGGCAAGCTGTGGATGTCCGGCGCCTGGGGGCCGGGCGTGTCCGCCACCGACATCACCAAGCAACTGCGAAACGAGCTCTGGCACCTGTGGACCTGGTCACCCGAGGCCGGCTACGAGGCCGTGGTCTATTTCCACACCAACAAGGGCGGCGCCGGGCCGGACGGTCAGATCTACGACTTCCTGTGGCTGCCGGACGGGCGGCTGGTGGTCGCCGGCGGATTCACCCGCGTCGATAATCCCGGCGGCACCCGCTACCACCGCGTCAACGCACTGGCGGTCTACGACCCGAACGAGCCGACCGCCAACAAATGGCAGCCGCTGGGCAGCTTCCAGTACAACGGCACGGTCTCCGACACCGGCTCGATCGAGGCTATCGCCTACGACCCGCAAGGCAACGACCTGTACATCGGCGGCACCTTCGCCGGCATCCTGAACGGCAACTCGGAAAAGCTGCACCGATACGACTTCGACACCGGTTCGTACGAGCCGGTGCCCCCCGGCGTGCATGGCCAGAAGGCGCGCGTGCGGCGGATCAAGGTCGACACCTCGACCACGCCGTCGACGATCTACGTCGCCGGCCGGTTCCAGTACACCGCCGGCGACGGCCAGCAACCTCGCGTCTCGTCGTCGACCGCGCGCTACTCGCCCGGCATCGCCAAGTGGCAGGCGGGCAAAGGGTGGACCACATTCCCCGAGGCTGCTTCGGAGGCCGACGAGGACACGCTGCAGCGCGCCGCCGACTTCATGCACTTCGACTCCGTGCACGTGCTCGACTTCCTGGTCGATGGCGAGAACCTGTGGATCGTCGGCGCCTTCTCCGGCGGCAAGAAGAGCGGCGAGACGTTGCGCGGTATCGCCAAGTGGGACGGCGCGGCGCAGCAGTGGGTCGACCCGACCGGCAAGGGCGGCGTCGGCCGCGAGGTCTGGTCGATCGCCAAGGCCGATAACGGCAAGATCTACTTCGGCGGCTCGTTCGGCGGCATCTCCAAGCCCGGCAGCTTCTTCGACGGCTTCAAGGACGGCACGCCGGCACACATGGCGATGTCCTACGACCCGGCGAGCGGCGCGTGGGCGCAGCTCGGGTCCGGCTTGGCGCCGATCGTGTTTCCCGAGACCCGGATGACGGTGAACGGCAACGACGTCTACTACGTCGGCGATTTCAAGTTCATCGGGCCGGAGAACGAGGGCGACGCCGCCTGGGCCTCGAACTACATCGCGCGCTGGAACGAGACCATCGACTTTGTCGCCAACCCGGCCGAGGTGCAGGCTGCGGCCACGCCGAGTCCGCGACCGGCGACGACGGCGCCGCTGGCCACCGGCAACGAGCACTGGTCGCGCGGCTTTCCGCCGCCGCCGCGGCGCAAGCGTCCCGACGAGCTGGCGCATTCCGCCGCCACCGGCCCGGACAGCGGCAGCGGGCCGCCGGAGGTCACCGGCATGGCCTGGCTCGGCGACACGCTGTACTTCGCCGGCAACTGGCCGGCGCTGGCCAACGAGCGTTGGTTCGTGTGGTCCTACGACGCCGCCAATGGCTGGCAGAAGCTGGCCTGGGACGCGCGCGGCAAGGGCGAGGGGCCGTCGGTGCGTCCGCTCGGCCTGAAGGTCCACGACGGCAAGGTCTGGGTCTATGGCGGCCTGCCGAAATACAAGGGCCTGGCGATCTATGATCCGGCGGCCAAGAGCTGGGGCCCATTCGAAGGTACCTGGAACGGCAACACGGTGATGGGTCATGCCACGGCGGGCTCCGGCGGCGGCGCCATCCGCGACATCGCCTGGGACAGCAGGACCGGCGACTTCTACATGATCGGCGCCAGCGGGCTGACCAACCCGGACTACGCCTATCCGGGCGACGTGGCGCCGGTGATCCGGGTCGACAAGGACGGCACCTATTCGCCGATGGGCCATGACATCAAGCCGGAGGACCCGAAGAAGCCGGTCAAGGTGTTCCAGACCATCCATATCGACGAGCGCCAGGACCCGAGCGACATCTACATCGGCGGCACCTTCGTGTTCTACGGCCCGGCGCCGTCGGCCAGCGCGCGGCAGCTCTACAACGTCGCGCGCTGGGACCGCGAGGCACAGGACTGGGCGCCGATCGGCAAGGGCGCGAAGCCGAACTATGCCGATCGCGACGACCATCCCGACGGCTATCCTGGCCTGCCGACGCGGCCGGATACCTTCGGCGGCTTCTTGCGCACCAACTTCCCGCGTGTGCGGGCGCTGATCACCGACGCCGAGGGCAACCTCTATGTCGGCGGCACGCTGGCGGTGATCGACGATACGCTGCCGGTCGCCGACCGGGTCGAGACCTTCGGCATCGCCCGCTGGGACCGCGCCAGCGACACCTGGAGCGGGCCGACAAAGGTCGGCGGCCTGTCGCGCGACATCCTGCAGATGAGCTGGCTCGACGAGGCCAGGACCAGGTTGTTGCTCTCCGGCGCGTTCGAATATGGCAACGACTGGACGCCGCTGAACGGCGTGGCCATCCTCGACACCGCCACCGGCGAGCTGCAAGCGCTGGGCGGCGGGTTGATGAAGGCGAGCCGCGACCAGATCGACGCCCCGATGGTGCGCCACGCGGTGCGCGGCGACGAGCTCTGGTTCGCTGGTCTGTTCGACCACGCCGGCGTCAACGCCAACTCGGTCGCGGCGAGCCCGATCCCGTCCAACTTTGTCGCCATGTGGAACCCGAACGCTGACTTCTCCGCGGCCGACAAGCCGGTCTCGGGCGGTGCGCCACCGGCGCCGACCGCCGACGCGCCGAAGCTCGGCCGTTCCGTCGCCTACAAGGTCGAGCAGCTTGAGAGCGAACTCGACAAGGCCGAGGCTGACGTGGCCGCCGGCAAGAGCCCGAAGCGGCGCCTCAACACGATGAAGCGGCTGTGGAGCGAAATCGGCCGCGCCAAGGACGCCGCCACCCACCCGCGCGTGGTCGAGGCCAAGCGGCGCTACGACGCATTGCAGCCGTAGCGGGGCGACCATGGCTGACGCGGCTGCCCACGAAGTAATCGACGATGCCGGCGCGGCGGCGCCGTGGCTGGTGCTGGTGCATGGCGTGTCACAAGACCGGCGAGTCTGGGACCGGCAGGTCGAGGCGTTCCGCGATGCCTACAGATTGATCCTGATCGACATGCCGGGGCATGGCGCGTCGGCGGCGATGCCGGGCCCGTTCGGCGCCGTCGAATTCGGCGACGCCATCGGCGCCAGCCTGGATGCGGCCGGCATCGAGCGCGCGGTCTACTGGGGCACGCACCTGGGCGCCACCGCCGGTCTGGTGCTGGCCTGCGCCCAGCCGACGCGATTTAGCGCCATGATCCTGGAGGGGCCGGTCTATCCCGGCCGGTCCATGCCGGCGCTGAACGACTTTCTCGCCGAGGCGGCGGCGACCATGCGTACGGCCGGCATCGAGGCCGCGCGCGAGATCTGGTGGACGCGCGGCCCATGGTTCGACGTGATGCGCGCCAATCCGGTGACCTGCCGGGCCGCGGCGCAACGCGCCATCGTCGACGATTTCGGCGGCGCGCCGTGGCAGGACACCGGGCTGGCCAGCCGGCCGATGCCGCCGCTCGACGCCGCCATACGCGGCTTGCCATGCCCGGTACTGCTGATGAACGGCGAGCACGACGCACCGGATTTCCTCGCCGCTTCCGCCGACCTTTTGCAGGTTCTTGCGCACGGCCGGCGCGTGCTGATCCCCGGTGGCGGCGGGTTTCCGTTCTGGGAGTTTCCCGACGCGGTGAACGCCGAGGTGCGTTGCTTCCTCAACGGACTGGTCTGATCGCCGCCGCCTGCACCGCTGCGTGGCGACAGGCGCGAAACGGCCGGGGCCTTGCAGAAACCCCGGCCGCCGTTGCAGGTCGTCGCCTCAGTACAGCGCCACCGGGTTGCCCGGCGAGCCGGTCGCGCCCTTGATCTTCAGCGGCGACCAGACAAACAGGAACTCCGAGACGTTGTCCTCGACCAGTTGCGTCAGGTCGAGATTCTCGATGTTCCAGATGCCGCGCTTGGTGATCATCTCCAGATGGCACTCGAACGGCTGTTCGGTCTCGCCGGCGAAGGTCGGCGCGACGGCTTCCACCGCCCAGGTGTCGGCGCCGGTCAGGATGATCTTGCGCGAGGCGAGGTAGGTGCAGCCCGACGTGCCGAAGCCCGGCTCGCCGGAATTGAACTCCTTCACCCGCTTGGCCTTCTCCGCCGCGTCGTAGGTGTCCCAGTCGCGCGGATGCCAGATGTTGCCGTGACCGGTGTACAGGAACACGCAGTCACCCTCGCCGATCGGGTCGATGCCCTGGCGCTTCACCATCGCCTGGATGTCTTCGCCGGTGATGATGCCGGCGTCGCCCTTGTTCGGCGGCGGCGCCGGGATCGGCAGGCGGTCCATGCCGCGATAGGCGGCCGCGTTCAACAGGACGCCACGGCAGACGAAGCCCTTCTGCGCCACGTGCTCGACCCCGAGCGGGCCGACACCGTAGGCGCCGGCGACTTCGGCCAGCATGCGCCCGTTGTAGAAGAAGTCGCCCTTCGACGTGCGCACGCCGATATGGCCGGGACCGTCGAACTGGGTGCCGACCTGGCCGATCTCGGCGGTCAGCACCTCGTCGTTGCCGACCAGCTCGCGGGGCCCGAACGGCACCGGGCCGCTGGACGGCAGGCCAGGGATGGTGAGCTTGAAGCTGCGCACGCCGAACATCGGCATGTCGGACTGGTAGACCTTGCCGAGCGTGGCGACCTTGCCCTGCTTGACCAGCTTGATCGCGGCCAGGACCATCGCCGGCGTGGTCCGGTTGACGGCACCGGCCATGTCGTCCGGGCCCCATTCGCTGGGCGCCCATTTTTCGGTCAACGGCTCGTCGTTGGCCGCCGACGCCGGTCCCACTGGCGCGAGCAGCGCCACAACGGCGAGCGCCGTTAGGCCGGCCAGGGTGATTTTCTGCATGATTTGGTCCTCCCCAATGTTCTGTTACGTAAAAAGTACGCCCTCTCGTTACCTGTCGAGTCAAGCGAGCGCCTCGGGTCGGGGCGGCGGGTTGGCGGCCCGGCCGACGGGCTGCGAGCGGACCGGCAAGGTGCTGGAAAATGGCCCACTGGCGCCCTGTCTCTGTCGCCGCTAGGGTCCGGCGGATGACCGACTCCGCGCGTCTGACATTCCTCTTCGCCTGTGCCGGGCATGCCGCCTTTCACGTGCTGGTGGCGCTGTTCCTGACGCTGGTGCTGGTGATCGAGCCGATCTGGAGGTTGCCGTACGACGACCTGATCGCGCTATGGACCTGGGGTGCGCTGATGCTCGGTGCCGGGGCGCCGGCGGCCGGGTGGCTGGGCGACCGGTTCGGCGAGAGCCGGGTGATGATTGTCTATTTCCTCGGCATCGGCGTCGCGACCATCATGTGCGGCCTGGCCGAAGGGCCGGCGCAACTGTGGCCGGCGCTGACCGCGATGGGCCTGTTCGGCGCGATCTATCACCCCGTCGGTACCGCGTGGGTGATGAAGAACGTCACGCGGCGGGGCCGCTCGATCGCCACGCTGGGCATCGCCGGCTCGATCGGCGCCGCCTTCGCCTCGCTGGTGGCCGGCGGCCTGGCGGATCTGTTCGACTGGCGGCTGGCCTTCATCGTCCCCGGCGCGCTCGCCGTCGCCATCGGGCTGGCGCTGCTCGTGGCTTACATCACCGGCCGGGTGCGCGACCGCCATGACGACGCCTCGCCGCAGCCAGACCCGAGCAAGTCCGATATCCGCCGCGCCCTGTTCGCGCTGCTGACCACCACCACGGCGCTCGGCATCGCCTACTACGCGGTGACCACGATGCTGCCGAAGTGGATCGAACTGGAGGTCGGCGCCGACCTGGGCGACGGACTGATCGGGATCGGCGTGCTGGCGACCACGATCTACCTGCTGGGCGCGTCGGCGCAGTTCGTCGGCGGTCACTTCGCCGACCAGGGCCTGGGCAAGCAGGTCTACATCATCAGCTTCCTGGCCAAGATGGTGGCGCTGCTGGCGGCGACCACGGTCGGCGGCTGGGCGATCGTACCGATGGCCATCGTCGTGGTGTTCGTGTTCGACGTCGCGGCGCCGGTGGAGAACGTGCTGATCGCGCGCTACACGCCGAGCCGGCGGCGCGGGCTGGCCTATGGCATCCGCAACGGCCTGGCCACGGTGGCCGCGCCGTTGGGCGTGCAGCTTGTCGCCTGGCTGTTCGAGCCCGGCGTCGGCTTCACCAACCTGTTCTACGCGCTGGCGGCGCTGGCGCTGGCGATGGGTGTGGTGGCCTTCGCGCTGCCGAACGAACGGCGGGTCGCCGTCGCCGGCTGACGGAACCGTGATGGCGACGTCGCGTTGTCATCGAGATGACGCCTTGCTAGCCTAGAACAATCAGCGAACGATTTTTCGGTCGCAATCGCAGCCTGCGGTCCTAGTTAGGAAGGACCAGCGACAGCGACGCCGCCCCGGGGGCCACAGTTCCATGAACACGCGCCAGAAGGCGAAACCGGCGAGCGAGCTTGCCGGACTGTACAACCGTACACGCGCACGGACCGAAGAACTCACCGCGCATCTGCCGCCGGAAGACATGGTGGTGCAGTCGATGCCTGACGCCAGCCCGGCGAAGTGGCATCTGGCGCACACGACCTGGTTTTTCGAGCAGTTCGTGGTGCGGCCGAACAGCGCCGACTACCGATCGCCCGACGACCGCTTCGCCTTCCTGTTCAACAGCTATTACGTGCAGATGGGGCCGCGCTATACGCGGGCGCAGCGCGGTCTGATCACCCGGCCGACGGTGGCCGAGGTGCTGGACTTCCGGGCCGGGGTCGATGCCGAGATGGCGCGGCTGATCGAGGCAGGCGCCGCGCCGGCGGAACTGGTCGAGCTGGGCTGCCACCACGAGATGCAGCATCAGGAACTGCTGCTCACGGACCTGCTGCACGCGCTGTCGCATAACCCGCTGAACCCGCCCTACCGGTCGCCGGGGCCGTTGCCGACGGTCGAGCCGGCGCCGCTGTCCTGGCTCGACTTCGACGGCGGCGTGGTCGAGATCGGCCACGACGGCGACGGCTTCGCCTACGACAACGAAAGCCCGCGGCACCAGGCGCTGGTGCATCCCTTCCGGCTGGCCAGCCGGGCGGTGACTTGCGGCGAGTGGGCCGAATTCATAGCCGACGGGGGCTATGCCAACCCGACGCTGTGGCTGTCGGACGGCTGGGCCACGGTCGAGGCCGAGGGCTGGCAGGCGCCGCTCTACTGGTGGCGTGAGGATGGCGCCGCGGACGGTCCGTGGATGGCGTTCGGCCTGCGCGGGGCGCAGCCGGTCGACGAGGACGCCGCCGTCGCACATGTCAGCTACTACGAGGCCGACGCCTTCGCGCGCTGGGCCGGCAAGCGGCTGCCGACCGAGTTCGAATGGGAGCACGCGGCGGACGGCGAGATCGCCGGCAATTTCCTGGAAAGCGGCCGGCTGCGACCAGGCCGGGCCGCTGGCGACGGCCTGGCGCAGATGTGGGGCGACGTCTGGGAGTGGACGCAGTCGGCCTACCTGCCCTATCCCGGCTTCCGCCCGCCGGAAGGCGCGGTGGGCGAGTACAACGGCAAGTTCATGGTCAACCAGTTCGTGCTGCGCGGCGGCTCCTGCGTGACGCCGGCGGCGCAGATGCGCCGCAGCTACCGGACCTTCTTCTACCCGCACCAGCGCTGGCAGGTCACCGGGCTGCGGCTGGCGGATGAACGGGCATGACGGATTTTTCCGGCAGGATCGTGACGGCGTCGCCATTCGCGACCTCGGTGCTGGCTGGATTGGCGGCGGCGCCGAAGACGCTGGAGCCGAAATATTTCTACGACGAGGTTGGCTCGAAGCTGTTCGACCGGATTTGCGAATTGCCGGAGTACTACGTCACCCGCGCCGAGATCGCGATACTGGAGGCGATCGGGCCGGAGCTGGCGGCGAAGATCGGGCGCGGCGCGCTGCTGTTCGAGCCTGGCGCCGGTTCGACGCAGAAGATCCGCATCCTGCTCGACGCGCTGCGGCCGCGCGTGTTCGTGCCGGCGGACATCTCCGCCGAACACCTGCACGCCGCGGCGTCGGAACTCGCGGCCGATTATCCCGATGTCGATATCCACCCGATCGCCATCGACTTCACCCGCGATTTCGCGCTGCCCGATGCGATGTCTCGGGAGGGCGCGGTGACGGTGTTCTTCCCCGGTTCGACCATCGGCAACCTGGCGCCGGGGCCGGCGGTGGAACTGCTCGACCGGCTGGGCCGGGACACCGGCGCGGATTGGCTGGTCATCGGCGTCGACCTGAAGAAGGACGAGCGCATTCTCGTGCCGGCCTACGACGACGCCGAGGGCGTGACCGCGGCGTTCAACCTCAACATCCTGGCGCGTATCAATCGCGAGCTGGAGGGCAGCTTCGACCTCGATGCCTTCCGCCACGAGGCGCGCTGGAACGAATCGCTGAGCCGGATCGAAATGCACCTGGTCTCGACCAAGGCGCAGGCGGTCGAGGTGCTGGGCGGGCGCTTCGACTTCGCCGAAGGCGAAACCATCCACACCGAGAACTCGCACAAGTACACCGTGGAGGCGTTCCACGCGCTCGCCGCCAAGGCTGGCTGGACGCCGGAGCAGGTCTGGACCGGAGAGGCGAACCTGTTCTCCGTCCACCTGATGCGGCGGGCCTAGGACCGCGCGGGCCGGACCGGAAGGTTCGCGCCGCCGCGGCTTAACAAGTCGAATGCGACGGTTATGATTGCGTGGTTCGTGCCGGGCGACGCAGGAGGCTTACGTGACCGCACTCGAGAATCTGGCGCGGCTCGGGCTGGATCTGCCCGAGGCGCCGGCCGGCGTCGGCAACTATGAAGCCTGGGTTCGCACCGGCAACCTCGTCATGACATCCGGACAGTTGGCCTGGGTCGATGGCGTCCTGCAGTATCCGGGGCGGCTTGGGGCCGACGTCAGCGACGAGGACGGCTATCAGGCGGCACGGCTCGCCGCGCTCAACGGCATCGCGCAGCTCCGGGCGGCGACCGGCGACCTTGAGAAGGTTCGCCAGGTGGTGCGGATCGAAGGCGCGGTCCATTGCGCGCCCGGCTACCGCGGCCATCCGCAGGTTCTCAATGGCGCGTCTGACCTGGTGCTGGAGGTGTTCGGCGAACGTGGCCGCCACACCCGCACCGCGCTCGGCATCGCCGACATGCCGCTGGATGCCTGCGTCATGGTGTGCTTGTGGGCCGAGGTCGACGACTAGGGCGAACGGAAAAGTGCCTAGGCGCGCCCCGACGGAGCGCCGTTCCCTAGTGCGCTTCGTCCCAGTTGTCGCCGACGCCGGTGTCGACGACCAGCGGGACTTCCAGGTGGGCGGCGTCTTCCATCACCTGCCTGACCAGGTCGCGGGTCCGGTCGACCTCGTCGTCGGGGACCTCGAAGATCAGCTCGTCGTGGACCTGCAGCAGCATGCGGGCGCCGAGCCTGGCCTGATCGAGCGCGCCGGGCAGGCGGATCATGGCGCGGCGGATGATGTCGGCGGCGGAGCCCTGGATCGGGGCGTTGATCGCGGCGCGCTCCTGGAAGCTGCGCCGGGCCGGGTTGCTGTCGCGGATGCCGGGCATGTGCATGCGCCGGCCGAACAGCGTGGTGACGTAGCCGTGCTGCTTACAGAAGTCCTTGGTCCGGTCCATGTAGTCGCGGATGCCGGGATAACGCTCGAAATAGGCGGCGATGTAGTCGCGTGCCTCGGCCTGCGGAATGCGCAGGTTGTTGGCCAGGCCGAAGGCGCTGATGCCGTAGATGATGCCGAAATTGATCGCCTTGGCCTTGCGCCGGGTCTGTGGGTCCATCTCTTCCAGCGGCACGCCGAAGACCTGCGACGCGGTGATCGCGTGGATGTCCTGGCGGTCGTGGAACGCCTGGCGCAGCGAGGGGATGTCGGCGATGTGCGCCAGGATGCGCAGCTCGATCTGCGAATAGTCGGCGCTGAGCAGGCGATAGCCGTCGGCTGGCACGAAGGCGCGGCGGATCTTGCGGCCCTCGTCGGTGCGGACGGGAATGTTCTGCAGGTTCGGGTCGGCCGACGACAGCCGCCCGGTCGAGGTCGAGGCCAGCACGTAGGTAGTGTGCACGCGCCCGGTGTCGCGGTTGATCTGCTCCTGCAGCGCGTCGGTATAGGTGCTCTTCAGCTTGGAGAGCTGGCGCCAGTCGAGCACGCGGGCCGGCAGGTCGTGGCCCTGCGCGGCAAGCTGTTCCAGCACGTCGGCGGGGGTGGCGTAGGCGCCGGTCTTGCCCTTCTTACCACCGGGCAGCGACATCTTGTCGAACAGGATCTCGCCGAGCTGCTTCGGCGAGCCGATGTTGAAGCTCTCGCCGGCCAGTTCGTGGATCTCCGACTCCAGCGCGGCCATGCGCTGCGCGAAGTCGCCGGACATGCGTTTCAGCGTCGTGGCGTCGACGGTGATGCCGGTGCGCTCCATCGCGGCCAGCACGGCGACCAGCGGCCGTTCCAGGGTCTCGTAGACGGCGACGGTGTGGGCGTCGAGCAGCTTGGCGCGCAGCGGCTGGCGGGTTTGCCAGACCGCGTCGGCGGTGGTGTTGGCGTAGGCGCTGGCTTTCTCCAGGTCGAGCTCGTCGAAGCCGATGGCCGACTTGCCGGTACCGAGCAGGCCCTTGAGCGGCGGCAGCTCTTGTTCCAGGTAGCGTTCCGACAGGCTGTCGAGCGCGTGCTTGTGCAGCCCCGACTCGGCGGCGTAGGACAGCAGCATGGCGTCCTCGATCGGTGCCATGTCGATACGCTGGCGGGCCAGCAGGATGACCGTGCGCTTGATGTCGGCGCCGAGCTTCAGCACCGACGGGTCGGTCAGCACCGGCGCCAGCATGCGCAGCGCCGTCTCGCGGTCGAGCTGTTCCGGCGCCGGGCCGCCGTCCAGGTCGAGGCCGTCCTTGGCGCCAGGCTTGCGGTGGCCGAGCGGCAGGTAGGCGGCGCGTCCGGGCGCCACCGCCATCGCCAGGCCGGTCAGGCTGGCCAGCATCGGGTCGGCGTGGTCGCTCATCGCCTCGATCGCCAGCACGCCTTCGCGCTCGACCAGCGCGATCCAGTCGGCCAGCGCCTTTTCGTCCTGGATGGTCTCGTGCTTCGGGCCGCCGGCGGCGGCCGACGGCGCGGCGGTCGCTGGCGCGCCACCTTCCAGCCGGCCGCGGATACGGGCCTTCAGGGTCTTGAAGTTCTGTTCGTCCATGAACGCCATCAGGCGGTCGATGTCGCGCTCCGGCAGCACCAGATCGTCGATGCCTTCCGCCAGGTCCACGTCGCATTTCAAGGTGACGAGGTCGCGGCTGACGCGGGCCTGGTCGGCGAATTCGATCAGGTTCTGGCGCCGCTTCGGCTGCTTGATCTCCGCCGCGCGGGCCAGCAGGGCGTCCAGGTCGCCATATTCTCCGATCAGCTGCGCGGCGGTCTTCACGCCGATGCCGGGCACGCCGGGCACGTTGTCGACCGAGTCGCCGGCCAGCGACTGCACGTCGATCACCTTGTCCGGCCCGACGCCGAAGCGCTCGCGCACCTCTTCAGGACCGATCCGGCGCTGCTTCATCGGGTCCAGCATGTCGACGCCGTCGCCGACGAGCTGCATCAAGTCCTTGTCCGAGGAGACGATGGTGACCTTCAGGCCAACGGCGCGCGCCTGGGTGGCGTAGGTGGCGATGATGTCGTCGGCCTCAAAGCCGTCCAGCTCGATGGTCGGCAGGTTGAAGGCGCGGCTAGCGTCTTTCACCAGCGCGAATTGTGGCACCAGGTCTTCCGGCGGCGGCGGCCGGTTGGCCTTGTAGTCGACGGAGATGGCGTTGCGGAAAGTGATGTGGCCGGCATCGAAGATCACCGCCAGGTGGCTCGGCTTGTCCGGCCCCTCCAGCTCCAGCAGCAGCCGTTCGAGCATGGCGCAAAAGCCCATCACCGCGTTCACCGGGGTGCCGTCCGGCCGCGTCATCGGCGGCAGCGCGTGATAGGCGCGGAAGATGTAGCCGGCGCCGTCGACCAGATAGAGGTGGCCCGCGCCGCCGTTCTCGTTGCTCATCGCTGCCGTCCTGCCCGATCGCTTGCCGCTGGCGCCATCCTAGCGGTCCGGACGGTCCGCGCCCAGCGGCCCGGCGTCTCTGAGCGGGACGATGTCTGGAACCGGGACGTTTCCGGCTGATTGAACGATCGCGAATATATTAACGATTGTTGCTACAATATCTTGACGGATTTGTCCGGTCTGGTACAACACCTGTGGCATTCTTGGGGTCCATAAGCGCGCAATGACTTCGCACGCAGTGTCGATCGGCTTTACAGGGCGGCAATCCGCCCACCTCGCCGCATGGCTAACCCCCCGTAATATTGAACGTTTCCGGTATGGCCGAGTTCTTGCTACCACTGCGGCGAGTTGCACTGGCTTGGCACGCCGGCCGCGAAGGCCGCGAGCACAAGCTGGTGGATGTATGCGCGGCGACGAATGTCGCGGCCGTCGCGAATGGAGTTTGGTGTGGCCAAGGACGGTGGAAGCAAAGATCGGCGCGGCGGGCAGCGCGCCGGCGGACCCGAGGGACAACCGCAGGTGATTTCCGATTCCGACGTCTGGCGCGCAGCGCACCTGACGATCCAGCTGCATGGCGAGAGCGCGGTCGAGCACGCTGGCCGCAAGGCCTTGGAAATGTCCGACGACGGTGACACCGACGGCATGGCGCTCTGGATGCGCATCCGGACCGCGATCCAGGCGTTGCAGCGGATGCAGCCGGGCGAGTCCGAGGGCGTGCATTAGCGGCCCGGCCATAGCCCAATGGGCTATATGACATAACCGGATGATACCTCCACGGCGCGCTCCGGACCGCGTCGTTTACTAATTTCTCACGGACGCAACGGCACCATGCGAGCGAGTTCCTCCGGAGATTCGCCCGTTCCATGTCAGTGCACAGCACAGCAGGCGTCGCGCCGCGCGGGCCACAGTCGGCCGCGCGGCTCGGTTTGCGCGTGTTCGGGCGCCCGTTGCGCGGACACGCCTACCGTTGGGTCAGCGCGCTATCGGCGGCGGCTTCGGCGCTGGCGGCGGGATGGGCCGGTTATGTCGGCGATCAAAACAATAGCCTGACCGCGCTCGAACGCGGCCTGTTGCCGCTGTCGGTCGTGGTGCTCGCCCTGGTGGCGGTGGCGTTCGCGACCCTGCCGCGGCGCCGGCTGCGGCTGGTCGGTTCGGTCTTCAAGCTGTACGCCGGCGCGGTGCTGCTGCTGGCGGCGATCGACGGGATGACCGACCCGAACAGCAACATCGCCTTCTACATCGTCTGGTTCCCTGCCTACTACGCGGCGTTGTTCTTCACCGACGACCGCGAGGCCGGGGCACGGGCCGGGCTGTTCTTCTTCTCCGCCAACGCAGCACTGGTCGCCGGGCTCAGTCTGGCCGGACCGCTGCCGTGGAACCACCCGCACGCACTACTGATGCAGCTGTCGCTGACCGGCCAGCTGGTGGTGCTGGCGATCTTCTACTACGTGTCGGTCTTCCGCGACGCCCATGCGGTGGAGCGCGAGCGCGCCGGCCTGCTGGAATCGCACGCGACGGCGTTGCGCGAGGAGGCGGCGGCGGCGTTGCAGGCGCGCCGGCTGGCGGAGACCGCGAACCGGGCAAAGTCGCAGTTCCTGGCCACCATGAGCCACGAGCTGCGCACGCCGTTGAACGCGATCATCGGCTTCTCGGAAATCCTGCAGTCGGAGGCCACCTATCCGGCGCTGGCGACGAAGCGCGAGGAGTATCTGCACGACATCCACAATTCGGCCGTGCACCTGCTCGACATCATCAACGACATCCTCGACGTCGCCCGTATCGAGAGCGGCAACGTGCACCTGGCCGAGGAACCGATGGATCCGGCCCGGGTGATCGACGCGGTGATCATCCTGGCCGGCCCCCGCGTGCGCGAACGCAAGGTCGACGTGGTGGTGTCGCCGATCGACCAGGCGCTCGGCCTCTATGCCGACCAGCGGCTGGTAAAGCAGATCCTGATCAACCTGGTCTCCAACGCGGTCAAGTTCACCGAGAGCGGCGGCAGCATCACCATCGGCGCGACGCTGGCCGCGGATGGCGGCGTGGCGCTGTCGGTGGCCGACACCGGTATCGGTATCGATGCCGCGCACGTCGCCAAGGTGACGCAGCCGTTCTACCAGGCCGAGAACCCCTACGCGCGAAGCTACGAAGGCACCGGGCTCGGTCTGTCGCTGGTGCAGTCATTTGCCGAGCTGCATGGCGGCCGGCTCGACATCACCAGCGTGCTCGGCCAGGGCACGACGGTGATCGTGAGTTTCCCGCCGGCCCGCACCCTGCACCGCGCCGATGCCGATCACGACTGGGTGCAACCGGCGGCCTGAGCTGGCTGGTTGCGCCGCCGGCGCGGTGCCGTGCTACAATCCGCGCATCGCGACAGGAATGACCGGCCAGCGGCTGCGGCGCGCCAGCGCCCATCTCATTGCCCCAGGCCATCGGTCTTGAGCTTTCCAGGCGGCGTTCCGCTGCCGTTCGGACAGGAAGCCCCGGGTAATCGGCAACAGCCGCCTGGCTGTCGCGCGGCGAGGAACGTCTCTCGATCAACGTCCGGAACACCATAGAAGGGGTGTCTGACGATGACACTGTTGACCAAGGTCGAAGAGATTTCCGACATCGCGTTCGGCTTCATGGGCTCCAAGGCGCTGTTCGCCGCGCTGCATCACGGCGTGTTCACCAATCTGGCCGAGGGGGCGAAAACCGCCCCGGAGCTGGCCGCCGCGTCGGGCTTGCATACCGAGCGGGCGCGGACGCTGCTCACCGCGCTGGCGGCGCTGAAGCTGGTCTCCGTCGAGGGCGGCAAGTTCGCCAACTCGCCGGCGGCGGAAGCCTTCCTGGTACAGGGCGCGAAGCACGATTTCGGCGACTACCTGCGCCTGCAGGTCGATCGGCAGATGTATCGCATGCTCGACCAGATCGAGCTGGCGCTATCCGACGATCTTCCCGACGAGGCCACCAGTTCCTATGCCGAGTGGTTCGCCGATCCGGACGAGGCCGAGCTCTATTCGGAAAGCCAGCATGCCGGCTCGCTGGGCCCGGCGCGCGGGCTGGCCAAGGTCGTCGACCTGTCGGCGGCGCGGCGGCTGCTCGATGTCGGCGGCGGCACCGGGGCCTTCTCGATCACCTTGTGCCAGGCCTATCCGGACCTGCACGCGACCATCGTCGACTTCCCCAACGTCGCCAAGCTGGGGCGCGGCTACGTCGCCGATGCCGGCCTGCTGGACCGTATCGAGTATGTCCGCGGTGACGCGTTGAAGGCCGACTGGCCGGCGGATCAGGACGCGGTGCTGATGTCGTATCTGCTCTCCGGCGTGCCGGACAGCGAGCATGAGGGGCTGATCGCGCGGGCCTTCGACCACCTGGCGCCGGGCGGCAGGCTGCTGATCCACGACTTCGTGGTCCATGCCGACCGCACCGGCCCGAAGAACGCCGCGCTGTGGCAGCTTCAGCACACCGCCTTCACGCCGCACGCGCGCTCCATCGACGATGCCTGGCTGGCCAAGCGTCTCGAGGCGGCCGGCTTCGCCGACGTCGAGGTCGGCCCGATGATCCCCGGCATGACCATGCTGGCGCAGGGTACCAGGCCGGCCTGAGGATGCGCCGCCGGCATTCCCGGCGGCGGTAAATCCGTGTAGATAATCGGGAAAACCGCTACGGGAGACCGACCGATGGCAGACGCCCGTTTGCCTTACCGCGCCGACCACGTCGGCAGCCTGCTGCGCCCGCAGGCGCTGCGCGAAGCGCGCGCGCAACACGCTGCCGGGGCGATCTCCGACAACGAACTGCACGGTATCGAGGATCGTGCCATCCAGGGTGCGATCGACAAGCAGGTCGAGGTCGGCCTGAAGGACGTGACCGACGGCGAGTTCCGCCGCGCCTTCTGGCATTTCGACTTCCTGCAGGAACTGGCCGGCGTGGAGGCCTTCGAGTCGGCGCAGGGCATCCAGTTCAAGGGCGGTATCCAGACCGCCGCCAAGGGCCTGCGCGTGGTCGGCAAGCTGGGCTGTGCCGACCACCCAATGATCGAGCACTTCAAGTTCGTGAAGTCGCACACCCGCGCGACGCCGAAGCAGACCATTCCGTCGCCGTCGGTGCTGCACTTCCGCGGCGGCCGCAAGGCGGTCAGCACGGATGTCTATCCCGAGATGGACGCCTTCTACGACGACCTGGGCAAGGCCTACGCCAAGGCGGTGAAAGGCTTTGCCGACGCCGGTTGCCGCTACCTGCAGCTCGACGAGACCAACTTCACCTACCTGTGCGACCCGGACCAGCGCGCCATGCTGGTCGAGCGCGGCGACGATCCGGACAAACTGCCGCAGATCTACGCCGACATGATCAACACCGCGATCGCCGGCCGGCCCGACGACATGACCATCTCGATGCACCTGTGTCGCGGCAACTTCCAGTCGTCGTGGATCGCGTCGGGCGGCTACGACCCGGTGGCCGACGTGCTGTTCAACCAGGTCGACGTCGACGCCTACTTCATGGAGTACGACGACGAACGCTCCGGCGGCTTCGAGCCGTTGCGCCTGGTGCCGAAGGGCAAGCGGGTGGTGCTCGGCGTGGTGACGTCCAAGGCCGGCGAGCTGGAGAGCGCCGACGCCATCAAGCGGCGGATCGACGAGGCGGCGACATTCTGCGACCTGGACCAGCTCTGCCTCAGTCCGCAATGCGGCTTCGCCAGTACCGAGGAGGGCAACCTGCTGTCGGAAGAACAGCAATGGGCCAAGCTGCGCCTTTGCGTCGAGGTCGCCGAGCAGGTCTGGGGTGGCCTGTGAGTGCGCTTGAAAGCGTCGACCACCGCGTCCCATCGGGCCGTGAAGGCCTCAACCTGCTGGTGCGCAACAAGCGGCCCGCCGACCTCGGCAAGGTCGGACCGGAACGCACGGTGCTGTTCGTGCACGGCGCGACCTATGCGTCATCGATCACCTTCGACTATCCGGTCGACGGCACTTCGTGGATGGACCGGCTGGCCGCTGCCGGCTTCGACGTCTGGTGCGTCGACCTGCTGGGCTACGGCGGTTCCGACCGGCCACCGGAGATGGACCGGCCGGCGGCCGACAACGCGCCGCTGACCGACACCGCCGAGGCGGAGGCCGACGTGGTCCGCGCCATCGACTTCATCCGCCAGCGGACCGGCGTCGAGCGGCTCAGCCTGATCGGCTACTCCTGGGGCACCGCGATCGGCGGCGGCGTCGCCAGCCGGCACCCGGAATTGATCGAGCGGCTGGTGCTGTCAGGGGTGCTGTGGTTGCGGGTCGGCGGCGGCCAGGTCGCCGCCGGCGGCATCCCCGGCGCCTATCGCGAGGTCGACGCCGAGGCCGCGACCAAGCGCTGGACCGTGACGTTGAGCGCGGCGCAGAAGGACGCCGTGGTACCGGCCGGCTTCGTCGAACAGTGGGCGGCCGACGCCATCGCCTCCGATCCGAAGAGCGGCGAGAGCGATCCGCCGCGCCTGCGCGCACCGGCCGGCGTGGTGAAGGACGTGATCGAGCACTGGTCGGTGGATAAGCCGACCTACGACCCCGCCGCGATCCGGGCGCCGACGCTGTGCGTCGTCGGCGAGTGGGACCGCGAGACCGTGCCGGAGAAGGGCCTGGAGGTGTTCAACCTGCTGGAGAACGCCGCCGACCGGCGCTACGTGGTGGTCGGGCGCGCCACCCACACACTCCTGCTGGAAAACAATCGCCTGGCGTTGCATCGCACCGTCGAGGGCTTCCTGAAGGAAGGCTGGGGCGGGTGAAAATCGGCGTCTTCGACCATCTCGACGCGTCGGGCCGGGCGCTCGACACGTGTTTCAACGAGCGGCTGGCGATGCTGGCGCGCTATGACGCGGCGGGATTGTACGGCTACCACCTTGCCGAGCACCACGCGACGCCGCTGGGCATCGCGCCCAGCCCATCGGTGTTCCTGGCCGCCGCCGCGCAGCACACCAGGCAACTCCGCCTCGGGCCGACGGTGTTCTGCCTGCCGCTCTATCATCCTGTCCGGCTGTTCGAGGAAATCTGCATGCTCGACCAGCTCTCCGGCGGGCGCTTCCAGTTCGGCATCGGCCGCGGCATCTCGCCGATCGAGGCCGGCTACTACGGTCTCGCCGCCGACGAACTGCCGAAGATGTTCGAGGAGGGGCTCGACCTGATCCTGGCGGCGCTAGCCGGCGGCGAGGGCGGCGAGCTGACCCACAAGGGCACCTACTACAACGTTGCGGGCATGCCGCTGGAGCTATGGCCGGTGCAGCGCCCGCATCCGCCGCTGTGGTACGGCATCGTGCGCCCGGACCGGGTCGACTGGCTGGCCGCGCGTTCGGTCAACCTGCTGTCGAACCGGCCGGCCGACGCGGTCAAGCCGATCACCGACGCCTACCGCGCCGCCTGGGCCAAGACCGGCCGCGCGGCCGCCGACCTGCCGCTGATGGGCATCACCCGCCACCTGGTGCTGGCCGAGACCGACGCGAAAGCGCTGGCGGTCGCCGAGCGCGCCTACCAGCCGTGGCGGCACGCCTTCTTCAAGCTGTGGGAGAAACACGGCGCGGCGCCGGTCGGCGTGGTGCTGCCGGAGACCTATGCCGGCGCCGTGGAGCTGGGCATCGCGCACGCCGGCAGCCCCGACACCGTGCTGGCCGCGCTGACCGACGACCTGACCCGCGCCGGGGCCACCTACGCCGTCTTGCGCTTCGTCTTCGGCGACATGAGCGCGGCGGAGATGGAACGTTCGTTCGGCCTGTTCGAACAGCACCTGCAACCGGCGATCGAGGCGCTTTGATTTGTCGCATTCCGCTGCGTCGCCCAGCGCGCTAGACAGCATTCGTTGACGAACCCAGGCGATCGAGGAAGGGAACACGATGGCGAACGAGGGGTATCACGAGCCGGTCGACGAGCTGTCCGACGAGACGAAGGACATGCACCGGGCGATCATCTCGCTGATGGAGGAACTGGAAGCGGTCGACTGGTACAACCAGCGCGTCGACGCCTGCAAGGACCCGGACCTGAAGGCGATCCTGGCGCACAATCGTGACGAGGAAAAGGAACACGCAGCCATGGTGCTGGAATGGATCCGTCGTCGCGACGGGAAGTTGGACGAGGAGCTGCGCGACTACCTGTTCACCGACAAGGAGATCGCGCACAAGTAGGGTTGGGCGATGACGACCTCGGCGGCGCCCGGCGAAGGCCTGGCCCATCGGCTCTACGACCTGGCGGTGAGCGAGGACGACGCGCGGCTGTGCCGCGATATCCCCGATGCGCAGTGCGATGCGCAGCCGAAGGCCTTCGTGCTGCAGGTCGCGGCGCAGGCCATGGCGTCGACCGGCGACGCCCTTGCCGACCCCAAGGTGGTGCTGCCGTGGGTGCTGGGCGCGGTCGGCGCGCCGGCCTTCCTCACTGGCCTGCTGGTGCCGATCCGCGAGTCGCTGGCGCTGCTGCCGCAGATCCTGGTTGGCGGCGTGCTGCGCCGCTTTCCGGTGCGCAAGTGGTTCTGGGCCGGCGGCAGCGTGGTCGAGGGCAGCTGTATCCTCGGCATGGCGCTGGTGGCGCTGTCGGGCTGGTCCGGCGCGGCGGCGGGCTGGGCCATCGTGGCGCTGCTCACCGTCTTCGCGCTGGCCCGCGGCGTCGCCTCGATCGCGGCCAAGGACACGCTGGGCAAGACCGTCTCCAAGGGCCGGCGCGGCCGGGTCGGCGGCTACGCCTCGACGATCTCGGGCCTGGCCGCCGGCGCCGTCGGCCTGTACCTGGCGCTGAGCCCGGACCAGACCCGGCCCGACTGGGTGCTGTACGCCATGCTGGCGGCGGCCGGCGTGGCCTGGTTCGCGGCGGCGGCGACCTATGCCGGCATCGACGAGTATCCCGGCGCCACCGACGGCGGGCGCGGGGTCGGTGATCTGGTGCGCGACCAGGTCGTGTTGCTGATGCGCGACCGGGAGCTACAGAAATTCCTGGCAGCCCGGGCGCTGATGATCTCGACCGCGCTGTCCGGGCCGTTCTACGTGACGCTGGCGCAGCGCGAGGCCGGCGCCGACCTGGCCGGCCTGGGCTGGCTGATGGTCGCCTCGGGCCTGGCCGGCAGCGTCAGCGCCTCGATCTGGGGCAAGTCGGCCGACCGCTCCAGCCGGGTGACCATGGCCACCGCCGCGGCGCTGGCCGGTGTCCTCGGCTGCGCGGTGCTGCTGGCCCTGGTGCTGGCGCCGGCGGTGACGCAATCCATCGTGTTCTACGCCGGCGTGCTGTTCGTGCTGGCGGTCGCGCATGCCGGCGTGCGCATCGGCCGCAAGACCCACGTCATCGACCTCGCCGGCGGCGACCGCAAGGCGGAATACGTGGCGCTGTCCAACACCTTGATCGGCGTGCTGCTGCTGGTGGTCGGCGGGCTTACCGGCGCGCTGGCGCATGTCGGCGTCGAGGCCGCGCTGGCGGCCCTGTCCGTCCTGGCGCTGGCCGGTGCCGCCCTGGCACTGACCATGACCCACGCGCAGGCGTGAGGCTCAGGCCAGGTCGAGCTCCATGAACTGGGCGTCGATCAGGAACTTGGCGGCCCAGTTCAGATACTCGAAACGGCCGTAGTCGCCGTCGACCGGGAACGAGCCGGCGACCGCGCCGACCCGATCCGGGTCGCCCTCGGTCACCATGGTGCGCCGGACAAAGCCGTTCAGCGCCAGCCCGGCGTCGCGCCAGGCGGGCTCGCCGGTCCAGGCATGCAGGTCGAGAAAGTTGGCGGCGTTCTGCACCGCGCCGGTCAGACAGACCCAGGAAACCGCCGGGCTCCAATCCTCGCGCAGCCGGCCGGGCAACTTGCCGTCCGGGCCGACGCAGCCGCGCAGGCCTTCGCCGACGGTGATCGCGGAGCTCAGCAGCGCTGCATCCTGGTTGAACCGGTAGCCCTCGATGAAGCCGCGCAGGGCGTAGCCCAGCGTATGGGTCAGCGGCTGGCTCGGATCGGTCAGGCAGCAGTCGGCGATCCAGCCGTTCGGCCGTATGTTGCCAGCCGCCCAGCTCATCTGGCGCAGTGCCGCCTCGCCGTAGCCGTGGCCCGGCGCGACCCGTTCCGCCTCCAACAGCCCCCAGGCGACGTGGGTCTCGTAGGTCTTCTCACCCGGTTTGGTGAACGGCGAGGGAAAGCGGCGCCAGCAGCCGTCGTCGTCCTGGTTGTCACGCAGCCAGGCGGCGGCGCGGTGCATCGCGTCGAGGTCGCGCGCCGCGCCGCTGTCGGCCGCGGCGGCAGCGAGGCCGATCAGGATCTGCCCGGTATTGAAGGTGGTGGGCACGGCGCTGGCGGTGATCATGCCGCCCTGGAAAGCGCCGTCGGGCATCTGGATCGCGATCAGCCAGTCGACCATGCGCCGGGCGCGCTCGGCATAGTCGGCCTTCCCGGTGCGCCGGGCCAGCTCGAAGAAGGTCGGCACGATATAGCCGGTGGTCTCCGGATAGGACGGGCTCCAGCCGGTATTCAGGCTGAAGTGGCGGGCGACGCCGCCGTCGACCGGAGTCGAGCGATCCTGCGCCCGGCACAACCACTGGCCGGCGAGTTCCGCCGCGCGCGCGGCCCCGCAGTCGGCCGGCGGCAGGCCGCGGGCGTTCTCGCTGCGCACCTGCTTGGCGGCGTCGGACAGCTTCGCCTCGGCCTCGTGCCGGCGGTAGGCGTCGAGCAGCGGATCGGGGATCAGCCGCTTCAGCAGGTCGCGCGCCAGGCTCACGGGCTCGGTGCCTTGTCGCGCAGATCGTCGGCGGTAGAGTAGATGGTGATGCCCTGGCGCGCCAGCTTGGCGGTCTCGTCATAGAGCCGCCGCGCCGGCAGCAGCCAGCTCCGGGCCTCGCAGACCTGGTGCCAGGTGAGACCGGCGTTGCGTTCGAACCAGTCGGTGTAGAAGGCGCGGATGGCTTCGTTTACCGGATAGTCGATGCGCGTCCTGGAGACCGCGCTGTCGTGCGCGTTGCAGCTCATCTCGTGCACCGGGCCGGCGCTGTCGCGGCAGCGCACGGTGATTGGCGAGTCGGTGGTGTAGACCCGCAGCGGGAAGTCCGGCTCGATGTCCTCCACGCAGTGGTAGAAGGTGACGTTGCCGAGATTGGTGCCCAGCCCGAGCAGCCAGGCGTCGTGGTTCAGGCTCTCCGCCATCGGCGAGCCAGGGCCGAAGTTGCTGCCGCAGGTGTGGTGGGTGTCGACGAGCTGATGTGCCAGCGGGCCGATGGCGCCGAAGGAGTGGGTCGGGTGCACGCTGCGCACCAGACCGGGGAAGCGCCGGAAGGCCTCCGGGATGGCGCCGAGGTTGGAGCGCGACTCGGCGGCATCGAAGGCGACGTCGTCGCCGGCCGCGGCCTGGCTGAGGGTGGCGTGCATGGTGCCGGGGATGGTGTAGGTCGGCACCAGCAAGGTACCGCCACGGTCGCGCACCACGCTGTCCACCAGGGCCTGGGCGACCGCGTCGGGCCCGCCCTCGACGAAACCGATCGCCTTCAGCGAACTGTGCAGCAGCAACACCGCGTTGTCGGGCAGCGGCAGCCGGTCGAGGTCGGCCTTCAGCTCGGTCGCGGTGAAATGCCGGCGCGTGCCGGCCAACTCGCGTTGACGACGCCATTTCGCGACCTGGTTCGGCAGGAAATACACCGCCGGCCGCAACGCGTCCTTCAGTCGCCCCATCGTGCCTCGCTTCCGCCCGGGCTATTGCCTCTCATCGCCCACCGTTCGCATGAAGAGCGTAAAGCAAGCGTCACCAGCGATGGCCGCGGACACCACGCACGTTCCTTATCGAGCGGTCATATGCCTGTCAACGTGAGGGGGATCGCGCCCGCATTTCGCTTCGTCGGTCGTGTGCACAGGTCATCGCTCAGACCGACTTGGTGGCGCCCCGGTTTGACGAGACACCGGAGCATGGACGCGTCTTTCAAGGTGGCTTGCCGAGCCGTAGCTCGCGGATCACAAAGTCCGCCATTGCCCTATGCGGGATCCGGCGTGGCAGCCTTGTCACACTTCGCGAGCGAAGGCTGGTGGAGCTGAGGGGAATCGAACCCCTGACCTCTAGAGTGCGATTCTAGCGCTCTCCCAACTGAGCTACAGCCCCGTCCACAAGCCTCCGGCCGACGCGGGCGCGCCGGCGCGAGGTCCGCCGATATAGGGGCCGGCCGGCGCGGCTGTCAAGGCGATGACGCCAAAGCGGCGCGGCGAGGGCGGGCTGCGACCGATTGCCGCGCGGATCTTCCCATAATCTGAATTGGTTACGCGTGACGGCGGGCGTATAAACGGCGTCCGTCAAAGGTCGAGTTGGTCTATTGCGTGCGCAGCTAGCAGCCTTCCTGGTTCTCCTCGCGCTGCCAGCGCAGGCGCAAGACGTGCGCTTCTTTCGCCTGACCGGCGGCGACAGCGCCGGCAGCGCGTTTCCCGTCGCCGCGGTGATCGGCGCGGCGATCTCCAAGCCGCCGGGCGGCAGGGCGTGCGACGGCGGCGGTACCTGCGGCGTGCCGGGTCTGATCGCGGTGACCCGCTCGACCACTGGCTCGGTGCAGAATATCGAACTGATCTCGCGAGGCGAGGCCGAGGGCGGGCTGGCTGAGGCCGATGTGGTCTACGAGGCGTTCTACGGCGAGGGCCGGTTCGAGCGCCTGGGCGCGGTGGACAACCTGCGCACCGTCGCCAACCTGTTCCCGGCCGCCGCGCACCTGGTGGTGCGTCAGGACGCCGGCATCGCCAGTGTCGCTGATCTCAGGGGCAGGCGCATCTCGCTGGGGCCGACGGAGTCCAGCAACCGGGCGCACGGCATGCGGGTGCTGGCGGCGTTCGGGCTGGGCAACGGCGACTACTTCGCCGAACCCGACGACCTGGGCAGCGCCGCCGACCGGCTGCGCGACGGCGCCATCGACGCCATGTTCGTGCTCGCCGGCTATCCGGTGCCGGCGATCCAGGACCTGGCGCGCACCACGCCGCTGGACCTGCTGCCACTGGTCGGACCGCCGATCAGTGGCTTGATCAGGCGGAGCCCGGTCTTCGATGTCGCGGAGATTCCGATCGGCACCTATCCCGGCGTGCCGGGCCGGCGCACGGTGGCGATCGGCATGCAACTGGTGGTCAGCGCCGCGGTGTCGCCGGCGCTGGTCGAGGCGATCACGCGCGCGCTGTGGAATCCGCGCAACCGCCACCTGTTCGAGACCGGTGACGCCGATACGCACCAGATCCGGCCGGAAACCGCGCTCAAAGGCCTCAACATTCCGCTGCACCAGGGGGCTGCGGCCTACTATCTCAAGGTCGATGCCTTCCGCCGGGGCGACGAGACCAACGGTAGCGAGTGATCAGGCCTCGGCGGCCGCGCCGTCGAGCCACGCGCGGTACGCCGGCAACGACGACACCGCGTCGCGATAGGCCGCCGCCGCCGGGGGCAAGTCCACGCCATAGGTGATGAAGCGCGAGACCACCGGCGCGAACATCGCGTCGGCGTTGGTGAAGCCGCCGAACAGGAAGTCGCCGGCGCCGGCGTGGCGGGCGCGGCAATCCTCCCAGAGTTGCACGATGCGGGCGATGTCGGCTTGCGCTTCGGCGCTGGGCGCGACGGTAAGCGTGCTGGTGCAGTCCATCGGCATCTCCTGGCGCAGCGCCATGAAGCCGGAATGCATCTCCGCCGACACGGCGCGCGCCTCGGCCCGTGTCGCACGGGCGATTGGCCAGAGCCCGGCGTCCGGCGCCAGCTCGGCGGCATATTCCAGGATCGCCAGCGAGTCCCAGACCAGCCGGCCGTCGTGCTTCAGCACCGGGACGTGGCCGGCCGGCGAGTGACGCAGGATCTGCGACCGCGTGTCCGGCTGGCGCAACGTCACGTGCGCCTCCTGGAAGGCGATGCCGGCGTGGCGCATCGCGATCCAGGGCCGCATCGACCACGACGAGGTGCGCTTGTTGCCGATCACCAGCTGCATTGTCATCGCCGTGCCGTGCTCCCGCGTTGGCAAGTTCGCGCCGAGCCGTCATGCTACGCGCTTTCGACCATCCTTCGAAGGAGGCGCGGTTGACCGCGACACCGATCCTGCTGCGCCGGGCGCCGGCCGAGACGACGCCGATCTGGCCGATCACTGAAGCCGATGCGGAAGCCTGGCTCGCCGCCCAGGACGACGCGACCCGGGCCTGGCTCACGGCCACCGAGTTCAAGCCGACGGCCGGCGCGCACCGGCTGCTGCCGGGGCCGGACGGCGCCCCGCGCGGCGTCGTGCTGGGGCTCGGCGACGGCAACGACATGTGGGCCTGGGGCGAGTTGCCGCGTGCGTTGCCGGCCGCCACCTACCGCGTCGAAGGCGAACTCGCCGGCGAGGCGGCGACCCGCGCCGCCGTCGCCTGGGGTCTCGGCGGCTACCGCTTCACCCGCTACAAGGCGCCCGAGGGCGAGCTGGCCAGCCTGGCGATGCCCGCCGGCGCCGACGCCGACCTGGCGGAAGCGATGGTCGCCGGCACGGCGCTGACCCGCGACCTGGTGAACACGCCGGCTGGCGACCTGGGACCGGCCGAGCTGGCCGCGGCGGCGCAGGCGCTGGCGGAACGGCACGGCGCCGACTGCAACGTCATTTCCGGCGACGCGCTGCTGCTCAACAACTTCCCGATGATCCATGCCGTCGGCCGCGCCAGCAGCCGGGCGCCGCGCCTGATCGACCTGACCTGGGGCGACGCCAACGCGCCGAAGGTGACGCTGGTCGGCAAGGGCGTGTGTTTCGACAGCGGCGGCCTGGACCTGAAGCCGGCGGCCGGCATGCTGCGGATGAAGAAAGACATGGGCGGCGCCGCTACCGTGCTTGGCCTGGCCGCCGTGATCATGGCACGCAAGCTGCCGGTGCGGCTGCGCGTACTGGTGCCGGCGGTGGAGAACTCGGTGTCCGGCAACGCCTTCCGGCCCGGCGACGTGCTGGCCACGCGCAAGGGCCTGACGGTCGAGATCGGCAATACCGACGCCGAAGGTCGGCTGGTGCTGGGTGACGCGCTGACGCTGGCGGCGGAGGAAGAGCCGGCGCTGCTGGTCGATTGCGCCACGCTCACCGGTGCGGCGCGGGTGGCGCTGGGCCAGGACCTGCCGGCGCTGTTCTGCGACGACGACGCGCTGGTCGCCGACATCGCCGAACACGGCGCGGCGTGGCAGGATCCGACCTGGCGGATGCCGCTGCACGCGCCCTATAAGGAACGGCTGAACAGCCCGGTTGCGGACATGAACAATGTCTCCGAGGGCGCCTTCGGCGGCTCGATCACCGCGGCGCTGTTCCTGCAACGCTTCACCGAGCCGGCGAAGAGCTGGGCACATATCGACCTCTACGCCTGGAACGACAAACCGCGTCCCGGCCGGCCGCAGGGCGGCGAGGCAATGGTGCTGCGCGCGCTTTATGGGACGATTGCCGCGCGGTATGGCTGATGGCCTAGGCACCGGCCGGTGCCGGTTTCGCGAAAGCGGACACGACCCAGGTTGATCCGGGTCCGTAACGTTCGTTAGGATGGCAGCGAGGGACGGAGGCGGCGATGAACGATGGCCCGACCGATCGTCGCGAGACCCTGGTGGACGCGGCGCAGTTCGACTCGAAGAACATGCTGGCGCTCGACCTGTGGCGCAAGGCGCTGCTCGACTCGCTGCACCATGATGGCCCCGACCTGTCGGCGCGGCAGATGGCGGTGATGCTGACCGTCTACCTGACGCCGGCGCCGCACACGGTGCGCGGCCTGGCCGACACGCTGAACGCCTCCAAGCCGGCGATCGTCCGGGCGCTGGACACGCTGGGCCGGCTTGGCTTCCTGCGCCGGCGCCGCGACCAGGCCGACCGCCGCAACGTGCTGGTGCAGCGCACGGTGAAGGGTGCGGTCTACCTCTCCGAATTCGCCGAGGGCGTGGTGCGCGCCGGCGAACCGGCATGAGCAACTTGGACCCGCGGTTGACCCCGGCCCGGCCGGACCTGGCGGCGGAGAAGCTGCGCGGCGAGGTCGAGGCGGAACGGTTCGTCGCCGGCGCGACGCATCACGCCCGCATCTGTACCGCGATCCGCTTCACGCCGGACGCTGGCGCCAAGCAGGAGAGCCAGCTGCTGGCCGGCGAGCCGTTCACCGTCTACGACGTCGCCGACGGCTGGGCCTGGGGCCAGGCCGAACTCGACGACTATGTCGGCTATGTCGCCGCCGCCGACCTGGTGGCGGGCGAGCCTTCGCCGACGCACCGGGTCGATGCCCGCACCACGCATCTCTATCCCGCGCCGGACCTGAAACAGCCCGTGGTTGGCCATCTGGGTTTCGCGAGCTGGGTGAACGTGTCGGACGAAGACGGCGGTTACTGCCGGACCGAGTATGGCTGGGTCTTCGCCAAGCACCTGGCGCCGATCGATCGGCCGCGGCCCGACCCGGTCGCCACCGCGTTGCAGCTCATGGGGGTGCCGTACCTGTGGGGCGGGCGTTCTGCCGACGGCATCGACTGCTCCGGCCTGGTGCAGCTCTCGGTGCAGGCGACCGGCCAGTGGTGTCCGCGCGATTCCGACATGCAGGGCGCCTGGCTCGGCGAACCGGTCGCCGACCTGGCCAGCGCGCGCCAGGGCGACGTGATCGGCTTCAACGGCCACTGCGGCTTCCTGGTCGGCGATCAACAGCTATTGCACGCCAACGCCTTCGACATGCACGTCGGCCTGGATCTACTCAAAGACGTGATGACCCGCGCCGGCGAGATCACGGCCATTCGCAGGCCGTCACCGGCGCCGTAGCCCGGATGCGGATTTCGCTGCGCCACATCCGGGCTGCATTTCCGCCTCAATAACCCCGTTCCAGGTCAACGATGTGCGGGATGGTCTCGCCGGCGATGTGCTTGCGGACGTTGCTAGCCAGCACCTGGGCGCAGGACTGCGGCAGCAGTTCGCCGGCGACGTGCGGGGTGACGACGATCTTGGGGTGTCGCCAGAACGGGTGATCCTTCGGCAGCGGCTCGGTCTCGAACACGTCGAGAAAGGCGCCGCCGAGCTGGCCGGAGTCGAGCGCCGGAATCAGGTCGTCCTCGGCGACGTGGCCGCCGCGACCCAGATTCACGATCACCGCGCCTTTCGGCATCAGCTCGAAGGTGGTGGCGGAGAGGATGGTGCGGGTCTCGTCGGTCAGCGGCAGCACGTTGACCACGTAGTTGGCCCGCGACAGCACGTCGGTCAGGCCCTTGTCGCCGGTGCGGCACTCGACGCCGGGAATGCGCTTCTCGCTGCGCGACCAGCCATGCACCTGGAAACCGTAGACCGCGAACTTGCGCGCCACCTCGGCGCCGATGTGGCCCAGGCCCAGCACCGCGACATGGTGGTCCGGCGTGTGGCGCGCCCACTTGCGGTCCCAGATGCCCTTCGGCTGGTTCTCCAGGTAGTGGCCGAGGAAACGGTGGAAGTAGAGCACGCCGAGCATGGCGTGCTCGCTCATCATGTCGCGCAGGGCGGGATCGACCATGCGCACGATCGGCAGCGCGGTCGGGCGCTCGGGGTCGGCCAGGATATGGTCGATGCCGGCGGCGATGGAGAAGATCACCTTGCAGTTCGGCAGGCCGGCGATCATCCCGGCCGGCGGCTTCCAGACCAGCGCGTAGTCGATCTCCGCCGGGTCGCCGATGTCGGGATGGACCACCACCTTGACGTCGCGCGGCAGGCGCTTGCGCAGTTCCGGCACCCACAGGTCGACCGGGTCGTCTTGGGAATAGAACAGCAAGGTCGGCATGGCGGTTACCCCCCGGTCTCGTGTGGCGCGGTGACGTAGTCGTCGGCCTGCATTTCCATCAGGCGCGAGACGGTGCGCGCGAACTCGAAGGCGCCGTCGCCCTCGGTGTAGAGCTGGTCCGGCGCCGCCTCGGCGGAGCAGATCAGCTTCGTGCCGTGGTCGTACATGACGTCGATCAGCAGCACCAGGCGGCGCGCCTCGTTGCGCTTCGCCGGCCCCAGCTTGGGAATGCCGGAGATGATCAGCGTGTGGTAGGCGCGGCACAGCGCCAGGTAGTCGACCGCGCCCAGCGGCCGCGCGCACAGTTCCTCGAAGGTGAAGCGGGCGACGCCCTTGGCCTGCTCGCGCACCTTCAGCTTGCGGCCCTTGACCTCGACCTCAGCCGGCTCGCCGGTCTTCTCGTCGGTCAGGCGCTCGAAATCCTCGTCCAACTCGCGTTCGGCGTCGGGACCGAGCGGTGTCTGGTAGACGTCATGGCCGGACAGCCGGTCGAGGCGATAGTCGACGCCGCCGTCCAGGTGCATCACATCCATGCGCTGCTGCATCAGGGCGATGAACGGCAGGAACAGCTGCCGGTTCAAGCCGCCGAGGTAGAGCTCGCCCGGCGCCCGGTTCGAGGTCGCGACCACCACGACGCCGCGGGCGAAGAGCTGGGTGAACAGGCGGCCGAGGATCATCGCGTCGGCGACGTCGCGCACCTCGAACTCGTCGAAGCACAGCAGCCACGCGGCATCGGCCAGGTCGGCGGCGACCGGCGGGATCGGATCGTCGCCATCACGCTGGTCCGGCGGGGTGCGGCGGAAGGCGTTGATGCGCTCGTGCACGTCGAGCATGAAACCGTGGAAGTGGGCGCGGCGCTTCCGTTCCACTTCGGCGGCATCGTAGAACAGGTCCATCAGCATCGACTTGCCGCGACCGACGCCGCCGTGGAAGTACAGCCCCGCCGGCGGTTCGACCTTCTTCTTCAGGCCAAGCAGGCCGCGCAGGCCGCCGCCGCCCGCTTCGGGGCGATAGTGCCGCAGCCGGTGCGCCAGCATCTGCAGCTTCTCGACCGCGAGCTCCTGGATCGGATCGGGCCGCAACGTGCCGTCGCTCAGCAGCGCGCGGTAGCCTTCGATCGGGTCTTGGGTGGCGGTGCCGTTCATTCGATGGCCGGAGTTGAGATGGCCGGGTCAAGCCCGGCCATGTCGGATAGAAAAGCGTCGTCATGCCCGGGCTTGACCCGGGCATCCCTGATGCCGGCGCGCCGCACGCCTCAGCTCACCGTCGGCATGGAGAAGTCGGCGCCGGAGCGGATGCCGGTGGGCCAGCGCGAGGTCACGGTCTTGGTGCGGGTGTAGAAGCGCACGCCGTCCGGCCCGTGCTGGTTGGTGTCGCCGAAGGCGGAGCGCTTCCAGCCGCCGAAGGAGTAGAACGACAGCGGTACCGGAATCGGCACGTTGACGCCGACCATGCCGACCTGGACCCGGCTGGTGAACTCGCGCGCCGCGTCGCCGTCGCGGGTGAAGATCGCCACGCCGTTGCCGAACTCGTGCTCGCTCGGCAGCCGCAGCGCCTCCTCGAAGTCCGGCGCCCGCACCACCGACAGGACCGGACCGAAGATCTCCTCCTTGTAGATGCGCATGTCCGGCGTGACCCGGTCGAACAGACAGCCGCCCATGAAGTGGCCGTTCTCGTAGCCCTGCAGCTTGAAGCCACGGCCGTCGACGGCAAGCTCCGCGCCTTCCTTCACGCCGAGGTCGACATAGCCCTTCACCTTGGCCAGGTGCTCCGCGGTGACCAGCGGGCCCATCTCGGAATCCGGATCGAGCGAGGGGCCCACCTTCAGGCCCTCCACGCGCGGCTTCAGGCGCTTGACCAGCTCGTCGCCGACGTCGCCGACCGCGACCGCCACCGAGACCGCCATGCAGCGCTCGCCGGCCGAGCCGTAGCCGGCGCCCATCAGCGCGTCGACGGTCTGGTCCAGGTCGGCGTCGGGCATCACGATCAGGTGGTTCTTGGCGCCGCCCATGGCCTGCACCCGCTTGCCGGTGTGGGCCGCGCTCTCGTAGACATACTGGGCGATCGGGGTGGAGCCGACGAAGCTCACCGCCTGCACGGTCGGCTCGTTCAGAATGGTGTCGACGGCCAGCTTGTCGCCGTGCACCACGTTCAGCACGCCGGGCGGGCCGCCGGCCTCGATGAATAGCTCGGCCAGCAGGTTCGGCACCGACGGGTCCTTCTCCGACGGCTTCAGGACGAAGGTGTTGCCGCAGGCGATGGCCACCGGATACATCCACATCGGCACCATCGCCGGGAAGTTGAACGGCGTGATCCCGGCACAGACGCCGAGCGGCTGGCGCATCGAGTAGAGGTCGATGCCCGAGGCGACGCCGGGCGAGAACTCGCCTTTGAGCAGGTGCGGGATGCCGCAGGCGAACTCCACCACCTCCAGGCCGCGGGTCAGCGAGCCCTTGGCGTCGGACAGCACCTTGCCGTGCTCGGTCGACAGAACCTTGCCGAGCTTGTCCATGTTCTGCTCGATCAGCTCCTTGTAGCGGAACATCACGCGGGCGCGGGCGACCGGGCTGGTCTCGGCCCAGCCGGGGAAGGCGCGCTGCGCCGAGGCGATGGCGTCCTTCACCTCGTCGGCGGTGGCGAGCGCGACCTGGGCATACTGCTCGCCGGTGGTGGCGTTGTAGACCGGGCCGAAGCGGCCGCTGTTCCCGGCGACGGCCTTGCCGTCGATGAAGTGATGGATGTCTTGCATTGTCGTGGTCCCTACTCGGCTGCCCGGTTGCCCGCGTCGGGGCGGGCGAAAGCGACTTCCATGTCGCGGCGCACGCGCACCGCCTGATCCGTCTCGTCATAGTCGACGTCGGCCCAGCCGACGGTTTCGCCCTCGGCGCCGCCCTCGCCGGAACTGACCACTTCCGTGGTGCCGGCGTGACTGATCGTGCCGCCGGCGCCGATCAGCCCGACCCGGATCGGCCGGCCGTCCTCGGCACGTTGCAGCAGCAGGCGGTGCTGGTTCATCCATCCATCCCCATCGGCCAGACGGGCTGTTTATCACGGCGCCACGGAGGCCACCAAGCCGGCCGAATCGGGCATAGTCTGGCGCAACCCTTAGGGAGTCGGGCAATGACGCTGACCTTGCTGGACATGATCGGCCACCTGTCGTTCGGGCTGACCGCGTTCTCCTTCTATGTGAAGGACATGCTGCTGCTGCGGGCGCTGGCCACGGCCGCCGGCGCGGTGGGCATCGTCTACAATTACTTCATCCCGGCCGGGCCGCTGTGGCTGGTGATCTTCTGGCTGTGCGTGTTCATGGCGCTGAACCTGCTGCGCATCTTTCACCTGCTGCGCGAGCGCCGCCAGGTCAGCTTCACCGACGAGGAACGCGAGCTGGCGCAGACCGTGTTCCGCAACTTCGCCCCGGTCGAGTTCATGAAACTGCTGCGCATCGCCGAGTGGCGCTCGGCCGAGCCCGGCGAGGTGCTGGCGCGCCAGGACGAGGCACAGAGCGAGCTGGCGCTGATCTACAACGGCGAGGTGCGGGTGGAGCGCGGCGGCGCCGAGGTCGCGCGCGGGCGCGACGGCATGCTGATCGGCGAGATGTCGTTCATCCAGGGCAGCGCCGCCAACGCCACCGTCACCACCGAGCGGCCGACGCGCTATCTGGTGTGGCCGCAACGGGCGTTGCGCGCGCTGCTGCGGCGCAACCCGACCATGGACGTGGCCATGCAGTCGGTCTTCAATGTCGACCTGGTGCGCAAGATGAGCGGAGCGACATGAGCATCCAGATTCGCGAGATCGATCACCTCGTGCTGCGCGTCGTCGACGTCGCGGCGATGATGGACTGGTACGGCAAGGTGCTGGGCTGCGCGCCGGTGCGCATCCGCGAGGAGCTCGGCCTGTATCAGCTTCGCGCCGGCACCGCGATGATCGACCTGGTGCCGGTCGACGGCGAGCTCGGCCGCAAGGGCGGCGCCGCGCCCGGCCGGGAGGCCTGCAACCTCGACCATTTCTGCCTGCGCATCGAGCCGTTCGATCCGGATGCGATCTTCGCCCATCTCGACGGCCTGGGCGTCGTGCATGGCCCGGTCGAGACCCGCTTCGGCGCGGAAGGCGACGGTCCGTCGATCTACTGCACCGACCCGGAAGGCAACACGGTCGAACTCAAGGGCCCGCCGGCGGCCTAGGACGCTTCCGGCAGCTTCAGTTTGGCCAGCCAGGCGTCGATGCGGGTCTTGTTGATGTCGAAGTCGCGGTAGCCGTAGTGCGCGCGACTGTAGATCGCCAGCGTCGACGTGTCGTTGTCGCGGCCGAAGACTTGCACCGTGATGGTGTCGGGAAAGCCCAGGAAGCGGCTGGTCTGCTCGAATTCGTAGTAGCCGGCTTCGGCGTCGGCGACCAGCAGCCGGACCCGCGGTTCGCCGGCGACCGCCGCCAGCAGGGCGTCGCGCAAGTCGCTCGCCGGCACTGCATAGACCGGCGCGTCGCGGTCCGGCGTCGCGGCGCACAGGTCGCGCGGGCAGACCAGGTACTGGTTCGGCCGATCGGTCTTCTGCAGCGTGGCGAAGTCGATGCGCGGCCGGTCCGGTTCGCCGAACAGCAACGCCAGCAGGCCGGCATGGCCCAGCACGGCGACGCCGATCACCCAGAGCAGCGCGACCGCCAGGATGAGCAGTCCGAACCACTTGAAGAAAGTGCTAACCATCGCGCTTGGTCTCCCCCGGTGCCGGTGTCTTGTCCGGCTGACTGGTCGCGTCCTCGGCGCTGTCGTCCGCCTCGACGTCGCCGTCGGCCTCGTCGGCGTCCGCGAGCGTCTCCCCGGCGATCGGCGAATAGTGCTCGGCACGCACCTCGGCGACGACGTCGGCCGTCTCCTGTCGAGACAGGCCGGTCGATTCTAACACGAGCGCGGCTAGTTGCAGGCTCGCCTCCAGCATTTCCGGCACCACCACGTCGGCGCCGGCGCCGGTGAGCTGGTCGGCGTGCGCCTGGTCACGCGCCCGCGCCACCACCGGCAAGTCGGGCTCAAGCCGGCGCAACTCGCTCAGCACCCGGCTCGCCATCTCAGAGTCGTCCAGGGTCAGCACCAGGGCCGCGGCATTGGCGACACCGGCGGCGCGCAGGATCTCCGGGCGGGCGCTGTCGCCGAAGAACACCGGCCGCCGCCGGATCACGCCTTCGTTGACCCGCCGCGCGTCGAGGTCGAGCGCGACATAGGGGATGGCTTGACGCTCGAGCAGGGTGGCGACGGTCTGGCCGACGCGCCCGAAGCCGGCGATCACCACGTGGCGACGCAGGTCGTGCGCCGCCGCCGCAAGTTGATCGGTCTCCGGTTGACGCCGCGCCGCGACGCGCGCCGCCAGCCGCTGCGTCGCCGCGTGCAGCAATGGCGTCGCCGCCATCGAGAGCACCACCGCGGCACTGAGCATCTGCGCCGCCTCCGGCGCCATCAGGTCGTGTACCACCGCCTGGCCGAAGATCACGAAGGCGAACTCGCCGCCCTGGCAGAGCAGGACGCCGCATTGCAGCACGTTGATCCCCGGCAGCCGGAAGATCGCCGCGAGGACCCCGACCACGGCGCCCTTCAGCAACATCAGCGCGGCCGCGCCGGCCGCCAGCCAGTGCAGGTTGCGCAGCACCATGCCGGGGTCGATGGTCATGCCGACGGTGATGAAGAACAGGCCGAGCAGCAGCCCCTTGAACGGCGCGATGTCGAGCTCGACCTGGTGGCGGAACTCTGTCTCGGCCAGCAGCAAACCGGCCAGGAAGGCGCCCAGCGCCATCGACAGGCCGGCCAGCGACGCCAGCAGCGCGGTCGCCAGGACCGCCAGCAGGGTCATGCAGGCGAACAGTTCCGGGCTGCGGGTCTGCGCCACGATGCGATAGACAGGGCGCAGCAGCAGGCGGCCGATGACGACGATGATCGCAATCGCCAGCACCGCCCGCACCGCCGCCTCGCCGAGCGCCACCAGCACCGGTTGCTCGCCGGACAGCAGCGGCATGACCGCCAGCAGCGGCACCACCGACAGGTCCTGCAGCAGCAGCACCGCGAAGCTGGCGCGGCCGAAGCCGGTGTTCATCTCGCGCCGTTCCGCCAGGATCTGCAGCACCACCGCCGTCGACGACAGCGCCAGGGCGCCGCCGACCACCAGCGCCACCGCCGGGTTCGGGTAGAGCCAGTAGCACAGGGCGCCGATGATCCAGCTGGTCAGCGCCACCTGCAGCCCGCCCAGGCCGAACACCAGCCGCGCCAGCGAGCGCAGCCGATCCAGCGACAGTTCCAGGCCGACGGTGAACAGCAGGAAGACGATGCCGAGCTCGGCCAGCGCCGCGGTGCCGGCCTCCGAGCGCACCAGCCCCATCGCGCCGGGACCGATCAGCACGCCGGCGAACAGGTAGGCCAGCACCGGACTGGCGCGCAGTCGGGCGAACAGCGGCACCGCCACCAGCGCGGCGAGCAGGAACACCAGCACGTCGCGCAGGACGTGTGCTTCGATACCGTGCCCGCCCGCTTCGCTCACTCGCCAGCCCCCTCAACGGCCTCGCTTATACCATGCGCGCATGCTGCACGCCGGGGCCGGCGTTTGATCTCGCCGTCCGCGTCGCTATATAGAGCCCACATTGTCCGGCCTCGCCGAGGACCACCCGCCGGACCCCGCCTTCGAGCCGAGCTGACACGTCATGATGTATCTGATGGTGGCCGGGGGGCTGATCGTCCTGCTGGTCGGGGGCGATATCCTGGTGCGTGGCGCCGTTGCCCTGGCGCAGCGGCTTGGGGTCACGCCCCTGGTCATCGGCCTGACCGTGGTTGGCTTCGGCACCTCCGCCCCGGAGCTGATGGTCTGTGTCTCGGCGGCGCTGGATGGCGCCTCGGAACTCGCCATCGGCAACGTCGTCGGCTCCAACATCGCCAACGTGCTGCTGGTTCTCGGGTTGCCGGCGTTGATCTTTCCGATCGCCTGCAATGCCGCCGGCCTGCGCCGCGACGCCGGGCTGATGCTGCTGGTCTCGGCTGGTTTCGTGGCGCTGTGCCTGAGCGGCCTGATCGGGCGGGTCGACGGGATGGTCATGCTGGCGCTGCTGTTCGGCTTCCTGATCTGGTCCTATGTCAACGCCATGCGCGGCGACGGCGGCGTCGACGCGATCGCCGAGGAAATCCAGGACCTGGCCGGGCAGAGCCGCTCCCTGGCGATGTCCTTCGCACTGGTGCTGGTGGGCATCGTCGGGCTGATCGGCGGTGCCAAGCTGCTGGTCGTCGGCGCGGTCGACATCGCGCGGGCCGCCGGCCTGTCGGAGGCGGTGATCGGCCTCACCCTGGTCGCCGTCGGCACCTCCCTGCCGGAGCTGGCGACGTCGCTGGTGGCCGCGGTGCGGCGCCAGGGCGATGTCGCCATCGGCAACGTGGTCGGTTCCAACCTGTTCAACCTGCTCGGCATCATGGGGGTCACGGCGATCGTCAGGCCGATCCCGATCCCGGCCTCGTTCCAGAGCTTCGACCTCTGGGTGATGCTGGCGGCGGCGCTGTTGCCGCTGCCGTTTATCGCGCGGCGCACCGCGATCGGACGGCGCGCCGGGGCCGTGCTGCTGCTACTCTATGTCGGTTATGTCTTCGCCCTGTTCCACGGCGTCGCCGCCGGGGGCGCAATGAAGGTCTAGGTGGACGTGGACGCGGTCCTGGTAACTGGCGCGGCACGGCGCATCGGCGCCGCCATCGCCCGCGACTTCGCCGCCCAGGGCTGGGCGGTGGCGGTGCACCACAACGCCTCGGCCGACACGGCGCGGGCCTTGGTCGACGAGATCAACGGCGCGGGCGGTCGGGCGGTGGCACTGGCCGCCGACCTCGGCGACGCGGCCGCGACCGACGCGCTGATCGCGGCGGCGCGCGAGGCCCTAGGGCCGCTGACCTGCCTGGTGAACAACGCTTCGCGATTCGTGCCCGATGACATCGACAGCTTCAGCGCGGCCGAATGGGATGCGCACCTCAACCCAAATCTGCGCGCCCCGGCACAGCTGACGCACCACTTCGCGGCGCAGCTTGCCGAAGGCGCCGCCGGCAATGTCATCAACATCGCCGACCAGCGGGTCTGGCGCCTGCTGCCCGATTTCCTGAGCTACACGGTCTCCAAGGCCGGCCTGTGGGCTCTGACCCGGACCACGGCGATGGCACTGGCGCCGCGTATCCGGGTCAATGCCATCGGGCCAGGGCCGGTGCTGCCCAGCGAGCGGCAGAGCCAGGCCACCTTCGATGCTTCCTGCGCCGCGACGCCACTCGGGCGCGGCACCAGCCCGGCGGAAATCTGCGCCGCGATTCGCTTCATCCTGTCGGCGCCGGCGATGACCGGCCAGATGATCGCACTGGACGGCGGCGAACATCTGGACTGGCGCCCGAACACGCCGGATTCCGTGCAGGCATAGTGTTTTTCCGGTCACGCCCGTGACCAATTCGACTCCGGCCAGTTGACTCGCGGTGCCGACTCCAGGCACATGAAGGCCCTACATATGGCGCCCGAACGCCCTCGTTTGCGGCACCCGTACACAGCCCCAGCAAGCCCGCAGGTCTCGCCCTCGCGTTGTTGCATTCCCGTCACGCGACGGATGCAGGCGCGGGAATTTCGTTGATTTTCAACAGCTTATACGTGCCTATTTTTTGGGCAAAGAGTGGCCCGAGCGCAGGAAACCAAGCCTGCGACAGCGCCGGTTCGCGGTTCCACACAGGCTTGTCCACAGTGGCCGGGGATATCCGGCTGGTGGCTTGACGGTGCCCGCGCCAGCCATGGCATAACGGGGCATGGCGAAAGCCCAGAAACCCGAAGACGCCCCGCGCAATCTGCCTGCCGACGCCGCGCCGCGGGCCGGCGTGGCCGAGGAGGCGACGCCCTATACCGGCATGGCGGCGCTCGACCACGGCCGCCAGGTGATCCAGGCGGCGCTGCGCACGATCCCATCCGGCCCGGGCGTCTACCGGATGCTCGACGCCAAGGGCGAGGTGCTCTACGTCGGCAAGGCGAAGAGCCTGAAGCGCCGGGTGGAGAGCTATGCCCGCGCCGTCGGATTGTCGACCCGCATCTTGCGTATGATCGGGCTGACCGCCGCGCTGGAGGTGATCTCGACCCATACCGAGGTCGAGGCGCTGCTGCTCGAGTCGAACCTGATCAAGCGGCACCGGCCGCGCTACAACATCCTGCTGCGCGACGACAAGTCGTACCCGTTCATCCTGCTGACCGACGACCACACCTGGCCGCAGCTCACCAAGCATCGCGGCGCGCGCAAGCGGCCGGGCCGCTATTTCGGCCCGTTCGCGTCGGCCGGCGCGGTCAACCGCACGCTGAACACGCTGCAGAAGGCGTTCCCGCTGCGCTCGTGCTCCGACAGCGTGTTCGAGTCGCGCACCCGGCCGTGCCTGCAGTATCAGATCAAGCGCTGCACCGCGCCCTGCGTCGATCGCATCGGCGGCGGCGATTACGCCCACCTGGTAAGCCAGGCCGAGGCCTTCCTCGACGGCCGCAGCCGGCAGGTGCAGGAGGAGATGTCGGCGCGCATGCAGTCGGCCTCCGACGACCTCGACTTCGAGACTGCCGCGCGTTATCGCGACCGGCTGAAGGCGCTGGCGCACATCCAGAGCCACCAGGGCATCAACGTCGCGTCGGTCGCCGAGGCCGACGTGGTGGCGATCCACCAGCAGGCCGGGCAGAGCTGTGTGCAGGTGTTCTTCTTCCGCGCCGGGCAGAACTGGGGCAACCGCGCCTACTTCCCGGCGCATGGCCGCGAGGACACGCCCGGCGAGGTGCTGGCCGCGTTCCTGGGGCAGTTCTACGACGACAAGCCGCCGCCACGCGAAGTGCTGGTGAATGAGACCATTCCCGACCAGGCGCTGCTCGCCGAGGCGCTGGCGGTGAAGGCCGGACGCAAGGTCCGCGTGCACACACCACAGCGTGGCGAGCGGCGCGAGCTGGTCGACAACGCCGCGCTGAACGCGCGCGAGGCGCTGGGCCGCCGGCTGGCGGAGAGCGACTCGCAGCGCAAGCTGCTCGACGCCGTGGCCGAATTGTTCCGGCTGGAGGCGCCGCCGGCGCGGATCGAGGTCTACGACAATAGCCACATCCAGGGCACCGACTCGATCGGGGCGATGATCGTCGCCGGCCCGGACGGCTTCATGAAGTCGGCCTACCGCAAGTTCAACATCAAGGACGGCGAGCTGGAGCCCGGCGACGACTACGGCATGATGCGCGAAGTGCTGCGCCGGCGCTTCACCCGGCTGATCAAGGCACGCGAGGCCGAGGGCGACGACGAGAACGCGCGCGTCGCCGGAGCCTGGCCCGACCTGGTGCTGATCGACGGCGGCCGGGGACAGCTCAACGCGGTGCGCGAGGTATTCGACGACCTGGGCATCGCCGAGGAAGTCTCGGTCGCCTCGATCGCCAAGGGGCCGGACCGCAACGCCGGGCGCGAGCATCTCTACCTGCCGGACGCGGCGCCGGTGATGCTGGAGCCGCGCAGTCCGGTGCTGTACTTCCTGCAGCGATTGCGCGACGAGGCGCACCGCTTCGCCATCGGCACGCACCGGGCGCGCCGCGCCAAGGGCATCACCAAGTCCGCACTGGACCAGATCGCCGGCGTCGGGCCGCGCCGCAAGCGGCTGTTGATGAATCACTTCGGCTCGGCCCGCGCGGTGGAGCAGGCGGCACTGGCCGACCTGCAGCAGGTCCCGGGCATCTCCGCCACGGTGGCACAGAAGGTCTACGACTTTTTCCACGCCGACGGTTGAGCGCGCGGTGTCGAGGCCTCACCTGGATGCTATAATCCGCCCAGGCCGGACCGCTTGATGATCACAACGCTACCGAACCTGCTCACGCTGTCGCGGATCCTGGTGATTCCCGCGTTGATCGCCGCGTTCTACCTGCCGGTGCCGTGGTCGAACTGGGTGGCGCTGGCGCTGTTCGGCACCGCGGGCGCGACCGACTGGCTGGACGGGCACCTGGCGCGCAGCCGCAACGAAGAGTCCGGCTTCGGCCGCTTCCTCGATCCGGTCGCCGACAAGCTGCTGGTGGCCGCCGCGCTGCTGATGCTGGTGCATGTCGGGCGGATCGACGACTGGACCATCCTGCCGGCGATCATCATCCTGTGCCGCGAGATCATGGTGTCCGGCCTGCGCGAGTATCTGGCGGAGCTGCGCGTCGGGCTGCCGGTCAGCCGGCTGGCCAAGTGGAAGACGATGGTGCAGATCCTGGCAATCGGCTTCCTGATCGCCGGCGATGCGAGCTGGCAGGTGATCCCGGCGCTGACCATCGGCATCGTCGGCCTGTGGATCGCCGCAGTGCTCACGCTCTACACCGGCTACGACTACCTGCGCCTCGGCCTGCGCCACATGACGCCGGCCGAGTAGTGCTAAGGTCGCGGTCATGAAGGTTCTGTATTTCGCCTGGCTGAAGGACAGGGTCGGGCTCGCCGAGGAAGAGGTGAGCCCGCCGGCCGAAGTTGCCACTGTCGCGGCGTTGGTCGACTGGCTGAAGCAGCGCTCGCCGCGCCACGCCGAGGCCTTCGCCGACCTGAACGTCGTGCGCTGTGCCATCGACCTCGACCATGCCCGCCTGGACCAGGCGCTCGACGGCGCGCGCGAGGTCGCCTTCTTCCCGCCGGTCACCGGGGGCGCCGGATGATCCGGGTGCAGGCCGAGGACTTCGACGTCGGCGCCGAGCTGAAGGCGCTCGCCATCGGGCCGGATGTCGGCGCCATCGCCAGCTTCGTCGGCGTGGTGCGCGGCGGCGACGTCGCGGCGATGACGCTGGAACACTATGCCGGCATGACCGAGAAGCAGCTCGCCACCATCGAGGCCGAGGCGCGGTCGCGCTGGCCGCTGGGCGAGGTGCTGATCGTGCACCGCCACGGTCGGCTGGAGCCGGGCGACAATATCGTGCTCTGCGTCGCCACCTCGGCGCACCGGGCTGCGGCGTTCGAGGCCTGCGAGTTCCTGGTCGACTGGCTGAAGACCAAAGCGCCGTTCTGGAAGCGCGAGGAAGACGAGGCCGGCGGCGACCGCTGGGTCGAGGCGCGCCACGAGGACGACGAAGCGTCAGCGCGCTGGGAGCACGACGCAGCGGCGCGCTGGCAACGAGACAAGAACGCGGCGGAGTAGGGAGCACAGGCGGGTACCATGGCTTACAAACCATTCGACCTCAGTGGCAAGGTGGCGCTGATCACCGGCGGCAATGGCGGCATCGGCCTGGGCTTCGCCGAGGCGATCGCGGCGTCCGGCGGCGACGTCTGCATCTGGGGCACCAACGCGGAGAAGAACGAGGCTGCGCTGGCGCAGCTCAAGGTGCACGGCACCAAGGTCGCCGCGATGACCTGCAATGTTGCCGACGAGAGCGACGTGGATGCGAAATTCGCCGAGACCCTGAAGCAGTTCGGCCGGGTCGACGGCTGCTTCGCCAATGCCGGCGTGTCCAGCGGCCGCGGCGCGCCGTTCTGGGAGATGACCACCGAGGAATGGAAGCGGGTCACCTCGGTGAACCTGGACGGCGCCTTCTTCACCTTCCGCGCCGCCTGCCGCCACATGGCCGAGCGCGGCGATGGCGGGCGGCTGGTCGGCACCGCCAGCCTGGCCGCCGTGTCGGGCCAGGCGCGCGGCGAGCACTACGCCGCGACCAAGGGCGCGATGGTGTCGATGATCTACGCCATGGCGGTGGAAATGGCGCGCTACGGCGTCACCGCCAACGTGGTGCTGCCGGGCTGGATCACCACCGCGATGACCGAGAAGGCCTTCGCCTGGGAGAAGTTCGCCGCCAACGTGATGCCGCGCATCCCGGTGCGCCGGTGGGGCGAGAAGGAAGATTTCGGCGGTATCGCGGTCTACCTGATGAGCGACGCGTCGTCCTACCACTCCGGCGACACGTTCCTCATCGACGGGGCCTACGGGCGGTTCTGATCGATCGCGGTGGTTGTGGTAGAATTCGGCCAACGATGGTGGAATTCCGACATGGCGTTGAACATCAAAAACCCGGAAGCCGATCGCCTGGCACACGAGATCGCCGAGATCACCGGCGAAAGCTTGACCAAGGTGGTCGTCGACGCGCTGCGCGACCGGCGCGAGGAACTCGCACATCGTCGCGAAGCGGAAAAGAAGAGCGAAAAGTTGCTGGAGATCGGGCGCCGCGCCTCGAAGCATCTGGCAAAGGACCTGTCGACCGACGATCTGTATGACGAGATCGGCCTGCCGCGCTGATGGTGGTCGATACGTCGGCGTTGGTGGCGATTCTGCTGGCCGAGCCGGACGCGAAACTTTTCACCGATGCGATTTCGGTGTCGCCGAGCGTCTCGTTGTCGGCCGGAAACTATGTTGAACTGGCGATTGTGGTGGACAACCGCGGCGGGCCCTCTGCCCGCCGCGAGCTGGAGACATTGCTTCGGTCCGGAGGCATCACTGTCGTTTCCGTTACGCCAGAGCAAGCCGTGATCGCTCGAGACGCGCATGTAGCCTACGGTCGCGGTAATCATCCGGCGCGGCTGAACTTCGGGGATTGTTTCGCCTATGCGCTGGCAAAGGATCTGGGCGAGCCGTTGCTATTCAAGGGCGACGACTTCGCGCAAACCGACATCGAGCCGGCGATCTGAGCAGCGGGCGGGGGCTGATCTGCCGCCCCCGCCGCCACGCGATCTCAGATACCGGCCAGTTCGCTGGCCTGGCTGGGCCGCACGACGCGGTCGTAATCCTCGATCATCTGCCGGCCCAGGGTGCCGACCTGGAAGTGAAGGTCGTCGATCTGGCTGACCGGCGTGACCTCGGCCGCGGTGCCGGTGATGAACACCTCGTCGGCCTTGCTCAGCTCCTCGGGCATGATCGGGCGCTCGATCACCTCGATGCCGCGCCGCTTGGCCAGGCCGACCACGGTGCGCCGGGTGATACCGTCCAGGAAGCAGTCCGGCGTCGGCGTGTGCAGCTTGCCGTCCATGCCCAGGAAGATGTTGGCGCCGGTGCACTCGGCGACCTGGCCGCGCCAGTCCAGCATCAACGCATCCTGGAAACCCTCGGCCTCGGCGGCGTGTTTCGACAGCGTGCAGATCATGTACAGGCCGGCGGCCTTGGCGTGCACCGGGGCGGTGCGGGGATCGGGGCGGCGCCACGTCGCGGTCTTCAGCTTGATGCCGGCCAGCCGCGCCTCGGGCGAGAAGTAGGACGGCCATTCCCAGATCGCGATGGCGACGTTGATCTTGTTGGCCTGCGCCGACACACCCATCATCTCCGAGCCGCGCCAGGCGACCGGACGGATATAGCCGTCGGTGATCTTGTTGACCTTGATGACCTCACGCGTCGCGGCGTCGATCTCCGCCGGCGTGTAGGGGATCTTCATGTCCATCAGCTTGGCCGAGTTGAACAGGCGCGCGGTGTGCTCCTCCTGCTTGAAACACACGCCCTCGTAGACGCGCTGGCCCTCGAACACGCCGCTGGCGTAGTGCAGCCCGTGCGTGAGGACGTGCGCCTGGGCGTCGGTCCAGGGGACGAATTCGCCGTTCATCCAGATCTTGCCGTCGAGTGAATCGTAAGATTGAGCCATTTTTGGCGCTCCCAGCGAACGATTATGTCGCGTTCAACGAGCGGAATGTAACAACCTGACCGAAGTATGTCAACAGGACTGACCTAAAAAATGTCAGACGGCCTGTCCTATCGTCGGGTAAGCTCGCCGCCATGGCCGACCATCCCGAATCGCCGACCTCGTTCGAGCCGAGCGACGCCGCGTTGCGCCAGGCGATCGAGCTGCTGTTTTACGCCTACCGCGACTTCACCAGCGACCCGGACGCGATCCTGAACGAGTATGGCTTCGGCCGCGCGCATCACCGCGTGGTGCATTTCATCGGCCGCAATCCCGGCATCACGGTCAGTGATCTGCTGGCGATCCTGAAGATCACCAAGCAGAGCCTGAGCCGCGTCCTGAGCCAGCTGGTGCGCGAGGGCTTCGTGCGCCAGCAGCAGGGCAGCCGCGACCGGCGCCAGCGTCTGCTGCACCTGACCGAGAAAGGCGCCGAACTGGACCACCGCCTGGAGGCGCCGCAGCGGGTGCGCTTCGCCGCCGCTTTCCGCGAAGCCGGGCCGGAGGCCGCCGCCGCCTATCGCAAGGTGCTGGCCGGGCTGATCAACGCCGATGAGCGCGCGCGTATACTGGCCGCGATCGACCGGCCCTGAGCCGGCGTTGCAGGGAGCCGCCATCCGGCGATGAGCGATCTCGGCCCGCATATCCTGGTGGTCGACGACGATGCCCGCCTGCGCGACCTGTTGCAGCGCTATCTCAGCCGCAACGGGTTCCGCGTCACCGCGGCGCCGGACGCGGCCGACGCGCGCACCAAGCTTGCCGGGTTCGACTTCGATCTGCTGGTACTGGACGTGATGCTGCCGGGCGAGAGTGGCTTCGACCTGACCCGGCACCTGCGCCGGGACTCGGAGGTGCCGGTGCTGCTGCTGACCGCGATGACCACGGCGGAGAACCGTATCGAGGGGCTGGAGACCGGCGCCGACGACTACCTGGCCAAGCCGTTCGAGCCGCGCGAACTGCTGTTGCGCATCCGCGCCATCCTGCGCCGGCGCGGCCCGGCCGAGGCGCCGCCGGCGCAGCTGCGGCTCGGCGAGTTCGAGTTCGACCTGGCGCGTGGCGAACTGGCCCGCGATGGCGAGCCGGTGCACCTGACCACCGCCGAGCTGACCCTGCTGCGGCTGTTCGCCGGCCAACCCGGCGCCACCGTCAGCCGCGAGGACCTCTTGCCCGAGACCGGCGCCAACTCGCTGCGCGCGGTCGACGTGCAGATCACCCGCCTGCGCCGCAAGATCGAGCCCGACCCGAAGAACCCGCGCTACCTGCAGACGGTATGGGGCCGGGGCTACGTCCTTTGGCCGGATTGATGTGTCGCTGGTTCAGCGGGGCGTTGCGGACGCAAGGCCCACCTCACCCCAAACCCCTCTCCCCCCTGAAGGGCGGAGAGGGACTTTCTCCGATATCGACGCTTCGCCCCCTCTCCGCCCTCTGGGGGGAGAGGGTCGGGGTGAGGTGGGGCGGTGCGACGAGTTCGATCGTGGCAATCGGGATGCCGCAGTGATGAACCCCTTCGCCTGGCTGAAACGACTGATGCCGCGCAGCCTGTTCGGGCGCGCGTTGATCATGATCGTGGCGCCGGTTGTGCTGGCCCAGGTGATCGCGGCGGCGGTGTTCTTCGACCGCCACCTGGAGATCGTGACCCGGCGCCTGACCCGTTCGGTGGCCGGCGACATCGCCTATCTGGCCAGCACGCTGCGCCAGTTCGGTCCCGACCAGGTGGCCTACGAGCTGCTGGAGATGGCCAAGCTGCACATGAACCTGAACGCGGAGTATCTGCCGGGTGAGATGGTGCGGCCGGAGGAGACCATGCCGACCAGCGACCCGCTGGAGCAACTCAAGGTCGACACCCTGCGGCAATACATCACCGGCATCATGTCGGTGCGGCGCATCGCCGACGGCGAGGCTTACGTGATCCGCACCCAGGTCGGCGATGGGGCGCTGTCGGTGGTGGTGCCGGCCAACCGCTTCACGTCGGCGACGGCGCATATCGTGGCGCTGTGGACGGTGGGCTCGTCGCTGGCGTTGCTGGCGGTGGCGGTGATTTTCCTGCGCAACCAGGTGCGGCCGATCCGCCAGCTCAGTCACGCGGCGCAGCGCTTCGGGCATGGCGAGGACATTGCCTACCGGCCGGCCGGCGCCACCGAGGTGCGCGCCGCCGGCGCCGCCTTCCTGCAGATGCGTGAGCGTATCCAGCGCCAGATCCGTCAGCGTACCGAGATGCTGGCCGGTGTCAGCCACGACCTGCGCACGCCGCTGACCCGGATGAAGCTGTCGCTGGCCATGCTGCCGGAGTCGCCGGAGGTTGAAGAGATCGCCGCCGACGTCGACGAGATGGAGAAGATGGTCGACGGCTACCTGTCCTTCGCGCGCGGCGCGCAATCGGAACCGGTGGTCGACTGCGACGTCGCCAGCCTGTTGCGCGACGTGGTCGAGGATGCCTGCCGCCACGGCGGCGACGTGAAGCTGTCGACCGAGGGCGACCTGAACCTGCGGCTGCGCCCCGGCACGCTGCGGCGTTGCGTCGCCAACCTGCTGGACAACGCCCGCCGCCACGCCCGCCATGCGGTGGTCAGCGCCAGCCGCGAGCCCAATCGCCTGCGCATCGTGATCGACGACGATGGCCCCGGCATCCCGGCGGAGCGCCGCGATGACGTGTTCCGCCCGTTCGTGCGCCTGGAGGCCAGCCGCAACGCCGAGACCGGTGGCGTGGGGCTGGGCCTGGCCATCGCCCGCGACGCGATCCGCGGCCACGGCGGCGACATCGAGCTCGACGAGTCGCCGCAAGGCGGCTTGCGCGCGGTGGTGTGGTTGCCGGCGTAGCTCGCCCGCGCCGTCACCCCTGCCATGACCCGGTGGCCATGCCGACAGCGGTGCGTGGCATGAAGACGGACCCCGGCTCGAGGCCGGGGTGACGAAACTTGCTACACTGGGACCATGAGAGCCCTGATCTGCGACCAGTATGGACCGCCGGAAACATTGCGCGTCGGCGAGCTCCCGGAGCCGGACCTGACGCCCGAGGGCGTGCGGATCGCGGTGCAGGCGGCGGCGTTGAATTTTGCCGATCTGCTGGCGATCGAGGGCAAGTATCAGTTCAAGTCGCCGTTTCCCTTCGCGCCGGGCATGGAATGCGCCGGTGAGGTCATCGAGGTCGGCACAGACGTGACCGACCTGAAGATCGGCGACCGGGTCGCGGCGCATCCGTGGCGGCATTGCCTTGCCGGGCAGGTGGTGGCGCCGGCCCATCTCGCCCACAAGATGCCGGAGGCGATGGACTGGGCCACCGGCGCGGCGCTGACGTTGAGCTACGGCACCAGCCACCATGCGCTCTTCGACCGGGGTCGTCTGACGGCGGGCGAGACGGTGCTGGTGCTGGGCGCGGCCGGCGGCGTCGGGCTGTATGCGGTGGAACTGGCGCACCAGGCCGGCGCGACGGTGATCGCGGCGGCCGGCGGACCGGAGAAGCTCGACCTCTGCCGCCGCTACGGCGCCGATCACGGCATCGACTACCGCACCGAGGACCTGCGCGCGCGAGTGAAGGAACTCACTGACGGACGCGGCGTGAACGTGGTGTTCGACGCGGTCGGCGGCGAGATGGCCAAGACCGCGCTGCGCTGCGTCGACTGGGGCGCCAGGCTGCTGATCATCGGCTTTGCCGGTGGCGAGATCGCGCGCATCCCCTCCAACCACGTTCTGATCAAGGGAACCGAGGTGATCGGCGTGGCATTTACCCCGTTGTGCGAACGGGAACCGGCGCAAGGCAAGGCGGTGATTGCCGACGTCATGCGGCTGTGGCGAGAGGGCCGTATCCGGCCGCACGTCTCGCGGCGCCTGCCGCTGGACCGTGCTGTGGAGGGTATGCGGGCGTTGGGCGCGCGCGGCACGACCGGCAAGGTGGTGATCGACATCGCCGCGTAACCGCTTTCTTGGGACAGTACCGCCATACGTTGGAAGGGCCGCCGGCAGAGCCGCAACATCGAGGACCGCCGCGGTCAGGGCGGTGGCTTCGCCATCCGGATGCCGCGCATACCGGGGCTCGGGCGCGGCCGGCGCGGACCGGGCCTGCGGCTCCCGATCGGGCGCAAGGGCGGCGTCGGCGGGCTGATCATGGTGGCGGTGGTGGTCGGGCTCTACATGTGGATGGGCGGCGACCTTGGCAGCCTGCTCGGCGGCGGCATGCCGTTGCAGGACGGGCCGGCGCCGCAGGTCAGCCGCCCCGGCGCCCAGCCGGCGGACGAGCAGGCGCAGTTCGTGGCGGTGGTGCTGGCCGACACCGAGGACACCTGGCACCAGATTTTTCAGAAGGGCGGCTCGCGCTACCAGGAGCCGGGACTGGTGCTGTTCACCGACCAGGTGCGCTCAGCCTGCGGCGCGGCGCAGTCGGCGATGGGGCCGTTCTACTGTCCCGGCGACCGCAAGATCTACATCGATCTCGGCTTCTACGACGAGTTGCGCCGGCGTTTCGGCGCCCCGGGCGACTTTGCCCAGGCCTACGTCATCGCGCACGAGGTCGGCCACCACGTGCAGACCTTGCTCGGCATCAACAAACAGGTGCGCGAGGCCCAGTCCGGCGCCTCGAAGCGCGACCAGAACGCGCTGCAGGTGCGCATGGAGCTGCAGGCCGACTGTTTCGCCGGCCTGTGGGCGTTCCACGCCGACCGCACCCGCCAGCTCCTGGAGCAGGGCGACCTGGCCGAGGCACTGCGCGCCGCGTCGGCCATCGGTGACGACGCGATCCAGAAAAAGGCGACCGGGCGCGTGGTCCCCGACGCCTTCACCCACGGCAGTTCCGAACAGCGCATGCGCTGGTTTCGCCGCGGTTTCGAGAAGGGCGACGTCGGCGCCTGCGACACCTTCAAGGCAGCGCGCCTGTAGCTAGCTGCCCACCCCGGCCTTGCGCATGGCCGCCGCGATGGCCTGGGCCTCCGGGTCGGACTGCGCCTCCAGGCCGGCGACGGCGCCGGCGGCGTCCTGGGGCTGGCGGTTCTGGCTCAGCTTGGCCTTGCCTTCCAGCCTGGTGATCTCGATCTCGAAGGGCTGGATGGCGCCGATCATGCCGCGCTCGTAGTTCGGCGGCAGGTCCATGCGCCACGGCGTCTCGAAGCTGGCCTCGTAGGTATCGACCAGCCGTTCCAGCATCGCCTTGGCGGCGGCCGGATCGTCGTTCAGGCGCGGCCGGCCGGTGGCGTGCACGGTGATGTAGTTCCAGGTCGGCACGTTGGGCGCGCCGGCGTACCATGACGGTGAGACGTAGGCGTGCGGCCCCCAGAACACGACCAGCACCTCGCGTCCATCGGCGAAGCGCCGCCATTGCGGGTTGGCCTTGGCCATGTGGCCGACCAGGGTGCCGAGCGGGCCGCGATCCCGGTCGTAGATCAGCGGCAGGTGGCTGGCGACCGGCGCGGTCTCGCCGGCGTCGACCAGCAATGCGAAGCTATGGCGCACCATGAACGCGGCAATCTCGTCCCGGTCGGTGATCTCGAAATGCTCGGGCGTGTACATGGCGGCTCCTTGGGCGCTGCCTTCCTGGGGCGCGGGCTCGTGTGCCAGCAGGCGGCGGGGTTGTCACCGGCCATTTCGCGCGCTAACCACGCGCCATCTTGACCCGGCGCCGTGCCATTTTCATATGGCAGACACGAGTTCAACAGTCGATCGCGCGAGGAGAGCGATGAGCGAGGAGAAACGCAGTTTCCAGGCCGAGGTGGCGCGGCTGCTGCACCTGATGGTCAACGCCGTCTATTCCGACAAGGAGGTGTTCCTGCGGGAACTGATCTCCAACGCGTCGGATGCCTGCGACAAGCTGCGCTACCTGGCGCTCACCGACCCGTCGCTCACCGCCGACAATGCCGAGTTCGAGATCGCGGTCTCGATCGACACCAGCGCGCGCACGTTGACCATCGCCGACAACGGCATCGGCATGGACCGCGACGACCTGATCGAGCTGCTCGGCACCATCGCGCGCTCGGGCACCGGCGCCTTCGTGCAGGAGATGACCGGCGACGCCAAGCAGGACGCGGCGATGATCGGCCAGTTCGGCGTCGGCTTCTATTCCGTCTTCATGGTCGCCGGGAAGGTCGAGGTCACCAGCCGCAAGGCCGGCACCGAGCAGGCCTGGAAGTGGACCTCCGACGGTGCCGGCGAATACACCGTGGCCGAGGCCGAGCGCGACGGGCGCGGTACCGAGATCGTCGTGCACCTGCGCGAAGGCGAGGACGAGTGGCTGCAGCCCTACCGGCTGCAGCAGGTGATCAAGACCTATTCCGACCACATCGCGCTGCCGATCACGCTCGACACCGGCGAGGGGCCGAAGCGGGTCAACGAGGCTTCCGCGATCTGGACCCGGCCGAAGTCGGAGGTCAGCGAGGAGCAGTACACCGAGTTCTACCACCACGTCGGCCACGCCGCCGATGAGCCGTGGCTGACGTTGCACTACCGCGCGGAAGGCAAGGTCGAATACTCGGTGCTGCTCTACGTGCCGACGCAGCGGCCGATGGACCTGTTCGATCCGGCGCGCCAGCACCGCGTGAAGCTTTACGTGAAGCGGGTGTTCATCACCGACGACTGCGATGGGCTGGTGCCGCCCTACCTGCGCTTCCTGCGCGGCGTGGTCGACTGCGAGGACCTGCCGCTCAACATCTCCCGCGAGATGCTGCAGTCGACGCCGATGGTGGCGCACCTGCGCCAGGCCATCGCCAAGCGTGTGCTGACCGAGCTGAAGAAGAAGGCTGACAAGGACGCGGAGGGCTACGCCACCTTCTGGAAGACGTTCGGGCCGGTCCTGAAAGAGGGTCTGTACGAGGACGCCGAGCGCCGCGACGAACTGCTGGCGCTGGCCCGTTTCCATTCGACCCATCAAGGCGAGGGGGGCGACGAACTGGTCAGCATGGCCGACTATGTCGGGCGCATGAAGGACGGCCAGGCGGCGATCTACACGATCAGCGGCGACAACCTCGCCACCCTGCGCAAGAGCCCGCAGTTGGAGGGTTTCAAGGCGCGCGGGGTGGAGGTGCTGCTGCTGACCGATCCGGTCGACGACTTCTGGCAGGCGACCGTGCCGGACTTCGAGGGCAAGCCGCTCCGCTCGGTCACGCGCGGCGCCGCCGACCTCTCCAGCCTGGGCAAGGTCGAGGGCGACGAGGCGGGCGACGACGACGCGCGCCCGGCCGACCTCGCCACGCTGATCGCGGTGCTGAAGCAGAACCTGGAAGGCGCGGTGAAGGACGTGCGCGAGTCGGACCGCCTGACCGACAGCGCCGTCTGCCTGGTCGCCGACGACGGCGACATGGACATGCGCCTGGAGCGCATGCTGAAGGCGCACGGCCAGATCGACCAGGCGTCGAGCCGGATCCTGGAGATCAACCCGCGCCACGCGCTGATCAAGACGCTGGTCGAGCGCGCCACGCAGCCAGGCGCCAGCGACGCCCTGGCCGACGCCGCCCACCTGCTGCTCGACCAGGCCCGCATCATCGAAGGCGACCCGGTCCCCGACCCGGCGGCGTTCGCCCAGCGCCTGGCCAGCGTGATGGCGAAGGGGCTGGCGGCTTAGAGCGCCTCGCCGCCGTCGAGCAGCAGACTCGGCACCTTGCCCAGCGGATTGGCGCTGAGCATGTCATCGAAGTCGGCGAACACCGACATCACCCGGCGCTCGAAGGGTGAGTCGTACAGGCCGACCAGCGTCGGCATGTCAGCCCGCCGGCTCCTCCACGCCGGCCTGGTGGCAGGCGGCGGTGATGGTGTTCTGCAGCAGGCAGGCGATGGTCATCGGGCCGACGCCGCCTGGGACCGGTGTGATCGCGCCGGCGACCTCCTTGACCGCGTCGAAATCCACGTCGCCGACCAGCCGGGTCTTGCCGTCGTCCTTGGGGATCCGGTTGATACCGACGTCGATGACGACGGCGCCGGGCTTGACCCAGTCGTCCTTGACCATCTGCTGTCGGCCGACCGCGACCACCAGCAGGTCGGCCATCCGGGCCACCGCCGGCAGGTCGCGGGTGCGGCTGTGCGCCATGGTCACGGTACAGTTCTTCGACAGCAGCAGTTGCGCCATCGGCTTGCCGAACAGCAGCGAGCGGCCGATCACCACCGCGTGCAGGCCCTCGACCGATTTACCGGCCATCGCCCGGTCGATCAGGATCAGGGTGCCGCGCGGGGTGCATGGCACCAGGCCGGGCAAGCCGGCGACCAGGCGCCCGGCGTTGACCACGTGCAGGCCGTCGACGTCCTTGTCCGGGTCGATGGCGGCGATCACCGGCGCCTCGTCCAGCCCGTCGGGCAGCGGCAGTTGCACCAGGATGCCATGGACCGCCGGGTCGGCGTTGAGCTTGGCGACGGTGTCCTCGACCTCGGCCTGGCTGACGGTGGCGGGCAATCGGATTTCGTTCGACGCGATGCCCGCCTCGGTCGCGGCCTTGCCCTTGTTGCGGACGTAGACCTGGCTGGCCGGATCCTCGCCGACCAGCACCACGGTCAGGCCCGGAACCAGGCCGTGCCTGGCCTTCAGGTCGGCGGCCTGCCGGCCGACCAGGGCGCGCACGTCGGCGGAGATTGCCCGCCCGTCGATGATGGATGCGCTCATTGGCTGTCTCCCCAGGCTCGCAGGCGCGCCAGCAGGTCGGCGCCGCCGTCGATCTCGATCAGCTTGTTGCGGCTGGTGGCGCCGCCGGCCACGGCGACCGATCCGGCCGGCACGCGCCAGGTTTTCGCCAAAAGTTTCACCAGCGCGGCGTTGGCCTGGCCCTTGTCAGGTATCGCGCGGACCCGCGCGGCGAGCCGGACCTGACCGGCGACGTCGCTGACCCAGCCTTCCACCGCATCGCGCGCGGCGCCCGGCCGCAGCCGCACCGCCACCCGCACCTTGTCCCGGGAAAGGCTGAAGAGTGTCGCCTCAGTAGCCGGAGAGCGCTGGGCCGATGTCATAGCGCAGCAGGTTCTGGATGAAGATCAGGATGAAGATCAGGATCACCGGCGAGATGTCGATGCCGCCCAGGTTGGGCAGGATGCGCCGGATCGGGCCCAGCACCGGCTCGGTCAGCCGATGCAGCACGTCGCCGATCATGTAGACCACGCGATTGCGGGTGTTCACCACGTTGAACACCACCAGCCAGCTCAGCACCACCTGGGCGATCACGACCCAGATGTAAAGGTTGATGACCGCGTTGATCAGCCAGAAAAGGGCATACATGACCGCGCCGAATCCTCCGCGGGAATCGTGTCCGGCCCCAGATGTATAGCGCCATCAACCACTTCGCAAGCGCTCGCGGCCGCTCAATCGGCGTCGAGGCGCCAGCCGCGCGGGCCCAGTTGCGGTGCCTCGGCGACGGCCAGGTCGGGTGCCGCCAGGCGCAACGCCGCCGCCACCGCCGGTGCGGCTTGAACCGTGGCGCCGGGGCGGGCGCGGGCGGCCTGGCGGCGGATGTCGGCGACGGCCGCGGCGACGGTCTCGACCGCGCCGTCGCCGGCGCAGACCGGGCAGGGTTCGCGGAAGTGGCTGGCCAGCGGCGCACGCTGGCGGGCGCGGCTGAGCTCGACCAGCCCCAGTTTCGTGGGATCCTCGACGCGCACGTCGGCGGGATCGTCGGCTAGTGCCCGGCGCAGCGCCTGCATCAGCCGGCGGCGCTGGACGGCGGTGCCGCGAATGAAATCGATGACCACCAGGCCGCCGATGTCGCGCAGACGGAGCTGGTGCGCGATGGCCTCGGCGGCGGCCTGGTTGCAGTGGACGGGGTCGTCGTCGCCGCTGTTCACGTCGATGGCGGTCAGCGCGGTGGTGGGCTCGATGCTGATCCAGCCGCCGCCGGGCAGGTCGACGCGACTGCCCAGGGCCTGCTCGATCTGCGGATCGATGTCGGCGAACAGCGGTTCGGGCGCGCGATGCGGGGTCACGCTGGCGCCGGCACGACGCAGGGCGGCGACAGTCGCGCCGTCGTCGCAGATCACCTCGACGAGCGGATGGTCGCGCAGTGCCGCCGCCAATGCCGTCGGTCCGCGCAGCAGCCGTGCCGGCGGCCGGGCGTCGCGGGCGGCGGCGGCGAGCTGATCCCAGCGCGTGACGAGCTCCGCCCGGTCGTGTTCCAGGTCGTCGATGCTGGCCCTGGCGACGGCCGGTCGCACCGCGAGGCCCGGCGGCCCGCGATGGTGGCGCAGCCAGGGGCGCAGCTCATCCGGCGCGTCATCGAGGCCGACGACGCCGCGCTGCAGCGGTTCCAGCTCCAGGTAGCGGCCGGTGAGGCGGACCTGGACGTTCAGGCGCGGGCCCTTCACCGGATCGGTGCGGGCGACCTGGACCAGCAGCACCTGGCCTGGTCCTTCGATGTGCGCGCGCTTCAGGCTGCCGTCGGGCTGTCGGGCCAGGGCGTGCCGCGCGCCGACCAGGCCCGGCTCGCCCTTGCCGATGCGCACGAACCATTCGTCGTTGAAGGCGGCCTCGACGGTGCCGAGCAGGATGTCGCCCGGCGCCAGGCCGTCATGGGGCATGTCGACGTGCAACTCGGCCAGCCGCGCGCCGTCCATCAGCGCGATGCGGGTCTGGTCCGGGGCAACGCTGACCAGCAACCGGTCGATCATCGCGTCACCAGCGGGTAGCCGAGGCCGCGCAGCAGGGCGGCGCTCTCGTGCAACGGTAGGCCGACGACGTTGGAGTAGCTTCCCTGCAACGCGCTGACGAAGATGGCGGCGCGGCCCTGGATGGCATAGCCGCCGGCCTTGCCGCGCCATTCCTCGCTGGCGATGTACCAGTCGATTTCCAGGGCATCCAGGCGCTTGAAGGTGACCGCCGTGGTCACCAGCCGGTGGCGCGTGGTGCCGTCCGGCGCGCGGACCGCCAGACCGCTCAGCACGCGATGGCGGCGCCCGGACAGCAGCTTCAGGCAGGCGCGCGCCTCGGCCTCCGCGTCCGGCTTGGGCAGGATGCGGCGGCCGCAGGCGACCACGGTGTCGGCAGCAAGCACGTAGGCGTCGGGATGCGCCGCAGCCACCGCGTCGAGCTTCGCCGCCGCCAGCCGCTTGGCCAGGGCCGGCGGCAGCTCGTTCTGGCGTGGATTCTCGTCGATGTCGGCGGGGGCGATCACGTCCGGCTCGGCCCCGACCTGGCGCAGCAGGTCGAGACGGCGCGGCGAGGCGGAGGCGAGCACTAGCGATACCATGGCGGCGATGTTACACCTGCGGCGGGCCGCCGCGATCGAACCGTTCCTTGATCTTCCGGAACAGGGCGTCGCGGGTCTGGCGGTAGGCGGCCAATCGGGTCTCGCGGTTGCCCTCCACGATGGTCGGATCGAAGGTCGCCCAGTACTCGACGTCGCAGGCCATGGTGCGGGTCATCTCCACCGCGCGGTGCTGCGCCTCCGGGGTCAGCGACACGATCAGGTCGTAGCTGCTGTCCTCCAGGTCGTCGAAGCTCTTCGGCGTGTGGCTGGACAAGTCGATGCCGATCTCCTCCATCGCGGCGACCGCGAAGGGGTCGAGCTCGCCGGGCTGCACGCCGACGCTGTCGATGTAGAGCGCATGGCCATAGAGATGCTTCGCGATCGATTCTGCCATGGCCGAACGCACGGCGTTGTGGTTGCAGGCGAACAGCACCGCGCTCGACGCCATCGCGACTAGCCCCGGATCTGCAGGACGCAGATCAGCGTGAACAGCCGGCGCGCGGTGTCGGTGTCGACCTCGACACGCGCCGCCAGTCGCTCGCGCAGCAGATCGGAGCCCTCGTTGTGCAGGCCGCGGCGGCCCATGTCGATGGCCTCGATCTGCGACGGCGCGGCGCTCTTGATGGCCTGGTAGTAACTTTCGCAGATCAGAAAATAGTCGCGGATCACGCGGCGGAACGGCGACAGCGGCAGCGGCACCTGCTCGATGGCGCCGTCCTCGGCGTTGCGGATGTCGAACATCAGCCGCGATTCGACCATCGACAGATGCAGGTTGTAGGGGCCGTCCGGGCCGTCGACCAGGTGGAAGTGGTTTTCCTCGAGCAGGTCGAAGATGGCGACGCGGCGCTCGTGCTCGATGTCGGCGGAACGGCGGATCACCGTGCGCTCGTCGAGCGTGAGGTGGGCGATGCGGTGCGCCTCGCTCACAAGGACGTCAGTCCCGGCGGTTGATCCGGCGCGCCACCGCGGCGGCGTGCGCCGGCAGGCCCTCGGCGGTGGCCAGCGTGACCGCCGCCGGGCCGATTTCCGACAGCGCGTTCGGGTCGCAGCGCACCAACGAGGTGCGCTTCATGAAGTCGAGCACCGACAGGCCCGACGCGAAACGCGCGCTGCGCGCCGTCGGCAGCACGTGGTTGGTGCCGGCGACATAGTCGCCGATCACTTCCGGCGTGTGGCGGCCGAGGAAGATGGCGCCGGCGTGATGCACTTTGCTGGCCAGCGTGTCGGGGTCGTCGACGGCGAGTTCGAGATGTTCCGGGGCCAGCTTGTCGACCAGAGGTGGCGCGTCGGCCAGCAGATCGCCGACGACGATGATGGCGCCGTGCTGGGCCCAGCTCACCGTGGCGATGTCGGTGCGCGCCAGTTCCTGGAGCTGGCGTTCCACGGCGGCCTCGACGGCGTCGGCGAAACGTTCGTCGTCGGTGATCAGGATGGCCTGCGCGGCCTCGTCGTGTTCGGCTTGCGACAGCAGGTCGACGGCAATCAGATCGGGGTTGTTGGCGGCGTCCGCGACCACCAGGATTTCCGACGGGCCGGCGATCATGTCGATACCGACCTGGCCGAAGACCCGGCGCTTGGCGGCGGCGACATAGGCGTTGCCGGGGCCGACGATCTTGTCGACGGCGCGGATCGTCTCGGTGCCGTAGGCCAGCGCGGCGATCGCCTGGGCGCCGCCGATCCGATACACCTCGGACACGCCGGCGATGTGCGCGGCGGCCAGGATCAGCGGGTTCGGCTTGCCGTCGGGCGTCGGCGTGACCATCGCCAGCCGGCGCACGCCCGCCACCTTGGCCGGGATCGCGTTCATCAGCACCGACGAGGGATAGGCCGCCAGGCCGCCCGGTACGTATAGGCCGACCGCGTCGATCGCGGTCCAGCGGTGCCCGAGCTCGACCCCGGCCTGGTCGATATAGTGATCGTTGGTCGGGCGCTGGCGACGGTGATAGCTCTCGATCCGTTCCGCGGCGAAGCGCAGCGCCGCGATCACCTCGGCGTCGACCTGATCGGCGGCGGCGGCGATCTCGGCCGCCGGCACGCGCAGGCGGCGCGCGCTCAGGCCATGGCGGTCGAAGGTCTGGGTGAACTGGATGACGGCCGCGTCGCCGTCGTCGCGCACCGACTTGATGATGCCGGCGACCACGGTATCGACGTCGACGGCGGTCTCGCGCTTCTCGCTGGCCAGGCGCAGAAAGCGGGCATCGAAACCGCCGCGGCGGTTATCAAGCCGCCTGGCCATCGAGCGCCTCCCGGAAGCGTTCGACCCAGCCGTTGATCTCCGCCGGCCGGGTCTTGGCGGCGGCGCGGTTGACGATCAGCCGGGCCGAGACCTCGAGGATGCGCTCGACCTCGACCAGGCCATTGGCCTTCAGCGTCGCGCCCGAGCTGACCAGATCGACGATACGCCGGCACAGCCCGAGGCCGGGCGCCAGCTCCATGGCGCCGTTCAGCTTGATGCATTCGGCCTGCACGCCGCGCGCGGCGAAGTGGCGCCGGGTGATCGAGGGGTACTTCGTGGCGACGCGGATATGGCTCCATTGCGTCGGGTCGTCGGCCTTGGACAGCGCCTCGGGCTCGGCGACCGCGAGGTGACAGCGGGCGACGCCGAGATCGATCGGCGCGTAGATCTCCGGATAATCGAACTCCTGCAGCACGTCGTTGCCGCAGATGCCGACCTGGGCGGCGCCGAAGGCGACGAAGGTGGCGACGTCGAAGCTGCGCACACGAATGATCGAGACCTGCGGCAGGTTGGTGGCGAAGCGGAGTTGCCGGGCGTCGGGGTCGTCGAAGGCGGGCTCGGGGTGGATGCCGACGCTGGCCAGCACGGGCTGCACCTCGTCCAGGATGCGGCCCTTCGGCAGCGCCACCACCAGGCCGTCGCTCGCCGGCCGGCGCGAATCAAGTCGAGGAATCGAGGTCATGGTCCGGTCGCCGTTCGGTGCGCCATGGGGCGCCCAGATCATTCAATTGGCAATCGACGCACTCGGCGTCGAGGTCGATCACGCCGCCGCCACCGAATTGCAGCGAGATGGTGACGCCGTCGTCGCGCGGTGTCGCGGTCACCGCCAGCAGCGGCAGCAGGCCGCGCGTGTCGTCGCGCGCGATGCCGCGACTGCGCACGCGGTCGACGAAGTCGAAATGCAGCGCGGCACGCACCCGTTCGCCGCCGGTGCGCGCATCGCCCGACGCCTCCCAGCGAAAGCGGTGCGCCAGCACGGCGAAGCGGCGCCGGCGCGGCTCGTAGCTGATCTCGCCGACGCTGGTCAGCGCGTCCTGCAGGCAGGCGGAGACCACCTTGAGGTCGTCCTCGTCCTGCGCCAGCAGCCGGAGCGGTTGCGCCTGGGCCATGATGCTCCCGCCTAACTGCTCAGCCGCTCGATATCGGCGCCGCAGGCCGACAGCTTCTCTTCCAGCCGCTCGTAGCCGCGGTCGAGGTGATAGACACGGCTGATCGTGGTCTCGCCCTCCGCCGCCAGGCCGGCCAGGACCAGCGACACTGAGGCGCGCAGATCGGTCGCCATCACCGGCGCGCCGGAAAGCTGCGCCACGCCGCGCACCATCGCCACCGAACCCTTGACCGCGATGTCGGCGCCCATGCGGGCCAGCTCGGGCACGTGCATGTAGCGGTTCTCGAAGATCGTCTCGGTCATCATCGAGGCGCCCTCGGCGACGCACATCAGCGCCATCATCTGCGCTTGCGCGTCGGTCGGGAAGCCGGGGTAGGGCTGGGTGGTGACGTCGATGCCCCTGGCGCGCGGGCCGTTGCGCCGCACCCGTAGGCCGGTCTCGGTCTCGTCGACCGAGATGCCGGCTTCGTCGAGCGCGCCGACGGTGGCCTCGATCAGTTCCATGCGGGCGCCGGTCAAGGTCAGGTCGCCGCCGCAGACGGCGCCGGCGATGGCGTAGGTCGCGGTCTCGATCCGGTCCGGCAGCACCGAATGCTCGGCGCCGTGCAGCCGGTCCTGGCCCTGAATCACCAGCGTGTCGGAGCCGACGCCGTCGATATGCGCGCCCATCGCCGACAGGCAGATCGCCAGGTCGGTGATCTCCGGCTCGCGCGCGACGTTCTCCAACACGGTCTCGCCGCGGGCCAGACTGGCGGCCATCAGCAGGTTCTCCGTGGCACCGACCGAGACCTTGGGAAAGCGGATCGTGGCGCCGGTCAGGCCGTTCGGCGCGGCGGCGTGGATGTAGCCGTCGGTCAACTCGATCTCGGCGCCGAGTTGCTGCAGACCCTTGATGTGCAGGTCGACCGGGCGGGTGCCGATGGCGCAACCGCCGGGCAGCGACACCGTGGCCTTGCCGGCGCGCGCCAGCAGCGGCCCCAGCACCAGCACCGAGGCGCGCATCTTGCGCACGATGTCATAGGGCGCCGTGGTCGAGGTGATGTCGCGGGCGTGCAGCGTCAGCGTGTGGTCCTGGAGACCGCCGTTCGCGGCCAGGCCGTTGGCGGCCAGGCCGTTCGTCGACGCGGCGGCGCCGTGCTGCGCCAGGAGTTGCGTCATGGTGACGATGTCGACCAGGTGCGGCACGTTGCGCAGGTTCAGCGGCTCGTCGGTCAGCAGGCAGGCGGCCATCAGCGGCAGCGCCGCGTTCTTGGCGCCGGCGATGCGAATTTCGCCAGACAACGGCCGGCCGCCGCGGATTCTGATCCTGTCCATGTGGTCCGTTCTGCTCGACAAATCGTGCGCGGCGGATGGCGGGCCACCGCGCTTGCCCCCGGCTGCGGCCTTATTACCGCATCGCCCCCGGCAAGCAAACTCGGCAATTTGGCCAAACCAAGGCGATTCAGCCGGAATTCCGCTCGCCGTCGTCCGGCTGCTCGCGCTCGTGGCGTTGCTGGCGCCGGCGGCGCAGGTTGTCGCGTAGCGCCTTGGCCAGCCGTTCCTCGCGCTCCGCGCGCTGGATCTGCTTGGGTGATTTGGTCGGCGTCGGGCGATCGGTGGTCATGCCGGCCAATCTACGCCGAGCGCGCGGGTGCCGGCCACCGGCGGTTCAGGCGGCGGCGGCGACGCAGCGGTCGCGGCCGCCCCGCTTGGCCTCGTAAAGCGCCGCGTCCGCCTGCGCCAGGAGGGCGTCGATGTCGGCGATCGCCGGGTTGGCATGGGCATAGCCGATGCTCGCCGTGGCCCGGATGCGCTCGCCTTCGTGGATGACCATCGTGGCTGATGTGGCGACCCGAAGGCGGTTTGCGATGTTGTCGATCATATCCTCGCGCGTCAGGGGCATGAGGACGGCGAACTCTTCGCCACCGAGCCGGCCGATCAGGTCGTGCTCGCGCAGGACTTCGCGCCAGGTCGCCGCAAGATCCTGCAAAACCGCGTCACCGCCCGCGTGGCCGTGTCGGTCGTTGACCTGCTTGAAATGGTCGATGTCAATTGCCAGCACGGCGACGCGGGTACCTTCGCGTGCCATCCGACGACACTCGGAGCCTGCCAGCTCAAGAAAGCGGCGCCGGTTCAGCAGGCCGGTTAGCTCGTCGGTCCAGGCCAGTTCGGCGAGCTTCTGTTGTGCTCGTTTCAGTTCGGTGACGTCGACGCGAAACCCGACCAGACCGCCATCGCGGGTTCGGCGCTCGACGATCCGCATCCACCGGTTGCCCGGGAGTTCCTGTACGAAGGGTTCGCCGGGGTTGAAATGGGCGTGCAGGCGGTTGGCGATCCATTCCTCTTCCCGGCCGATCGCTTCCGGATACTGGCCGCGATAGACGCCGATGGGCAGCATTTCGGCAAAAGTCGCGCCTTCGCGCATGATGTCGGCGCTCTCGGCGTAAATCTCGCGATACCGTGCGTTGCAGATCGTCAGGCGGTCTTCGGCGTCGTACAGCACGAAACCGTCGTCCAGCGCCTCCACCGCATCCGTCAGCCGTGCCTCAGCCTGTCTCGATCGCTCCGCTAGATGCCGCAATTCGAGCTCGTCGATGACGATGGAGGCGAGATCGTGGAGTTGCTGCTTCTGGTCGCTGTCGAGCTGCCGTGGCTCGGTGTCGATCGCGCACAGGGTGCCGAGACGATGGCCATCGGCGGTTTCCAGCGGCGCGCCGGCGTAGAAGCGGATATGCGGCGCGCCGGTGACCAGCGGATTGTCGCAGAAGCGGTCGTCACGGCGTGCGTCGGGCACCTCCATGACCTCGTGATCACAGATCGCGTGCGCGCAGAAGGCGAAATCGCGTGGCGTTTCGGTTGCGTCGAGGCCGACGCGCGACTTGAACCACTGCCGGTCGGCGTCGACGAGCGACACGAGGCTGATCGGCACGCCGAGAATACCGGCGGCGAGCCGGGTGACGCGGTCGAACGCTTCTTCCGGCGCGGTGTCGAGAACACGATAGTCCCGCAGGCACGCGAGCCTGGCGCTCTCGTTGCTGGGCAGAGGCGGCGCGGACATACGAGATTACTCACTGGACCAAGTTGGTGAAGCATGATGTTGCCGTGCGACCGATCAAGTTTCGGTTAAAGCCGGGCCGGTGCCGTGGCGGCGGCGTCCGGCAATGCCGGTTGCCTACCAGCGATACCGCGTCCGAAACTCGCGCGGCGGAGAATGGGAGCGCGGTACGCCATGCGATCACCGAGAAGCATGCGGGGGCTTGAAACGCTGGGGCGGGTGCGGCTGTCGGCCAGCTTCTACTTCCGCGATTTTCTGCATTCGGAGATCGCCGACCTGTACGGCATTCCGAACATCCCCGACGAACCGGACGCGGCGATCGCCGCCGGCCAGCGGCTGTGCCAGGAACTGCTGGAACCGTTGCAGGCGGCCTTCGGGCGGCTGTCGATCCGCGGCGCCTACCGCAACGCGGCGGTGAACGGCTTCGGCAACCGGCACAACCTGAACTGCGCCCGCAACGCCCGGGCGCGCGGCCGCCATACCTGGGGCCGCGACGACGACGGCCGGCTCGGCGCCATGTGCTGTCTGGTGATCCCGTGGTTCGCCGACCGCTATGACGATGGCGCCGACTGGCGCGGCCTGGCCTGGTGGATCCACGACCACTTGCCGTACTCGCGGTTGCAGTTCTTTCCCAAGCTGGCAGCGTTCAACATCGGCTGGCAGGAACAGCCGGTACGCCGCATCGACAGCTTCATCGCCCCGCGCGGTTGCCTGACCAAACCCGGCATGGGCAACTGGTCGGGCGATCACGGCCAGTGGTACGCGGATTTTCCGGCGCTCACCGCCTGAGCGTGTGCGACCTGACCGCCAGGGGATGGATCGCCAGGTACAGCACCAGCGCGCTCAGCAGGTGCCAGCCGAAGTGGGTACCGCTGGGCATCGACTGGCAGAATGGCAAGTCGAAGGCGCGCATGATGTAGGCCGGAATGAACACGACGGTGGCGCCGGTTACCCAGAAGGCGCCCGGGCGCTGGTGCCACAACAGCGCGACGGCCATCGCCAGTCCGACGACGAAGGCGCCGAGATAGCCCGAGCCGGGCAACGGCACGAGCCAGCCGGCCACGCCGGCGCAGACGAGCATCGCGAGCGGCCAGGCCAGCGCCAGCCCGGGCCCCAGGCCGAGGCCGCGGCGCGCGGCGGCGTAGATCGTCAGCAGCAGGCAGGCCGATAGCGCCAGGATGTCGAGCGCGCCGCTGAGCCGGTTCGCCAGCATGTGGAAGGCGAGGCTGCCGACCCCGGTCAGGAAGAGCAGCAGGATCGGCAGGACGACCAGCCGGTCGCCCTGGTTGCCGCTGCGCGCGGCCAGCCGCCAGAGCACGATAGCGGCGAGCATGAAGGCCAGGTTGGTCGCGGCGTTCAGCGGCTCGTCGAGCAGGCCTGGCGCAGTGCGCTCGCAGTAGCCGTCGACGAAGCCGGTGAGCGCGCCGCCCACGGCCGGGTCAGGCGGCGGCTCTCTCCGCTTCGATGCCGGCTTCGGCCATCGCCCGGGCCAGGCTGTCGACCTCGACCTGCGGCAGCGGCGCCAGCGGCGGCCGCACCACCCGGTTCGGCATCTTGCCGAGCAGGTTCAGGCAGGTCTTCATGCGGTTGTGCATGTCGAGGAAGGCCGGACGGTAGAATGCCTGCGCCATCGGATAGATGCGGTCGTTGATGGCCTGCGCGCGCGGCAGGTCGCCGGCCTGCACCGCCTGGAACAGCTCGACCTGCATCGGCGCGATCACCGAACCGGCGCCGGACAGCAGGCCGGCCGCCCCCATCACCAGCGAGCTCATCAGCCAGCTTGAATGCGTGGTCAGCACGTTCACCGGCCGCGGCAGGTTCTGCAACGTGCGGATGTGACGCTCGTGCAGCATGGCGTCGTTCGACCAGTCCTTGATCGCGACGATCTGCGGGATCTCGTCGATCATCGCCAACAGCGTGTCGAGCGGATAGCTGTTCGGACCGGCGGCGGGATACTGGAACACGATGATCGGCAGGTCGGTGGCCTCGGCGATGGTGCGGAAATGCAGCAGCGCCATCTCCGGGCGCAACTGGCCGCCCATCGACATGCTCTGCGGCGGGAACACCAGCAAGGCCCGGGCGCCTTCCTGCTGGCTCATCGCGGCGATGCGCGCGGCCTCCAGGCTGCCGTCGGCATAGACGCCGTTCACCACCGGCAGGCGGTCGCCGACCTCGGCCACGGACAGCGCCAGGATACGCTGCTGCTCGTCGAAGGTGCAGGCATGGACCTCGGAGGCGTGGCCATTGACGGTGACGGCCGACAGGCCCGGCGTTGCGCAGACCTCGCGCAGGTGGGCACACGCGGCGGCCTCGTCGATGTAGAGATCGTCGTGGAAGGCCATCAAGGTGGCCGGGATAACGCCCTTGGCTTCGAAGTTCGGCATGGCTGGCTCCGCTCGCTGCTGCCACCAGCATAGCAGAATCCGGCCCCGGTGTGTTCGGTGCAGGCGTACCGCCGCGCGGCGGTATTGAGACAAGTCGGTCGTCAGGTCAGCGCCAACCGTGCCGAATCGAGACAAAACGCCACTAGGCGTGGCGCGATCCGCTGGCACGGGTCTTGCGGATTACCGGCGGAACCGCCCGAGAACAGGAAACTCGACATCATGCCGATCCGTCTTTACCTGCCGACCGCGCTGCTGCTGACGGTGCTGTTGACGTTGACGCACCCGGCCTTCGCCAGTTTCTGGGGCTAAGGGCCGGCGCCGTGGCCGCCAGTGTCAGCCAATTCTTTACCAATGGACGCTAACGTCGGAGCTCTCTCGAATTCGCTGGCCGCCGAACCATGTCCGACCGCTACGACTACTCTGGCCTTGCTGTCCTGATCGTCGACAGCAATCCGTTCTGGACGCGCCTGCTGAATTCCATTCTTGGGTGCATGCGTATCGAGTCCACGCGCAATTGCGCCAGCGCGATCGAGGCGTGGAAAGAACTGCAGACCTGGACCCCTGACGTGATCTTCGTCGATCTGGCTGGCGAGGAGATCGACAGTCTGCGCTTCATCCGTGGTATCCGGCGGCGCGACAACCCGGCGCGGTGCTGTCCGATCATCCTGACCAGCAACGTCGCCGGTGCCGCCATCGTGAAGCGGGCCCGCAATGCCGGCGCCGACTACACCGTGGCCAAGCCGTTCTCAGTGCAGGTTATCTATCGGGCGCTTGCGGCGCTGCGCGATAGCGAACGTGCCTTCGTCGAGGCCAGCCGCTACTACGGTCCGGACCGGCGCCGTCGCACCCGCAGCTTCATCGGCGACGACCGTCGCGCGGAAAACCCGCCGGCGGCGTCGGATACGACCAGCGCGGCGGTGCGCGCGGTCGGCTAGCGTCCCGGTTTGGTTCCACACTAGCGGAAACGGCGCTCGTCGCCTCAGTCGTCGCCTTCGTGCGGTGGCATGGTCGCCGCGGCCAGTTCGATTGAGGCAACCGTCTTCGACAACGAGAATTCCTTGACGGTCCGCGAGCATCGCCCCAGCAGGTAAGTCTCTATTCCAGTTGCCGATGTGCCGATATGCTTCGGCCAGAACCGGCCGCCGTTGTTGGTTCGGACGCTTGTTGATTATCGCCGTCCGGGCTTGAGGCGAATGGAGCAGAGTATGTCAGCGAAGACGACCGGCACCAACGATGAGGGTCCGACCTACCGCGCACTGCTCGCACAGCAGAAGATGCTCGCCGAATTCGCCAGGTACGCGCTGGCCGACGGCGAACTCGTCGACATACTGGCGATGGGTTGTCGGCTGGTTGCCGAAGGGCTCGGACAGGGGCTGGCGAAGGTCCTGGAGCTTCAGGGCCACGTGCTGGTGGTGGTCGCGAGCCATGGCTACGAGCTCCAACCCGAGGACATGATCGTCAAGCAACCGGGCGGGACCTCGGCCGGACATGCCATCGCGACCGGAACGCCCACGGTGTCCGGCGACGTGCTCGCCGACCATCGCTTCGATCGCGCCACCATCGAGAGCGGTGCGTCGGTGCGCTCCGTTCTGAATGTACCGATCCCCAGTTTCGGCGATTCCGACGCCGCTTGGTTCGGCGTCATCGAGGCCGACAGTCCGCACACTGACGCGTTTTCCGAAGACCAGGTGGCGTTCATGCAGCTCTACGCCGACATCATCGGCGCGGCGATCGAGCGGCGCCATGACAAGGCCCGGCTGTCGACGCTTGTCGAAGAGAAGTCGCGACTGTTGATCGAGCTACAGCACCGGATCAAGAACAACCTGGCGATCATCACCAGCCTGGTGAGCCTGCAACGGCGGCGGGCTATCCAGGACGAGACCCGAGATCACCTGACCACGATCGAGCGACGCATCGACGCGCTGCGGCTGCTGCACGACAAGCTCTACGCGCACCGCAGCTCCAATCGCCTGGAGCTCAGGGACTACGTGATGGAGCTGGTGGAGAATCTGGTCGAGTTCCACGGCGACGGTCTCGCCGGGGTCGACCTGGACGCTCACGTCGACCGCTACGTGGTGAGCATCGACAAGGCGATCCCGATCGGACTGATCATCAACGAGTTCATCACCAACTCGATGAAATATGCATTCGACGATGCTGGCGGCCAGATCAGGGTACAGCTCGGCGTGGAGGACCACCTGGCGACGCTGGTGCTCGCCGATAACGGGCGCGGGTCGGCGGCGGAGCCGTCGGGGGGCACCGGGATGATGCTGATCGAGGGGCTGGCCGGACAACTCGGCGCCGAGGCGGTCTGGAGCAGCGATGGCGGCACCAGCCTGCATCTGGTCTTCGGGCTCGCGGACGACGCCCAAGCGGCGCGCTGAGGACCGCCGCGCCGGTCGACACCGAGAAGGGCCTCGCCGTGTCCCGCTAAAGCGGCGTCAGGCGGTCCGGATAGCCGGTTTGCCGAGCCGTGGCTGGCGGCAAGCGGCCCAACGTCCCCCTATCGGGCTTCGGCGCGGCAGCCTTCTGTCGCGGTGCGAGCAGAGGCTGGTGGAGCCAGGCGGAATCGAACCGCCGACCTCTTGAATGCCATTCAATGATTCGCATCCGCACCGTTTACGGTGAGCCAGCCTTCATCCCCGTAAGTCGCTGATTTTCTGTGAGATTGAGGTGAACCGTTTACGACAAGCCATCGGCACACTACGTTATCGAGTGGTGACTTAGTGGTGACTTTTGGAGGCGGACGTGAAGCTGACCAAGCGGCTGATCGACGGCTTTGTGTATGAGGGCGGCTCCACGAAGGGCGGCGCGGCGGCTCGTGATTTCCGATGGGAGACCGCGACCCCAGGCCTGGGCGGCTTCGGGGTCCGCGTGTACCCATCCGGTAAGAAGGCATTTGTCCTCTCATACCGTGTCGAAGGCCGGAAGCGGCTCATGGTGCTGGGCCGTGTTGGTGTCAGCACCTTGGATGAGGCCCGCAACAAGGCTGTGGATGCGCTGCGGCAGGTTGACCTGGGCGTCGACCCGCTGGCCGAGAAGGAGAAGGCGCGCGCGGCAAAGACCTTCGGAGAGCTTGCCGACGCCTTCATTGTCGAGCACGCCAAGCCGCACAAGAAGACGTGGAAGACCGACGACGCCCGATTGAAGCGCCATGTCCCGATGGGGTGGAGGAACCGCCGCGTCGCCAGCATCGCGCAGGCCGAGGTTGCCGCGTTGCACCGGGAGATCGGCGCCCGCACGCCCTACGAGGCAAATCGCTTCCTCGACCTGCTCCACGTCCTGTTTCAGTTCGCCAAGACCACGGGCGCGTTGCGCCACGACGCACCGAACCCGGCCGACGGCAACACCAAATTTCGCGAGAAGAAGCGGCGCCGGTTCGCCAGCGCGGCCGAAGTGCCCTATCTGGCCAGGGCCATCGACCGAGAGAGCAGCGTCTATGTCCGAGCCTGTCTATGGCTGTACCTCCTGACCGGCGCACGCAAGAGCGAGCTACTACCGCGACGCTGGACCGACATCGACACGACCACCAACCGGATGAAGCTCCCCGACACAAAGGCTGGGCAGGAGCAGTTCATACCGCTGAGCTCTGCGTCCATCGCGATCTTGCAGGCGATCCCTCGCGAGGACGGCAACCCACACATCTTCGTGGGCACCCGGAGGCGCCGCCCGCTGGTGAATATCTCCAAGCCGTGGCGAAGGGTTCGCGAGGCCGCGACCGTTATGGCCTGGGCCGACGATCCAGACCCGGAAGTATCTGGCGTGGTTTCGCGCGTGCGCTCCACATCGCAGAAGGACAAGGAGCCGGCCCTCGCCGACTATCTCGCTGAGGCGAAGCGGCGAAATATCGAGTTGCCGACCGGCATGGTTGATCTACGTCTGCACGACCTCCGGCGAACGGTCGGCTCGTGGCTGACGCAGAGCGGCGTCGAGTTGAACCTACTCAAGGACGCACTGCGCCACCAGCACATCAGCACGACGCTCGGCTACGCGGTACTGGGACAAGACCCGGCACGGGCCGCATTCGAGCAGCACGGCGAGCGGATCATAGCAGCCGCCGGTCGGATGCGACTGGTGACAGAGGCGCCCGGAACATGACCGCGCCCTTCGATCAAGAACGATGGACCATGTTGCAAGTGCTGGCCTGGGCTTGGTCATACGACCGGAATATCGTTGACCATTCGGCTCACGACACCATCGCCCAAGCAGCCAATCCGCTCCTACGCCTTGAGTTATGGGTTAGGGCTGACCGCGCTGGCTGGCCGTCAGTGCCAAAGCCGAAGAAGAAAAACTCAGATACCCCGGCGGCAGAGCTTCAAATCGACCTGATGGATGAACTGGCCGATTTGAACGACGACGGCGCGACGGCTGATGACACGCCTGACGATCCTTGGCCGATAGTTCTAGAGGCTGTGCAAAACGGCCGATTGAAAGTTTACGGCCTACGCGATGGTCGTGGCGAGCAGATCGAAATTCCAAAAGCGGCATGGGACGATCTTCGGGAGCCGACGTTTGAAGGAGGCTCGGGTGGAACCGTCCGCCCGAGGCGCGGCACTACCTGCTGGACGAACCTTACGTGCAGTCGCGAAGAGGTGTTGACGGCGCTGTTACCACCGAAGAAGTACGATGAATCGGGCGCCCGCAGAGGTCGCCCTCGCGAGCATGACGCAGGCTACAGCTACATTGACACCAGTCTAGATAAGTGGCGTCAGGTGCAAGGCGTTGAGTATGTGCTCAATCGAGACAACACTGATCTAGAAGACGATATTCGTCGGAGCGCTGCCCAGGAAAGCGATGCCCCCGGACTCCCCGAGCGGACTATGTTTCAGCGTCGGATAAAGGAATGGAAGGATAAGTTCTCCGATAATTCGACGACCTGAATTTTCGAATGAAATTGCAGCCATCGGCCCTAAGTCATTGTCACGCAAGGGTTCGTTTCAATCCGATAATTCCTCACCGGTTTATCGGATCGCACCTATTTGGCGGATCGCGATAGCGCGCTGAACCTTCTTGGCATCCGAGCCAACAACGACGGATGCCGACTTGACCTCTACCGTTGCCGAACAGCTCCCCGACGCCGACGTGACACCGGTCGAAGCCGATGCTGCCTTCTGGCATTCACTGATTGACGAGCGACAAGCCGGCGCCTTCGTCGGCCTCGGGGAACGGGCAATGCAAGCCTACCGCCAGCGTGGCGGCGGGCCGCTCTTCGTCCGCATCTCTGCCCGCTGCGTTCGCTACCGCCGCGTCGATTTGAAAGCTTGGGCGGACGACCGCCTCCGTCGCAGCACAAGCGATGACGGCTCCGAACGGAACGCCGCGTGATGCGCCTTCCCCACAACGACGAAGCCCCCGCCGGTCTGCAACGGCGAGGGCTTCGGTATTTCTCAACCACCGCGTTCGAGCGCGGCAGCCACATGGACAACACCAATGCAAATAGCGCATCGCCGCTCGACTAGCAACCTTCCCGACGCTCGCAGCATCGACAATTGCTTTCGCTGGCAGCCCAGAGCTGCCGGTCGGATCGCCCGAAAATTCGGCCTGCCGCTAACTGTTGCGTCCGTCGTCGCATTGCATGCCGGCTTCGTTACGGAGGCGGCCAATGTCTGATCTGCGCTACCGGCACACTATCCGGCGCCTACACGTTCTTGGACCGCGCCCTGTCGGCGAACTGCTGCTCGACCTACAGCGCGAGCACGACATCAGCGATACGGACCTGGCGCGACTGCTGGAACGATACGCGGCACTGCCTGCCGACTTCCTTCGACTGAACAACGGCGACGACTGGCCGGCCGAGATGTTCGCGGTGGAGCGTGCGACATGAGCGCGCCGATCCTCCGCGACTACCAATCCGACGTGATTCTAAAGGCGCGTGAGGTCATCGCCGCCGGTAAGTGCCGGGTGTTGATTGTCGCGGCCACCGGCGCCGGTAAAACCATCGTCGCTTCCGACATCATCCGCACCGCCAACGAACGCGACAACGGCGTCCTGTTTCTCGCCCACCGCCGCGAGCTGATCGAACAGGCCAGTCAGAAGCTCCACGCCACCGGCATCGACCACGGCATCATCAAGGCTGGAATGCCGCTCCGGCTCGACCAGCCGACGCAGGTTGCCAGCGTGCAAACGCTTTGGTCGCGCGCCTATCGCGGGTCCGCCATCGAGAAGCCCGACGCCAAGCTGATCGTCGTGGACGAAGCGCATCGCGCCTCCGCCCGGACCTATCGGCGGATCATTGAGGACTACCCCGACGCCGTGGTCATCGGCCTGACCGCGACACCTTGCCGTGGCGACGGCCGGGGCCTCGGTGACGACTTCGACGCCATCGTGGAGTGCCCATCGGTCGCCGGGCTAATCGACACGGGCTTTCTTGTGCCTACCAGGGTTTTCGCGCCGACCATGCCGGACCTGTCCGACGTGAAGTCCCGAGCGGGCGACTACATCGCCGATCAGCTCGCGAAGGTCATGGACACGACCAAGATCACGGGCGACATCATCGAGCATTGGCACAAACTGGCCGAGCGCCGAAAGACCGTCGTATTCGCATCGTCGGTCGGGCACAGCGTTCGCATCCGCGACGAGTTCCGCCGCTCCGGCGTGATGGCCGAACACATCGACGGCAATACGCCGGAGGACGAGCGCGCCGACATCCTGAAGCGCCTATCGACCGGCGCAGTCGAGGTCGTCTGCAACTGCATGGTGCTGACCGAGGGCTGGGACCAGCCGGACGTGTCCTGTGTCGTTCTTGCACGGCCGACCAAGCACATGGGTTTGTACCGGCAGATGGTCGGCCGCGTGTTGCGGCCCGCCGAGGGCAAGGCCGACGCGCTGGTGCTGGACCACGCCGGCTGCACCTTCCGGCACGGTTTCGTAGAAGATCCAGTTCAGTGGACCTTGGCGCCGGACCAGCGCCCCGACAACCCCGCGCAACGCGCCAGGTCGGAGGGATCGCCCAGCGACCGTCTCGCCCGTTGCCCTGAGTGTTCGCACATCAGGAAGGCCGGCGATCCGTGCCGATCCTGTGGCTGGAAGCCACGACCGCGAGCGCAGGACGTGGAAGTGATCGACGGCGAGCTTGGCTTGCTCGACCGGAAACACACCGTCAAAGCCGACCAGATCGACGCCGCCGGTAGGCGCCAGTGGTACGCGGAACTGCTCTACGTCGCTGCCGAGAAGGGCCGAAAGCGCGGCTGGGCTGCCCACACCTACAAGATCAAGTTCGGCGCCTGGCCGATCAAGCCCGACCCCATCCCACAGCAGGCCGGCGACGTGGTGCGCAGCTACGTGCGCAGCCGCGACATCGCTTTCGCCAAGGGCCGCGAGAAGGCGAGGAAAGCCGCATGAGCACACTGCCCACCGAGTTCATTCCTGACATCGCCGAGAAGATCAACGAGGCACACGGCCGGCTGATCAAAGGCGTGCGCACTACCGTCAACGTGGCTATCGAGGTCGGCGTGCTGCTGAACCTCGCCAAGGGCCGCATCCCGCAAGGGCATTGGGAGGAATGGATAGGTGCAAACTGCACCTTCTCGCTCCGGTCGGCACAGGGCTACATGCGTCTTGCTCGTGAGCGAGCAAAGATCGAACAGGATGCCGAGGCGCAACCGGTCGCGCTTTTGGGATTGAGGGACGCCCTTACCGCACTGGCGGACAACAGCCGCCAGTCAACGCCCGGCGAGACAGGCAGCCCACCGCCGCCAGAGCCTACGGCCAACATCGGAAAACCAAAGTCAGAGCCGGGCGTCACGATACTGCCGCCGGCACGACCCGACATGGCTGACCAAGCCCGCGACTGGACACCGCCGGATGGTTTCCAGCAGGCCACGACAGCGCTCGGCCATCTCCGCACCTTCGCCACCTTCTGTCAGCAGAACACGCCCGAAACCATCTCCGGCGGTGTGCTGGACCATGAAGCAGATGACATGCGCAATCAGGTTGCCGCTATCAGTGATTGGATAGCTCGGTTCGCCGTCAGCCTGGAGGACGCGGCATGACAATGATGAAGACCGTCGACCGCGCCCGAGGACGATGGCGCGAAGTCCTGCCGCAGCTCGGCATTGAAACCCGCTACCTCGTCAACCGCCACGGCCCATGCCCGGTCTGCGGCGGCCGGGACCGGTTCAGGTTCGACGACAAGGACGGCTCCGGGTCGTTCTTCTGTAACCAGTGCGGCCCCGGCCTGGGCATGACGCTGGTGATGCGCGCCGGCAACATGGACTTCGCCACCGCTGCTGCCGCAGTCGACCAGATCGTCGGCGCCGACGCCCCGGTGACGCCCTACAAGGCGCCGCCCAAGGACGATGGTGCCGGCGGTCGGCGCGCCAATATCGAGAAACACCTGTCTGAGGCCACGGCGCCGCAGATCGCTCGCGACTATCTCGCCAGCCGTGGCTTGTCGACCTTCCCGGAGACTCTGAAGGGGCACCCGGCGGTACCGTATTACGACAATGGCAACTTCGCCGGCAGGTTCCCCGCGATGGTCGCCGAGATCACCGGGCCACGCGGCGAAATCCAGTCGGCGCACAACGTCTTGACCTGCTCCCCGTTGGTCCCTCAGTGATAGTGAGAGTCCAGGGCTTCATGATGCCTGCTCCAGGGCCGTGGCGGTAGCGGGCGGCCGGCGGAGCTGGTCGGGGTTGCGCAGCCGGCCGCCCGCGGATTGTAGGAACA